>JBCCPL010000011.1:0-132781 GCA_039111155.1 Pseudomonadota bacterium | reverse complement strand
TTGCACGCTCTGGCTGAGGTCTTTGGCCACGGACTCAACAGCGGATTGGAAGGTTAGGGAGCCTCTGAGTGCGCCGAGCAAAGCTCAGGTGCAGGGGAAGTTGTACCGACAAGGATGTCATGACGAGGGAAACCACTGCACAGTTTCCATCGTCATGACATCCTTGTCGGTACAACTTCCCCTGCACCTGAGCTTTGCTCGGCGCACTCAGAGGCTCCCTAACCTTCCAATCCGCTGTTGAGTCCGTGGCCAAAGACCTCAGCCAGAGCGTGCAAAATGTGACGCAGATCTCACAATACGTTGTATTTTCGTGTCGGATGCACACTCTAGAGAATTATCCTTAAAGGCCTGAGCGAGTGTCGATGTTTTGCTTGCGCGCGACGGTAAACGACCGGGCCTTCTCTGGACAACCGACACATAAAAACAATGGCGTTCAAGCAAAAATCCCACGGGTTCACCCTTCTCGAGCTTATGGTGGTCGTCGCGATCGTCGGAATACTCGCGAGTATTGCGTTCCCTGCTTACCGCGACTACACCATCCGAGCACGAGTGGTCGAGGGCGTATCCGCAGCGGCATCCGCTAAGGCCGCTGTTACTGAGTATTTCCAGGTTCATGGAAAGTTGCCGCCGGGCGGCGACAGTGCCACCGCCGGTTTCACGGGAGTATTTGGCTCCCGCTACGTAGATACCATCGACTGGCACGCGGATCAGCGTATTGAAATCGAATTTAATGAAGCAGAACTCTCGCTGACAAGCCAACTGGAACTACAACTCGATCCGGAAATTCAGGACGGAATGCTGATCTGGCGCTGCGGCCAGGATGAAAGCGTTGCAGATGAGAATCTGAAGTACGTCCCTGCCGACTGCCGCGATCGCTACTGGGGACCTTAGCAACAGGCTTCCGGCCGCCTGCTAGGACGCCTCCTGCACTGCGAAGCTGGGGTTGCCAGGTTCTGGAGGCGAAAGGGCCAGTAGCCTGACTAGTTCTTCGTCCAGCCCCGAAATGGCCGCGAGCTCTCCGTGCAACCTGGTCGAAAGCGCAGGGTTGGCAGAGCCCAGCAGTTCAACTCGCAATAACCACTCATCCGGATATAGCTGCAGTGCGCGACAGACTGATTTCGGAAGCTCAGCGGCGCTACGGGTTTGGTTGCTCGCGTTGATGCATGCCACCTCGCGATAGGCTTCCATGAGGTCTGCATCAGGTTCAACTTGAATCGTCTTCGTCCTTGGTGTGGGCTTGAACAGCTGCAGCTTCAGGCGATCCGCGGCGCCGCCAAACACTGATGTGATACGACCACCTACGAGGAGGTCGTAGGTTCCGCCGTCGGGTGCGAAGTGCACCCCACCGTCCAAGTCGGTAACGGAGCAGTCTAGAAAACTGAGGACAAGGTTCTTCTGATCCTGCCGCACGATCGCCTGAAGCATCCCCTTGACCGTGATTCCGGAGAGGTACTCAAGTTCGACCCGTTTGCCGACCTCAATCTGGTGGGCCTTGAGTTCGTCGACGGTGTAGGCCGAAAGGCAGCGACTGAAGTCCTTGAGATAGCCAATGGGGGAACCAAAGCCGTGACTGTGTTTTTCGATTCCATGTCCGTAGATTTGGGTGCCGTTGTGAGCGAGCTGAGTAGCCCCTACTGTTCTTACGTAGGTCGCATTGCCAACCGCATCGCATAGAACCTCACTAAACCGGCCGCTCATCTGTGTTCCGGTATCGAGTTCCACCGTACACACACTCTCGGCGTCGATTGCCCTGCGCACAGAATCCGCACCGCCGCGCTGGTAGCACATCGATGCGGCAAACTCCTCAAGCACCTGTGTCAGGTGCTTGCAGCTTTTGGTGACGAACAGGGTCGGCTGCTGATGAGTTATATCGTACGGCTGCTCCACTGCATTTACGGTCAATGGAACCTTCTTTACTGCTTCATCGTCCAGACAGTGGCGACTTTCACCAAGGGATGACAACAACCCCGCACCAAATAGTCGGTAGTCATCGACGCTGCCAACCAGTCCGTACTCGACGGTCCACCAATGCAGCCTCGTGAGCCGCGCGGCTTCTGATAGCGGTGCATCGCTTTTCATCAGGCGCTCGAGCACGGCCTGTGCCTTAGCGATATCCCCGGGGTCAGAACTTGGGCATTCCTTCAGAATCGAGAGCTTGCGTATCGCCTCGTATTGCTCCAGATCATGCCGGGTTGCGATGGCCTTCATACCGACTTCGCCAAAACGCTGGAGAAACTCGGCGTAGTCAACGTCAACGATAAACGGTGCATGTCCTGCGGCTTCGTGAATGATATCGGGAGCAGGGGTATAGAAGATGTGCTCCACGCTGCGCATCTCGATGGCGATCACAAGCACCTTCAGAGACTGAAACTCCATGAATATGGCAGGTGGCAAGAAACCGTCCACCACCACAGCGCGCCAACCAAGCATCGCCAGGCAGCGATTCATTTCTTCGATCGACGGTACCTGATCCATCGTTATACCGGTCTTTGAAAGCCCAGCCCGATACACAGGGTGCGCGGAATCAGCGAGCTGACGAACCAGGTGCTTCATGACAAAGCGCCAGACGGCATGGTCCCGGGGAGTGTAGTCCTCGTAGTTCTGGGTTTTCACAAACGGCCGTAAGTGCGCAGGCAAGCTTTCGATCACTTCTTGCTGAGTCATGACGTTACCTATGGTGGGAGAGCATCCGGCTGTAACTCCGGTGACGCGCTGGAGAAGGCGTCGAGCTGTCTACACTGCGCATCCACGCGGCGCAGGGCTGGAAATGCGTCGAGGGATATATCGAAGCGTCTGGCATTGTAGAGCTGAGGCACCAGACAAACGTCAGCCAGGGATGGGCTATCGCCAAAACAGTAGGGACCGCCGTGTTCACCAATCAGATTCTGCAAAGCGTGGAATCCTCGGGACATCCATGCGCAGTACCAGTGAAGCAGGTCGTCCTTGCCCGCCTCGAAGTGAGTCGCCAAATACCGGGTGACCGATAGGTTGCAAATGGGGTGCACATCGCAGGCGATGATGTTCACCACCGCCCGCACTTTTGCGCGTTCATTCGGGCCAGTCGGTAGCAGTGCGGGCGCAGGATAGGCTTCTTCCAGCCACTCCAGAATTGCGATCGACTGGGTCAGCACATCGCCACTATCCAGGCGCAGCGCGGGCACCAGACCCAGGGGGTTCAGCTGGGTATAGTCCGTGGAGCTTTGCTCAGAGCGAAGCAGGTTGACCGCCGCATACTCGAAAGGGATACCTTTTAGATTGAGAGCGATCCGAAGACGGTAAGCGGCCGATGATCTAAAATAGGAGAAGAGTTCCAAGGGTCAGCCACCGGTTGGTACGTAGGCGACGACCTCCTGATCGATCGCTCCAAAGATTGAATCACCCAAGTTGTCGAGCATCTCGATCTGGATTCGATCCCCAAACCTCATAAACGGAGTGGATGGCTGCCCGTCCCTTATCGTCTCGAGGCATCGAACTTCGGCCAGGCAGCACGACCCCGTCGGCGAGCCGACATTCGCCACGGTACCGCTGCCGATGACGGAACCTGCCATCAGCGACCGGGACTTGGCACAATGCGCGATCAGACGGGCGAAGTCGAAGGTCATATCCTGTCCGGCATTCGGTGACCCTACGAGTTCGCCATTGAGCGTTGCCCGGAGCGGTAGGTGCAGCTTTGTGCCATCCCAGGCGTCACCCAACTCGTCGGGTGTGACGAGTACCGGAGTGAACGCCGTCCAGGGCTTGGACTGATAAAAGCCGAACTGCTTTGCAAGCTCACCGGGAATCAGGTTTCGCAGCGACACATCGTTGACCAGGCCGACTAGCCTGATGTGACCGCCAGCGGTATCAACGGACGTGCCCGCAGGTACATCGTCGGTGACCACGACGACCTCAGCCTCGAAGTCGATTCCCCAGGCTTCGTCTTCTACCTCGATCGGATCGCGGGCTCCAATGAAGGCGTCCGATGCGCCCATGTAAACCAGCGGATCCTCCCAGAACGAGGCTGGCAATTCCGCGCCCCGGGCCTTGCGAACAAGCTCCACATGGGTGACATAGGCGCTGCCATCGGCCCAGTGGTAGGCCCGCGGCAGCGGCGCCGCGCAAGCCGCAGGGTCGAACACAAACGCCCCGGCGAGCGAATCCGCATTCAGCTCTGCGTACAACTCCTGAAGGCCCGGTTCGGCGTTGGACCAGTTATCGAGGGCATCCTGGAGGGTTGGCGCAACGTTATCGGCGGCGACAGCGCGTGACAGATCTCTCGACACGACGACCAAAGCCCCATCGCGGCCTTGTCTAAGGCTTGCCAGTTTCACGCCGGGGCCTCTTCTCGCTGCTTCTGGTGCACCCAGGCGGCGTGATTCGGAGCTTTCTTCGTCCTGCTCCACTCCTCGATCATCGCCGGCGCCACGCGATGCAGTTCGGCCATCTCTTCATCGGTGCAGGTGTTCGCGGCCAGTTCGATACGATGACCGTTCGGATCGCGAAAGTAGATCGACTGAAAAATGCCGTGGTTCGTCGGCCCGATGACTTCCAGTCCTTCAGCTTCTACTGCCTTTTTGGCGTCGAGTAACTCCTGCCAACTCGCCACTTCAAAGGCAATGTGTTGGACCCAGTCGGGGGTATTCGGATCGGCACCCATCTCCGGTGAGTTCGGCAGCTCAAAAAATGCGAGCACGTTGCCCATACCGGCATCCAGAAATACATGCATATAAGGATCGGCGGCGCCGGTAGAGGGAACCGTGTCTTCAGCCAATGCGAGGACAAAATCCATATTCAAAAGCCGCTGATAGAAATCGACTGTCTCTTTCGCGTCTTTGCAACGGTAAGCCACGTGATGAATTCGCTTGATGTTCACAACGCCGACCTCAAGCTGCGGCTTCTTCGGATTGGATTGAACCCCGGCGGAGCTGATCGCGCTCCATCGACTCGAACAGGGCCTGGAAATTACCCTCACCGAAGCCGTCGTCTTCCTTGCGCTGAATGAACTCAAAGAAGATCGGACCAATCGAGGGCTCGGCGAAAATCTGCAGCAGGAGGCGCGGTTGCTCTTCGGTGGTGTTGCCATCGAGCAAAATACCTCTCGTACGCAACTCATCGACCGGCTCTCCATGACGGGGCAGTCGCTCCTCCAACATCTCGTAGTAGGTCTCTGGAGGGGCGGTCATAAATGAGACTCCCCGCTCCTTCAGCCGATCCCAACAGCCGATCAGGTCATCGCAGGCAAAGGCGATGTGCTGAATCCCTTCCCCGTTGTACTTCATCAGGTATTCTTCGATCTGACCTCCGGTTCCCCCTTCCTCGTTCAGAGGAATACGGATCTTTCCATCCGGAGCCGTCATGGCCCGCGACTTAAGTCCCGTGTGCTCGCCCTTGATGTCAAAGAAACGGATTTCCCGGAAGTTAAAGAACTTCTCGTAGTAGCCCGCCCAGTAGTCCATGCGGCCGCGGTACACGTTGTGTGTGAGGTGATCAATCACCTGGAAACCACACCCGACCGGATGCGCGTCGACACCATCGAGGTAGGTGAAGTCGATGTCGTAGATAGTTGAGCCCTGCCCGTAGCGATCGACGAGGTAGAGAATGGCGCCGCCAATGCCTCGGATGGCTGGCATTTTAAGCTCCATCGGGCCGCAGGGAACGTCAATCGGTTGAGCACCAAGATTGAGAAGATCCCGATAAGCGCTTGCCGCATCGCGAACACGGAACGCCATGCCACAGGCGCTCGGTCCATGCTCTTGCGCATAGTAGAAGGCCGGCGAGTTTGGTTCGTAGTTGATGACAAAGTTGATGTCACCCTGACGCCACAGATCGACCTGCTTCGCTTTGTGCTTGGCGACCAGAGTGAAGCCCATCATCTCAAACACGGGTTCAAGCACGCCTCGTTCGGGCGCGGAAAACTCTACAAACTCAAAACCATCGAGACCCATCGGGTTGTCGAACAAATCCGCCATGAAAACTCCCATCCGTATTTATCTGCTGTGGGTCGAAAGCTTATAGCCGGTAGATGGAATTTTTCTTTCTATTTATTGACAAAATAGATTATTTTCAGAAAGATATTCCCTTTTTTATCGATTTAAAGGAAAGGATGATTCGATATGGATAAATCAGAAGCCGCCATCCTTCGGGAGTTACAGGTTCACGGTCGAATCACCAATGTAGAGCTCGCGCAAAGAATCGGGAGTTCGGAAGCACCCTGCTTCCGTCGTGTGAAAGCGCTAGAGGAATCCGGATACATTCAGGGTTATAGCGCGCGGCTCGACAAACGAAAACTCGGGTATCAGGTCACGGCGCTAGTACTCGTGGCTCTGGATCAGCAATCAGATGCCAAGGTCAGCAAATTCAAGGACGCCGTAGAAGGAGAAGAACACATCATCGAGTGCCACGCGATAAGTGGGTCCCACGACTACTTTCTTAAGGTGATCGCCAGGAACATCGATCACTTTTCGGAGCTGTCCATGAAACACATACTCAAGTTCCCGGGCGTTCGCAGCATCGAGTCGAATTTCAGCCTTATGGCGGTCAAGGAGGAGTCTCCGTTACCGATCGATCTCTGAATACGCGAACCTGGATGAGCAGCACCGCACTTTCGAGCACTTACGCGTCCGTATCTTCCAACCAGCTACCAAGCCGAACGCGTTATTGGTAGGTTGGTATGGGTGCTAATTGCATTTGCCAAAGATGCTACGGTGTTTGCTCTGCGCGATACTCGCCGGGCATGAAGAAAGGCTGTTCGAAAGCTTGCTGAGACCAGTGAGTTTGAGTGCGGAAGTTGCGAGCAAAATGGCTAAGCTCGTTGTCTAACACTTTCTTCCACGCCCACAATCGGCAGGAGGTTTCATAATGAGCCAAGCACACATGAGACGACGGCAATTTCTCGGGCGAAGTACCGCACTTCTTGCCGCGAGTGTAGCCGCCACGTCGGGCGGACTGATACCAGCAAACGCTGCCGGGCTTGCACCGACGCGCTCCATGCGCGGCGGTGCCAATAATTACAGGCCCGGCGCTCCCATTGTGGACCGCATAGGCGGCGGTGGCTTTTGGATGTCGGGGACGGTGCGACGGGCAGGCGACGGTGCGCCACTGGCAGGCCAGCGCATTCAGATCTGGGCGCATACCACGGAGGGGCACGAGCGTGACTGGCACAGTCACGGCGCGACTCTCACAGATGAGAACGGTGTGTTTCGGCTCGAAATGCCGCAGATCGTTCCGGCGTTCGGCCAACCCCATGGCCATCTGGCCTATGATAGCGGCGACTTTGAAACCGTGTTTTTACGCCCGGTGATGTCGAGTGCCCGGGACTCATCGCTAGAGGCGCATTTCGTACTCAAGCCGGCCTGATTGCTCGTGCGCTTCGGGGCAGTACCCGTTCGGACTGCCGCAATCTGGGCGGCACTTACCTTAGTCCTGTTGTCACCCATCGCTCTCGCAGCCATGAGTCCTTACCTCGCCTGGCGCGATCCTATTTACATAGTTGCGGGCTTCGCCGGCATTCTTGCGATGAGCTTACTGGTACTGCAACCCCTGCTCGCCTCCGGGTACTTGCCAGGCGTTGGAACCTACCGTCAGCGGCAGGGTCATCGCTGGATCGGCGGAACTCTTTTGCTGGCCATTGTTCTGCACGTGGGGGGGCTCTGGATTACCAGCCCACCCGATGTGATTGATGCCCTCCTGTTCCGTTCACCCACACCCTTTTCTGTTTGGGGTGTTCTAGCGATGTGGGCGCTGTTTATATCGGCTTTATTCACGGCGATGCGCTCCACGATTGGATTGCTTCGATGGCGCCGATCCCATAAGTCGCTAGCGATTGTGATCGTCCTGGGCAGCGTTGTGCACGCCGTGTTGATCGAAGGCACCATGGAGTTAATCAGCAAATTCGCTATCTGCGCGCTGGCAGTTCTTGCCTTGGCGGCGACTTCGTTGACAATCCCTTCCCGACTTAGGCTCTCAAAGCACCGATAAGCCAATCACCAAATGCAAGCCAGCTCGACCGCGGCGAGCAGCCGCGCAGCCGAACTGGATCAAAAGGTGAACTGGATCACGTTTTCCTCAATCCCCGCCGGATTACTCGCCCGAAACGGATACTTCAATCGACTCCACCGATAAGCTTAAGGCCGCGGTGCGATCCGGGGTTTCTTCAGGGGGGAGATGAGCCAGATGATCAAACCAGTGATCGGAGTCGTGGCAGGACTGCTTCTGTCAGTCAGTGCTATTCCACTCCAGGCTGAGCGTCTCAGCGACGCAAGTATTGAGCACTACATAGACAACCACCAAACACGCTGCGTAGCTAAACTCGATCAGCAGCTGCACAACGCAGGCTACAGCCTGCCCTTTGGGTTCACCGATAACTTCTGCATGTGTATGGGTAAAGCCATATTTGGCAGCATGACGGTCGCGCAGGAGGCACAGCTCAAGACTCTTGGAGGCAGAGATTTACCCGAGAGCGTCGTGATCAGGCAAGCGAAAGTTCACCAGGAATGCACTGAGAGCACAACGAAGATGTATGCCGCAGAAAGCTCTGAGTCTTTAAACTAAACCCAGGGCGCTTTTACATCAGCAAGGGAGACGCGCTGCAGAATTGCGGCATCCTTTATCCTCTTTGGTATCGTTATTGATCTTTCGCTCCTAGTCGGAATATGAAACGAGTACTTCTCGCCGGTGGCACCGGTCTGGTCGGAGGTGCCGTTCTAGATATGCTCGACCGTGGCGATTCATCCATCGCAGTAGCTAGCCTAGCAGCGATTGCTCTGAAGACCGTGGAGATCCCTGCTGGATCGTTCATGATGGGCTGCGTTCCGCTTGATACGCAGTGTGAGCCATCGGAACTTCCTCGCCATGAAGTGACGATTCAACAGGGTTTTAGGATCGCCCAAACAGAAACGACGATCGGAGAGTATAGGGAGTTCACTCGCGCGACTGGGTATCGCACGCTAGCAGAATTGGAGGGCGTTGGTAGGTACTGGGATACGGACACTGGGGAGTGGAAGTGGATAGCAGGATTAACCTGGGAGCTCCCCTACGACCGCAACGAACTAGGAGAGGATAAGTGGCCGGCTGTACAGGTGTCCTGGCAAGACGCTGCAGCCTTCTGCGGCTGGACAGGAGGGCGACTTCCCACCGAAGCGGAGTGGGAGTACGCCGCCCGCGGTGGCCGCGACGGAGAGATCTACTTTTGGGGCAATCAATCTCTGCCTCTCGATAATGGGGTACGACCAATAAACGCACCGGACGAAGCAGCGAAAAGACTGTTTCCTCAATTCAACACGATCAGCAACTACGACGACGGTTTCGCACGCGCAGCGCCGGTCGCGTCTTTCACTCCCAATGGTTACGGGCTTTATGATGTAGCGGGTAACGTCTATGAGTGGACCGCCGATTGGATGGCTGAAGAACCCTATTCAGAGGCTTCCGTAACGGACCCCAAAGGACTTCCTATCGGTAGCGTGAAAGCGCTGAGAAGCGGCGGTTGGGGTTATCCACCGGAGCAGATGCGTTTATCGTTTCGTGGTTATTCCGAACCAAAATTCTGGACCGCAACCTTCGGCTTTCGCTGCGCCTGGTCAAATAAGGCCGACTAGTCTCACCAAACTTCGCAAACCGGGTGCCGAGCACGTTTAGTCCGGTTGTCACATGGACTGTGCGAATTCGCACAGCACGATTCCAATGCAATCAGAGTGTGGCCGGACTGATTCATCTCCATGTGGTACCTTTTGATCGCAGCCTGCGCTGCATTGCTTACCCTAGCTACCTGGAAATAAAAATATGAACGGTATCCTATTGCGCGAGCTTCGTAGCCTTTACAACCTGGCGGCCTGCATCGCCACAACAGTCATTCTGCTTGTGTCTCATACAACGTCGGCCGCCGATGCTACCCAATACGTTCGCTACACCGATGGAGTGACCATTTCTTACGGCATTCTCGACGGCGACAAGGTCCACGAACTCGATGGCGACTTGTTTAGCAACCCTGAGCCCACCGGCCGAAGCCATAGTTTGTCCAAGGTGTTCCTATTACTGCCGGTGGATCCAGAAAAGGTCACCCATGTTGTGGGTGTTGCTGGCAATACGAGCTGGCGGGCTGACTCGGGCAGGCCCCGACCGACCGTTCTTCACCCTCGCTGGTTCACCAAATCGCCAACATCGTTAAATACCTGGGACGGTGATATAGAAATCTACCCCGAAGCCGAAAATCTTGACTGGGAGGGCGAACTCGTTTTGGTCATAGGCAAGAAGGGTCGCCATATATCGGTTGAAGACGCACCAGACCACATATTCGGTGTCGCGGTCGGAAATGACGTCAGTGAGAACACCTGGTACAGCGAAGGTATGCGGATGGTAGAGGGCAGCAACTGGCCCCGTTCCGATACCAACATTCCTACGAAAATGCTGTCGAAGTCCCCCGACACATGGGCCGTACTTGGGAAGTCGATCGTCACCGGCGTCGACTACAGCGATCTACGCGTGACGATCAAGCAGAACGATGTCCTCGTTGGTGACGGACGCACCAGCAACATGATCAATAGCCCCGCGAGACTTGTCTCCTATCTCTCCCGCTATATCACCCTGCTCCCAGGTGATCTGATATACACCGGAACGGTGCCATCCACCGATGCGAATCCGGGTCGTATGGTTGCGGGAGACGTTGTAGAAATCGAGATTGAGAGCGTAGGACTTGTGCGGAACAAAGTCGTAGAAGTGACGGAGCCGTTTCCTTTGAAGCCTCTGGATGAGTCTTCAGCAGGCGACTAAAAGCGCCTCTTGAAACGGATTGCGCTTGCTCAACGTCTCGCATCAGATCAGCTTTCACAAGCAAAAGCATGCGAAATTGGTGTGTCTGATTGTGCGCAAGACTAGATCGCTCTTGCGGTTTATTCTGGGTAGATGAGCTGCGATCTCGCACCCCCTGCTCAGCTGCGCACGCTCTTCGCAAGCGCCATGAGCGAGCTCTACAGCGCTGAGGTCCCCTCTTATGCGGACCTCGTCAACCTGGTTGAAACAACCAATGCGCAGATCCTACGTGAGCGACGCGATCCTCGATCTGAAAACCACGTCTGTGTAGCCGAGATAAGCTCACAACGGCATGGCGCGATCCGCGTCGGCAGACCGGATGAGCTGTCTTTCCTGCGCCGGCTATTCGCTCTTTTTGGAATGCAGCCGGTGGCTTTTTACGACCTGGTTCCCGCCGGACTGCCTGTATATTCCACCGCCTTTCGACCTATAAGCGCCAGCGAGTTGGTAAGCAGTCCCTTCCGAATGTTCTGCTCCCTGCTTCGCCCAGAGCTGATTCAGGATCCGACCGTGCGCGATCAAGTCATCGCCAGCATTTCGGAGCGGAAAATCGCGACCCCGCGTCTTGAACGTCTCCTTGAGCAGGCTGAAGCTCGCGGTGGTGTGAGATCAGAAGACGCCGCCGAACTTATTGATGAGAGTGTTCGGGTATTCCTCTGGACGGGTGAGGCCCGGGTAAGCAAAAGTCTGTATGAGAGTTTTCTTAGTTCTCATCGCTTGATAGCCGATATTGCAGCATTCGCCGGTCCACACATAAACCACCTCACACCGAACACTCTCGATATTGACCGGCTTCAGGCTGGACTTGTTGATGCTGGCCTGAAGGCCAAGGCGACAATTGAAGGACCTCCGAGGCGCGAGTGCCCGGTGCTTTTGCGACAAACCGCATTCCACGCGGTTGAAGAAACC
This sequence comes from Pseudomonadota bacterium, assembly GCA_039111155.1. Classification (GTDB taxonomy): domain Bacteria; phylum Pseudomonadota; class Gammaproteobacteria; order Pseudomonadales; family Halieaceae; genus Congregibacter. The sequence goes on along the minus strand of JBCCPL010000011.1, from coordinate 121,090 downwards.
GTCCGGTTTGCGACCAACAATCATGAAGACAATGCCGAAGATGTGAATGGAAAGCACACGGCACGTTTCGGCGAGGTGGAGCAACGTGGTGCTGCGCTTACACCAATGGGACGAGAGCTTTACGACACCTGTCTGACTCAAGCACATGGCGGCGTTCAGGATAGTGACCAAGAGCAGCGCCTGCGCGATGCGTTCGAGACGTTTCCCGATGACTGGCAAACACTGCTGGAACGAGATCTCGTGTACTTTCGCTACGCGTTGGTTGAAGGCAAGAATCACGGCCGTATGTCTGATCTCGATTTGGGCAATCCCACCGCACGCGCAGATGCAGTCACTCACGGCCTACTTTCGGTGGAACCGATTCTGTACGAGGATTTTCTCCCGGTGAGCGCAGCGGGGATCTTTCGCTCGAATCTGGGTACCGATACCAGCGAGGGCCCATCGGGCGCTTCACCTAACCACTCAAGTCAGACGGACTTTGAGAGCGCGTTGGGGCGTCCGGTGATCGATCCGCACATACTGTATGCGGCTGAGCAAAAGAAAACGCTGGATGATGTCGCAGAACAACTGATCAATCTATGCGGTCAGTGAAGGCGCAAACCTCTGATCAAGAAAGGCCGCTAAGCGTTGGGGACTAGTTGCTACGAATATCTATTACGGCAATCGCGACGCGATTTTCACAATATCCTTGTTCTCAAGAATCTCTTTTTCACCGCCTTCTAGACCAACACACAACATCGCTTGAGCGAGTTGTTCGGAGGTGATGCTCGCATTGTCACCGAACAACTTAAGCACCGGATACAAGGATCTGGTCAAACGATAAGTGAAGTTCGGCTCTTCGCGACGCTTTACCGGATAAATATACGCAGGCCGAAAAGCATAGAACTCCGAAAATCCCAACTGCGATAATCGGTTTTCGATAACGCCCTTATCCATTGCGAACGCCATCCGGCTCTTCTCTTTACGATCGGCCCCGGCACCGCTAAGCAAACAAAACCGTGCGTTTGAGTTTCGCTTTAACAAGAGTTTTGCAAGCGCTTCCGGATAGTCATCCGTAATTTCCCTAAACGTGTCGCGATCTACGGTGCCCGTGTATACGCCCAGGCAGTAAAAAACCACATCGATGTCGTCAAAGCAGCTGGCACTCTCATCCAGGTCGGAAAAGTCGCTAATGACAACTTCCACCAGCTTGTCACTGGTATGACCTGACGGGCGTCTTGTGAGGCTTACAACCTTGCGGACGCGGCCATCGAGCAGACACCCCTTGACTACCAGGGAGCCAATCATTCCTGTGGCACCGGTCAGAAGAACATTCATAGTATGTCCCGGCCTGCGAAGCTAGCCCATCAGCGTCGAATGCTGACGCAAGTTGTCGCCAACAATCGACTGACAATCGCAACCTCAAGCCCAATCTCAAGATTGCCGGTTCAGGAACTTTTTGATCGAGCAGCACACTGCATACTTCGGCTTTCCACAACTCATTCTGAATCCATGCCCATACACCGCAAACCATCGGAGTATCTGCAGACAGATACTCGGCCCTTCGGATGAAGAGCGCTTATACTAGAACGAGCGTCCCTCATATATTCCGTACCTTAGATAGTGCTCGTAAGGGTTAGCCCTGGCAGCTTCTACATCTGGATTCAATGCGAGATATGACTCGGGATCGAACGGCCGGAAGAGCAACGGCGATTTCTCGAGCCTGTTGAGGAGCCATTCGTTCATTTGCTTGAGAAATGTTTCCGACGGCTTTTCAGCAAGAAATTCATCCAGGTTGAAGTCTTCAATACACTCTGAATAAGCACCAGGATCAAGGTACTGCGATTCAAGCTCTGGAGGGCGGTAACCATCTATCCATTGCATCGTTGCCAGCAATTGCTTGTGAGCGCCCCTACTTTCCAGCACGGCTTCCTCGATCATTGGTATTGTCAGCACAAAGGGTGCACCACCCCCTGACGGATCAATCTCTCGATTAAGTATGAATTCGATACTTGGATTATGAATGGTCCGATTAAGGGCTGCTTTGTTTTTGATCAGGAAACGCAGCAAGTCGGCCGATGTCGCCGTATTAGCAGTGAAACCAGGTGCGTCACTTAGCGGGAGCAGGCCGAGAAATTCTCGAAACCGATCAATCGGACCCTGCGATACGTCAGCCACGAAAACGGATTGCACATTGCGATTCGCATACCAAGGCGCAAGACGATCACAGTAGTTTATCGTTGGACCTATTCGTTGTATCCACTCTGCAACCGATACGTCGAGCCAGCATCCCCATTGCCACCAACTCGCGTTTAGCCACTCAACGGGTGGCCGCACCAACATAAAGACCTTTATCGGCACCTCAAGAGACTCCAGCCTGGCTATTTTCTCGTTATCCAGCCAAAGGTTGCCGAGCCCTTCGTTGCTCACAATAACCGACTCATTTCTGTCAAGACGTTTTATGTCTTCCAGCGTTTTGAAGAAATCGTTCGGCGTGGCGAAATCGATGACACTGTTGAGGTAGGGCTCGTGAGAAATGTCTATGTGCGCTCTTACCTCGTTCCCGCAAAGATAGCGTCGCTCGGGTAGCAAGCAGTAATAGACGTAACGTTTATCGGTTTCGAAAATCGGATTGCGCGACAGGAAAGCCTGGATTGTGCTGCTCGCACATTTACTTTGGCCTATATGGAGAAGCAACTCGTTCATCGTCGGGGAGAGAGTCAACCGAACCGGCGCTGACTATAACGCAGGTCTGAGTTGGGAGGGGTCACGTTGAGAGTGCATCAGTCGAGCCCCAAGGTGCCAGGGCGCTACGGCGCCGGCCAGTTTGCCGGGGTCTATTCCAACGTTTCACGCACGTAACAATTAATTCATCTTTGTTCACGTTTCCTTCAAATCTCCGTCTTGAAAGCTCCACATACTAAAACGGCAGGGCGCAGTCAGGCACGGTCGATGCAATCACTTTCGGACCGGGCTCCCCGTGCGAATACCAAAAACACCAATCGCATACTCGGAGAAGAGGATGAACAAACCAGTTGATCTGGGCACCGGAGTAGTGGAAGAAAATCAAGAAAGTACGTTGCGTGACACAACGGCACGCGAAGAAGTTTCCCGCAAGATGTTCGAAAACTTTAACGGCGACAATGCCGACATTCACGACACCATCGAAGAGATACCGACCAACCCGTCGACTACCCGTCCGTTTGGTGACGTGCTGGAAGCCAACTTATCGCGTCGCGGTATGCTGCAGGGAAGTCTTGCTCTAGCTGTGGCAGCGTTTCTTAAGCCCGAGGACGTACTGGCTAGCCGTGGCACCACCAGCAGCGCCGGCAGCCTGTGCAACTTCGATCCAGTAACCATCGAAAAATTTGCCGCAGAGAGCAACGGAGCGACTATTCCGGTCATCTCGGACGACTACGAATACGATGTGCTAATACCCTGGGGCACTCCGTTGGTCGACGGCGTTCCAGAGTACGCCGGCGATCCGAATTCCCGCCCATTCTGGACCGAGCAGGAGCAGCAAGTTGGTATCGGCCACGACGGCATGTGGCTGTTCCCCGATGTGGATCCTACAGATCGACGCAAGTTGTCTAACTCAGCGGGGGTTCTTTGCATAAACCACGAGTTCGGTAGAAATTCACACGTCCTGGGTAAGAGCTTTCCCGAAAGTCTGGACGATGTGCGTTTGTCGCAGTCAGCCCACGGCGTCAGCGTCGTTCGCGTCGAGCAGGGTGAGGGCGGCAAGTGGGGCGTTCGTTTCGACCCGCGCAATCGTCGAATTACCGTTAATACGCCGGTGGAATTCTCGGGTCCCGTCGCCGGTTCCGAGTACCTTGAGAACGCAGCTAACAACGAGCCACTGGGCACGGTCAACAACTGCGGCAACGGCTACACACCGTGGGGCACCTACCTGACGTGTGAGGAAAATTTCAACGGCTATTTCGGGTCCAATGACCCGACGTTTGAGCCGCTTAACGAAAAACAGAGCCGTTACGGCTTCAACGGAGACGGATTCGGCTACGGGTGGTTTACGCAAGACCCCCGCTTTGAACTGGACAACCCAGAGTATGCCAACGAGTACAATCGCTTTGGCTGGATTGTTGAGATTGATCCCCAGAACCCGGACAAGAAGCCGGTAAAACATACCGCGCTGGGTTGCTTCAAGCACGAAGCTATTGCCATACGCATCGATCGCGGTCGAGTGGTCTGTTACATGGGTGACGACCAGCGCTTTGACTACAGCTACAAGTTCGTTTCCAGCCAGCCGTGGCGACGCGCGGTCGCCCAAGGGCGCAGCCCCCTTGAAGAAGGCACACTCTATGTTGCTCGCTTTGACGACGACGGCACGGGCGAGTGGCTGGAGCTCTCCATGCGTATTCCAGCCCTTGCTGAACGGTTCAGCAGCATGGCCGAGCTTCTCGTGAACACCCGAATCGCCGCTGACATCGTGGGCGCGACGCCGATGGATCGACCGGAGTGGACAACTATCGCTTCCGATAGCAAGAGTGTGTTCTGGACGCTTACGAATAACAGCCAACGTGAGGAACCGAACTCGGCGAATCCACAGGCACCGAACAGCGACGGCCATATCATCCGCACCCGCGACCGCCTGCTAAGCAACACGTTTGATTGGGAGTTCTTCATCCTCTGCTCAGAGACCCGGGGAACCGAAGGCGTGTTCACTGATCCGGATGCCGCGTACGCAGACCGTGATGGCAGGTTGTTTATAGGAACTGATGGCGGTCAGCAAGATGGTCTGCAGGACCAGCTGACCGTATTCGATACGACTGAACCGCTGGCACCAGGTGAAACCCCAACACCAAAGCGTCTCTTCGTCGGCGTCAACAGTGACGAGATCACCGGCTGGGCGCAATCCCCGGATCAAACGACGGTAATGATCAATATGCAGCATCCGGGTAATGGTCTTCCCGATCGAACGAACTTTCCCGCGCCGACCGACGGCGTAACGATCCCACGAGACTGCACCATCGTCATCCGGAAAAAGGATGGCGGTGTTGTCGGGTCCTAGGTGATCACGCCCTTGCACACAAACATGAATGGAATCTGGTAATGAAAAAGTCTCTCTTACTCTTCGCCTTCTTATCTGCCCTGGTTGTTTCAGGGCAGTCGAACGCAATGCTCCTTTCCTTCGGAGTCGAATACGACGGCTGGTGGGACCTCGACGGTGGCGGCTCCCTGGTAGGGTCTCTAGTCACCGACGGGTCTGCCGATGACGACGGCTTTATAGACCTGGCATCCGAATTGATGGGTTGGGAGTGGAGCTGGTCCGGCAACGACTTCGTATCGCCGTTCTCAATCTCGTCGGACGATGCGGGAGCCGGTGTGGACATACTCGGAGCAAGCGCCGGGTTCTTCACGGACGGGACTCCGAACCTGCCAGACTTCGCCGACGGCCTTGATCAAGGGATATTCGTGGGCGGAGCGAGCGGCGAGTTCGTTCTTGATCTCGAGTTTCTTTTCATCGAAGACAACACTGTGGGTTTTCCATTTGGTGGAGACCTCACCGTCGGTGATACGCTCAGCACGAGTGGGTCCGTATCGGTCAGCGAGCCTCGAGCCGTTCCCGAACCTCTTTCGATCACGCTACTGGGGCTTGCGCTTCCTGGAGCGCTGCTGGTCGGTCGTCGTCGACGACGCTAGCTCGCACGCCAAGGAAGTCCTGGGCCAGCAGGGGTGCGGCATCTAAGGTGTCGCACCCTTTTCTGTTCCTGTGTCGCAGTATTCAGTACCGCGAGTTACGGTGCCACGAGCAAGCGAGAGCACTTCGATCTGCGCTACTAACTAATCCAGCGATTCAACGCGAACGGCGATCACGGTATTAGCGTAACCCGTAGGGATCAGCGCGAGACCTTGCGAGGATAGGAATCCATGGTTGGTGCTACTGATACCCTCGCCTGAGTAAACACGAAGATCACCGTCGCCGAGGTAACGGATTAGAGGACCACCCACCGGCGTTAGCTGCATCGTGCCATCGCCCTCGAACTCGATGCCGTCGATATCCATCAGCCATTTTGGCCCGATCGTTGTAACCGTCTCTCGACGGGGGTCGACCCTCCAGAGGCGTTTGCCGCCGACGTAGAGATTGTCTTCGTAGAGTTCCAGTCCATTCGCATTGGTAAATTCGAAGCTTTCAGCGACTCGAGAAGCGCCGCCGCCACTTAGCTGTATGACAGTGTGCTCAGCTGAGTCGCTCACATATATGGTTCCATCCTTTGCGACCGCGATGTCGTTGGCAACCCGTGTTGGTAACTCCAGAAGATCCAGTTGCAAAAACTCGGGCCAGGAAAAGATGCGTACGCGATTAGCGTCGACGACGTAGATTCGTTCCCCCAGCAACGCCATACCCAAGGGGGAGTCGAGTTTGTCAACAATGCGCCAATTGAGCACGTCACCGCCTGCTGAAAGCAAGCTCAGGAAGCCCGAACCCATTGTTGAAAATCCACAAACGTTGGAGATCAATAGAGACTCGTCGGGCAGGGGTAACACGGTTTCAGGCTCGCAGAACTCGCCGCTGGCTATCCAGACAATGTCCGCGTCGCCAGCCGGAGGCATTTCGGCCGCGGCCGACGCGTTCAGAGCTGCAGCGATAAGAATACCTTTGAGTAGGTCTGGCAAGAAAATGCCCATCAGCTTGCTCCACTCACCTGGAACGGAACATTATGCGCGTTCAAGGCAAGGGCATGAAGCGAGCATATCCCGGAAAGCTACCAAACCATTGCCGGAGCCGCGCTGTTACGAATTGCACTGCTTTTCTGGGGCGGTTGCAAACACCCTAACCGGGAGAACTTGAACTTTCGGTCTGACTTCGAATGGCCTCGTAGCAAGCACCCATCGTGTGGTAGTCCGTCTTACCTGCAGGACTTTTCAGATCGTCGTACTTGCGATTGTCTGGCGTCAGGATGCGAAACCAAGCACCGTGTTCATGATCGACGAAATGCGACCAGCTGTACTTCCAGATGCGGTCGTACCAATCCCAGTACTCGTCATTACCGGTAGCCACCGCCAACGCTGCCGCCGCTGCGAAGGTTTCGGCTTGTACCCAAAAGTACTTGTCATCGTCACATACACTGCCATCGGGTGCGTTGCCATAGACTATTCCGCCGTGTTCCGCATCCCAGGCCCGCCTTAGCGTGCGATCAAATAAATCCTGAGCAGTAGGCAGCAGCCATTCCTCATCACAGTACCTGTCAAGAATAACGAGCAGTTTCGCCCACTCGGTTTGATGCCCCGCCTGGATACCCCAGGGACGAAACAGGTCTTTAGGATTATCTCTATTGAACGCCCAGTCGACCTTCCAGCGCGCATCGTAGTGCTCCCAGACGAAACCATCGCACTGCTGGGTAAGATCCTTGGTTACGCGGCGGGCGATGGCAAGAGCACGATGAAGATACCGACTCTCTCCGGTAGCTTCGTAGCTGGCGATTAATGCCTCGCAACCGTGCATATTGGCATTTTGCCCGCGATACTCTGAGAGCGTGGTCCAGCCAACACTGGCTTCATCTGCGTAGAGACCATCTGCGTCGATCCAGAATCGAGAATCCAACACGTCGATAGCCAGTTCCAGGACCTCGAATGCCCTGGGTACGCTGGCCTTCATGGCGCTGGCGGCCGCCAGAACAACGAACGCTAATCCGTAGCAGTAATTGACCTCATCCGAAGCCTCTCGATTGTTAAGCACCCAGGCGAAACCTTGCTGAGGCGGCTGCCAGTGCGCTTCGAGAAGGAACGAAAGCCCGTGCTCAGCGACGTCACGGTACTCGCTGTTCTGGAAATGTGTGGCGGCGCTGGCGTAATTAAAAACAAATCGAGTGCTGCTGACCAGATGACGGGTCGCGTGATCGTAAACTGAGCCATCATCACGAAAGTGCTGAAAAAAGCCGCCGTGCTCCCGGTCGACACAGCGGGGGTGGTAGAAGGCAAGAATGCGACGTATGTGATCTTCCAGAAAATCGGGATCCCTAAAGTTCACGGATTGCATCCTCAGTTGGCTCTTTCAGCACGGCGTACCTCAGCTCATTCGCAGCCGCTTGCGGCTGGTCGCTGAGGCGATTGACCACATGGTCGGCGGTCGAACAGTTCCCGAATCTCACGTGCAGAAAAATCCAAAGTCCGGGAAACAAGGAACCTCTGAACAAGTCCTGAGTGTCTCCGGACTTGTTTAGAGGTTCTCTAGATACTCATTAGTTTAACGGGCTTACGAATTGTCGTGAGAACGCAAGGTCGAACCCGGAATTGGGTTCGACTTGATTCGCTTAAAACTCAGAAGTCATAAGTTAACCGTAGGCTCGCACGTCTGGGCAACACGGGGCGGCCAATAAAGAAGGTGTCAGCCGTCTGAGAACTGCCCTGCCTGGGTGAGCCCTCGGTAATTCCGTCGCTGTCGGTCAGGTTAAAGACATTCAGCCCTACCCGTAGTGAGTCACCGTCACCCATATCGAAGCGATAACCGATATCCAGACCCACCAGGTTGAAGCCGTCCACTTCAATCGTGTTGGCGTCGTTTACGAAGTTCTCGCCGTTGTAGCTGTTGAACAGTGAGACTTCCAGGTTGTCGCTGGTGTAGGTGATACCCGCGTTGAACAATACTGCCGGGTTCCGTGTGAGTTCATTGCCGATATTCCCCGGAGCACCGTCGTACTCCGTGAATTCAGCATCCTGGTAGGTAAAGTTCGCGTCAATACGCCAATTGTCAGCGAAGTACCAGGCACCGATCACCTCGATACCCTTGGTCTCAGACGACGTGTTGTTGGCGATCGTTTCCACGCCACCCATTCCGTCGTTTACAAACTGAATATTCTGGCGATCGTTGAGCTCCGTGTAGAAGAAGGCGACCGAACCAGAGATAGTTGAACTGTCGTACTTAACACCGATCTCTCCCTGGATAATCTCCTCTTCGGTAAAGGGCCCAGGACGTCCCGTGGGGTCGAAGCGCACCGAGCGCAGTTGGGGAAAGAAGAATCCACTAGAGGCGTTCGCGTAGATGTTTACGGTATCGGTTAATCGATAGAGACCACCAATCGAGTAGGCGATAGCAGTGTCATCCACTTCACCGCGCAAAACACTGCCATCTAAAGCGCTGACAAATGACAGATCGTTGGTGAGAACCTCGTTTGGCCCAAGCCCCAGCAGCGCAGACTGATCAACAGACACGGATGTTGTTCCCGGGTTTGTGATGTCACCCTCGATCTGCTCGAGGCGAACACCAAAGTCCAGGCTCCAGTTATCGGCCTCAATCTGATCAGTGAAATACAATGCGCTACGATTCGCCGAGATCGTTCGATCGGCTGTTTGCCCATTGGTTCTCACGAGACCGTTCCGCGAAACAACGAGCGACTGGCCCGCTGTACCGGTCAGAGATCCATCCACGTCCGTGACCGTTAGGTCCACCAGGCGTGGTTGGTCGTTAAACTCTGCGAGATAGGTCGTGATGAAGTTGGTGTCATCGGCTTCAGCCCTAGAAAGATAGGCTCCGATGGTGATGACGTGCGATGTATTGTCGAAGTCAAAGTCCTTTGACATGCTCGTTTCGAAGGTGAAGTCGGTCGCGGGACGATCCCGGTCAAGAATACGGTTGCCAAACAACAGGTAATCAGCCGGCAAAGCCTCCCCTGTGTCCGCCCAGGTAAAGCTGGCATTCGCTAGATCGTCTACACCCACCGTGCCGAAGCCGCGCACGTCAAGATAATCCTCCTGAGATAGCGGTTGGTTGGTAATTCCGTCGCCATCCAGAAACAGATTGAACTCGTGGTCGTAGTCCGCCAGTTTGGTCTTGGCGCGGAGAATCCACTCAGACGACATCTCTTTTTCGAAGTCGAAGGCGATCATGCCGCCGGTTGTTTTTACGCCATCTCGAATTGCAGTGGTGTAAAGGCCATCCGGGGTTTGATAGGTGAGCCGGTCGGCGTTAGCCGTCTGCACCGTGTAGACCGTACCACCATCGTTGCCTCTTGCCCGACTCTGATTTGGGTCCAGAGGCAGCGGAAGAAAGAACTGAGCAACGTCGTCTATCGCCTGTCCATAAATAGTGAAGAAACCGGAGCCGTCATTGAATTCGTGTTTGAAGTTACCCCGCAGTTGATAACCGTCGGTCTCAAGGCCAGTTTCCAGCGGCCCCTCATCATAGCGGTAGAAGCCCGAAAGCGCGTAGTAGTTGTTTGAGCCGGCCGCGAGGGGGCCACTGGTTGCGAAATCGAGTCGGGTGCGCCCCTCTTCCGCTACCGTCAGTTGCACGGTGCTTTCGGGATCATCACTACCGGTCTTACTGATGTAGTTAATGATGCCGGCGACAGAACCAGCCCCGAATAGGTTTGAGGCACCGCCGGCGACGAATTCCAATCGCTCGATTCCCAGATCGTTGCGCCCGTACACGTCGAAGGCTGAGGAGTTGAGACCAAACGTGCTGAAGATAGGAATCCCGTCATATTGAAGAGGGGTGAATGCAAACTGCCCGCCCGAGGGAAGCCCAGTTACAAATACGTTCACAGCCACTTCACCTCCGCCGCCTTCGGCTTTGATGCCTGGTACCTGCCGCAAAATGTCGGCCTGGCTGTTGGACGTGTACTTGTTCAAATCCGACTCATCCAATGCGGTCACCGTCAGAGGCGTGTCAAACTCCGCTCGAGCGCGAGCAGTACCTGTTACGACGACCTCCTCAAGAACGGGTTCCTGAGCGAGCACAGAAGGTCCGTAAAGAGTTGGCAAAAGTGTGGTACTTGCGGTGGCTACTGCGACTGAGAGCTTTTTTATTTTCATGTCTGTCTCCTATCTGAACTTCGTGTGAGCTGTCTTGAAGGTTGACTCGAAGGCACTGCTACCCATTGCTGTGACTCATATGAACTATCCCCGGCTGAGTTCGCTTGCACGCGCCTGATCGTGAAATGTACACAAGTGATTATAGTTGATCAATGTTACGTTCTTTAATGATCTTTAATATTCACATTTTTGGATATTTTGAACGCTAGATATCACAAAACTCGTCACCTCAGCGATAGTTTTGAGACTTACGTTGATTGCTTTGACTATAAATGATCACTTTTGTACTATCGGACTGCGAAATTAAGGTACATCTAAGTGATCCAATCTGAACGAGATCGAGTGATCCTTTCGCAGCTCAAGCGACAGGAAGTCGTGTCCGTGCGGCAGCTGTACTCCCAGCTTTCCGACGTCTCCACCGTGACCGTGCGTAGAGACATTGTTCGCCTTGCCGAAGAAGGCAGGCTGCTGCGCGTGCGCGGGGGAATCCGGCGGCTTGAGTCCAAGGCCATACAGACGCGACAGGCCATGGCCCTGGGTGACAAAGTCGCCTCAAACATTGCCTCAAACCTCGAACTTGCCGATGGTGGCGACCTCAAAAGCCTGCGGGAAGTCGACGTGGTCATTCTTCCACCTGTCGATCCCAAAGTGTCTCAAACGATCTACCGACGAACTAAGAAGGCAGGGGTCCTCTGCCTGGATGAGTCTTCCCTGGATGGGGAGGGGATCTACCTTGGCGTAGACAACAAGCAAGTGGGCATTGAACTGGGGCGCCAAGCGGGCAAAGACTTCTGTTCCCATAAGGGCGACTTGCACTGCCTCGTGCTAAGTCAACAACACCTGGCGAACACCCGAAATCGCGCCAGCGGCTTTCTGCAGGGGCTTCGCGAAAGCGTGGATGGCGAGGTCCGCTCCATCAATGTGGACGCTGGCGGAGTCTACAAGGAGGCCGCTCGCCTCGCGCAAGACGCTCTGGATGCGTTTGCCGACATTGATTTGATTTTCGCCATTAATGATCAGTCAGCCTTAGCTGCGATTGATGCTGCCCGCGCTTCAGGCAAGAGCAACATCGCGGCGTACTGCATTGGCGGGGAAGGTGGCCGTATTTTCGACGAACTCGCCAAGGATGAAATTCTGCGGGGACTCGGTGCGATGTTTCCCCATGTAGTGGCACGCAATGCGATTGACGCCATCAACCGGTTCTATGCGGGAGAAGGACCGGGAGATTCGGTAATCACCCCCCACAGACTGCTGTCGCCGGACAACTACCTGGATTTTTACTCCTGCAGAAGCAACGAGTGGAGCTTACGGGAAGAAGTTATTGATCAACTGGCGCCACCTCTTGCGCGTGCTAGCGTCAAGCCCCAAAGCCATTCCGTACTATTTATCCAGCACTACCCTTCTCATCATTGGTATAAAACTCTGTCCGCTGAGCTGAGCCGATATTGCGATGAACTAGGCTTCAGCTATCACACAGCATCTTTGAATTCCCAGTTTGAAGACGAACTGCGTCGGACTCGACGAGAGATCGCTCAGCATGCCAGCCATATGGTGGAATCAGGCGACACCATTGTTCTTAGCGCTGGCGAGTGCTCCCGCTACATGGCTGAGGCGTTGTGCAGCCTCGAACTCGATGCTCTCACAGTCATAACAAACAGCCTGCCAATACTTGAGGCGCTTGAAGGCGCACAGCACATCCAGGTAATGCTTACCGGCGGCACGTACCAACCTGCTTCGCGGAATCTGGTGGGCCCTAGTGTGGCGGCTACGCTCGAGAATATTCGCATCGCCCAGGTCTTTTTATCGGCGGACGGTTTGAGTATGGATTTTGGCGTCTCCTGTGCCGACGAACGGGACGCCAAAGTCCTGGCGCACTTTTCCCAGCATTCCCGGGAGACGATTGTGCTCGCCGATCACAGCCAAATCGATGAAGACGCAAACTTTCGCGGGGTGGCCATATCGGGTGTCGACTCCGTCGTAAGTGATTTCGGTATGACCATGCATCAGCGAATTGCCTACTCATCTCACGGCGTATCTGTACAAATCGCCGGGGATGGAACGTGGGGCGAAGCAGAGGATAGCGAAGCAGAACCGGCTGAAGGTGAGGTCTGAGGTAGCCAAGTGGCCTGGGAACACAACTCACGCAAGGGCCTGCAAGCAGAGGTGCCGGATAACGCTCCCCTGCAGCGCCGGGCTCGACAGATTCTCAAGATGAATGATCGCGGTGGTTACACCATACCCGCCGACGGCCTGTATCCCTTTCAGTGGAACTGGGACTCGGGGATTACGGCTCTGGGTTTGGCGACCTTTGACGAAAGCCGTGCCTGGCGGGAGTTGGAACACCTATTCATGGGGCAGTGGGAACACGGATTGTTGCCCCACATCGTCTTTCACGTCGAGGACGAGACTTATTTTCCCGGACCTGAGCAATGGGGAGTCAATCGGTCACCCACCACTTCATCCATCGCCCAGCCTCCCTTACTGGCCACCGTAGCCATGCAGCTGTACCAGCAATCCGAAAACCCCCGGGCGACCCAGGAGGCTTTGACGCGCCTGCTCCCCCGACTTATCCAATCGCACCGTTATCTCTACCGACACCGCGATCCCGAGGGCACAGGACTGGTGGCGTCTTTTCATCCGTGGGAGTCAGGAATGGACAATAGTCCAGCCTGGCACGAAGCGCTTAAGCGCGTCCCGGAGATCGATTGGAACTATCAGCGCCGCGATCTACAACTCGTTGCCAGTGAACAGCGTCCGTCCAAGAAGGACTACGACCGCTTTTTGTACCTCGTAGATTTATTCGCATCGCTGAACTTCGATGATGAGGCTATCTACGAGCGGTGTCCTTTCAAGGTGCAGGACGTCGGGTTCAACTCCGTCTTGCTACGCGCAAACAGCGATCTACTCAGCTTATGCGAGGCGCTTAACTTTCCCGCGGATGTAGCTGACCTGAGAGAGACCTCCGAGCGTTCGTTGAACAGTATGCGCCAGCTCTGGTCGGAAGAGCATTCGTGTTTCTTTTCGAGGGACCTGGTCAGCAACGAGCTTATTCCCGTGCGGACCACTGGTACATTGTTGCCGCTTTATGCCCGGGCCGCGAGTCCGGCGCAGGCCAAGAAGATGGAACAAGCCTTGGAGTATTGGTTGAATCGGGGACCGTACGGCATTGCCTCCACGCACCCGGATGAACCGTCGTACCAACGCATGAATTACTGGCGCGGGCCATCCTGGCTACACATTAACTGGATGATTTCCCTGGGATTGGATGAGTACGGATTTGAAGGGCTCGCGGGCAAATTAAAAGACGTCTCCAGCGAGATGCTGCGGACCTCAGGTTTCTGCGAGTACTACGATTCCCAGACAGGCAAAGGATGCGGCGGCCGAGATTTTTCCTGGACCGCCGCAACTGGACTGTTCTGGTGCCTACAGGGTTGATGAGGTGAGAAGAGTCTTGTGCTTCGGCGAAGTACTGATCGACTTTCTCAATACCGGGAATCGCTTCGACGACGAGCTTTCATTGAAAACGTTTACCCAGTTCCCTGGTGGGGCACCGGCCAACGCGGCAGTGGCTGTTGCCAAGCTGGGTGGTCGCGCAGCGTTCGCAGGACAGGTAGGTTGTGACCATTTTGGGCACTTTCTGATCGATGCGCTGAACCGCTACCAGGTGGATACCGAGTATGTATCGATCCACCCTAGTGCGAATACTCCACTCGCTTTCGTATTCCTCGACGACGACGGGGAGCGCAGTTTCGCCTTCGTTCGCGATCGAACCGCCGATGTCGTTATGACCAGGACGCAGGTTTCTGAGGACTGGTTTCACGGCGAACCCATCGTTCATCTGTGTAGTAACACACTCACTGAAGAAGGCATCACTAGCGTCACCGGGCATCTAGTCGACCGTGCGGAGAGCCATGGCTGCTTCATCAGCATCGATGTGAACCTTCGTTCTAATCTATGGCCTCGCGGTGAGGTCGATTCTGCTCGCGTTACGGAATTCGTCCGGCGTGCGCAGCTGGTGAAGTTCGCCCGGGAAGAACTGGAGTTCTTAAGTGCAGGCCGAGAGCAACATTATTTGAACGCGTGCTTCGAAGCTGGAGTAAAGCTTGCGATCGTAACGGATGGCAAGAACACACTTCGTTACTACAGCGCCAAAGCGGAACACGAGATCAACCCACCGAAGGTCGATGCGGTTGACACAACGGGCGGCGGCGACGCATTTATCGGCGCTGTTCTATTCGGCATGAGCCAGGTTGGCAACCCGCAGGGTTTCTTAGCCGAGAGCTTGGACGGTAAAGATGCACCGCAGCTAGAAGCTCTCCTTACCTTTGCTTCTCGCTGCGGTGCACTAGCCGTGTCACGCCAGGGAGCGTTTCCGGCGTTTCCCGCAGCCGAAGAACTGGGTGCCGAGCTCTTTCGTGCGCCTTAGCTCTGCTTACTTAGGCTAGCCTCGCATGCAATCGCCAACCGCCAGGCCGGGAACTGATCGACGTACAATTCGCATTACGGAACCGCTGCGCGGCAGAAATCAGAAACCGATTGACCTGGGCATTGGCAGGATGTCGGCGAGTGTGATGCCAGACGGACGACTCTGCTCTGTCAACTCCTATCATTCCGAACATGGGTTTATCACCCTGACCCGAATCGAGCAGATGCCGGAGGATCGCTGGTATGACAGCGACTTCGTCCGAGAGTACCGGCAGCGGTTGGCTTGCGAGCCCCGGGGAATTGCGCTTCTGCCGCAAGGACCAGTGCAGGAGCAGCGTGTCGTGTTTCTTCCTGATCCGATGTTTGTGTACACCCTCGATCAGGCATCGGCTTACTCGCACTTTTCTGCAGCCAGCATCGGCGGCCAGGAGACTCTGGTCCAACAGCTCACGATCGAAAACACCGGCAACAAGCCTCTCGATGTGCCGCTTTGCTTAGCGGGCACTTTAAGCCTCACCCGCTGCAGCTATGGACAGCTGACAGAAGGTGGGCCAATCCCAATTCCCGAAGCGACTCATTCCCTCTCGGTTGTCGATAACCGGTTGAGCGTTGAGAACGTAGCACTCAATGCTCGCTTTGATATCTTTGTTTTGGATGACAGCAGCGCTCTGAAGCTTCCTGAGGTACAGCTACAGCAAGCCTCTCCCATCGAGTATCAAGCGGCGTGGGAGCTTCATCTGGGCCCGGGTGAGCAACGTCAGCTGACAGTGCTTTATGCTCTGGGTGAGGGACTTAAGTCGCTCTGTATTGCTGAAAGCACCGTAGAGTTTCCGATGCTGAGAATCCCTAACTCGGCTGACCTTTTTCCAGAAAATGAGAGCTGGCAGCAAGCAGTCATCGTTCGCAACGTGGATTACATTTTATCTTGTTGCTCGATTCCAGTTTCCGATGAGCACACCTGTGTCATTACAGATCACCAACTCCTACCGCTCTCCTGGAATCGCGACGCTTACTACATGATCGAGTGTGTTCGCGCATGCGCCCGTCACGAGGAACTCGTCAGCAATCAGCAGGTGCAAACCCTCGTCAGAGCGCATCTGTTGTGGATGTTTGAGCTAGCACATCGGCCGGAGGGATGCTGGGGGCGTGCATACCTCACCACCGGTCGCAGCAAAGATCAGGTGTTTCAGCTGGACCAGCAATGCTACCCCTTACTTGAGCTGTGCGAGTACTACGAACAGTTTGGCGATGCGGAAACGGTGCTGCGTGCCGTGCCTGCACTGCGCGAAACACTGAGTATGCTCGAGCGCCACCGCGCACCTAGCCACTGGCTGTACGAGACTGGGGAAACGCCCGCCGACGACGACGTCGCTTACCCCTATCACTTCTCCAGCCAGGTGCTTGTATGGCACACACTTAAGCATCTTGACGGATTAAATCGACGCTTTCAGTTTGTTGATGAAGATCTCGCGGCTCATGCAGATCGCGTTCGCACGGCGAGTCTCGACGCATTTACCACAGTCCACAATGGGCGCGAGCTGTTCGCATACCTCACAGACCTCGGCGGCAGTTACCAGCTTTACCACGACGCTAATGATCTTCCGTCGGTGTTCGCTCCCCTGTGGGGGTTCTGTAAGAAAGACGATCCGCGTTGGCTGAATACGATGCGCTTCGCTTTCTCGCCCGACAACGAAGGCGGTTACTACCCAGGCGAGTATGGCGGTTTGGGTTCAGTGCATACCCGCCATAAGTGGCCGTTGGGAGACGGGCAGGAGCTGTTATTTGCTTGGCTGATAGACGACACCGCCCTGCTCCAAACAGTGTTGGAGAAGCTGCGCAGATCTGTGCAGTGGGATGGCATGTACAACGAGGCGGTGGATGAGAAAACTGGTGAAGTCCGATCTCGTCACTGGTTTTCCTGGCCCGGCGCTTTTATCGCCTATGGATTAATAAAACTGAAAACAGCGGAGAATCCATGACCACCATCGACTGGACGATAATCATAGTCTATATGGCGGGGATGATTGGACTCAGCATCTACCTGGGTCGTGGTCAGGCCAATGACGAAGACTACTACGTCGGAGGTCGGAACCTCCCCTGGTGGGCGGTCGGCATCTCGACCATGGCCACCCAGACAAGCGCCATAAGCTTTATGTCGATTCCTGCTTATGTAGCGCTGAAAGAAGGCGGCGGGCTGACCTGGTTGCAATACGAGCTGGCAGTGCCTCTCGCGATGATTTTCGTCATGATCTTTCTGATCCCGTTTTTTCGCAGGCTCGAGTTGGTCAGCGTATACGAGTATCTCGAGCTTCGTTTTGGCCCGCAGGTAAGACTTTTCTTAAGCGGGGTGTTCCTGCTGAGCCGGGGGTTCGCGACTGCAATTGGCCTGTATGCCAGCGCGATTGTGCTCTCGGTTTGCCTGGACCTTCCTCTGGCGGCGACCATTCTACTAATCGGCGTGATCACCGTGATCTACGACACGATCGGAGGGATGACGGCCGTTGTGTACTCCGATGTGCTGCAGATGTTCATTCTGGTGGGCGGACTTCTGGCGTGCGTGTTCTACGCGGCGGCGGAGGTCGGCGGCTTTTCCGCCATGTTCGATGCGCTGCCGCAGGATCGCTGGCACGCGTTTGATCCGGGAACGGGGCTCGGTGACTCTTCAAGCACGCCGTTTTGGGGTTTCCTCATCGGTGGGTTCTTCCTCTATGCCTCTTATTATGGAACGGACCAGAGCCAGGTGCAGCGAGAGCTAAGTGCTCCCACCCTGGCCGATACCAAGAAGGCGCTGGTGTTTAACGGCCTGGCGCGCTTTCCGTTAACACTGCTTTACCTGCTGTTGGGCATAGCCGCAGGCGCAACTTACTATGCCGCCTCAGATTTACAGGCTGCGGTGCCCCCGGATAAGCTGGACTATCTGGTGCCGCAGTTCATCCTGCTAAAGCTTCCGACCGGACTCCGCGCGTTGCTGTTCGCAGCCCTGCTTGCGGCAGCCATGTCGAGCTTGGATAGCGCTCTGAATTCGCTGTCTGCAGCTACCGTTCGCGACTTTATCGACCGCAAAGGGGAAATGAGCGGTAAGGCCGTACTGCGTACTAGCAAGGTAACAACGGTCGTATGGGGAGCGGTGCTGACCGGACTCGCATTCTTCGCTGGGAACATTTCAGATACGGTAATCGAGGGCATCAACAAAGTGGGAAGTGCCTTCTATGGCCCGATTCTCGCGGCTTTTCTCGCGGGCGTCGCATCAAAACGGGCAACAGGTCCCGGTGTTATCGCCGGTGTCATCGCCGGTGTCGGCTTCAACGTCGTACTGTGGATTGGAACCCCGGAAATCTACTGGATGTGGTGGAATGCATTCGGGCTGGTCGTCGCTATCGTTGTCACTCTCGGCGCAAGTCTGATTGTGGGAGCGCCGCCTAGCGAAGAGGTGCTCAAGCAATACACTCTAACCACCGGCGAGGGGCTGCTGGCACGGGAACGGGAGTGGCTACTAACCTACGGCCTTTTGTTCGCGTACTTTGCTTTAATTCTTGTCGTCACTCTGCTGTTGGGAAGCCTGGGGGCTTAAGTCTCACCGACCAGCACTTTCCATCGCCCCGGGTTCTATCTTTACAACGAGGCACATCTAGACCTCGAATCGGCCTCAATTCGACTGGACAGGAGCGTGGCGGCGATTGCCTTTTGGGATCGAGGTTTGTACCTTGAAGACCCCGATCAGGATTATTCTCACCATGAAGATACTTCAAAAAATCGGAGTCACCCTACCCCTCGCGGCTTCGATCGCACAGCTGCTGACAGTGTTCGCGCTCCCAGGCACACCTCTAGCCATTGGCGCAGAAGCGGGGGAATCGCTGAACTCAGAAACGAGCAAGTCCGTTCTCGTGCAGCTTGATGCATTAGTGAATGACGCGCGCCTCGATATTCGAGCCCCCGGAGCTGTCTATGGCGTTGTTGCAAACGGCGAGACTGTTCATTTGAAGGCCTTTGGCCAGCGTCGCATCGAGACCGACGAGGCGGTAAGCACAACGAGTGCGTTCCGTATCGCATCGATGACAAAGATGATGACATCACTGCTCATCGGTGATCTCTACGATCAGGGTGAGATCTCGCTCGACGCGCCGGCGGAAACCTACGTACCGGAACTTAAAGACTGGACCTATCCCACGACCGATTCACGGAAAGTTACAGTACGCGACTTTCTCAACCATACAGCCGGCTTTGTCTGGGATGACCCCTGGGCTGACCGGCAGATGGCTCGAACTCCGGCCGAACTGGACGAATTCCTGGAACGCGCCGAACCATTTACCCGGGCGCCAGGCACACGCTGGGAGTACTCCAACCTCGGTTTTGTGTTGCTGGGACGGATTGTCGAAAACGTGAGCGGTCAGACCTTTGTAGAGCGACTCCGCGAACGAATACTCGATCCCCTTGAAATGAACGATAGCGGCCTTGCTGTCAGCCAGATCGCCGACCGTGATCGCGCTTTCGGCTATCAGTGGATTAACGGCGAGTTCATCCCAGAACCGGTGCTCGCGTCCGGTACCTTCGACCCCCTTGGCGGGCTCTGGACCACCGCCGAGGACTACGCCAAATTCGTAGCCTGGTTTCTCTCGGCCTGGCCCGCCCGGGACGATCCAGATCCCGGTCCCATCCCACGTCGCGTGGTGCGCAGCGTGACGGACGCAGCCTACATCCGGGGCATCGGGTCACGCCCAGGATTCAATGGCAGTGAAGATTGCCTCATTGCCAGCGGTTACAGCATGGGGCTCTCGCTGGTCCACCACTGCAAAGCGGGGCTAATGCTCAGACATAGCGGCGGCTTCCCGGGCTATGGCACACACGTAATCATGATGCCCGAGCTGGGCATTGGCGTCTTCGGTTTTGCCAACCGCACCTACGCAGAAATGTATGGCCCGATCTTTGATGCCGCCGCGATACTGGCAACCTCCGGCATGGGTACGCCACTTTCCTCCCTACCACCAGATCAACGGCTGCTCGACACCTACAGGGCGGTCGGCGATGCTTTCGCAGTAGGTAACATGCAGAACGATAAGTTAAGGGTTGAAGACAACTTCTTCCTGGATCGCTCGGTCGAACGTTGGAATGCGAAGCTTGCAGCGATGCACACAGAAACGGGCACCTGCGACACCTCAGCACCGTTGAAACACGATGGCCGGCTTTCTGGTGCATTCACCTGGGAATGCGAAACAGCGCGCGTGACGGGCTACATGACCGTATCACCGATCGCTCCGGATGAGCTTCAGATGCTACACATCCGTCCAATGCGCCGCGACGAGTCGGGCCGGGACATGAAAATCGATCACGACTGGCATTGAAGCGTAATGAGAAAGGGGCCAGAGGACGAGTTCCATCAGTGTATGTCAGCTCGCGTTTTCTAGAGGCTTGCCCCCATCACAAAGTACACACCCATAGCGATGGCGCCAATCAGCAGGGAGTATGGAAGCTGAGTTTTTACGTGGTCGATGTGATCGGATGCCGCGCCGGTAGAGGCCAGGATCGACGTGTCGGACAGCGGTGAGCAGTGATCACCAAACACTCCGCCGCCGGCCACAGCTGCCAGCGTGGCATAGACAATACCGGCGAGCTCTCCACCGGAGAAACTGAAAGCCAGCGGTACGCTGATCGGCACCATGATGGCGTAGGTGCCCCAGGACGTGCCGGTAGAGAAAGCAATAAACGCCGTGATCAGGAACACCAGTGCCGGCAGTACCGCTGGCGTCAGCCAGGACTCAGACACCGACACGATGTAGTCGGCCGTGTTGAGCGCAGCAGACAACTCGTTAAGCGCGTATGCAAAGGCGAGGATAACCACCGCAGGCATGATGCCTTTAATTCCCAACATAGCTGTATTGGTGATTTCAGTGAGGGGTACGCCCTGGATGCGCATGATTATGCCCGCCACGAAGACGGCCAGCATGAACGCCTCAAGAGGCTTGGCGCTTGCGGTGAGGAACACCGAGCCCAGGGCGACACCGATAACCAGCAGGACGGGAAACACGAAGTTCCAAAACAGGCTGGTGCGAATACCCTGAAAGGACTCGATGCCCGTGAGCTCCTCGGCCATCAACGGTTGCGCATCGTCGCGATAGGGTTTCCCCTCATCGATGGAGCGACGCTCCGCCCGGCGCATGGGACCGAAATCCGGCAGCACGCCCGACGCGATAAGTCCCACCATAAGAACCGCCAGAATGGGATAGACGTTATACGGAATGGCTGTAACGAAGACACGCATGGCGTCGCCGGCGTTAGCGATGGGCCCCATACCTATCGTGAGCCCCGCCACGAACACGGCCCAGCCGGTAAACGGCACTAGAATACTCACCGGCGCGGAGGTCGAGTCGCAGATGTAAGCGAGCTTTTCCCGCGATACCCGGAATCTGTCAGAGAGGTTTCGCATGGTGGAGCCCACGAACAGCGGGCTGAAGTAGTCGCTGAAGTAAACGAACATGCCCATGAACCACGCGATCAGTTGCACTCGTTTACGAGTCATTTGACGGTTGCCGATGTAGCTGGAAAAGTTTGCTATCGCCCCAGTCCGCTGAAAAAACGCGATCATAATTCCGATGAAGAACTCCAATAAAAGCACCCAGGAAAAATCCGGATTGCCCAGTGCACCCACCAGCAATTTGGGAAAACCAAGGAGTCCTTGCCCCGCCACCAGTACGCCCACGAGACAGGCCGTGGCCAGCGAGAACACCGTGTTTCTCGTGATAAACGCAAGCACGATTGCCACCGCGGCGGGTACGAGGGACAGGGGACCGATGTAGTCAGTAACTTCCATAACTAGCGTTCCTGCCGCCCCTGCCAACTCTCGATAGTCGCCTTAACCTGAAAACCGACACGCCGCAGCGGTTCCGGTGGCATCCAACTCGCCCGGCCGAAAAGTGCCTCGACGTCTGGTACGGTCTCGTCGCCATGGGCCAGGTCTGCCAGGAGTTTGCCAAACAGTGTGCCCTTCACGGTACCGCCCCCATTGCATCCGCCAGCGATGAACAGTCCTGGTTCGACCTCGCCCCAGACGGGCGCCGCGTTGTATGTGAATCCCACGGCGCCACCCCAGACGTGTTCAAAGTCCCGCCCTGCAAGCTGAGGAAACCGACGTGCAAGTCGATCAAGCAACGCCCTGCGCACCGCAGTGCTGTCGCCTTCGCGCTCCCAATCGTGGAGCGAACGAACAAGCAAGCGCCCATCGACCGTGCGGCGCAGGGTGCTGCCGAGGCGGTGCATGGGCAGTATGCCCCAGTTCTGATTTTCGCCAAGATTGGCGAGAACGTCTGGTTCAAGAACGGGTGTCAGGCCCGCGTAGGTGAACACCGAGGACAGTCTTGGCCTTGCCACGCCGAGGGCCTTGGCAAAAGCGTTGTTAGCAAGGACCAGGATCCGGCTGCGGATCTCCCCCGCCGGACATCGCAGAAGCCAGCCGTTCTTGACACGGTTAAAGCCCAGCAGCGGGGTGTTCTCGTAAACATCAATGGACTCCGGAAGGCTGGCGACAAGGCTGCGAATTAGTGCCGCAGGTTGCGCCAGGTAGCAGTCTTGCGAGAACAAGCCGGCTGAGTAAAAGCGCGTCCCAAGCTCTCGCTCGAGATCTCGGTGGTCAAGGCGCCGATATGTGAGCCCTGCGGCGTCCAGAAACGTTTGGTATTGCCCGAGCGCCTCGATGCCGGCGGTGCCCGCCGCGGCGCGATAGGTACCCGCACGTTGCAGATCAACGGATGCACCGGATGCCTTCACGTCCTCGGCGATCTCCCGCATGGCGGCGCGGGTCAGCTGGTTACAGGCCTCCATGCGTTGCGTGCTCGTGGGGTCTGCATCATCCGCAAGCGCTATCTCCAATAGGAAGCCCGAGTTACGTCCCGGGTTGCCCTCCCCTACCTCGCTGCTGTCAATCACTACCACGCGCGAATGGGATGAGAGCCGCTGCCACTGCCGGGCACAGGCGACACCGGTGAATCCTGCCCCCACGACAACGACGTCTGCGGATTGATCCCCCTCGAGAACGGGATTGGGGGTCCGAGACGGTAGTAGTGCGTTCCAGCCGCAGAGTGTCTTGTAGGAGGGATAAACGTTTGCCATGGACTGTCTAGTGTCCTGTCCCATTAGTTCGCATAATTTCAGAGCCTCCAGCCTGACTGACCGGAGGCTGAAAAATCTACGTGGGCGCAATAGCGATACGTTACGTGCTCGTTCATCAGCCGACGCGAGACATCAGATCTTTCCCACTTCATTTCCTGCAGCGCTTTTTGTGATCTCTGTTTCAACGGCACAGTAACCTCTGAATCTTAAGCAGCATAGATAACTGCGCTCCCTGAAATCACGATCCCAGGACTTTTCGAGACAGATCGAAACCCGAGTCTGTGTTGGTTGGAATGCCCAACATCCCAACAATCATTGAGAATGGTTCTCGGGTAACTATGTGTTAGCATTTTTTTGTTCAACATCGCGCATTTTTGGGACAGAAAAATGCCGGAGACCCTCACTCTCTTCTCGGGACAGACCATCCTCCTTGCCAATAGTCTATTGGTGAGCATCTTTCTTTTCGGGCTTTGGCTCAGCGATCGCGCACAGCGACACAACCTCTACTGGTCTGGCGGGCTTTTCGCCATGTTTGTCGTGTTAACGACCCTGCCTACCGGAAAGCCGACAGCGCTGACGCCGACAATCCTTCTATGCCTGACCGCTGGCTCAGCTGCCGTTCCACTTCTCGCTCAGGGCACAGTAGTTTACGCAGGTCGTCACTTGCGCCGACGGTGGATGCTGGTCACGGCCGCGCTCATCTTTGGCCTCTTTTTTGGTCTGGGCACCCTGGGCGTGCGGGGTGGTGTCGCCGTGGTGCTCAGCGTTTCCGGCGTTTTCTTCTTTATGGCCACAGTGCTTGTGCGCTACGGAATCGCAGAGAAGATAGCAGCGGCCCTGTTTTTCATCAGGGGCATCATGGTTGTACTTGCTGCCCTTACCAGTGGTCAGGCGATGGATCAGGATTTCATCAACTTAAACTTCATCATCGCCAACCAGATTGTCGCCATGGCTTCGGCTTTGGCACTCCTACTCGTGGCGTTCCTGGCCAATCAGCGCGAGCTCGAGCGCGGTCGTCAGCTCCTACGCCAGAGCAACCGCATAGCCCAGCGTCTGGGTCTTCTGCACGACACGCAAAGCGTTGTTCGCGAAAGCGTAGAAGTGCTCAGGCTTGCGGAAAACGATTCCAGCGTTTGGATCTATCGACTGGATGAAGGGCGTCAACTACTCACGATGCTGGATTCAGGAGGACGCCTGGCCCATCTCTCTGATCTGAATCCGGAAATCGCCGTGCAAGGCTCCGTCAGCGGTGATGCGGTGCGAACGAGACGAGTGCAGGTCATTGACCACCTCTCGTCCGATAAACGGGTCGATGAACGCGCCCAGAGCCTGGCTCAAAGCTATGCGAGTGACCTATCGGGTACAAACATCGTCATTCCCCTGGTCAGCGGAGACAAGGTATTCGGAACCTGCAGCTATCTCTTGGGCAATTACCGCAAACTCAACGAGGCCGAGCTTGAGGCTTATGAAGCCATCGGGCAGACAATCGGGCTGGCGCTGACTAGCGTCGCTAACCTCGAGGAAATGACGTTCCGCGCTAATCATGATTCGTTGACACAGCTGCCAAACCGAGCGGCACTTCACGAAACATTCCGAAAGCACATCTCTCGCGACCCGAAGTTCGGCGCCACCATGTTTCTTTTGGATTTGGACAAGTTCAAAGACGTGAACGACACCCTGGGTCACCACGTGGGAGATCAATTGCTCAAAGAGATTGGCCCTCGGCTGAGTCGGGTGAGTGCGCCCGGTGAACTCATCGCCTATCGCCTCGGCGGCGACGAATTTGTGCTTTTGCTTCTCGGTAACCAGAACGGGGAGGACGCCGCTCAACTAGGGCGGCAAATCCTGGAAGCTGTAAGAGCCAGGTTTATCATTGATGACCTGTCACTCACAATTGACGGCAGCATCGGCGTGGCGGTGTGCCCGCGAGACGGCACCGACAGCCACGACCTTCTGCGCTGTGCTGACGTCGCCATGTACGAGGCCAAGAGCACAAGCAACCCGGTTGTAGCCTACAACCAGAAGTTTGACCCGCATTCCCGAGAACGCCTCGCACTCATGTCCGACTTGAAGGCGACCCTGGGGAGCAGCCAGCTAGAGCTCCACTTTCAGCCCAAGGTTCACCTGCAATCAGAGACAGTGACCGGTGTGGAAGCGCTGCTACGCTGGAACCATCCTGTTCACGGCATGATCCCACCTGCAGACTTCATACCCATGGCGGAAGTGAGCCCTATGATCAACGAGATCACACTATGGGTGATGGAGCAGGCTATAGCACAGGTGAGCGCCTGGTCAGCACACGGGCTGAGTGTGGCCGTGAATGTCTCTATGCGGAATCTCGGTGATGAAACCTGGTATCGACGTGCTATCGAGATGATCAGTGAATCAGACATCGATCCGCGTGCCCTGGAGTTAGAGCTGACTGAGTCGGTGTTTATGCACGCGCCCGAGGAGGTGGCTCGTAAAGTGACCGCGCTTGCGAAAACCGGTGTTCGCATTGCAATTGATGATTTCGGAACCGGTTACTCCTCTTTGAGTTACCTTCGTCGACTTCCGATTCATCTTTTGAAGATTGATCGCAGCTTCGTACTCAACCTTCTCGATAGTGAAGCAGACGAAAAGATCATTCGATCCATTCTGTCCCTTGCCGACGCGATGGACCTGGAGGTCATCGCCGAGGGTGTCGAGAACGCCCAAACCAAAGCAAGGCTTATGGAGCTCAAGTGCCCCTATGCTCAAGGATTCCATATCGCAATGCCCATGGCGCCGGGACCCTTCGATCAGTGGTTAGCAGAGCGACAAGAACTCAGCACAGGCGCCAGGGCGGAAGGGTCACAGTAAGCAAAGGGTTCACCTCGATCTGGAGAATGACCTGGACGCCTCGGTGGAATGCACCCGCAGTAATCGACGACTACGCCGCAGCGCGGTGTAGGTATTACTGAGCTGACAGTCGCAAGGCACTCCCTTTGTCCTAGTGGCGAACGGTTGCCTTCCGTGGCGATGGTGGCGGCAGTGGCGACGGCGTCGAGTTTGTGCCCGTAGCCACACGCTGGATTGAAGTCGCCCGTAGAAGTGCTAGTTTTACTGGTGTGTACCTAAGGAGCCTCTGAGCAGGTCCAGGGTGTCTCCGGCAGCCACGCAGAGACACCCTGGACGTGTTCAGATACTCCCTAAGCCATGAGGGTCCGATGTCTCATCTCAAATACACACAGCCGATCAGGTCCTGGCTCATCAACTCCGGTGTGTCGCATTCCACGGCTAAAAAAGCAGCACAGAAGATTACGACCAAGCTTGATCGTCGCGAGCGATTGGAAGGGGCAGAGCTTCAGTTGGTCTCAGCATTTCTAGATCGACCGAATGCCAGTTCGGCAACAGACTCGCAACTCGCAGCCACTGTAGGTCGGCAGGCGAAGGGGCCCAGGCATACTCCAGAGTGGACCAACCTGGGTACCGGAGATCCGGGCCATACGCTAGGCAAAGGAGTGTCTGTTTTAGGGATGGGCGTGAAGCCAGCCACGAAAACGCGGGACTTTTTGCCACAGCGAATTCAGGTGCCACAGCGAGATCAAAGCAACCTGGAATTCATAAAGCGGGCTGCCAGGCGGGTTGGCGGTTAGAGCCCAACTGCTTGCGCCGGACGTTAAGTCACTCCTGCCCATTCGTGGCGGGCGGCTTTTTTCTCACATCGTAGGTGACGCGAGATAACTCTGGGATCTCGTTGATACTGCGACTTGCTATGGCCTGTAACAGTTCGTACCGTAGATGGGCCCGGCGTGCGGTCATGAAATCGATGGTGTTCAACTGCTGCGCCAGACGCCGTTCACAGTTTCTTTGAACGAGCTGACTGGTCCCCCGGTGTGCTCTCTTAGAAAGTCGCCGATGCGAGTACTGGTCACGGTGTAGCTTCCCAGCGAACTGGCTGGCACCCTTGATCCTTAAGCCTATCGAACACGTAAGTCGCAGAACTACCGGCCACTGATGAGGAAGCTATGCTGGGTATTTTCAAGAAGTCGCCACTTAAGAAACTCCAGGAAGAGTACAAGGATCTGTCAACACGGGCGTTTAACGCCCAGAGAAACGGTGACATTCGATCCTATTCGATGCTGACCGCCGAGGCCGAAGCGGTGCGCGAAAAGATCGAAGCGCTGGAATCAGAAGCCGGCAGCTAGATTCGAGCTCACTGAATCGGTCGCCGGGGCCGGCGTGTCGCACGGCTCATTCAGCGACCTTTTGACCTCGCGGGTCAAGCTCATGGTTTTTCCCCATGGAGCTGGCATGCACAGCAATTATTTTGAAAGTCCGAGTAACTGAATATCCATTGACCGCGAGCCAACACCAGAACGTCTTTACTGGCGGTTGGCGTTCCAAATTCAGTTCAATCGCTCTCAGTCACTCCCACTCAATCGTGGCAGGCGGCTTACTGCTCACATCGTAGGTGACGCGAGATACTTCCGGGATCTCGTTGATGATGCGATTCGAGATAGTCTCCAATAGTTCGTACGGTAGATGGGCCCAGCGTGCGGTCATGAAATCTATAGTCTCCACCGCCCGCAGAGCAATGACGTACTCATAGCGCCGGGCATCGCCCACCACGCCGACCGACTTCACCGGCAGGAACACGGCGAAAGCCTGACTGGTCTTGTCGTACCAGCCGCTGCGGCGGAGTTCTTCGAGATAAATCGCGTCGGCCCGTCGCAGGATCTGCGCATACTCGCGCTTGATCTCCCCGAGGATCCGAACACCGAGACCTGGTCCTGGAAACGGGTGGCGAAAGACCATATCGTGTGGCAACCCTAGCTCCAGGCCGATTTGCCGGACCTCGTCTTTAAACAGTTCCCGGAGCGGTTCCAGCAGTGCTAACTGCATATCGTCGGGGAGACCACCGACGTTGTGGTGCGACTTGATGACGTGCGCCTTGCCGGTTGACGCGCCCGCTGACTCAATCACGTCCGGATAGATGGTGCCCTGCGCTAGCCAGGTCACGTCCGTAAGTCGTGACGCCTCTTCATCAAACACATCGATAAAGGTATTGCCGATAATCTTGCGCTTTTGCTCGGGGTCGGACGTGCCCGCGAGCTTGTCCAGAAACCGATCCTCGGCATCGCTGCGAATCACCCGTACACCCATGTGAGTGGCAAACGTGTCCATCACCTGGTCGCCCTCATCGAGACGGAGCAGGCCGTTGTCGACGAAGACACATGTGAGCTGATCACCTATCGCACGCTGCAGCAATGCGGCGACGACCGAGGAATCGACACCGCCCGAGAGCCCCAGTAGCACTTTGTCTGATCCGACGGTGTCCTTTACGCGCCGGATGGCGTCTTCAACAATCCGCGCGGGCGTCCAAAGTGCCGCGCAACCGCAGATTTCCAGGACAAAGTGCTCGAGAATGCGTTTCCCCTGCAGCGTGTGGGTCACTTCCGGGTGGAACTGCAAACCGAACCACGGCCTGCTTTCGTGGCTCATGGCCGCGATAGGACAGGTCGCGGTTTCAGCGGTGCAGCGAAACTCGGGTGGAAGACGCGTGACTTTATCCCCATGACTCATCCAGACATCCAGCAGGCCCCGACCATTAGCGTCGAGGTGATCGCGAATGTCATGAAGAAGGCGATCACCGGGGACAGCGGCTATCTGAGCGTAGCCGAACTCGCTTTGTTCAGAGCATTCGACGGAACCGCCAAGCTGAGACGCCATGGCCTGCATTCCGTAGCAGATCCCCAACAATGGCCACATCCGCTCAAACAGACACGCTGGAATAGAAGGCGAGGCAGCGTCCGCGACTGATTCGGGGCCACCCGAGAGAATGACTCCGCTGGGATTAAAGGCATCGATTTCGTCATCGCTGAGATCCCAGGGACGAATCTCTGAGTACACCCCAATCTCACGAATTCGTCGGGCGATCAGTTGGGTGTACTGTGACCCAAAGTCCAGGATCAGAATACGACTGGCGTGTATATCCATGGAATCGCTCATAGACGCTTCAATCCCGTTAATCGCCGGGCTCTTTGTATTGCGCGTATCTTGCCACCGTGTACGCTAGCTGACGGGATAGTTCGGTGCCTCTTTCGTGATCGATACATCATGCACGTGAGACTCGGACACACCAGCCGCCGTAACGCGGACAAAACGTGGAGTGCTGCGCATGGCCTCGATATCGGCACAGCCGGTGTACCCCATCGATGAACGCAGCCCACCCATAAGCTGTTGAATAATTGCTGATGCGGGCCCTTTGTACGGCACTCGACCTTCGATACCCTCCGGAACTAGCTTCTCAGTGCCTTTGCTCGCATCCTGGAAGTAACGATCTGACGAGCCCTGGCTGGAAGCCATTGCGCCGAGGGACCCCATCCCTCGATAGGACTTATAGGTCCGCCCCTGGTACAGCTCTACTTCACCTGGAGCCTCTTCGGTGCCCGCGAACATGCTGCCCAGCATGACCGCATGCGCACCGGCGGCGATCGCTTTAGCGAGATCCCCTGAAAATCGCACACCCCCGTCGGCAATCACCGGCACGTCGTGCTGGCCCTGCAGTGCAGCTACCGCTTCGGCCACCGCCGTGATCTGCGGCACACCAACGCCCGTGACCACACGAGTTGTGCAAATGGAACCAGGACCTATGCCGACTTTGACGCCATCGGCTCCAGCCTCTGCAAGCGCCAACGCCGCCTCACCGGTGGCGACGTTGCCACCGATAACGTCAACCTGCGGGTATTGGGCTTTTATCGTGCGAACACGTTCAAGCACGTTGCGAGAATGGCCATGCGCCGTATCTACCACTAGCACATCTACCCCAGCGTCAATCAACGCGCTTACGCGTTCGTCGGTATCAGTGCTAGTACCCACAGAGGCGCCGACGCGAAGACGCCCGAGACCATCTTTACACGCGTTCGGGTAGTTTTCGGCTTTATCGAAATCCTTGACCGTGATCATGCCCCTGAGATCAAAGTTCTCATTAACAACAAGAATCTTTTCAATCCGGTGATGCTGAAGTAGCCCCTGCACCTCGGCGGACTCCGCTCCCTCAAGCACCGTAACCAGCTTCTCCTTTGGTGTCATAATCGACGAGACTGGCTTATCGAGTTCGGTTTCAAAGCGCATGTCACGGCGGGTGACGATGCCGACGAGATCCTCGCCGCGAAGCACCGGCACACCCGAGATCCCATTGGCGGAGGTCCGCTCGATCAACTGCGCGATGGATGCATCCTCTTGAATGGTGATCGGGTCGATGACGACTCCACTTTCATACTTCTTGACGCGCTGTACTTCGGACGCCTGGTCCTCAATGCTCATACTTTTGTGGATAATGCCGATGCCGCCTTCTTGAGCGATCGCAATAGCCAGTCGCGCTTCGGTCACCGTATCCATAGCGGCGGAAAGAAGCGGCAGATTCAGGTTGATATTGCGGGTCAGACGCGTGCGCAGCGATACATCCTTGGCGACCACTTCCGAGTAGCCTGGCAGCAGGAGCACATCATCGAAGGTAAGGGCGTCCTGTTCTATTCGCAGCATATACCGGTGTCTCACGGGATTTGATGAGCGCGCGATTATAGAGCCCCTGCCGGCGATAGGTAAGCGCGAAGAAACGACAGCTAACTGAACGAGCAGAGCCTAGTGAACACCTCCAATACCATCACCTTGACGCCCAGTGCCCTGAATCGGCAGGTTCGCACGTTGCTGGAGTCTCATTTTGATCTGCTATGGATCGACGGTGAGGTATCGAACTTCGCTGCACCAGCTTCGGGCCACTGGTACTTCACGCTTAAAGATGATGCGGCACAGGTCAGATGTGCCATGTTTCGAAATCGAAACTCCCGACTGCGCTTTCGACCCGCCAACGGAGATCAGGTGCGCCTGCGTGCGCGCGTCTCTCTTTACGAAGGCCGCGGCGAATTCCAGCTTATTGGTGAATTCATGGAGCCTTCCGGGGCCGGCTTACTGCAGGCCCGTTTCGACGCACTGCGAGACAAACTGCAGCAGGAGGGCCTTTTCGCGTCCGAGCGGAAGCAACCGATCCCGAAGGACATAGAGCACCTGGCGGTGATTACATCGCCAAGCGGGGCTGCGCTTCAGGACATCCTGCAAGTTCTGGCGAGGCGTAATCCATCGATCGAGATCAGCGTGATCGGCAGCTCGGTTCAGGGAGATGCGGCCGCAGCCCAGCTCGCTGCTGCTGTACGCTATGCCAATCGCTTAGCGGAGAGTGGGCAATGTCGCTTTGACGCGATACTGCTCGCTCGCGGAGGGGGTTCGCTCGAAGACCTCTGGGCATTCAATGATGAGAAGCTTGCTCGGGAAATCGCCGCTAGTACGCTGCCGACGGCGACCGGGGTGGGCCACGAGGTTGACGTAACAATTGCGGACTTTGCGGCAGATGTTCGCGCACCTACACCATCGGCGGCCGCAGAGCTGCTCAGCGATGATCGCCACGAGCTCGCTGCACGACTCGATGAACGCCACCTGGACCTGCAAAAAGCGCTCGCACGGATTATCGGCGCTCAGCAAGGCGCTCTCCGATACCTGAGACTTCGCATTAAACATCCGTTAGCGCAGATTCAGCAGAAGATGCAGCGCCTGGACGATCAAGCGATCCGATTAGAGCGCGCCGCCAAACGACATCTTGATATCGGTTCTCGCCATGCTCGGAACCTACACCAACGCCTAAAGCTCCAGGCGCCGGGACGACGTCTGAATGAACAAAACGGACGCTTAGCGATATTGAATGTAACGCTCAGCAGAGAGATTCGGCAGCGATTGACGGTCGCTCGCGACAGGGTCGGGCGTCAGGCGATGGTGCTCAATACGCTCAGCCCTTTGGCCGTCCTGAATCGTGGCTACGCGATAGTTACGAACAGCGCCGGACAAGCCCTGCGCTCAGTTGAAGAAGCACAACTCGAAGAAGCTGTGGAAGCACGCCTGGCCTCAGGATCTTTAAAGCTTGTTGTTAAGGAGAGACTTCCAGGCCACGAAAAGCAGCCTGAGTAAGCTGCAAGACTGGCTAGAGAGCCGCGGTGGAGGTGCTGAGGGAGTTATCGGGGGTGTT
Organism: Pseudomonadota bacterium; assembly: GCA_039111155.1. Lineage (GTDB taxonomy): Bacteria > Pseudomonadota > Gammaproteobacteria > Pseudomonadales > Halieaceae > Congregibacter. The sequence continues at coordinate 88,773 of JBCCPL010000011.1, read as the reverse complement.
GTCCTGGGTGCTGTCGCAGTTTGTTCTTGAGAATTATCTAAGTGCTCGCTTGACGAACTGCCAGCCGTTTTAGCTTCAATACTTGGCAGGCAGCCGGGTATTGATCACGATATGGCGGCCCTCGAAGCGTATGTACTCGCCGATCGTCAGATCTTTGAGAATGCGCGCGACCATCTCTCGGGAGGCACCGACGCGATCAGCAATATCCTGCTGGGTCAGCTTCTCGGAAATATACAAAGTCCCATCCCCGCGTTCATCTGACAGATCCATCAGCACGTTGGCGACGCGTCCGTACACGTCCTGGAGGGCCAGACTCTTCACGTCGGCCGTCAGCTTACGCACCCTGGATGCCAAATTCGCAATGAGCTTCCGAGAGATGCTCGGGTGCTGCTCCAGGACCCGATTGAAATCATCCTTGTAGATGATGCAAAAATTGCATTTCTCGACGGTACGGACCGACGCCGAACGCGCGGAATCGTCGAGCAGCGCCAATTCTCCAAAGTAATCGCCGGCGCCCTGGGTATTCATGATGAACTCTTTCCCGTTCTTGTCACTGCAATACACTTTGACCTTGCCCGCTTCGATGACAAAGAGCGAATCGGCTGGATCGTTTTCGTGAATGACAACGGTATTCTTGGGAAAGGAGCGCAGAGTACTGCTCTCGACGAGGGCAGCTAGCTCTGCTTCTGAGAGACCCTGGAATATCTCCACCTGCTGCAACATGCGTAGATGTAATTAACTCTAGACGTAGAAGCCCGATGGTACCCCAAAGACTGGGCAGAAGGCATCACATTGCTGCCTTTAAACGGGCGCTGGCCACAATTCGTCTCTTTCTCTGACCGTTCAGCGATTCTATACTCGGCACGCATGGAGCATGCGACGCGAAACAAGGCGCCGAGTGGTTCTACCAGCCGCAGCCTGCGCGACGCCATTAGCGGTGTCGCGCAGGTAGCGAGCAGCGAGCTTGAGCGCCTCAATGAGGAGATGCGGCAGGATTGGAACGCCCTTCAGGCCTGCGCAGAACGGCTCTCTCCGCTCCTGGATGAACCCGGCAGCGACCCCCACGAGTTACGGAACCTGGTCGGAGCGTTTCGGGGCTATGCCGAGATGATCGGTGAGGCTCTGGAGACGTCATTGCCGGAGCTAGAGCGGGCGATTACCGGAGTCATCCGGGGTACGGACGAAGTGATGGCTGAGGCTCAAAACCTCGAACCGATCGCAGATACACACCAAATTACACTTGAGGTTGACCCGGGATTTATTCTGGCTGTTGATGACCGGGAAGAAAACCGAGAGCTGCTTGCCCGTTACCTCACTCGCAGCGGGCATTTTGTTATGACGGCGCCAAACGGCGAGCAGGCGCTCGAACTACTCGGAAACTCGGATGTCGACGTCGTGCTCCTGGATCGCCGGATGCCGGGGATGGACGGCAAAGAGGTTCTCCAGCGCATAAAAGCCGATGCGCGGTCACGCGCGACTCCGGTCATTATGATTTCCGGTGAGCAAGACTTGAAAGGCATCATCGACTGCATCGAAGCCGGGGCCGATGATTATCTGTTCAAGCCGTTCAACCCGATCCTGCTTCAGGCCCGAATCAAGGCGGGTATTGAACGCAAACGATGGCATGACAAAGAAAGCCAGTACCGCGATCAACTTGAACGAAACGAGCGGTTCATCCGCGCCACCTTCGGACGTTATCTCTCGGACGATATCGTGACGGAAATACTTGAACGGCCTGAAGGTCTCGAACTCGGCGGCGATCTTCGTGAAGTGACCATTCTCATGTCGGACATTCGCGGCTTCACTACCTTGAGCGAGCAACTCGAGCCTAATCGAGTCGTCAGCATGCTCAATCGCTACCTGGGGGCTATGTGCGACATCATTCTGGAGTATGGCGGCACGATCGATGAATTTCTTGGGGACGCTATTCTTGCTGTCTTCGGAGCACCGAAGCGCCACAACGATGATGCGGATCGCGCGGTGCGCTGCTCCCTGGCGATGCAGGCGGCGATGCGGGACATCAACGCTGCCAATCAGGAAGATGAGCTTCCTGTTCTGGCAATGGGTGTCGCACTGAACACGGGCAAGGTCATCGCCGGCAATATCGGCTCAGAACGGCGCAGCAAGTACGGATTTGTCGGCCATGCGATGAACGTGACGTCGCGCATTGAGGATGTCACCGCCGGAGGCGAAGTGCTGATCGCGGACAGCACAAGAAACGCCCTGGGTGCGGCCTATCGATTTGGTGACGCCCGGCAGATCAGTGCTCCAGGTATCGACGAGGTCCTGGTCGCGCACCCAGTACTTAAGGAGCTGCTTTAATGCCAGTACTCCTGCTTGTCGAAGATAACGAAATGAACCGCGACATGTTAAGTCGCCGACTTCATCGGGCAGGTTTCGAAACACGGTTAGCTACCGATGGGCAGCAAGCCCTCGATAGCGCGCGCGGACAAACACCGGACCTCGTGCTGCTCGACATGAATCTCCCTGTTCTCGACGGCTGGAGTGTCTGCCGGGAAATTCGAGCTGATCAGAAACTCGCTTCCCTACCGATTATTGCTCTGACAGCCCACGCCATGGCCGATGATCGGGCTCGAGCACTGGAAGTTGGCTGCGATGACTACGCGACAAAACCCATAGACTTTCCGACTTTGTTGGAGAAGATCAGGGCGCTACTTCGATGAGTCTGCGCAGAAGATTGACTCTGTCGCTGCTTACCATCCTGGTGCTGTTCGCTATCAACGTGGGGACGCATTTCTGGGGTAGCTACGCAAGAAAAGAAAGTATGGTCGCCTACCGGCAAACGATTCGCGCAGGGCAGTTATCCGGCGAGCTCGCAAAACAGCTCGAAGACCAACGCCAGAAAATCCTGGTCCTGTCCACACTCCGAGAGAACACCGATGACCAACTGGCGACCGACGACCAGAGACTCGCTCTTGCTGGTATTGAGAGGACCCGCGGCAGCGTGGACGCTTTGGGAAGCATGGTCAGCGACGTTACTGCGCTGCAGTACGAGCGACTACGAGAGAGCAGCAGCCGACTGATCAGCGGCTGGGAAGACTTCTATAGAAATTACAACGACACCAGCTGGGATTCCACCGTCGATGACTCAATTCCGTTTGTAGAAACCAGCCAGCGCCTAAAGGAACTTGAGCAGCGCCAGTCCTTTATCGCGGTTCAGCGCGCCAACGTCATTGATCGAACGATCACCCTCACAGATCGAATCACGGTCCTGGGCTTTTTAGCATCCATTTTTCTCACGGCGACCCTTGGATTCTTCCTGGTGCGCTACACCAATGAGAATCTCAAAAAGCTGAAGCGAGGCACGCAGAAGCTCGGTTCCGGCGAACTGGACTATCGGATCGACGAGATCAATGATGACGGCGAGCTCGGCGACCTCGCCAAAGCGTTCAACAGTATGTCGGAGAAGCTTCGTCGTGCCATCAACGAAGAACAGGAAGCCAAGGAGAGCGCCGACGAGGCAAACGCGGCGAAATCAAAGTTCCTGGCAAACGTCAGTCACGAATTGCGCACGCCACTCAACGCCATTATCGGATATAGCGAGATGCTGCACGATGTGCTCGACGACGATGAGGGCGTTGATCGACGTCAGTTTCAGCAAGATCTCGGAAAGATCGTGCTGTCGGGTCGCCAGCTGCTGGCCCTGATCGACGACATCCTGGATTTGTCCAAGATCGAAACCGGAAAAATGCGTTTAAGCCCGGAGACCTTTTCTCCGGCCGATGTGCTCGACAGCGTTATCGAGACGCTTACCCCGATACTGCATAGCAAAGGTAATCAGCTTGAGTTAGGAGATTTCAGCGCCCTACCCTCTGTGTACAACGATGCGATCAAGTTTCGGCAGATCGTCGTCAACTTGCTCAGTAACGCTGCAAAGTTCACGAGCAACGGCTTGATCCGCGTTGACGCAGAGTTACATGCGGGGGCTCAGGAGATGGAAATCAGAGTGAGTGATACCGGCATCGGCATGACCGATGAACAACAGGCACAAGTGTTTGAAGCTTTTGTGCAAGCAGAGGACACAACAAGCCAAATGTACGGCGGAAGTGGTTTGGGACTCGCCATCTGCAAGGATTTCGCCGAACTGATGGGCGGGCGAATCAGCGTTCAGAGTGCGCCGGGGAAAGGATCTGAGTTTATCGTTCGGCTTCCGGTTGCCCAAGCGTCAGTTCCCGAAGCCGCTTAAGCGCCTGTTCGCGTTTTTCGAGATCGTCCTCAAGCATTGAGGTGCGGCTCTCAAGATCGCTCACGTGCCTGTCCATCAGCACGAAAGACTCCAGCGCCTGCTGCATAAGCACAATACCGTAGTGTTTTTCACCATCGGGCTCACGTTGCTGTAGCTCGGTGTAGCTTCTGCGTGCTTCCTCAACCTCGTAAAAAGGACTTCGTGGCAACATGCTTACGTAGGCGATGGCCAGGTCTGCTTCCCACTGGGCGAGCGGCGCTGATTCGAGACGTCGATAGCGCTTAAACTGCTGAACCGCCTCGATGTATTCACCCGACGCGAGTCTGACAATACCTCGCTCAAGGAATGTACGGTCTTGTTCTACCTGGTCCGCGCACACGCAATCCGGATCTTTTTTCGGGAGGTTAAGTGTGAGCTCGACGTCCTGAGGAGCGTCTGTCACAGCAGGTTCCGCTGACGGTGGTGTCAAATCCACAGCCCGGGAGCGAAGCACGGTGGTGGGCGAAGACGAGCAGGCCAGCAGGCTGACCAGGGTGCAGACCAGTACCGACCATTGCGTAAGCGCCGCCCCTCTTGAGCGCCCACTCGGAAGGTCTGTCGAGCGCATCAGCCGCGATGAGCCGGCTGGCATATCGTGCGATTTGAGGTTGGGCACCGCGTATTCCGAAGATTCATTTACTGGCTCTTTAACTACCTAAGAACACCAGCGCCCTGGCTGTGCGAGAGCACTGAGTTCGCAGCCGCGACGGATGGTAGCACTGCGTGGCGACAGTTGGTTTACTCCGGTCGCAAATGTGGGAACAGCAACACATCACGAATCGACGGTGAATCGGTCAGTAGCATGACCAGACGATCAATGCCTATGCCGACACCCGCCGCGGGCGGCATACCGTATTCCAATGCCCGCACATAGTCCGCGTCAAAATGCATTGCCTCGACGTCTCCCGCATCTTTTTGGGCAACCTGCTCGCGGAAACGTTCCGCCTGATCTTCGGCGTCATTTAACTCCGAAAAACCGTTCGCAATCTCTCGCCCACCGATAAACAGCTCGAACCGGTCAGTGATAAAGGCATTCTCATCATTGCGCCTCGCCAGGGGCGATACCTCGGTGGGATAAGCCGTGATGAAAGTCGGTTGCATTAGCTGATGCTCGACGGTTTTTTCAAATATTTCAATCTGTAGCTTCCCAAGACCCCACGATGGCTGCGTCTCAATGCCTAGTTGCTGCGCCAGGTCGCGTACCCGCGACTCATCTTCGAGCATGTCGGCATCGATTTCGTGATTGAATTTGATAATCGCTTCCTGAACCGTCATGCGGGAGAACTGCCGGTCGAAAGCGAAGTCAACGCCCTGATACTGAAAAGCGCCATCTGCGAAAACGCCCCGGGCGGCCGCTTGCAGTATCTGCTCCGTCAACTCCATTGCGTCCTGATAGTCAGCGTAAGCCCAATAGAATTCCAGCATGGTGAATTCTGGGTTGTGCCGCGTAGAGAGACCTTCGTTGCGAAAGTTCCGATTGATTTCGTAGACGCGCTCAAACCCGCCGACTGTCAGGCGCTTAAGGTACAGCTCCGGCGCGATACGCAGATACATTGTTTGATCGAGCGCGTTGTGGTGGGTAACAAAAGGACGTGCCGCCGCTCCGCCAGGAATGGGCTGCATCATAGGGGTCTCAACTTCCATGAAACCGCGCTGATCCATGAGCTCTCTTATGGAGCGAACAACCCGTGAACGGTTTCGGAACACTTCACGGGACTCAGAGTTTACGATTAGATCAACATAGCGCTGCCGGTAACGCAGCTCCTGATCAGCGAGACCGTGATACTTATCCGGCAGAGGCCGCAGTGCCTTGGTGAGAAGCCGGGCCTCCTGCAAGCTGACATAAAGGTCACCCTTGCCTGAGCGTTGCAACGTGCCACGTCCCGCGACAATATCTCCCAGGTCCCAATCCTTGATGGCACGTAGAGTCTCTTCCGAAAGTGCTTTGCGATCGACGTAAAACTGGATCTGTCCTCCATCGTCCTGAATCAGCAGAAAGGCTCCGCGATTCCTTATCAGTCGCCCGGCAACCGCAAATTCTTCACCTCGGTTCGCCAGGGCCTCCTTGTCGTCATCGGCGTAGCGAGACTGCAGTTCAGCCGCCATAGCGGTGCGACGAAAATCGTTGGGGAAGGCCTGGCCCGCGCTCCTCAGCGCGTCGAGCTTGGCTCGCCGCTCGGCGATCAGCTTGTTCTCGCTCTCCCCGCTCTCCCCGCTCTCCGGCTGGTCTCGCCCGTCCTCTACAGTCGTGTTATCGCTCATTTGCTCTTTGCTGGTATGGATACAGGACGCACGCGTACGGCCGAATAGCGTCGGCAACACGATGCGATTAACCAGGCCGTTTTGATCCCGGCCATTGCGCTTTGTCGTTTCTGCAGCTTAAGCACTGCTACAAGCCGCTTTTCAGCGAAGCCTCGATGAACTGATCGATAGCTCCATCAAGAACTGCCTGAGTGTTACTTGTTTCAACGTTCGTGCGCAGGTCTTTAATCCTCGAAGAATCGAGAACGTATGATCGAATCTGGCTGCCCCAACCTATGTCAGCCTTGTTGTCTTCCATAGCCTGCTTTTCTTCACTGCGCTTGAGCACCTCAAGCTCATAGAGCTTTGCTCGCAGTAACTTCATGGCGTTGTCTTTGTTCTGATGCTGAGACCGCTCGGTCTGACACTGGACCACGACTCCGGTCGGGTTGTGCGTCAGGCGAACCGCAGAGTCAGTTTTGTTCACATGCTGGCCACCCGCTCCACTCGCGCGATAGGTGTCAACTCGCAGGTCCGCCGGGTTAATCTCAATCTCTATGTTGTCGTCGATCTCCGGAGCAACAAATATCGATGCAAAAGACGTGTGCCGCCGGCTTCCGGAATCAAAGGGTGACTTGCGGACCAGCCGATGCACGCCGGTTTCCGTACGTAACCAGCCGAACGCGTACTCGCCGCCGAATTTAATGGTCGCGCTCTTGATACCAGCCACATCGCCGGCGGAAACCTCTATGAGTTCCGTGTTGAAGCCCTTCGCCTCACCCCAACGCAAATACATGCGCAACAGCATTTCGGCCCAGTCCTGGGCCTCGGTGCCACCGGATCCGGCCTGAATATCGAGAAACGCATTGTTTGAGTCCATCTCCCCATTGAACATTCGCCGGAACTCCAGTGTCTCCAGCGTCGTCGTCAGGGTTGTAATCTCTGATTCGATGTCGCAGACGGCGGCCTCATCGTCCTCTTCGGACGCAAGTTCGAGCAACTCCATGGAATCCGCCACGCCGGACGTCAACGTGTCGATTGCGCTTACGACGGACTCGAGCCCCGCCCGCTCCCGACCCAGTTCCTGAGCTCGTTCCGGATCATCCCAGACACTCGGCTCTGCAAGCTCAAGCTCTACCTCGGCAAGGCGGTCACGTCGCTGATCGACGTCAAAGATACCCCCTCAGCGCATCGGTTCGCGCTTCAAGATCTTTGAGGGACTGCACAAGCGGATTAATTTCAAGCATAGAAAGCCTGGTTGGTGGCCTGACAAAACGGGGCCGAAGTGTACCCCAGCGTCCCGGTGTATTCGAGATCAGGGGCGTATGTTTACAGGGGCTGCGAACCGGCAATTTCGCCAAAATCGGTGCGACAAGCGGTTAAGTCGAAAACTGATTCAGGATAAAACCGAGCAGCAGGATTTGCGGGACGGCAACCGCTGGGAGGAACAAGGCGATTCGCCAGCTCGAAGTCGTATCCCGTAACGACATCAACTCGGTGTAGTCCGTCGCGACCCCCGCCATCAGGAAGGTGAAACTGTTCCCCGGAGCCGCAGCACGGTTCATCAGGTCAGCAGCTATCGGCGTGGCCCCCTCGGAACAGACCTCGATGACCGTCGCCGCGAGTAACGTTAGCCACAACCCGGCAACACTGGCTCCAAACCAGGTGCTGTAGCTCTCTACCGATACAAAGGCTCGAATCGCGGCGGCGATGATCAGCCCGAAAAATGCCCAGCGAACGACGATGCGCGAACCGCGCAGGCCTTCCAGCAGCAGATTGCGCAGGCCAATGGCACTGAATTGCCAGCCTCCGCGGTATCCGGCCCAGAGCTCACCCCTGCTGGCGATCGGCTGCTCGATGTTCCGCCACGGGTTGCCTGGCAACCGACCTCGTGCCACCAGGTGATCGAAGATCGCTCCCGACAGTAAGCCGACGACCAGTGACAGACCAATGAACACCAGCGTCCAGCTGATGCCAATCAATCCAAAAAGGATGAGCGTGAGCGAAAAACTGTTCCAGGGACTCGCAAGGAGAAAGGCGATTACCTGACCAATCGATGCGCCTCGTTCATACAGCTTCATGCCGACCGCGAGAATACCGTGGCTGCACATATCCAGTAGCACTCCGGCCAGCGTCGCGCGCAAGAGTCCACCGAAGCCAGCTTCCCTCCCCAAGACAGAAATCACCAGGTCTCGTGGCACACCGGAAAGAACACCAACAAACACAACGCCCAGGGCGAGCCCCCACCAGATCTTGCCCAGAAGCTCCGTGATCGCATGGGCGAAAGTGCTCAGCGCCGGCGCCAATCCGTCGCGAGAAAGAACAGCCGCATCGGGTCCATGGGCCGCATGATCAAGAAACAGCAAGCTATAAACGACTGCTAGCGCTACCGTGCTCACAGACCCCCAGAGCATCCAGTCAAACTGTTTCTTTGGAGCGCAGCAGGATGACTCTTCCGAGGACGTGGGCACAGCGGTCTCGTCACTGGTGGGGGCGGCACAACAACCTGAGTTGCTGAGATCACTCCTAGCGACCAGCGCTTAGCCGCAGGCGATATCACAAGCCGGTCCCGCGTCCTGGCCAAGACTCGGGGCCTTGCTGTCGAGGCCTGAACCAGTTTGATCGCCGCAGCAACCGGTCAAGCGGATACCTCCACCCGTTCTTGGGTACGATGCTCCATGGAATCACCGTAACGGCACGGTGATAAATGTTCAACGAGCAGCTGCAGGCTCCGGGTTCCTCGAAAAAAATTCACGTCCAGGCGAAAAACAAGCCGCACCTGATTGATGGATGGATCAGGCCAGTGCTGAGTATCTACGGAGAACGCGATCGCGTCTAAGACAATGGGATTGTGCGGGTGCAGAAGCTTCAGCTTGAGGTGGGATTCGCCAACCAACCGTTGCTCCAGGATTTCGAAAACCCCATCGAAGCTTGGTTCGGGAAATCCTTGCCCCCATGGCCCGGCCTCACGCAGCAGCCGTGCCGAATCCAATGAGAACTCGCAGGCATCCAGAGCGCCATCACTGTAGACCACGGGACGAACCGAATCATCCAACGAACGTTCAACTGTTTCTACGAACGCCTGTCGGAAGGCATCAAGCCTTGGGGCTTCCAGGCTTACGCCCGCCGCCATGGCATGGCCACCAAAACGTTGCAACACCCCCGGGTGCGTCTTAGCGATACTGTCCAGAGTATCTCGCAGGTGGAGTCCCGGAATGCTTCTACCGGACCCTTTCAGGATGCCATCACCACTGTCCGCAAACGCAAACACCGGGCGTTCTGCTCGATCCTTCAATCGTGATGCAAGAATGCCAACAACACCCTGATGCCAGTGCGGCTCAAACAGCACGTAGGCCGCAGGCGACCCGGGCCCCAGAGTTTCATTACTCATCTGCTCAAGCAGATGCTCGGCATCGTGGCGCATCTCTTTCTCGATGCGCTGCCGTTCCCTATTCATGCTATCGAGCGTTAGCGCGAGCTCCTGCGCCTTAAGCGGGTCATCGGTACGAAGGCATTCGATGCCCAGGGACATATCATCCAACCTGCCCGCCGCGTTCAGTCGCGGCCCAATGGCGAAGCCTAGGTCACTGGCAACCAAGGTCGGTGCTTCCTTCTTTGCCACCTGGAGCAGCGCGGTGACCCCAGGATTCGCAAGCCCCTTACGGATCCGCCTGATTCCCGCAGCAACTAGGATGCGATTGTTTTTATCCAGAGGTACTACATCAGCCACCGTGCCCAAAGCCACCAGATCCAAATAGTTGGTTAATGGTGGCTCCTGACGTCCGGATACCTTGAAATAATGCTGCTCACGTAGTTCGGCTCGAAGCGCAAGCATTAGATAAAACACCACCCCTACGCCGGCAAGATGTTTGCTCGCGAAGGAACATCCAGCCTGATTTGGGTTGACGATACACTCTGCATTCGGGAGCACGTCGCCTGGAAGATGATGATCGCTGACAATGACGTCGATACCCGCCGCATTCGCCGACGCGACACCGTCCACTGAGGATATGCCGTTGTCTACCGTGAGGATCAGATCAGGGTCCTTACTGCGAGCAAGTTCGACTATCTCTCTCGATAGTCCGTACCCATAGTCAAAGCGGTTGGGAACAAGGTAATCCACGGAAGTGGCACCAAGCTCCTGTAAGGCACCGAGTGCCACAGCCGTACTGGTTGCTCCGTCCGCGTCGAAATCACCGACGATTAGGATGCGTTGATTCCGAGTTACGGCTTCAGCCAAACGACGGGCCGCTACATCGGAATGCTTGAGCGTGTTCGGCGGCAGCAGTCCAGCCAGAGAAAGATCCAGTTCGCTCTGGGTGCTAATGCCGCGGTTGGCCAGGACGCGGCTTAAGAGTGGATGCTGACCAGCCAGCGAACCAGTCTGGACTAGAGGCTCACGTCGAACAATTTGTCTCTCGACTCTCTGCACGTTGCCCTGCTTACCCCCGTTTCCGCGCTTTTCGGTGCTCTGGATCGCCCTACCCATTCTTCCCCGGTAGACGCTGAATGCTACTCGACTTCCTCTTGACCTCAGCCGGAAATGACCTTCTGTATGTGCTGCTGCACGGCACTGAGCTTTGCAGGCAGAACGGAGAAGTGCTCTTCCAAGTCGTAAAGATCTTCCATATGAGCAGGCAGAGTTGGGATTGCATTGACCTCTGCGTCAGCAATTGCCTCTGGGAACTTCGCCGGATGGGCGGTGGCGAGAGTCACCCAAGAGCCGGGGTGCTGCTGCGCTCCACTTCTGGCTGCGGCGTAACCGATCGCAGAATGAGGATCCAACAGGTAACCCGTGCCGTCGTGAATCTCGCGGATCGTTGCAATGGTTTCCGCATCGTCCACAAAGCTCGACATAAAGTGAGAACGCACGTAGGCAATCGCCTGATTGCTGAGCCGCGCTTCCCCTTGATTGAGATCCTGCATCAACTGGGCCACCTGTTCGGGATCGCTACCACAGGCATCGAGAAGCAGGCGTTCGAAGTTACTCGAAACCGTGATATCCATACTGGGGGACGCAGTCCGATGCAGCGATTGGCGGGTGTAGCGGCCCGTTTCCAACACTCGGTGCAGCACGTTATTGCGATTCGTGGCGATCATTAGCTGGGAGATCGGTAAGCCCATTTGTTTGGCAAGATAACCGGCAAAAATATCCCCAAAGTTTCCGGTCGGCACCGAATAAGAGGCTGGCCGGTGCGGCGCTCCCAGGGCCAAGCCTGCGTAAAAGTAGTACACGATTTGCGCCACTATTCTCGCCCAATTGATCGAATTCACGGCGACCAGGCTGCGACCATCAGGCAAAAACGCCTGATCTTTGAAGCTCGCTTTGACCAACGACTGGCAGTCGTCAAAGTCTCCTTCGAGGGCAATGTTATGTACGTTCGCGGAGCTCTGGGTCGTCATTTGTCGACGCTGGACTTCGGACACACGCTGGTGGGGGTACAAAATGAATACATCGATATTCGAACAAGCTTTGCAGCCCGCGATAGCAGCGGAGCCCGTGTCTCCAGACGTCGCACCGAGTACCACCACTTTTTGACCGCGCCGTGTAAGCACAGCATCGAGGAGGCGGCCGAATAGTTGAAGTGCGAAGTCCTTAAAGGCCAGGGTCGGCCCGTGAAATAGCTCGAGTATCCACTGTTGCTGATCCAGTTGCACAAGTGGTGCGACGGCGCTGTGGCGGAAATCGGCGTAGGCCTGGTCGATCAGTGTCGCCAGTTCCCCGTCTGAGAAGGTATCGCCAACGAACGGCTCGATGACGCGATAGGCAAGCTCTGGATAGCTCAAGTCCGCCATCGCTGAGAGCTGATCGTTCGAAAACTTCGGCAGTGTTTCGGGAACGTACAAGCCGCCGTCGCTGGCAAGACCGGCCAGCAGCGCGCCCTCAAAATTCAGCTCGGGCGCGCCTCCCCTGGTGCTTAAGTAACGCACAGGAAAGCTCCCCTGAAACAACAGCAAGTGGGGAGGATAGGCGCACAAGCGTCACGCGCCGCATTCAACGATTTGGTCAACGCTCGAAGCACCAGCTTGAGTGAGGGCAACCAAGTTACTCCGTACACGAGCAGGCTGGGAGACTGAGTGGTCATAGAACGGTTTCTGAGCCCTCCATAGCTTCTCCGATACTCGCCTGGCGGTTTCATACCTCAACCCTGAGACGCTGAGGTTGACCGTCGATATCATCCAGGGCGTAGATTGCGCCAAGCGCATCTTCAAGTGCTTTCTGGCGCACATGATTCGTGACAATCACCACCGTCACCGAGTCGGAACCGGATCCCGGCGGGCGCTGTATGAGCGCTTCAATGCTGACACCTTGTGCACCCAGGCAGCTCGTTATTTGGGACATAACGCCCGGCCGATCCTTGACTTGCATCCGCAGGTACCAGGCGCAGCTTACGTCATCCATGGGCAACACAGCTCGACTGCTGAAAGCCGTGAAGTCCCTTCCCAGTCCTGCGACCGAACCGGGCATTGCCCGCGCGATACAGATTAAATCCGCCAACACCGCCGAGGCGGTGGGCAATCGACCGGCGCCGGCGCCACAAAACACGGTAGGACCAGCGGCATGCCCTTCTATCCGCACAGCGTTCAATACGCCATCTACCGTCGCGAGAAGCTCTCCATGAGGCAAGAGCGTCGGATTCACCCGCAGCTCGATAGCGTCACCGCTTTGCTTAGCTATACCAAGATGCTTGATCCGGTAACCCAGCTCAGCAGCAAAGCTTAAGTCTTCGGGAGTAACCGTCGCGATTCCTTCGCAATAAACGCTGTCGAAGCTCAAGGGTACAGAGAAGGCGAGCGAGGCCAGGATCGTGAGTTTGTGAGCGGCATCCGTACCATCAATATCGAAGGTCGGATCAGCCTCAGCGTAGCCGAGCTCCTGCGCCTCTTTGAGCACATCGGCAAACTGCCGGCCTCCGGTCTCCATCTCCGTCAGTATGTAGTTTCCGGTGCCATTTATTATGCCGACCACTGAGAGGACCTGATTTGCCGCGAGACCATCTCGCAGTCCACCAATCACTGGAACCGCGCCAGCGACGGCGGCTTCGCAAAGCAAACTGACGCCATTTTGCTCGGCCAGCGCATACAGTTCATTGCCCTGCTCTGCGATCAATGCCTTGTTGGCTGTGACTACCGATTTTCCACTTTTGAGCGCCTCACGCACCAGTGCTCCGGCAAGCTCCGTACCGCCGATACACTCTACGAGCACGTCAACATCATCGGCTCGCGCTACTTGTGACAGATCCCGATCCACCGGCACGCCGTGTGTGGGGCAGTCTTCCCGGTCCCGGCGTGCACCCACTCGAGTCAACTTGAGGACGCGCCCTGCTCGCAGTGCGTATGTCTCTGCCTGGGTGCGCAACAGCTCGATGACACCGCCACCGACAGTCCCGTTACCGCATACACCAATTCGCAAGGGCTCGTTAATCACCTAACCTACACTTCCACTAACAGTTTTAAGGGCAGAAGAAATACTGGCTCATCACTGAGTAAAGAGCTGAGAAAAGGCTCAGGTAGCTTCTTCAAAGTCAGCGCCAATTTCACGCAGCGAGCAAGCCATCATCGCGGAACATCTTCTTTACGTTGCGTATGGCCTGCCGCGTACGATGCTCGTTCTCGATTAATCCAAAACGCACAAAGCCCTCTCCGTACTCCCCAAAACCGACACCCGGCGACACCGCGATCTTCGCATCCTGAAGCAGCTTTTTACTGAACTCTAGGGAGCCTAACGCCTGATACGCGGAGGGAATCTGCGCCCAGACAAACATGGTAGCCCGAGGTTTTTCGACCGGCCAACCCGCACTTGCCAGTCCATCGCACAACACATCGCGCCGCGAACAGTACATGTCTCGGATCTCTGACACACAGGACTGATCACCCTCCAGTGCGGCAATAGCAGCTACCTGCACCGGAGTGAACATGCCGTAATCCAAATACGACTTCATGCGAGCCAGAGCTCCAACCAGTTCGGAGTTCCCGCAACAAAATCCCACCCGCCAGCCGGGCATGTTGTAGCTCTTGGACATGCTAAAGAACTCCACGGCGATATCACGGGCACCTGCCACCTGCAGGATAGAGGGCGCCTGGTAGCCATCGAAGCAAAGGTCAGCGTAGGCGAGATCCTGAACCACCCAGATACCCTCCTCGCGGGCAATCGAAATGACCCGTTCGAAAAACTCGATGTCGACACACTGCGCCGTTGGGTTTGAGGGAAAATTCAACACCAGCATCTTTGGCTTCGGCCAGCTGGTCTTTATTGCCTTCTGGAATTCATCGAAAAAGGACTCTTCGCTCTTCATCGGTACGTGGCGGATATCGGCACCGGAGATAACAAATCCATAGGGGTGGATAGGGTAGGACGGATTCGGAACGAGAATTGCGTCTCCAGGGCCCGTCGTCGCCAGCGCCAGGTGCGCTAGCCCCTCTTTGGAACCAAGGGTAACGATGGCCTCACACTCCGGATCCAGCTGTACGTCATAGCGATGCTGATACCAGTCACAGATCGCCTTGCGTAACCGCGGTATACCCTTGGATTGCGAATAACGATGCGTGTCCGGACGCTGTGCCGTTTCGGTGAGCTTGGCGACGATGTGGCCTGGGGTGGGCTGATCCGGGTTTCCCATCCCGAAATCGATGATGTCCTCACCGGCCGCTCGGGCCGACTGTTTCAAGTCGCCGATAATGCTGAAAACATAGGGCGGAAGTCGCTGTATGCGCTGAAAGTGATGTTCCATAGAAGCTGCAAACGCTTTTTGAGCGGCGTAATCGGGGTTCAGTCAGGTTGAGCCATCTTTACCTACTATCCTCTCTGGCATCTCCCTATCATCCGCCAGACCATCTCCATACCATTTCGATTCGAAGACCAAGGCCCGATAAGGAAGCGCCGCGGCTCAATCAGCGACTAGGGTACCAAAAGCGTCAGTAACTCCTCGGCGCTTTTATACCCTGGGATCAGCTCGCCTCCCGGGAGGATAATTGCCGGCGTGCCACCTACTCCCAGCTGCTGTCCCAATTCGAACTGTTTTGCAACCGGGTTACCCGGACACACATTCTCTTCGAGCGTTTCCCGGTTCTTCAGACGCGTGAGGGTGTCCTGCTGATTGTCGGCACACCAGGCGCTCGCCAGCTGGCGAAATCCCTTCGACCCTAATCCCTCGCGAGGATACGCCAGATATCTGACCTCGATCCCCTTCTTATTGAGCTCTGGAACTTCCTTGTGCAGCTTCTGACAGTAGAAGCAGGAAACGTCGGTAAACACGGTGATGTAGCTAACCGGCTCGCCCGCCGCAGGGAACACGATCTGTTGCTCGCGACCAACCTGCGCCAGCGACTCCTGTCGTTGCTTGCTACGACGAACCTCAGCTAGATTCAGCAGTCCCCCAGGCTCTACAGCATACAAATCTCCAACTACGAACATACTGCCATCTGCGGTCGCATAGACCGTTGGACCGCGATCGAGGCTCACCCGGTACAGTCCGGGGATTTCGCTGGCAGCGACCTCGGCAACCTTTAAATCAATCGCGGGATCGGCAAACCGTTTAGTAATAGCGGCCTTGGCCTTGCTCAATGGCTGTTGTGACTCACCGGAGTCAGCTGCGGGCACCAGGGAAGAAAACAAAAAAAGTGGCAGCAAGCTGATCAGAATACGAACAGCAAGGCCTGCACGACGTCGTCCAACTAACACGTTATTAAACACAGTAAATCCTCCGCCGCAGGAGCATCGAAGCTCAAGCTTTCATGTCTTCTGTTCACAAGATCACCGCACTCGGGGCGCATCCGAATGCACCACCTTCGGTCTCGCAGATAAGAGTATACGTCGCTACGATAGTTCAATCAGCCGCGTGGATGGTGGCGTTCATGAAGGCTCTGCAGTCTCTGTCTAGCAACGTGGGTGTAGATTTGCGTCGTACTCAGATCGCTGTGCCCAAGCAATAGCTGAACGACCCGGAGATCGGCACCATTGTTAAGTAGATGCGTTGCAAACGCATGCCTTAATACATGCGGTGATAGCGGCTTCTTAATGTCGGCTACGAGCGCGTAGTGCTTCACTCGGTACCAGAAGGCCTGACGCGTGAGAGGCTTACCTCCACGCCCGGGAAACAGTACGTCACTCACCGTTCCATGAAGCAGCTCCGATCGGGCGCCGCTTAGGTAGCGTCGCAGCCAGTCCAGGGCGCTGTCGCCGAGTGGTACCAGTCGCTCTTTACCGCCCTTGCCTGTCACGCGCACGATACCCTGGTTAAGGCTGAGTTGTACAAGCGTAAGACCCACCAGCTCCGACACGCGCAAGCCACTGGCGTACAGCACTTCGAACATGCAGCGATCCCGAATCCCCAGCGCGGACTCCGTCTCCGGAGCCGCGAGAAGTGCATCGACTTCTGATTCCGAAAGCGTGGACGGTAGCGGCCTCCCGAGACGAGGACTCTCAAGGCCGTGCGTGGGGTCACTCGCGATGAAACCTTCGCGAAGGAGGTAACGAAAAAAACCTCGTAAAGCGGAGATAGTGCGCGCAGAAGATCGCGGAGACCTACCCGACTTAAGCTGGACAGCAAGAAACTCATGGACGTGATCGGGACCGAGCCTTGTCGCATCAAGGTCGACCGACAGCAACCAGTCGTGCAGCAGCGCCAGGTCACGCCGGTACGCCGCTAACGTGTTTTCGCTAAGCCCGCGCTCAATCCATAGGGAGTCCAGGAATCGATCACGGAACCGGTCGAGGCCTGAAGGCTCGGCACTCACAGCGCCAAAAGCTTGCGTTTCAGCGATATTGAGATTTTGAGAGGGTAGATCACCGCCGTGTCCCTCAGCGCCGACCGGCAATGCACGGGCGTCGCGCCGAACCTGCGCTCGACTAGTGCCTAGCCGAGCTTCTCTTTAATTCTTGCAGACTTACCAGAGCGCTCCCGCAGATAGTAGAGCTTCGCCTTTCGTACATCGCCGCGTCGCTTTACGGTTACTGATTCCAGAAGCTTGGAGTAAGTCTGGAACGTGCGTTCCACGCCGACGCCGTGGGAGATTTTACGCACAGTGAATGCAGAATTAAGGCCGCGGTTGCGCTTGCCGATGACGACTCCTTCAAAGGCCTGAAGTCGCTCGCGGCTACCTTCCTTGACTCGAACCTGCACCACAACCGTATCGCCGGGTGCAAAATCCGGGAGTTCTTTATCCATTTGTTCCGCATCAAGTTGCGAAATGATCGAGTTACCACTCATGTCTTTAGCTCCAAGCCAGGACTCGGCCAAAAAAAGGCCGCAAAGGTATCGAAACCGCCGGTAAATTTCCAGCCTAAGATTCCCGTTTGAAAGACTTTTCGTCGAAACTGCTGATGCTGGCTGAGCACCCACTCGGCAAGGCCGCGAGAGGGACGTTGCAACCATGTGGTCTTCGTTGTTTCAGCCACTTACGGAGCGAAATTGCAGCGATCCGATCGGACGCAGTCGGATCGCAAGTGAGCGTAGGATTGTAGGATTAGAGAGTTATGTAAGTGGCAAACGGCGAGTTTTGTCGCAGGCATGGGTTAGTGCGCTTCCTGATGCCGATCAACAGATGTGATTAATTCTCATCTAACAAGCGTAGATCGTCGTCACTCAAGGCGCCGTCCGTCAGAAGAGCCCGAAACAAGTCCGGCCGCCGATCACGGGTCCGCTTCAGTGCCTGCATTCTACGCCAGCGCTCAATAGCGGCATGATCTCCGCTCAGAAGCACATCGGGAACATCTCGGCCCAAAAAGTTGTCCGGTCGAGTGTAGTGAGGGCAGTCCAGCATGCCTTTTTCGAAGGAATCCTGCGCTACCGACTCTGAACGTCCGACGATGCCCGGAACGTGCCGCAGCACGGCGTCCAAAAGAAGCGCTGCGGGTAACTCTCCCCCACTGACAACATAGTCACCCACGGAAACCTCTTCATCGACCCACCCATCGATGACCCGTTCGTCGATCCCTTCATAGCGACCTGCAACCACGACGAGGCCCGGCAATCCGGCAAGTTCGACCGCTTTATCGCGATTGAACGCCTGTCCCTGAGGTGACATATAGACAACCCGCGCACCTTCACCCACGTGGCTCTTTCCAGCTAGGATGGCGTCGACCAGCGGCGGAGGCCGCATAACCATTCCAGGACCGCCACCGAAGGGCCGGTCATCGACGCTCCTGTGTTTATCCTTGGTGAAGTCTCTGGGATCGAATGTCTGGACAGGCACCAGACCCTGGTCAATTGCGCGACCAATCACCCCGTGCTCACACAAGCTGCGAATCAGTTCGGGAAAAAGAGAGACGATAGCAATACGCATCAGTCGTCCGGATGCCACGCCACGTGGATGAGCCTCTGTGTGAGATCAATGCTCAACACGACATCATCGATATAGGGTACAAGGCGCTCACGTGAATCGGCATCGCCCTCGCTACTGCCTAGCACAAGCACGTCGTTTGCGCCGGTCTCCAGAATTTTACTGACCGTCCCAAGCAGCACATCGCGCCCCTCGTGGCTCGTAACCACACTCAACCCGATGAGCTCCGTCCAGTAGTAGTCCTCAGCCTCAAGTTCGGGCAATGAAGTTTTTAAAACATGTAACTCGACGCCGCGTAACACCTCAGCCTTGCTGCGATCATTCACCCCGGCGATGCGTACTACAAGACCGGTCCCATGAACCTTGCCCTGCTCAATGTTGACCGGTATCGGACGACTGCCCTGGATTCGAAAAAACGGCGCTAATTCAAGAAAACTTTCCGGTGACTCGGTAAAGGAGTGAACACGAAGCCATCCTTTTATCCCGTAAGCACTAGAAATCCGGCCCGCTAGGATCAGGTCATGCACGGCTACGCTTTTTTCCGCCATATTCAGATTCGAGGGCTATTTGGGTAAAAAGGACTACTTGGGTATTAAAGGTAGTTGCCGGTTTTACAGCGAGATATTCAATAGATGCAAACAGCATTGGAGCAGGAGAGCTATTACCTGCAGCGACTAGGTGCAGAGGTTGTGCGCTGTATTCCTTAGCCTGTTGCCACCCGTGTACCGATCTGGGACGAGCAAAGCTCGGAGGCTATCGTAAGCGACCAAGTTTTTGGATCAGTCTTGAGGCAGAACGCCCGGGACGGCTAAGTCAACCCTCTAAATAAGCCCTCTAAAGCTCGGTCGGACCAGTTGATGTCTTTGTCGAGATAACGGCACGTTTTCAAACGCGCACACGCCGTTGTGAAGGGTCTGCGCATGGCGATTGAGCAGCGAGCGGCTGAAGGCGCTCCTGCGCTGATTTCCGCCGGTTCGCGAGAATCAGGCTGCGTCTGCGGCTTGCGTCGACGGAGCTTCTGAGAGCAACTTGGCCACACGCTCAGACAACTGGGCGCCTTGACCCTGCCAGTATTCAATCCGGTCTCGATCAATTCGCAGGCGCTCTTCCTGGCCACGCGCCACTGGATTGAAGAACCCGACGCGCTCGATGAAACGACCGTCTCGCGCGTTGCGGCTGTCGGTCACCGTGAAGTGGTAGAACGGCTTCTTCTTTGCTCCGCTCCTGGAAAGTCTGATTGTAACCATCGCGTTTGTATCTCCACGCCGCAGCGTATTCATTGCCCAGAGCCTTGGTCAGCCTGAGACTGGAGTGATTGAAGGCGGCGGACTATACAGAAATTGGCCTGCGTGGGAAAGGGTATCAATGCAACATTAAAAGCAAAAAATACAGAGAAAACCGAAGCTTAGGGTCTGGTTAGCCGTTGGATGCCGCTCATCGCGGCGAGAAGGCGCGGCCTCGGACCTTATCGTCACCGAAAGGGCGGCATTCCACCGCCGGAACCGGCCCCCGGGGGCATCATTCCACCCATCCCGCGAAGCATTTTTTGCATGCCACCGCCCTTCATTTTCTTCATCATCTTGGCCATTTGCTTGTGTTGTTTGAGCAAGCGATTCAAATCCTGGACCTGGGTACCGGAGCCTCTGGTGATTCGGCGCTTGCGCGACCCTTGGATAAGCTCAGGGTTGCGCCTCTCACGCGGAGTCATCGAATTGATCATTGCCTCCATCCGCGCAAAGGTTTTGTTATCCAACTGCGCGCTGGCTGCCTGCGCCATGCCTCCCATACCTGGAAGCTTATCGAGCATGCTGGCCATGCCGCCCATATTATTCATTTGCTGTAGCTGGTCCCGGAGATCTTCGAGATCAAACTTCTTGCCTTTTTTGACTTTCCGCGCGAGCCGTTCGGCCTTCTGTTTGTCGACTTTTTGCTCGGCTTCTTCGATGAGCGACAGTACATCGCCCATGCCGAGAATCCGTGACGCCAGACGGTCCGGGTGAAAAGGGTCGAGGGCCTCGGTCTTCTCCCCCACACCTAGAAACTTGATGGGTTTGCCAGTGACCTGACGTACGGAAAGCGCTGCACCACCTCGACTATCGGCATCCACTTTGGTCAGAATGACACCGGTCAACGGCAAGGTTTCGCCAAATGCCTTTGCCGTTACGGCCGCATCCTGTCCGGTCATGGCATCAACCACAAAAAGCGTCTCCGCCGGTTTAACAGCAGATTCAATCGCGGCAATCTCCGCCATCATTGCTTCATCGATGGCAAGCCGACCCGCGGTATCCACAATCAACACATCGGAGAATTGAATTCGTGCGTGCTCCTGCGCTGCCTTCGCGATGGCAACGGGATCCTGGTCGGTACTGGACGGAAAAAAGTCAACGCCGACTTCCGACGCCAAGGTCTCTAACTGCTTGATCGCAGCCGGTCTGTAGATATCCGCACTGACAACGGTAACCTTTTTTCCTTCTCTTTCTTTGAGATAGCGCGCAAGCTTGGCCGCCGAGGTAGTCTTGCCCGCACCTTGTAAACCAGCCAGCAACACGACAGCCGGTGGCTGGGTAGTCAGAACCAGTGACTGGTTCGACTCACCCATGACCGCTTCCAACTCCGCCTGGACGATTTTCAGGAAGGCCTGGCCCGGACTCAGACTGGCCATTACTTCCTGCCCCAGTGCTCGAGTTTTGACGGCCTCGACGAAGCTCTTTACCACCGGTAACGCCACGTCGGCTTCCAGCAGCGCCATGCGCACTTCCCGGAGCGTTCCCTGGATATTGTCTTCAGTCAGCTTGGCCTTGCCGCTTAACGTTCGCAGGCTTTGAGTCAGGCGCTGTGAGAGATTTTGAAACATAGGGGTCCAGTTTTACTTGGTGTCGGTGAATTAGTGTGGCGCGCTCAGTCAGTGTTCACTCTAGCCCGAAGCGCGTGCGGATTGAACGGGCACAACAACTCGGGTCACGAGTCTACGGAGATACAGGACCGCCCGGCCTATTAGCTGATTAACGCCTGAGAATCACTATTGATTCGCTGCCTACAAGACGGTACAAGGTAACGACAGTATACGTGGGGCGGGTTAGCCCTCCCAGACATGTCCATAGCATTTTTGGCGGTAGTCGCCGCACTCCTCTACATGGCCGCCGCCGGCCTACAGTTAGCAAACGCGCTCCAGCATCAAGGCAGTATGAGCCGGGCTGCGCTCGTTCTTGCCGTGTTTGCGCTGGCAGGGCACGCCGTGCTCACCTGGTTCAACCTGCTTGACGATGGGGGCGTGAATTACGGTTTTTTTCGTATCTTTTCGCTGTTGTTCCTGGCGATCAATGTGCTCTGTCTTGCGGTACTGGCTAAGCGTCCGCTGCAAAACTTACTCATAATCCTGTTTCCTCTTTCGGCGATCGCCGTACTCATAGCTACGCTGGGACCTGAGACGGCAACCTCGCATCGCTACCAGATGGGAGTGATGCTGCATGTGGGCAGCTCAATCGTGGCGTACGCACTACTCACACTAGCTGCCATTCAGGCGGCACTCCTCGCCGCTCAGGACGCGCAGCTGAGGCGCCGGCAATTTGGTGGGCTGCTGTCCGCCCTACCCCCATTACAACTTATGGAAAGCATGCTCTTTGAGTTGATTTGGGTCGGTGTCGTTGCCCTAACACTGTCGATAGGGACCGGCGTTGTATTCATGGACGACATTTTTGCTCAATCCCTGGTTCACAAGACGGTTCTCAGCATCGTCGCCTGGTTCCTGTTTTCAATCCTCCTATGGGGGCATCATCGACTGGGGTGGCGCAGCCAAACGGCCGTTCGCCTTACCGTCAGTGGGTTTACGATTCTTATGTTGGCGTTTCTTGGTTCGAAGCTGGTTCTCGAGCTGGTGCTGGAGCGCGGTTGATGAACGAAGCTCCCCTGGGACTGCTGTTCGCGGTACTCGCCGCATTGGTATTGATGTCTGGGTTTTTCTCGTCTTCCGAGACGGGAATGATGTCGTTGAATCGCTACCGACTGAAGCACCTGCGAAAGAAGCAGCATCGCGGTGCCATACGTGCCAGCCGTCTGCTGGAACGCCCGGATCGGCTAATCGGCCTGATTCTAATCGGGAATAACCTCGTCAATATCGCTGCTTCTGCGATTGCTACTGTGATCGCTATTCGCCTGTATGGCGACGCGGGCATTGTGATTGCGACCTTTCTTCTGACGATCGTAATCCTGATATTTTCGGAGGTGACGCCAAAGACCATTGCTGCGCTGCATCCGGAGACCATCGCCTTTCCGGCAAGTGTCGTACTCCTTCCTCTGCTGCGAGTATTCATGCCAGCGGTCGCCGCCGTGAACTACGTATCTAATGGCATCCTGCGAATCCTGGGCTTCGACCCGGACGCCAGCGGCCAGGATCGCGTTTCCGCAGAAGAGCTGCGCACGATTGTTAGCGATCCAGACGCCATGATCCCCCAGCGTCACCGAGGCATGTTGGTGAGCATATTGGATCTTGAGGAGGTCTCGGTCGACGACATCATGGTGCCGCGAAATGAGTTTTACGGCATCGACCTCGACGACACTGACCAGAAAATTATTCGTACCATACTCGATAGCAGTCACACCGTCCTTCCGGTCTGGCGCTCTGACAGCAACAATATCGAGGGGGTACTGCACCTGCGTAACGTTGGGCCGGTTCTAGAGGGTGGCGGGCTCGATCGAAATGCATTGATGAACGCTCTGGACAGGCCCTATTTCATTCCCGAGAGCACTCAGTTGCATGTGCAGCTTCGCAATTTCCAGCAGAAAAAAACGCGCCTGGCGCTCGTCGTGGACGAGTACGGAGACGTTATTGGCTTGGTCGCCGTGGCCGACATTCTGGAAGAAATTGTGGGTGAGTACACCTCTAACCTGAACGATCACGCCGACGAAATTTACCCGCAACGTGACGGGAGCTTCGTCATCGATGGGGGAGCGAGCGTTCGAGATGTCAACAAGACACTGAAATGGGATCTCCCGACCCAAGGACCGAAGACTGTGTCGGGAATCGTCCTTGAGTATCTTGAGTCCTTCCCGGACGGAAACACTGGCCTAAGAATGGGACAGTATCAGTTCGAGATTCTGGAGCTTGAGGGAAACGTCGTTCGTGCACTCCGAGGTCGACGGATCACTCCAAGCGGTTAAGGATTCGAACAACTGCGAGTGTCCTGTCTGGTTGATTCATTGAACTTGTTCGTAGCTCCCCTAGCTACAAGCCACTCAGTAGCTCATTGAACGCACCAGCGTTGTTCACGTAGTGTTCCGCATTCAGTTTCAGGAACTCGCGGGTATCAGAATCGAGTGTCTTTTTTATTTTGGCGGGGGAACCCAGCACCATCGAACCATCGGGAATCTGCATCCCCTCGGTAACCAGAGCATTCGCGCCGATAAGGCAGCCCTCACCGATCACCGCGCCATTTAGCACGATCGCGCCAATCCCGACGAGACTTCCGTTCCCGATTGTGCATCCGTGCAGCATCGCATTGTGGCCCACGGTCACGTCTTCACCCACACTCACGGGAAATCCCGGATCAGCATGCACCACCACTCCATCCTGGATGTTGCTCCGGCCGCCAATCGAGATGTCTTCGACATCTCCGCGCAACGTACACGAAAACCAGACGCTGGAACGAGGCCCGAGCGTTACCCGGCCAAGTACCGCCGCGTTTGGAGCTATAAAGTGCCCATCTCCAATCAGCTTGGGCGTGAACTTTCCGAATTGATAGAGCATTTGGCTAGGCCTTTAGTCGAGACAAAAATCGCCACTGTAGCGCCCGACACAGTAACTGAACAGAAGTGCACCCGTCGACGCCAGGGCATCGATGTCGCGACTTGCATTGGTGCACCCCTCTGGATTCCCGGATGCAAGCGAATTCGTTTTACGGTCCAGCTGCGCCACCATCACTGTCGACTCCGGCAGGTCGAAGCGCCGTTTACTGATTCCTGAGAGTAGACTGCGAGTCGTTCGTCAATGGCCGCTAGGGCTCAACTTCCTGCGAGGCGTAATAGTCTTGACGAAAACGCTCGAACTCACCGTTTTCGATTGCGACTCGAATGCCCTGCATGTGCTGCTGGTAGTGGTGAAGATTGTGGATTGTATTGAGCTGCGCGCCAAGGATTTCATTGCACTTATCGAGGTGATGAAGATAAGCGCGACTAAAATTCTGACAGGTGTAGCAGCTACAGTTTGGATCGAGGGGCTCATTGCTGTGCTTATGGCGTGAATTGCGGATTTTGACCACGCCCCGGGATGTGAACAGATGGCCGTTGCGAGCGTGGCGGGTGGGCATGACGCAATCAAACATATCGATACCGCGCCGCACACTTTCCAGGATGTCACTGGGCGTTCCCACCCCCATGAGGTAGTGCGGGAACTCGCGGGGCAAACGCGTCTGCAGTCCGTCTAGCACGCTGATCATTTCGTCTTTCGGCTCACCTACCGAGAGACCACCCACTGCATAACCATCGAATCCGATCTGTTCGAGGGCCTCCAGAGATTCGGCTCGAAGGTCGCCATACATACCGCCCTGAATGATTCCGAATAGCGCGGCGGGGTTGTCACCATGAGCCTGCCGACATCGCTCAGCCCATCTCATTGACAACTGCATGGACTGCGCAGCCTCCGTATGTGTAGCCGGGTACGGTGTGCATTCATCGAATGCCATCACGATGTCGCTGCCAAGATCACGCTGGATCTGCATTGATGTTTCCGGATCAAGAAAAAAGGGCGATCCATCGACGGGTGATTTAAACGCTACGCCCTTTTCATCTAATTTCCTCAGATCTCCGAGACTGAAGACCTGAAAACCACCGGAGTCGGTCAGAATCGGGCGGTGCCAGCTCATGAAGTCATGAAGATCACCATGGGCCTTGATCACGTCGGTACCTGGCCGTAGCCATAGATGAAAGGTATTCCCCAAGATGATTTGCGCACCCAGAGCTTCAAGATCTCGGGGCAGCATGCCCTTTACCGTCCCATAGGTCCCAACAGGCATGAATGCGGGCGTCTCGATTGTGCCGCGCGCAAAGGTCAGCCTGCCTCTCCGTGCGGCGCCATCAACTTCAAGAAGGTTGAAGTTCAAGTTGTATGTGTCTTGGGTGTAAGAAACATCGCATCTCCGTAGCTGAAAAACCGGTAGCGCTCGTGTACCGCAGCACGATAGGCCGCCAGAATTTCTTCGCGGCCAGAAAATGCGCTGACTAGCATCAGCAGAGTAGACTCAGGCAAGTGGAAGTTGGTGATCATTGCATCCACGACGTGGAATCGAAACCCGGGGTAGATGAAGAGCTCTGTTTCACCTGTATAGGGCCGCATACGTCCACTCTGAGCGGCTGTCTCCAGACTCCTTACAGAAGTCGTGCCGACTGCGACCACACGGCCGCCCCGTTTTTTTGTCGCTTCGATCGCCGCACAGGTCTGCGCTGATACCTCCAGCCATTCCTTATGCATTTTATGATCATTCAGATTGTCCGCTCGAACCGGCTGAAACGTGCCGGCTCCCACATGTAAGGTAATGCGTGTTGATTCGACTCTCCTTTCCGCCAGTTCGTTCATAAAAGCAAGATCGAAATGCAGTCCTGCCGTGGGCGCGGCGACGGCTCCGCTTTTTTGAGCAAATATCGTCTGATAGCGCTCACGATCTTCCGGTTCTTCAGAACGAGAAAGGTACGGCGGTAGTGGCATGTGGCCACATTGATCAAGCAGCAATGCCACGGGTACCGAACTGGTTAACAGGAATAGATCCCCGTCGCGACCTTCAACCGCTAACTTCGCTTCATCGGGCATCGGCGTAAAGGCCTGCTCAGATCGGCCAATTGGGTAGATTTCCGTTCCGGCTTTTGGGGCTTTGCTCGCTCGCACGTGAGCCAGGAGAGAATGATCGCCCGTTACCCGCTCGATAAGAATCTCGACCTTGCCGCCAGTGGCTTTGCGCCCGTACAGCCGTGCAGGGATAACCCTAGTGTCGTTAAATACGAGTAAGTCGCCAGGATCCAGCAAATGTGCCAAGCGCGAGAATTGAAGGTGCTGAATAGAACCAGTGCGCCCGTTGAGTGCCAGGAGACGCGAAGCCGACCGCTGCTCCAGTGGTCGGGTTGCGATTAGTTCTTCGGGTAGCTCATAAAAAAAGTCTGAGCGCTGCAAAGTGGACGACGCCTTCTCCAGAGGTCCGTAACTCCCGACGTGTTTAGCGTTCGTTTTTGTGGGGGTACGCAAGAGTCGCAAACCTCAATCTCAATATAGGTTGTCGACTCGGCAAGGGGCGGTCCGCGGTACGCGTTCTGCGCCCCGCGATTCGCTGATCGCGAGGCTTGGGGCTCGGGCCGTTAAACGGCCTCGTCCTGTTCTTCGGTTCCTTCCTCTTCTGCTGCAGGGCTGCCGTCATCCGTTACGCCATCATCTGCTTCGGCGCTGGCCGACTCATCAGCTTCGGCTGCAACTGCTGGCGATGCTTCGGCGACAGCAATCAGGCCCTCCGCAAGCAGAATTCGCACCTTCTCCTCGCCGTTGACCGGTTTTTTGTTGGCATCTTTCACGGCGTAACGATCATCACCGCGCTTGAAAATACTGTATTCCTTGTTCTTCTTAACTAACTTCATGGTCATCTTTTGATCTCTTAACTTCGGCTTTTCTCAGTGGACGAAACCACGCCTTAGGGCTTAGTGATGCTCGTCATAAATTCGTTCTCATCCAAATTCGTAAATTCATGAAGGCTTCATGAACTACTCCATGATGAGCAAATGAGACTCGACGTGGCTTGGTCCTTACTCTGTCAATCCAAATGGCCAGAGTACTTGTGATACTCAGCGCTCCCCCGGGGAAATGCGCGAGGCGGAGTGTACCCAAAGCGCTTGGTCGCCTCCAATGCAAAATTAGTCAGTCTGACTGGCATCGGAGAAGCGTGAGCAGCTAAGGAGCCTCTAAACAAGTCCAGGGTACCTCTGCGTGGCCTGGACTTGTTTAGAGGCTCCCTAGCGAGCAGAGTTTTCCAGTTGCTATACTCCGCGGCCGCTACAAAGCAGCCACGCTATCAAATGCCGGAGTGGTGAAATTGGTAGACACGTCGGATTCAAAATCCGATGCGGTAAAACGCGTGCCGGTTCGAGTCCGGCCTCCGGTACCACAGCACAGCCTGGGCCCAAGCGCGGTCTAGCGCAGCTGCAAAGGGCGCGACTTGAAAGGGCCCGGACGTGAAAGGCCTCTAGCGCGTGAGGGCTTTAGCGCGTGAAGGCTCTAACGCGAAAGTGCTCGACTGCTTCGGTGACCAGATCTTCGAGCCACCTCACCGGGGCCTCTTAGGTATAGCCCTCAGGATTCTGCGATTGCCAGCGCCAGCTATCTCGGCACATGGCATCCATGTCGCGCTCCGCGCTCCATCCCAACAAGTTATTGGCGAGGCTTGCGTCCGCATAACAGGCTGCCACATCGCCCGCGCGCCGATCGACGATGCGGTAAGGAACGCTGCGACCACTTGCTTTCTCAAACGAGCGAACCAGTTCCAACACGCTGTAGCCTCGCCCTGTTCCCAGATTTACAGTGAGCGGTTCAGACCGGGACCAATCGCGCAGCGCCTCCAGCGCACGCACATGACCCTGGGCCAGATCTGAAACATGGATGTAGTCACGAACCCCGGTACCGTCTCGGGTCTCGTAGTCCCCGCCAAAGACGCTCAGTTCATCGCGCAAACCAACGGCGACCTGCGATACGAATGGCATCAGATTGTTGGGTATTCCACTCGGGTTTTCTCCTATCAATCCGCTCTCATGAGCGCCTACAGGATTGAAGTATCTGAGGTTTGCCACGTTCCATCGATCATCCGATACGACCAGGTCGGTGAGTATCTCCTCGATGATTAACTTGCTGCGGCCATACGGGTTGGTAGCACTGCGTGGAAAGTTCTCTCGAATTGGTACCGTCTCAGGATCCCCGTAGACCGTGGCGGAGGAGCTGAACACGAGATTGAAAACGCCGGCAGAACGCATGGCCTCGAGTAAGTTCAACGTACCGCTTACATTGTTCTGGTAGTAATCTACGGGCCTGGCTACGGACTCACCTACCGCTTTGAGACCGGCAAAATGAACCACTGCGTCTGGTGAGACTTCTGACACTGCGCGGCCCAGCGCAGTCGAATCCCGGATGTCAACTTTATAGGTGTGCAGCTTGCGACCAGTGATTTGCTCAAGGCGTTCAAGCACTGCCGGCGAACTGTTCGAATAGTTATCGAGGAGAACAACTTCACAGTTCGCCTGACAAAACGACACGCATGCGTGGGAACCGATATAGCCTGCACCCCCGGTTAAGAGCACTGTTTCCATTGTCGTTGTGTCTTCCCTTTTTCTGAGACTTTTCCTGAGACTTGCCCTGAGACTTGCCCTGAGACACGAGTGTTTTGAGACGCGTATGTGTTTGCGCGGCCCTGTGTCAATTATCCCGAGCCGTCAATCCGAAACAGTCGCAAGCTCACTGCCGGTTGCAGTCGTCTTAAATCTGACACACGGACAGCGCCAATAAAGACGATTGCTCAATCTTGCGCATTCCTAGCCGCTTACCGGCTAACGCTTTGATAGTATCCCAGCCGCCTAAGAATCGGACAGAACGATGCAGATATTAGTGACGGGTGCCGCAGGATTTATTGGTTATCATCTTGCCGCGCGACTTTTGCAGGAAGGACACACCGTGTTCGGCCTGGATTCGATCAATGACTACTACACTGTAGAGCTCAAGCAAGACCGGCTGGCTCGTCTTAAGACCCATCCCAACTTCGCATTCTCTCAACTCAGGCTGGAAGAGCTCGACCCGCTGCGAGCCTTGTTTCAGGCTCACGACTTCGACGCCGTCGTCAATCTCGCCGCCCAGGCTGGGGTCCGCTATTCCCTGGAGAATCCGCACGCCTACATCGATAGCAATGTGAATGGATTCATCAACGTACTTGAGTGCTGTCGTCACGCAGAGACACCGCATCTGATCTACGCCTCCAGCAGCTCAGTGTACGGAATGAATTCCACGCTTCCGTTTTCGGTACACGATAACGTGGATCATCCGATTTCTCTGTACGCTGCGACAAAGAAGGCCAATGAGCTCATGGCCCACACTTATTCTCATCTATACGGCTTGCCGACGACGGGTCTGCGCTTCTTCACCGTGTATGGACCCTGGGGCCGACCGGACATGGCGCTTTTTCTCTTTACTGAGGCAATACTCAAAAAAGAGCCAATTAAGGTTTTCAACCACGGCCAGATGCGCCGCGACTTCACCTACATCGACGACATAGTGGAAGGAATCGTCCGACTTCTCGCAAAACCCGCCGCGTCAAACGGTTCATGGGATAGTGCGAAGCCTGACCCCGGTACGAGTTCGGCGCCCTATCGACTGTTCAATATTGGAAACAACAACCCTGTTGCACTTCTCGACTTTGTCGCAGCCATTGAATCGGCTCTTGGTGCCCGCGCAGAGATGGAGCTGTTGCCACTCCAGGCAGGGGACGTAGAGGCCACGTTCGCCGACATTGATGCCCTCAGTGATTGGGTGGGCTATCGACCCGCAACCCCCATCGACGTCGGTATCAAGAATTTTGTCGATTGGTACACACAGTATTACGACGCAGAAGTCTGACCTGAACACTCGAACTACCCTGTAGCCCGACTCCTCTGCGGCGTCCCTAGGCTAATGATGTTGGTCGCAGCGCATACATCCCGGGTAAGTGGTTCAGTCGGTTGGCTAAACAATGCAAGCACTCTGCGACTCCTTTGCTGACGCTCACCCCCAGGCCGGTGCACGAGGATGTCAGCAAAGAAGGGCTGGGGCGGCGAAAGTTTGCGCTGTATTCGACCGCTAACCTCAGGCCAGGTGAGACGCGGCAAGCTTGGCCAATAGTTAAAACACATGATACTTTCTCTTTAATCTTCATGGGCTTAGAGTTCAAACAGGATAAACAACATGATATTTGATCCCAGCGTGGACGCTGGCATCGAGCTGTATTCCTGTTCGAATCGGACGAGGCTGCTCTCAAGATGACCATTGCGCGCCGGCTGACATTGTTGACGCTAGGCTTTGTACTGGTAGCACTACTGACCGGCTGCGTCGTGCTTGCCGTCCGAGATTACGCGCATGTGCGGGACGCACTGGAGCTTAAGGCCACACAGCTTGTCGCAACGAAGCCTGAGTTCGCAGCGGCGGTACGGTTTTCGATTGCGTCTCAACTTAACGATATTGGATCCGAGGCGCTTGCACTATCGCCCGCAGTAAAGCGAGTTCGCGTTTTCACCAATCTGGGTGAGGAAGTACTTGCGAAGACGACGCTTTGGGCGACGGGGGAAACAGCGCCGATGTTTTCAACGCTGCGTGAAGATCGCTCTCCTCTGGACACGGTCGCCAGTGATCGACCTAGCGATTACCTTCCTCCAAGGCTCGCCGCCTTTGCAGCGGTACTTCAAGAGAAAGAGCTTACCCAGATCATGCCCGTGGTGTCGTTAGTAGACCCACTCAAAGATGGAATCGATCTCGCAGACTTTGCTGCAGCCGCCTTCGACCCCGAATCTGCAAATAGCTTGTTTGTTGTGGGCTATCTTGAAATCACCCTCAGCCGCAGCGTGATCCTTAGCGAGTCGTTGAACAGCGCGGCTATAAGCGCCGTCTTCAGCCTCGTCCTGGCAGCTCTCTTTGGTCTTGTGATTGCGACTACTACTCGCCGCATCACAAAACCACTTAGAGATCTCACGGTCCTTGCGGACGATGTGGCGGCCGGAAGGCAAGTGCAAACCGTTCCCGTCTCCGGCATTGGAGAAGTGAGACAAATCAGCGAGATCGTGAACGGCATGGTCACGGGAATGAATCGACAGAAGAAGTCCCTGGATGTCGATCGCAAGATGCTGAATCTTCAGGTTGATCGTCGCGACGAGCAGCTGTCCCAACAGCAAAAGGAATTAGCAGAGGCCAAAGAAAAAGTCAGTACGACCGAAGATCGCTTGCGCCATCTGGCCTACTTCGATTTACTGACCGGCCTGCCGAACCGCCGACTTTTCAGTGAACAGCTCGGACTGCTGCTGCGCCTGGCAATTCGCAATGGAGAGCAGCTCGCTCTTCTGGTGCTCGATATCGATCATTTCAAGCGGGTCAACGACTCCCTGGGCACAGAAGCGGGAGACCGACTCTTAAAACAGGTCGCGCTGCGCCTCGAGAAGTCCGTACGCTCCAGTGACGTACCCCACCGCACGAGCGATAAGGAAGCGCTTATGGATCTGTCGCGGATGGGTGGAGACGAATTTGCAGTTGTACTTAACAATCTGCCGGATGAGCGTGGAGCTGCGGTCATCGCTGCGCGGATTATAAAAGCGCTCGAGCAACCGTTCCGCATCGACGATAACGAGGTTGCAGTCGCCGCGACGGTTGGGATTGCGATTGCGCCACGCCACGGAAAGACAACCGAAGCTCTGTTTAGAGCCGCCGACACCGCGATGATCAATGGCAAAAAGCAAGGTCGCAACTGCTTGCAGGTCTACAGCGGCGATATGGTGATTTCCAACAAAGAACGTCTCAAGTTGGAGAATGAGCTTCGTAAAGCGCGCGAACGAAAGCAGTTGATCGTGCACTATCAACCCCAGGTTGATAGCCGTAACGCCAAACTTACAGGGGCGGAAGCCCTGGTACGCTGGAGTCACCCCGATCGAGGATTGGTCCCGCCGAATCAGTGGATTCCTATCGCGGAAGAGTTGGGACTGATCGGTGACATCGGGGATTGGGTATTAGAGCGCGCTTGTAAGGATCTGGCTGAGTTGCGGCGCATCGGACTTGATTTACCTAAGGTCTCCGTGAATGTATCAGCCCTACAACTTAACGAAGGATTCACGAGGCGCGTGCGAGAGACACTAGACCGCGCGAATCTGGACCCCGGCTCGCTGCAGATAGAACTTACCGAGGGCCTGATGATCGGTGAGCAGGAAGCCACAGTACAGCTGTTGCGGCAGCTAAAGGAGCTGGGAGTGAGGCTGTCGATTGACGACTTTGGTACCGGCTATTCATCCCTGAGTTACCTGACGAGATTCCCGTTGAACGAACTCAAGGTGGATCGCAGCTTTGTACTTGGCATTCTTGAGAGCGAGCAAAAGGCCGAACTTGTAAAAGCTATCCTCGCAATGGGTCAAAGCCTTGGGCTGGAAATCGTTGTTGAGGGCGTCGAACGGGTGGAAGAGATGGATTTCTTCGAACAGCACAGCGTTCACTGTATTCAGGGGTTTCTCTTCAGCCCGGCGGTGCCTGCCAAAAAACTCCACAAGCTGCTCGAGCCAGGCCACTTTGAGAACTCGCTGCATATGCTCAGGCAACAGCTGTCCGGTACGCAGACTGGCGTTGACATGCGTATCGAACAAGCCTGAGTTGCCGTCGACGTCGAGCGCTGGCTCTACCAGGACCTGTTTAACACGTCGCCACTAGCGACTGTCCGCCAGCGACTTCTTTAACGCCTGAATGTTGCTCAGGTTTTTCTTGTAAGCATCAGCCACTTTTTGGATACCTGAGTCGGTAAGCCCACCGCTGTTACCCGCTACTGAGTAGGTCGCGTAGATGCCGGAAGCGGTCATCAGTGCCCAGGACACCTGGGCAACTGGTATACCGTCATCCTTCATCTCATTGGCAAGCGCAATGAACCGCTCCATGCACTGATCGTGGTGCTCGGTCTGTTGTACTTGCTGGTTTTGTTCTGTTTGTTCCGTTGCCACGCTATCCCTCCCAATCGATCGCCGGCTTGCATTACTTGTCGTGCCATGTGGGGCGCGGCGGAGTCTAACCCGGGGGCGTCGAGGAATCGATGCCGGTTTGCCAACCCGAACGGCGGTGGCGACCGGCAACGCACTCGTAGCGGGACGCGACGGGATATTCGCGATAAGGTTTGTCGAATTAAACTCTTCTGCGCAATCAATGATGTCCGGCTTGTGGCCTGAAACAGCTTTGTTTAGTCTGCTCGCTCACTGCATGTGAGTGATACTTTGCCCCGTACTGCGCCGACACGACGCTGCCCCCTCCAACGACTTGCTGCGCTTTGTTGCCTGGTTGTACTGCTTTCGCCGAATGCCTCTCGGGGCCAGGATTCCGGGGAGACGAGCACCTTCAAAACAACCTGGTCCGGCGGATTGAGCCTTGGCCTTGAATACGATACGAACGTATCCGTCAGTGAGGTCGATCTCTCCAGTGGCGAGAGCGACTACGCTGTCACCAGCGAGTTCAAGCTGCAGGCGAAACGGGGCTTAAACGACACGACCGATTTGAGTGCGAGCTACAGTATTTCCCAGAGCACCTATCAGGAGTTCTCCCGGGTTGATCGGCTCACGCAGATTGCGGGGGCCAATATCAACAAGGATCTGGGGTCGATGAACGGAAGCGTGTCTGCCTACTACATCGATACGCAGCTCGATCACGACGGGTTTTTGGAGTTTATACGCCTATCGCCCGCACTCGCCGGCTTCATTTCGAAACGCTGGTTTCTTCGTGGTGCCTATGTGTATTCGGAGCGCACGATTGATGATCGACCGGAGCGAAATGCCGATACGCAGACACTCGAGTTTGACGCCTATTACTTCCATCGGGGTCTGCGAAGCTATTTTAACTTTGGTGTGCGCTACCGTGACGAAGACACGGGGGCTCCGGAACTGACATTCACAGGTCCGGCACTGAAAGCGCGCTATATTCGTCGCTTTAACGCCTATGGTCGAAAAGCGAAGCTTGAAGCCTCATTCAGATTTGAGGAACGCGACTATAGCTCTCCGGAACCGACTATTGGCGAGAAACGAGCCGACAACCGCTGGCGCTGGAAGGTTGATCTCGAACTCCCGCTGACGGAACGCATACGAGCCCAGGCGTACTACAGCTATGGCGACTTTCAATCGAATCTGCCGCGGGCGGACTTTACCCAGACAATCGTCGGCACGCGCCTACAATTTACGTGGTAAGCCGGAAGACACTGAGTCTCCCGGGCCGAGATCGTGGACGCGTCGTTGACGCGCCGGTTTGACAGGCCTTATAGACTGCTGAGGTTCAGCAATCCATAACCGTAGATACTGTCGCGGCCGGGCGGCCCGATATCCTCGGCGCTTTGAAGGAGCGATGGGACGATTTCAGACTTTGGGCCCAACTGGCTTAGTCGTGCCGCTGCCGTGACCGCAAACGGGACTGCAAACGACGTTCCGCTCGATGCAGCATAGCCACCTCCCGCTTCAGCATGACGCAGATCCACCCCCGGCGCGGAAATCGCCAGATAGTCACCACGGTTAGCGAGACGGAACACGCGTTGCGCTTTATCCACCGCCGTAACGGCGACCACCGTCTCATAGGCCGCAGGATACATCGGCTGAGCAACCGGCCCGCCATTACCGGCGGCAGCCATCACGATCACGTCTTTCTTGGCAGCGCGGTCGAGCGCCCGCTCGAGCAGCCGATTCGGAGGGCCGGCCAAGCTCAAGTTCACCACATCGACTTCGGATGAGATTAACCAGTCTATCGCTCTGATGAGACTGACTGTACTGGCAATCTCACCCTGCTTTTTATCCAACTCAAAAACGGAAGCTGCATACAGATGCGCCGAAGGAGCAAGGCCCTGGTATTCATCAGAATTGGCAGCGATGATCGAAGCAATTGCAGTACCGTGAAAATCCGGGCGAGCGGAACCCTCTCGAGCAAAGCTCCGGGTTTGGATGCTGGATCTTGCAAGTGCCGGATGTGATGTATCGACTTCGCTATCGATCATCCCAACCCTCAGCTCCATCGCGGCGAGATCATTGGGAACTTCAATCGCCTCGTTCGGTAGAACTCCGGCGCCGCTATCAGTAGGCTGGGGAATTCCTGCGGTATAGATATGATTCAAGTCTACTTCGGCTCGATTCTTACCGACTACGTCAAGCACCCCATTTCGAACTTCGGTGATATCGAAAGTCGACGGCGCTGCGACTTCCGCCAATCGCAATCCGAGACCAGGAAGATCGGTCACCAGATCAAAGAGGTAGCCCTTGATCGTGAGTTCGTCAAACACCTCAGGATCGGCCATGACGAGCCACTGCTCTTTGATGATGCGGGACTCATCGATTTCGAGTTCGGCTTCGACCGCGTCCACGATTTCATCGATTTCGTTGTCGAGTCGATCCGCGATAGCATCAGCAATACGGTCTTCGACCGCGGCCTCGACACCCGCCTCTACCGCTACCTCTGCTGCTTGCTCTACGGTTGCTTCCACCGCATCCTCGACTGAGGAGGCCACCGACTCGGAGACAGTCTCCTCGACCGCCTCTGCGACCGACTCCTCGACTGCATCCGATACTGAGTCTTCCACAACGTCTGAAACAGCAGCATCGACCGTTTCACTTATTGATTCCTCGACCGAGCTTGCCACGGACTCCTCGACGGTATCAGCGACACTGTCTTCAACTGCAGAGGCCACTGCATCTTCAACCGATGTCTCGATCGCGGACGCAACTTCTTCCTCAACGTTGTCTTCTACAGCTTCTTCAACCTGATCTTCGACATTCGCCTCCAGCCCGCCTTCGACACTGGCTTCTACTTGCGCTGCGATCGTCTGCTCCACGCTGCTTGCAACCGTATCCTCTACGCCCGATTCGATGGCGGACTCCACCTCTTGCGCGGTCGCGTCAAGCACCTGGTTTTCGACAGCTGCCTCTACAGTGTTCTCGACACTAGCGGCTACAACATCACTGACGGAATCCTCGACAGCATCAGTTACGCCGGCTTCCACGTTTTCGGTAACTGATGACTCGACGGACTCTGCCACGGCGTCTTCTACTGCCTGCGCAACCGTCTCCTGAACATCCGACTCAACGTTTTGTGTAAGGTTTGCTTCAACAGCGGCCTCGACCGTGTCCTGGACCGAGTCATCAACGCTTGCCTCGATCGAGTCACTCACGTTCGACTCAACCTCACTCTCGATCAGATCGGTCACCCCATCGTTGATGGAATCCATTACATCGTCTTCAACGAAGTCTTCGGCAGATGCCAGTGCAGCAACTTCTATGGCATCCGTGATGCTGTCTTCTACCGATTCTTCGACAGCCTGCGCTACGGTAGTGTCGATATTGTTCTCAACGGAGGCATCCACCGTCTGCTCGATCGTTTCCTCGATGGTCTCCTCGATATTCTCCTGGATGTTCTGCTGCGTCGCCTGTTCGACCGACTGGGCTACCTGTTCTTCAACAGATTCCTCGACGTTATCTTCAATAACGTCGACCACCTCGTCTTCTACGGTTTCTTCGACTTCTTCTTCGAGCTGATCTTCTATTTGCTCCTCCACCTGCTCTTCAGTGGGGTCCTCACCCAGAAAACCTCCAACCGGAAGCTGCGCGAACGCAGCCGGGCCTGTGGCCGCAAGAGCCAAAGTCCCTAAGAAAAAAGCACTTGTGAACAAACTAACAGCGAACTGTCGACTACACGCAGTAGGAGCAAGATGCGCGTCCCGCGGAATCAATAAGGCGCGAAACAACGGTCGGTCACGATGTGAATTTTCACGAGTCAACATAGTTGATTCCCCTAAGCTGTCGTCTGATTCTCAATGTAGCACCGAAACCTAAAGTATTCAGTGTCGTCGAAATCACCTGCCATCGATCAATAGAGCCGCCAAATCGTTAATCTTCAATACCTTACGAGTGACACCTCGATCCAATCTGAGGACTTGCGGCGAATTACGCAGGGCAGGCCTAAGATAGCTAAGAAGAGTACACGTCGTTGA
This sequence comes from Pseudomonadota bacterium, assembly GCA_039111155.1. Taxonomy (GTDB): domain Bacteria; phylum Pseudomonadota; class Gammaproteobacteria; order Pseudomonadales; family Halieaceae; genus Congregibacter. The sequence goes on along the minus strand of JBCCPL010000011.1, from coordinate 51,273 downwards.
AGATGTCGCAAGTATCGAGTAGAGACGATGTACGTCAACTACAATTCCAATTAACGAGGGAATATTAGATTCCTGTGACCGTCTTTACAGCAGTGGAAGATTGATGAGCTCGACGAGCGCCAGACCGTTAGCAGTCAGACAGCAAAAAGAACTCCTGGCCGAATTGCGCGGCCTAAAGAGGTTTTGCGTGTCACTGACTGGGAGCGAAGCGGATGCTGACGATCTGTTACAGGGAACCGTTGAGAGACTTCTCTCTCGCGGCGTGCCTGCAGATGCGCACACCGCTCGGTGGGCTTACAGGGTTTGCAAGAATCTGTGGATAGACGAACTAAGGTCTAGAGAAGTACGAACGAGGCACGCGACCGGAGTCATTCAGGCCGGAGAAGCGGTTGAGGTGTCTCCGTCGGCGGAGGTGCAATCCGAGGGCGAGAGAAGCTTGGCGGCCGTCAAGAACGCCCTCGCCGCTCTACCAGAGGAACAGCGCCTTTCGTTAACGCTTGTGGCGGTAGAGGGCAAGAGTTATGCGGAAGCTGCCGAGATACTCGAGGTCCCGATCGGCACGATTATGAGCCGGATAGCGCGGGCTCGAAAGCAGCTCGTCAAGGCCGTTGATTGACCAGGATTCAAGGTCAGCATGGGCAGAAGGCCAGATAGGTACGGTGTCTATCAGGTAGAACAGCGTCTTTCAAACTTGAATTAAGAGTCCTTTCACGAGACGTGTTAAAAGCCGTGCTAAGAGTCGTACTTACTTAGACGACGTGCAGTATTAGAAAGCTCAGGAGGCCTCAGGGCCCAAAGAGCGTGGCCTTAACGCCTTCGGCAGGAGAATGCAGGAGGACGCAGGGCCAGTAAAACGCCAAGACCAGGCGGAAGTCACTGCGAAGGCTAGTGAAATAGTTAAGCAGTAGCATATTTGTTGAGTGAAACTCACATGAGTGACCGGAAAAAAATGAGGAATACATGAAGAGCGGCTCTGACAACGATTCTCGCGGTTCTTTTCGTGATAACTCGCGCGACGATCACAGAGACAGTCATCACGAAAAGGTTGGCGATGACGTTCATATCGACCGTTTTGACGTGAGCGCAGAAATGCTCGACATCGACGGTCAGCGAGAGCTTTCTGATACAGACGCTGAGTTGTTGTCGCAGTATCTGGACGGGGAACTCCCTCCGCAAGAGTCTCGCAACCTTGAACGGCGCCTGCGAACCGAGGCGCTGCTTCAGGAGAGCCTCGTCAAGATGCAGGAGTGCAACAATCTGTTGCGAGATGCCCTTGGCGAGTCGGACCGTGTGCCCCCTGCCGTCCAGGCATTGCTGGAGTCTGAATCGAGTGCGCATCTGCACGTTAGTGCTGATGTGCTTCCCTTTCCGGCGGCCGATAAGGCCGATAAAAAGGTCCTTCCCAAACCCCTACGTTGGAATTTCGCAGCTGCGGCGGCTGTGGTCGTTGCTGCAGGCGCCCTCACTATCGGCGGCCTGTTCGATAGTGAGCGTTCAGGTCTTCCCGGAAATGACTCCATTGTCTCGAACGCCCTTGATAACCTGCCTTCGGGTTCTGAGTGGCATCTTCTCGTCGATGGCCGGGAGCTGCGCGGGGTTTTGACATTCCCGCACGAGAATGGCAACTGGTGCCGGGAGTACCTTCTGCGGAATCAGGACGCGGACTGGCGGGCTGTAGCCTGTCGCGAGGGATCCACATGGGTGACACAGGCTGCGGGCCTTGAGTCGTACCTGGAGACATCCAACGCCTACCGTCCGGCTGGCGTCGAGGAGTCTGCTCCAGTAGCTGTGTTCATTAGCCAGCACGCGGCAGACATCGCTCTTGATGGTCGATCGGAAACGGCTCTTATCGACAACGGCTGGCGTTAGGTCTTACCACTAGCGCCGACTTCCATTCCTACGGTACCTGCAAACTACCCTTTCAAATAAGGTACATCCGTATCGTTACCCGATTGAGGACAGCTTTAAACGGGTATTTTCGCGTCGTCAGGCTGTTGTCGACGCATAGTTTCATAGCCATTCAACCGATAGCGTTCTAGTAGGTCTCCGGTTCGCTTCAACGAACCCGCAATGCTCGGTCACTAAGCCCCACCCTGACCTCTCCCGTGAGTGCTCCTGCATACAAAATCATGACATAAAGAAAAGTGCTCATTGCGCACCGGCGCATCTTTTGCAGCCGCTAAGGCTGGTCAATTTCAAGTAAGTCTGATTTGCATCGAATCGAGGCCGTAAAGACCTTGATTAGTGCCGTACATCGGAGAATCCACTTCGATAGTGTCGACCTGTTCGACCAATGCTTCTAGCATCACTTCCATCTCCAGGCGCGCCAGGAACATCCCGGCGCAAAGATGCTGTCCGTGCCCCCAGCCCAGATTGTCGCGCGGGTTCCTGTCAACTCTAAAGGCGTCGGGATCGTCGTACTGTCTTTCATCGCGATTGGCCGCGCCGAAAAACAGAACAACGCGCTCACCTTCCGGAATGTGAACATCGCCTTCTTGGTAATCCTTCTTGGCGAAGCGGGAGAAGGCACGAACTGTCGCGCTGTGGCGTACACCTTCATAGACGGCGCTCATAATCAGGTGGGGTTCGGCTTTCAGCTTGGCCCACTGATCCGGATTGGCGCCGAGATTGTAGATGAGATTGGCCTTGGCAAAAATCGTCGTATCAAGCGCCGGCAGGACATATGTTGCAAGCGCACCGCGCGCCTCGAAGACATCTAGCTCGCCACGTTTGGCTGCCTTAAATAAATCGTCTGCCCAGCTGCCCTCCTTTAGACTTTCAATGGGCACAGTCGCGAGGAATTCGTTGACCTCCTGAAATGCGGCGAGGTCCTCTTCGACATTATCCATATTGGGGCCGAGGAAATTGAACGTCGAGGATGCCCAGCGCAGCATGTTTTCACGTCCTTCGTCAGGCAGCCCAACCAGATGTGAGATGACCGAAACCGGCAGGAAATGTGCGAGCGTGGTAACACCTTCGAACCAGCCCGTACCAACCAGCTTCTCGGTATGCGCGCTGATCAGCTCTTTGAGCTGATCGCGATAGGAATCGATGGGTTTGGGCCCGATGGACTTTAGTAGCGGTCGCTTCATCCGCGAATGTTCTGGTTCGTCGCTCGTGATGATATTCGCCGGACGACCTTCGAGATTATTGATCAAAGGGTTCATCCCAATGCCTTCGCTGGAGACCAGGTGATCCCAAGATCGCAGGGCCATTCTGACATCGCTGTATCGGCCGACCCCATACATCCCCAGCGACTCAAGGAAGACGACCGGTCCCGTGTCGCGAAGTTGCCGATAGTGCGGAAATGGGTCCGTAAGCGCGTTTTCGGAAAACAGGTCGCCTTCAAAGACTGGCACATCAGTTGCTGCTGCTTGCATAGCGAAATTCCTCTTAATTAGCGATCTTATTTTTCATCGAGCCGGTCAGATTTCGCTGGTGATTATTCTGATTATGACGTTGGCTTTACCAATAGCCGGGTTGATGTCTCTTGTGCGGATGATCCGAGACCGGTCCCGCTCCTACTGGGCTCTATTGATCCAACAGGCGCTCCCGATTGCCAGTCCTTTTCCGCTCAAGGCTCCCCCACATGCGGGGAAGAAAAGCCCAGGGGCCACCCGCTCAAAGCATCTTGCTCCAGCAGGCTCTAGCGTTCCAGGCAGCGACCGACGCCCGCCCCTTGAAGATTTTATTTCATCGAGAATTCGTGAAGAAGAATTTTATTTTTGATTACAGACAAATTTTTCTTTATCGTAGACAAAGTCACGTTTTTAAGCAAACTACTTTAATAACGAGAATAAGATGAATGACCACCGACTTCCGTACCATCTAGATAGCTGGATCGCGCTAGGGATGCTTCTTGCGGCGATGCTGGTCGCCTGGGGCCTAAGTCAAAAGTCGAGCGCGGCCAGGTCCCTGGCGACGGCTACCGCCGCAACCCTTTGCGCACTCACTACCGGCTGGTTTTTACTGGTTGCCAGCACAGGCATTTTGGAAGACCCACGTCCACCGCTTTTTCCAACAGATGCACTTAAACCCAAAGTTCTTCTCGTGCAAGCTGCCGTCACCTTTGTTGCAGCCGTGTTCCTTTGCTGGGCGGCGGTGAAGCAACGCCAGCGACTGAGCTCAGATCACGGCGAACTTCGCAATTCACAAAGCAGCTACGGCAATATAAGTCGCTCTTTGCACTGGACGACAGCTGTACTGTTTTTGCTGCTGATTCCGATGGGTATTTTTACTTCGATGATTCCCGAGGATGTGGAATGGCGCCAGGGATACTACGTCGTTCACAAAACCCTCGGTTTTGTGGTTTTGTTTTTGCTCATCCTTCGCCTGTTCTGGCATTTCGCTTCACCCAAACCAAAGCTAGATGGGCAATTGACCAATTGGGAGAGGCGTTCTGCCAAGACCGTCCACTTTTTGCTTTATGTGTTTATGATCGCTTTCCCGGTAACGGGTTTTGTTATGTCGACCTTTGGGGGCAAGCTGTCCCATATCTTTATTTGGGACTTGCCGTTGTTCTGGGAGGCAGACATGGAAGCGATAAAGCCCTGGGGGTTATTCCATAAGCTCGTGCTTCCCTACCTCTTCTACCTCATCATCCTTGCGCACGTGTTTGGCGTTCTTAAGCATCACTTCTGGGATGGGCACCGCGAAAGCATCCGACGAATGATTTCTTAGGGAGGTTATGCGGGTTTAATAGCAGGGATAAAGCACTTGGTTCTGCTTCACAGCTCGTCTGGGCGTCTTTTCTATGGCGTCCGCAAGGAGCGGCAGCTAGTGTCGAGAGACAGCCGAGAGACAGACGAAAGACAACCAAGAAATAACCAAGAGCTGGCCCAATGAGTGGGGAAATCAGACCCGCTCAAGTAGCAACGCAAGCCCCTGACCTACGCCGATACACATCGTGCACAAGGCGTAACGTCCGCCTCGTCGTCGAAGTTCATAGCAGGCAGTCGTAACTAAGCGAGCACCACTCATCCCCAGAGGATGGCCGAGCGCGATCGCACCACCGTTTGGATTGACGTGCTCTGCATCGTCCGCGAGCCCCAGAGACCGGGTTACTGCGAGTGCCTGGGCTGCAAACGCCTCGTTTAGCTCGATGACGTCGATGTCTTCGATTTTCAGCGACATCTTATCCAAGAGGTCGCGGGTTGCGGCAAAAGGACCGTAGCCCATGATGCGGGGCTCGAGAGCACTACTCGCCATTCCGCAGACACGTGCGAGCGGTATTAACCCATTCATTTGCGCCGCTTGCTCCGAGGCCATCAAGACGGCGCAGGCGCCGTCATTCACACTGGAGGCGTTGCCCGCCGTCACGGTACCGCCCGCTCGAAACGGCGTCGGAAGTTTCGCCAAGGCTTCGAGCGAAGTCTGGCGACGAGGTTGCTCATCGGCGGAGACCAGAACAGGATCTCCTCGCCGCTGAGGAACTGCAACGTCAATGATCTCCTCGTCCAGCACTCCAGCGTCTTGCGCCGCAGTCGCACGCTGTTGTGAACGCAGCGCAAAGCGGTCTTGATCCTCACGCGATACGGCGAACTGTTCCGCAACGTTTTCAGCGGTTTCAGGCATTGTGTCCGCACCCCAATGCTTCTGCATACGCGGATTAATAAAACGCCAGCCTATTGTCGTATCGAATGTCGAAACAGAACGGTCAAAAGCAGAAGCCGCCTTCGCCGTGACAAACGGGGCCCGACTCATCGACTCCACCCCCCCGGCGAGCGCGAGTTCAATCTCGCCGCTGCGAATCGCGCGTGCAGCCGTCCCCACCGCATCCAAACCGGATCCGCAGAGTCTATTAATTGTTGTGCCAGGCACGGTTTCGGGCAACCCCGCTAGCAGTACACCCATGCGCGCGACATTTCGATTGTCTTCCCCTGCTTGATTCGCGCAGCCCATCCACACGTCGTCAAGCGCTGTCCAATCTATTTGAGGTTGACGTTCTCGAAGGGAAGCAATGGGAATTGCCGCGAGATCGTCGGCACGAACAGATGAGAGCGCGCCTCCGTACTTGCCGATCGGCGTTCTCACGGCATCGCAGATGTAGGCATCGGTCATTTGCATTTCCTTATTTTTATGGGAAGCCGCTCGCGCCAATAAAACTTGCGGCAGGCTTGCGTCGAAGACGGCATAATACATTATATGTTCATAAACAAATTTTATGAGGAATAATATGAACGCTGTCACTTATCGGGTCGACGATCAAATCGGCATTCTCAGCATCTCTAACCCGCCGGTTAACGCCCTATCTCAAAAGGTTAGAGAAGGTATCGTGGCCGCGCTGCGGCTGGCGGCAGATGATGACTCGATCGCGACGATCCTGATCTGTGAAGGCAGAACCTTTATTGCGGGAGCGGACATCACCGAATTCGGCAAGCCGCCTAAAGATCCAGCACTTGCAGAGGTGCTTCTCGCCATGGAGGCCCATCCAAAACTACTGCTTTCTGCGATTCATGGAACTGCCCTGGGCGGTGGTTTAGAAACAGCACTATGCTGTCACTATCGCTGCGCCGTCGCCGACGCAAAGTTAGGTCTTCCCGAGGTTAAGCTAGGACTTCTACCCGGCGCTGGAGGTACACAACGATCACCGCGCTTGGTTGGAACGGAGATGGCCATTCAGCTGATGACCTTGGGCAATCCGATTTCCGCTGAGCAGGCACTAAAAGTAGGGCTTATCGATACGGTGTTCGTCGGAGACTTACTTGGCGGCGCCAAAGGCTACGCGCGATCACTGGCTGAAAACAGCGCGAGCCTGCGCCGCGTACGTGACATAGCCTACGAACTGACTGAAGAAGACCGCGAACTGATTGCGGCGACTCGCAAAACGCTCGCAAAAAAGACTCGAGGGGAAAATGCACCGCAGCGTATTCTCGATTGTATTGAGGCGGCAGCAACGCTTAACTTCGATGCGGGCTTAGCGCTGGAACGAGAACGGTTCGTGGAGTGCATGGAAGATCCGCAGTCCGCTGCGCTAAGGCATATGTTCTTCGCTGAGCGTCAGGCCACAAAAGTAGCCGACCTGGATCCAGAGGCCGAAATCAAAGAGGTCAACACAGTAGGAATTATCGGCGCGGGAACCATGGGCGGCGGTATTGCGATGAGCTTTGCCGAGGCCGGCTTCGACGTCACCTTGCTCGACATGGATCAGGAAGCGGTAGATCGGGGTCTGGCCAAGATCGATCAAAACTACAGTATCAGCATCAAGCGCGGGCGATTCAGCGACGAAACCGTAACCACCATACGAGCGCGAATCACTGGCGCCACGGACTATAAAGCGCTCGCGAAAACGGACCTGGTCATCGAAGCCGTGTTCGAAAACCTAGCGGTAAAACGTGAGGTGTTTACGAGCCTCGACGGCATTGCTAAAAGCGGTGCCATTCTCGCGAGCAACACCTCGTATCAGAGTATTGACGACATTGCCGCGGCGACGACTCGACCGGAGTCGGTGGTGGGCATGCACTTCTTCAGCCCGGCAAATGTCATGAAGCTTCTTGAAGTAGTACGCGGCCAACAAACGTCGGATAGCGTGATAGCGACTGCGATGAACATCGGCAAGCGCATTCGCAAAGTGCCCGTGTTGTCCGGGATGTGTTACGGCTTCATTGGGAATCGAATGTTGCGCCCCTACGGTCGCGAAGCTGCCCTATGCCTGATTGAAGGTGCATCGCCTGCACAGATTGACAGCGTCATGCAAGAGTGGGGGATGGCGATGGGTCCTTTGGCCGTCAGCGATCTTGCAGGATTGGACATTGGCTACAAAGCTCGGGAACAGCTGAGCGACGAAGAGAAAGGCCCAAAAGCGGCATACCTTATTGCAGATCGATTGGTCGAGGCCGGCCGTCTGGGGCAAAAGTCAGGATTGGGATACTACCGCTATGACCCAGATACGCGAGCCAGAATCGATGATCCGGACGTCATGGATATCGTTTCGACAGCGGCGGCGGACCTAGGCATTAAGCGCCGCTCAATTGATGACCAGGAAATACTTGATCGACTATTGCTTGCGTTGGCGAACGAAGGGGCGCGTGTACTCGGAGAAGGTATAGCGCAGCGCTCTAGCGATATCGACGTTGTGTACTGCTATGGCTACGGTTTTCCGCGTTTTCGCGGCGGCCCGATGCACGTGATTGAAAGCCAGGGCTTGGCTACGGTTGTTGAGAAAATCGAAGCGTATGCCCAGTCGCTCGATCCGGCGCTATGGCAGGTAGCCCCCCTTCTCAAGGAACTCGCTGAGGGCGGTGGAAGTCTTTCCTCCTGGAAACCCGACTACTAGTGGCTCACGCGGTGGTTGCTAGGCGGCCGCCGCGAACACGCCGCGCTACTTGTAGAGCGCAGACCGCAGCTGTACCACCGACCACGAGAGCTCCGAACGCGAGGCTTTGGTAGCCAAATTGCTGTACTAGCACACCACCTAATATAGGACCTAAGGCCGAACCCATCATGTTCATCGCCGGAGTAGCCGCCACGGCACGACCGCTGGGTTCACGCTCAGCGAAAAATCCAAAGGCGAATACGTGAGTAAACACGATCAGAAAGGGATATATCGCGACCGCGATGAAATACGCGGGGAATAGCCCCACAGAGACCATCAGCACGGCAAACACAATTTGCAGCGATGGACCTAGCATCATTACGGTCGGCGGCGCGAGACGATTCTGTAGCTGCATCGCCACGAAACCCGGCGCCAGGTTGACGATAGCGGTCACCAGTAGTACGGAAGCAATCTGTCCCGAACTAAACCCATGGAACTCAATCCCCATGCGTTCCACAAAACTGAACAACATCGCCTGGAGCAAGGCCATCAAAGATATACAGACAATGCCGAACCAGACCTCTCCAGGAAATCGGAGCGACGCTTTCCCTCGCATCTGATCTACACTGGAGACCGCGTCTTCACTCACCACGCCGCCTCTAGGGAATGCCAAGCTAGTCACAACTCCGGCAAGAAACATGATCGAGCTGATCACAAGGAACACACTGGGAGGGCCCTGTGCTTCAATCAACGGAGGGACGATCCCGATAAATAACACTGCGGAGGCACCAAGACTAATTTGGGCGATTCCAAACAAGCGATGTGGTGATTCGGAGCGTCCAATCGTGCCGTGGGTAAATGAGAGACTCATCCCAGTTGCCAAACCACCGATTGCGTGGAGCGCCGCCAAAATCGGATACTCATCGTTCTGCGAAATCAGTAGAAAGCAAATAGCCGAAAGAAAATAACCGAGCGGCACTGGAATGCCTGCGCGCACTCTATGGAATCTCGCAGACCAAAACAAACTGGATACCACCACGCCGATCAAAAACAACGTTGCTAAACCACCCGCCTGTTGGGGTGAGAACTGGTAGTGGGAAATAAGTACTCCAACCCAGAACGGGAGTGCGGCGAGGTCTATCATGCCCGCGATGTGGCCGGTACACAGGGCGATTCGACCTTTCAAACTATCTATTTCTGCCATTAAGCTACTCCAGAAGCGGCTTTCGGTTCGGGTTCGTTAGAGGATCGGGTACTCCATCCGAATGAAGTACTAGTGTCGCTGCAGCCATGAATGGCAGTTCACCGCTTCCAGAAGCTGCGTTAGCGAAGGGATCTCTGTGAGCGGCTGATACTTATCACGGAGCACCTCAAGAGACTTCGCATGATATTTCTGTGGTTTTTGCGTCCATGCTCCATCAGACAGGGCGACGGTAAATTCCGCCTCCCCAGCCAGCAGTGCCTTCTGGTTAGCGTCGGACCAAGGCAAAAAACGCTCTCCAACCTGAGTCTTTAGGAAAGGCGCTAGGGTAGATTGGAGCGAATCCCAGCCCTCAAAATCGCCTTCAACCCTAGGAAACAGCATGCGCTGAATCCAAGCGAGTACCGAGGGATACGCTGCACTGATCAACGCGCCGCCGGTAGGGTCAGTCCAGGCGTTATAAATTTGTGGGGCCAGACCAAAATCGGCCAGCGCTGGACGATCACCCAGTAGGTAGCACCGATTCTGCAAATGAAGCTCCAACTGCTGCAGCGCCTGATCAAATCCGCTTTCGATCTGAGGCGCCGTGGTTTCGTTGGAACCGACAAACCACACTCGATCCACCATACGCTCTCGAACGGCACCTGCGATCTGCATACGCTCAGCCTCTGATGCAGCAGCACTGCGGACGGTCGCGAGACGCCAGGCAGAGCTCAGCTGATCGACCTCACGAGCCCAGCGAAGATGGAACATCCATTTGTTACCCCACTCATCGCCGAACTCTTCCAGTAAGGAGGATACGAAAGCTAATGCTGGGTCCTCCGGCTGCGCAGTCGGTTCTGCAAACCGGGATTCGATACGTTCGAGAATGGGTGTCGAATCCTGCATACCCGCTCCGTCTGGAGAGACCAGTAGCGGAATGACAGGGATCTTGAACAACGCCTTGTACTGCTCTTGAATTTCGGGAGTGCGAACGATCCACTGATGCGCAATCTGCTTAAATCTGAAATAGGAACGCACCTTCACGGAAAAAGGTGACATTTCAGCGCCAATGATTTTGAAAGTTTCGCTCATTTTTATTCTCTGGGTTAGTTTAGGATTTAATCAGCAGAGCGTTCTCGAACCTGGTTTTGAATTTGTGCTCCGAGCCCCGGACGGACGAGCCAGCCTGTAGACGGTGGTCGTCTCTACGATAGCCAAGGTTCGTGACGTCGACGAAGCTCACCCGGCTTCTGAACCATCGGTTTGTGATTGCGCTAGGACTTCCGTTGCAACAGTGAAGGGAGCTTCCGTCGATGCTGTTACAGCATCGAGAGTGAATCCCGGCATTAACTTCACAAGGTGCAGACCCTGCTCAACAAAATGAAAGACAGCACGGTCAGTAATGAGCACATCGACCACGCGCTCGGCTGTCAGCGGCAGGTCGCAGCACTCAACAACTTTAGATCGCCCTTCCCGGTCGCAGTGTTGCATCGTCACGATTAACCGCCTGGCACCGGACGCAAGGTCCATCGCGCCACCGACGCCGAGCAGCGGTTTCCCTGGCACAGCCCAGTTGGCGAGGTTCGCGCTTGCATCCACCTGAAGACCACCGATGATGGCTACATCGATATGACCGCCGCGGATCATGCCGAAGGAATCGGAGCTATCAAAGTAGCTCGCACCGGGAAGCGCCGTAACCGGAATCTTGCCCGCGTTCACCGGATAATCCATGGCCCCTCCGGAACTGGGCTCCGGACCGACGCCGAGCATGCCATTCTCGCTGTGAAGGATAATTCCGTCCTCTGCGCTGATGAGGTCGGCCACTAGCGTCGGAATTCCGATTCCAAGATTGACGATGTCACCGCGCCTGAGCTCTGCCAAAGCGGCGCGAGCCATATTCATTCGTGCTTCGCTGACCTTTTTCTCGCTCTGCGACACGGAGGCCGACGTTCCGAGTTGCTCCGGTGTTATTTCGGCCTGGACCAGATAGTCCACGTAACAGCACGGTGTATGAACAAACTCCGGGGCAATCTCACCGACAGGTACAATTTCTTCAACTTCGGCAACCACTATCTTCGCCGCCGTCGCTGCGGCCTGATTGAAATTGTTCTCCGTCATGGAGTATTGGAGATTTCCTGCGGTATCTGCCTTTCGAGCCCGAACAAAGGCGATATCTCCGTGCAAAGGTTCGATAAAAATCATCTCTTTGCCGTCGATGGTGCGCGACTCCTTGCCTTCTGCAAGCGGTGTACTTGCACCGGTCGGTGTAAAAAAGCCACCAATTCCGGCGCCCGCTGCCCGAAGCGCCTCGCCAAGCGTCCCCTGAGGGAGTAGCTCAACCTCCAATTTTCCGCACTGAAAAGCCTCTACCGCTTCTCGATTACTGGTAAAGAACGAACCGATGGCTTTGCGAAGCTGGCCATTGCGCAGCAAACGGCCGCCCGCCAGGCCAGGCTCGCCTACGTTGTTACCAACAAAGCACAGATCGCGGGTATCGGTTTCGGCCAGCGCGTGCAGCAGATTGACCGGGTTCCCGGTCATACCAAAACCGCCGGCGATCAAAGTGGCGCCAAATGGGACCAGAGCCGCAGCTTCCGCCAAAGAAATCACTTTTGCGGTCTTTAAACTCACCAGCCCCCCCCAGGATGAAGCCGAAACAGCAGGCTCATGCAGCCAGCTCGTACTTCACAGTAAACTGATCTAGCACTGCTCGCACGCGCTCCCGATCGGCTTCGCTGTCACCGACATTTCCGACGGTGGCCAACATTCCCAGTCTCTTGTCGTTGACTACAGACAGGGACAGATCGGACTCGAGAGGCCGCAGCGCTTCGCTAAGCACGCGCTCAATTGCCATCGCTACGAGTGATGGTTTAAAGATCTTTCCCACCGCGGTAATTGGCATTTCATCTAGAATGGCGACATGCACGGGTGCCGCCGCTCTCTCGCTAACTCGCTCCTTCGCAAAGGACTGAAGCTCCTCTGCCAAAGCCGCTAAGCTGGCATCATCCGCCGCCAACTTAAAATCCTCATCAAGAGAGACGAATGCACAGGGCAACTCGCCCGCATAGCTATCTGGCTGGCCGACCGCCGCCGCCAGCTCAACCGCTGGGTGCTCAGTTAAGACATCCTCGATACCTTTAGGATCAATGTTATTACCGCCACGAATGATTAAATCCTTCGCGCGACCGGTCATCCAAAAGTAGCCATCCGAATCCTGGCGAGCTAAATCGCCGGTAAGAAACCACCCATCGACGAAGAGCCCGTCGTTCGCAGACTCTTGCTTGTATCCCATAAATACGTTCGGCCCCTTGATGGCAATGACACCCACCTCGTCGAAGTCGCAGTCGCGCTCATAGTTGCCGTCTGCACCTAAGATCACACACTTCATTTGCTGGTAAGGCGAGCGAATACCGACGGAACCCAAACGCTTTTCTCCGTCCATGGGATTAGCCGAGCTGGACAGTGTTCCTTCGGTAAGCCCATAGCCTTCTAGAATGTTTGCACCGGTCGTTTCCTGAAATCGGCGGAATACTTCCGGGGATATCGGCGCCGCACCACAAATAACGTACTTGAGAGATGAGATATCAATTCCGTCTAGTGACTTACCTAGCAAAGCGGACACGACCGTCGGTACCGTATTAAACATGGAGCCTTGATACCGCTCGACGAGTTTCCAAAAATTATCCAGTAGCCCTTTCGTTCGGAAGCCTTTCGCGGTCAGGTAAACCGGATGGCCGCCGACCGCGAAGAAGTTGAGACCCGTGTTGTAAACCGCGTTCACGTGAAACAAAGGCAAAGCACAGATGCCAACGCTTTCTTCGTTTAAGCGACTAAAGTCCGCTTTGAAAGACGCAACGTGGACCTGATTGCGGTGGCTGATTCGAGCAAGCTTTGGCGTACCGGTGGTTCCCCCGGTATGGAAATAGATCCCAACTTCTTCGATGTCGATCTCTCGGTCAAAGACCAGTCGATCGGTGGGCTGCGCTTCAAGCGCTGTGGAAAAGGGTCTGATCGGTATCCCACCGGGAGTCGCGTCCGGCAGAGCGTCGGGGGCGCTTGCGACCGCGAAAACCACCTGTAGATCGGGCAGTTCGTCCACGATCTGCAGCGTCTTTTCCCAGATATCGAATTCCGAACTGGGGCCGAGGCAAACGAGTGCACGCGCTTCTGATTCGCGAAGAATGTCACGAAACGCGATCGGCTCAAGCATGTAGTTGATCGGACTCGCGATCCCGAGGGCTTGTGCGCCCCAGATTGTGTAGTGGTTTTCCGGTAGATTCGGCAAAAGTATTGAGGTCACAGCGCCTATATCGACACCACTGGCCGAGAGCATATTCGCTGTTTGGGTAACCCTCTTAAAAAGCTCCTCGTAGCTAACCGTATGTGGCTCCTCATCGACAGCACTGGTGTATTGGAACTTAAAGGCGGGGCGATCCGCGTAGCGGGCTGCGCTTCTCGCCAATAGGTCGTAGGTATTGCGACCACGCCAACGATCCTGGGGCGGGACTGCTTCAAACTGCTCCACATCGGCCAGACAGGTAATTTTCATGCGACATCAGCCTCTAGTTTTGTACCCGCTAGGTTCAGGGAAGACCAAGCTTCGGATCGTCCCACTAGATAGCCCCTCCACAAGTTCAATAAGCCTTCAATGGAACCGGCACCAAAGACAATGCGGTCCGGCTTTACCAGAAGCGCTTCCTTTTGTTCCAGCATAGCGGTGAGGTAGCCATCGGTATCTCGCGCTACCAACAACGAGTCTGCGTTCCCGTTGAGGCTTGCCGCAACAACCCCCATTTCGGCGAACTCTTTTAGGTAGTCACGGTTTTCTTGAGAGAGATTCACGACGTCTCGCAGATAAAGTATCGGCACATAGCCGGCAATGTCGTCGAGACGTTCTGCATCCCCGTCGGCACCGCTAACCCAAGGTTCAGGAGCGACGAGGCCTCCCATCGCATCGCTGAGTACACCAAATTCGATAATCGGTGGTTTTGGAAACAAAGACTCACCAGCCTGGTCGTGCCCGGCCTTCATCTCCTGATCGCGAATTGCCGCAGCTTCTTCGTCCGTGGCACACACGAGTCGACCAAGGCCAATCGCGTCATGCGTAATCTGGATTACGTGCGGTCTTCGTTCCAACTCGAGTGTATCGAGCAGCCGCTCATCCGCTACTTCCCGAACCACCGCATCGAGTTTCCAGGCAAGATTGAACGCATCCCGAAATCCAGCGCACAGACCTTGCCCCAAAAAAGGTGGCATCTGGTGTGCCGCATCACCGATCATCAAGACGCGCCGATCACGCCACCTTTTGGCGACCAGACCGTCGAATTGATAAACCGCCTGCCGCTCCAAGGTAACAAGCGCCGGATCTACCCAGTCCGATATCCAGGACAAAATCGATTCCGGTTTGGTGATCTCTTCGCGATCATCCCCGGGAAGGATCATGAACTCCCATCGATGGCGACCGGGACCAGACTGCACGCTGGTAGTCGGCCTAGAGGGATCACAGAGCTGGACACCCGTCTTTGAGAGTTCGTTGATACCGTCCGCAAGGCGTACATCCACTACCAGCCAAGGCTCGTCGAACCCAAGGTCTTCCATTGTCGTGCTCAGCGAGTGATTGATGCTCCGACGCACCATACTTCGACCGCCATCACACCCCACAAGATAGGAGCAATTCAACGACCGGCGCTTACCACTTTCAGACTCAAGCTCCAACGTCACTTGGTCTTGCTCCTGGGCTAACGCGGTCACGGTCACGCCGAGAGAAACCGAAGCTGACTCGCAATCCGCAAGCTGAGTGCGCAGCGCCGCTTCCAAAGAAGGTTGGTGAAACACTCTAGCCCAAGGGAAACCTGTTGGTGGCAGTACTGGTGGTGGATAGCGAGCAACGATGATTTCCCGCTTAGCATTGACGAACTCATAACCGATCGAGTCCTGACTCGCGGCACGAAAGGCTTCGCTTACTCCCAGAAAGTTGATCTGTCGCTGGACCTCGTGATCCATCGCCACAGCCCTAGGTAGTCGGTATACCTCTCGGTCACGTTCGAATATCGCCACGCGCAATCCGGCACGCGCGCACAGAATGGCGAGCACTGCACCCACTGGCCCCAGGCCTACGATGCCTACATCGACCTGATCTGGAAGTTCGCCCAAATCCACGCTGTTCACAGGGCAGCCACACTACGCAAATCGGTTTTCTCTTCGAATTGGTGATTCTGCATCGATGAACGCAGTTCAAGGAGCGGTGGTGGCTCAGCAATCTCGCGGTTAAATTCGGGGCGTGCATGCAGGCACTCGAACCAGTGAGCTACGCGGGGATGCAACTCATCAAACGGATAGCCTGAGACTTTCAGGCGATAGACGTAGATGTACCAAGCGATGTCTAGAACACTCAGCGAATCTCCGAGCAGAAATTCGCCCCGCTTCAACATCGATTCTAAGGAGTCGAAAGCCTCTTTATATTCATCGACCGCCTCATTGATTTGAACGTCGCTAATGCCGTCGTTATCAGCCATCGCTTTGTGAAACGCCAGTTGAATCTCGCGCTCTGGGTCCGGTTCACCCTGGACAGTACCCGAGCCATTAGCAGCATAGGTCGCTAGCCACTCCGGTGAGCGAGGTTTTACGCCGGGGAAGAAGTAGCGCATGCAGATAGCGCGCAGCGCGAGATGCAAATCATCTTCCTGTCTGAGGAGATTATGCACGACCTCCTGTTGCCTGGACGGAATCAGACTCGGGTTAGGAAACGCTTCTTCCAGATGTTCGAGAATATCGTTACTTTCTATGATGACTCGACCATCGTGAACGAGCACCGGTACCAGGCCGCGGGGATTTATGCCCATAAACCACTCACCGATGTTCTCCCGGGCGGGAATGTCAACTGGGTGAGATTCCCAGGAGATTCCCTTGAGATTCAGAAAGATTCGCACCTTTTGGGAGCAAGAGGAGCCGGCAAAATGAAGAAGATGCACTCCCTCCCACTCAAGCACCTCCCGTGTCTTTACATCTTCACTGACTAACATGACCATCTTCCAACTCCTAGCTGGCCCTAACTGGCCCAAACTGTGTCAGCTGCTTTCTGCGACCTGGCGTTCCGAACGCAGCTGTCCGAGTTTGTTAATCACCCAGAATTTGGCCTCACACAACCAATCGCAGTCTCGTGGGTACAGGTCCATTAGAGTCGCGTTGAGTGAAGGAGGATTAGGATGGATGACGCCGTTTGCTGCTTTGTACTGGGCATAGCGTTCCTGAAGTTCGGTCAGAATCTCCGGTTCTTGCTCGGCCCGATTCTGCATCTCACCGGGATCGGAGCGCAGGTTGTACAGCTCCCAGCGACCGTTGCTGATTGGGGGTACGATCAGAGATGCCTTCCAGTCTCCATCGCGAAATGCGCGGTTACCGAATAGCTCGACACCGAATTGCTTTCTGGGTGTTTCCACCGCACCCGACCAAGCGGCACGCAGAGATAAGCCGGTCGGAATCTCTTTTCCGGTAAAGAGTTCGCTCTCCATTGGATCAACACCAAACAGCTCGTAAAAAGATGCTGGTATATCAGTGACGTGTGAAATTCCCTGCAGACGCTCGCCGGGAGCGACAGATGGTCCGGCAACAATCAGCGGAGAACGAATTCCACCCTCAGCCACAGAGTTTTTGTACAGCTTCCATGGGGTCACGGAAACGCTCGCCCACTCCGTGCCCTGCACGGTAAAGTTCCCAGGCTGTCCGCGCCGAGCAAGGCTGTTGTCCCAGTTCTCAGCGAACCACTCGCGCGTAACACCACCGTACACAAAGGGCGCTGCAGAGCTCGCACCGTTGTCAGAAAAGAAAACGACGAGTGTATTACTCAGCTCCCCTTGCTCTTCTAACGCTTGGAAAACTCGTCCGATTTGCTGGTCCATCAGCTCTACCATCGCTGCGTATATTTCCATCGGACGCTCATCTTCCCGCCGACGTTCCATCGAGCGCTCAGACCAGGCTGGGAGGTGATTCGGAAACCAGGATGGAAAACGGGGATAGGGCCAGATCTCGATTCCCTCTGGAATCAGACCCAGCTCGACCTGACGATCCAGCCGAGCTTGTCGAGTTGCGACCGGGCCTTGGGCGTAGACTCCCTGGTACTTATCCAACCAAGCGTCTGGCACCTGCAGAGGGTCATGCGGCGCGGTATAACTCAAGTAAGCGAAAAACGGCTGCTGATCGCGAGGTGCTTCGAGATAGCCGAGCATCTTGTCGGTAAACGCGACAGAGGAGTAAAACTCCTCCGGTAAGCGGTTCACTTCTTCGCCGTCTTCCACATACCGGGCGATTTCTTCGGGACTGATAGACAGCATGTCCGAAAAATGGCTCGCTCCGCCCGTAAGCAAAGAGAAGCTTCGATCGAATCCGCGCGCATCCGGATACTGGGAAGGATCTTCTGAGTCGAGGTGCCACTTGCCAGAAAGGAAAGTCCGGTAGCCAGAAGCCCTAGCGACCTCAGCCAAGGTGACTACATCCTCATGAAGTTTGGCCTCAAAGTTCCTCCCGATCTGGTTCGGAGCTCGAATACCACCCATCACTCCGACACCTGCCAGGTGGTTATCCACCCCGGTCATCAGCATGGACCGGGTAGGCGCGCAGGTCGGGGCTACGTAGAACTGCGTCATCATGACACCACGCGCGGCTAGCGAATTAAGGACTGGAGTTCGAATCTCGCCACCAAAGGCACCGATATCGGACCAACCCAGATCATCCGCCACAATGACGAGTATGTTCGGTCGCGTCTGATTGTGGTCAGGCGTCGGCTCCACGCTTGTTTGGTCGGATGACGCAAGATCCTGCGACGCTTGAGTCCGCGCTTGAGCATTTGCTGTGGGGACGTTTGCCAGACAGGTCAAAACGGCAAGCACCGCAAGTAGCGAGGTAACGAGCAACGGGCCGACCGGTCCCGCAACACTTGGGTGCAGTGCACGTCCACCAGCCAGAGTTTCTAATGTCTGTAAAAGAAGCCTTCTGATCGTGCTGTTCATTTATGCTGCCAGTTTCATTTCTTATTTATTGTGTAAAGTTGCGGCTACTGTTTTTTGTAGCACTTTCTTTACATTGGCACTGGTGCTTCTTGCGCGAGACAGTTATCGTCTGAGAAAAATTGGCGAGAAGAGCTGAAATAGACACATAATTTACGCGCAAACAAAATATAGGCTTGCATAATTTGTGTGTCAACATATTTAATAGGTGAAAGGGGCCGTTCTGCAGGAAAGCTTCCACCGCTATCAGAGGACAAGACCATGGCATCCACCGTCGTTGAAAAGCGAACAAAACGCCGTCCCCAAGAACGTGCCGAATTAACGCGTAAGCGTTTGCTTGAAGTGGCGGTACGACTGTTCTCGGAGAAAGCCTACGATGCGGTGACGCTGCGAGAAATCGAAATTACCGCTGGTGTTCAACGAAATTTGGCGAGCTATCACTTTGGTGACAAAAAGGCTCTGTGGCGCGCCGCCGCATCCTATTTGTTTGACGAGCTACAGTTATTTTCCGAACCGCGCCT
Organism: Pseudomonadota bacterium; assembly: GCA_039111155.1. GTDB lineage: Bacteria > Pseudomonadota > Gammaproteobacteria > Pseudomonadales > Halieaceae > Congregibacter. The sequence goes on along the minus strand of JBCCPL010000011.1, from coordinate 32,313 downwards.
TGAGCTTCTCAAAGATCTCGCTCCCCGCGACCGGATAGCCCTGATGCTGCGCACCCTCGTACGCTTTTCGTCGAAACGACCAGAACTGCATCGATTGATGCTGCAGGAAGGAAAGGCAGACAGCTGGCGTCTCCGCTGGCTGACGCAAAACTACGTCAAGCCCGCGAAGGCAGAATTAAAGGCGATGGTCCAAGACGACTTGGACCTTAGCGATCGTGAGTTTGTGTTCTGGTACTACCTGTACATCGGCGCAGGCGCAACGATGTACACAATGGCTCCAGAGGTCAAAGACGTACACGGCATCGATGTAAGCGAGCCAGGCGTTATCGAAGAACACGCAAATATGCTGGTTGAGTTTCTACTGCCGTTAGCACGCTCAATCAAAGAAAAGAGCGCGGCTTAGGTTCAAAGCTTAGGTACAGGGCTTACGTTCTCGGCTGAAGTTCACTTTGCATACATCACGTCTTCGACGTCGTTGGGCTAGAGCGAACCGCACAAAGTCGTACGCATAACTGCAGATAAGAAAGATAATAGGAGCAACCTGACGGTGGACAGACTTACCTGCGACATTACCGATGGCATCTGCAAGATTACGCTTGATGATGGCAAGGTAAACTGCCTCTCACCAGGGATGATCAGTGATATCAACGGTGCCTTAGATGAAGCTGAGGGAGCAGGGGCTGCTGTCTTACTCACCGGTCGGGAGGGAAAATTCTCCGCTGGCTATGACCTTCGCGAATTTGAAAAGAGCCGAGAAGCAGGCATCGCCATGGCGAAAGCAGGCGGTGCGCTGGCACTACGGGTCTTTGCTTTTCCTAGACCCGTAGTGGTTGCAAGCACCGGTCACGCGATCGCAGCAGGATGCTTTCTTATGTGTGCCGCACACTTTCGCCTTGCGACACAGGGGCCTTTCAAGATCGGAGCGAATGAAGTTGCTATTGGCATGGCTGTTCCGCGCTGGAGCACGGAGCTCCTGAGCCATCGCCTTTCTCCGAGATTTCTTACCGACGCACTACTCAGTTCTCGACTATATTCACCGGAGGACGCGCTAATTGCGGGCTACGTAGACCAAGTCTGCGAAGCTGATGCGCTCGGTGAAGCCGCTTTGAGCAAGGTCCGACAACTGGCTGACTTACCGGCCGATGGCTTTATGGAGACAGCCAAGCGCTTACGGGGTTCAGTTCTTGAGCGTGCGTCCACTGGCCTACTGGCGGACTACGGCACCTGAACACGGAAAAAACGCTTTAGCCGATGATTCCGCTGGATTTCACCCACGACCCAAAAACACGCAGCTGGATTGAGAGCGCCAACGATCCTGATTCCGACTTCCCGATCCAGAACCTTCCCTTTACCGTGTTCCGCCCTCAAGGTGCTGGCACCGCGTTTCGCTGTGGCGTCGCTATCGGCGATCAGATCATTGACCTCCCCATGCTTGCCCAGATTGACGGGATTTCCACTTCGCTTCGCACCCTTGCCAAGTTAAGTGCCAGCGATTCGCTTGCGCCAATAATGCGGTTGGGGGCCAGCGGTTGGCGAATACTGAGACACGATTTATTCCGGCTGCTGACCGTAGACAGCACCTTCAAGGCGCCACTGCGGGGCTGTCTTGTAGACCAGGCATCCGCCGAGTTCGCCCTACCCTGCGTGGTCAGCGACTTCACGGATTTTTATACGTCGGTTCACCATGCCAGGAAAACTGCCCGGGCTTTGAAGCCGGGCAGCGAACCACCAGCGAACTTCTATTCCATGCCCATGGCCTATCACGGGCGCTCATCCACTGTTCGACCAAGCGGCAGTGAAGTCAATCGCCCCCAGGGTCAACGCTGGGACAAGGAGAACGATAGAGCGGTTTACGGGCCTAGCACACGCCTAGACTATGAAATAGAACTGGGCGTGCTGCTGGGGATAGGACACAAAGACTCGACGCCACTTCCAATCGATAAAGCAGAACAGCACATTTTTGGTCTATGCGTGCTGAATGACTGGTCGGCGCGGGACTTTCAGGCATGGGAGGGACGGCCGCTTGGACCGTTTCTCGCCAAAAACTTTGCTACCACCTTGTCTCCGTGGATCGTTACGCTAGACGCACTGCGACCCTATCGCTGTGCACTGCGTCGGGAGTCAGCACCGAACCCGGTGCTGGACTATCTCGACAGCGAACTTAACAGTCAGCACGGTGCCTATCCGATTGAGATCAGGCTGGCACTGGAGTCCTCCACCATGCGCAAGCGGGGGATTGAGCCACAGACTCTTGCACGGGTGAACTTCTCTGGGGGCCAATGGACGCTTGCGCAAATGGTGACCCACCACACGGCGAATGGTTGCTCGCTCAGATCGGGAGATTTGCTGGGAACCGGCACAATCTCTGGCCCGGGTCAACATGAATCCGGTTGCCTTTTGGAGCTCACGAAGAATGGAAAAGAACCAATCACGCTGAAATCAGGCGAGAAGAGAGCGTACGTGGAGGATGGAGACCGCGTCATCATGCAGGCACAATGCACAGCGGTGGGTCGACGTCGAATTGGCTTTGGCACCTTGTCAGATACGGTTGTAGCCGCAAAGCAAGACCACAGGTAAGTAGACAAAGCCGCTTCCATTAGCCCTTCTTTGGGACTTCACTGAGGACTTTCACTAAGGACTTTCACTAAGGACTTTCACTAAGGACTTTCACTGGGCCGAAAGCATCGCTGATACCGGCCCGGTGGACCACTGAATCACGCCGGTGGCAGCTTTAGTCCTCGCGCCTGCCGAGCAGCAGTCTCCCGTGCCAACGCTTTTATGTAAGATGGCCACTGTTCTACGCGGGTGGCGTGTTCGATAGCACTTGAGTAGTCAACCAACGGAAAGCCGGCACTCTCCGCGAGCCCGTAACACCAGCGTAGATAAACATCGACGATTGACCAGTCATCTCCGTACCACCATGGGCCTTTCTCCAATTTAGCGCTGAGCATCTCCATGACTCCGTGCATGTACTTCATACCATTCGCTTTGATGCTCTCAGGATCGCTTTCGCTAAAACGGATCGGCATACGGATCATTCTCGTGTAGATATGCACGGAGCCGCTGCAGAAGAACAAGTCGGATAAAACGTTCGCTCGCCCGAAAGGCGCGCTCCCCCCGGGAAGCAAATTGGCCTCCGGGACGAGTGAATCGATATAGCTCAGAATTGCTGCATTTTCCGTGAGGACGCTTTCATCAACCTTCAAAGCTGGCACCCTGCCCACCGGATTAATCTCTAGGTACTCGGAGGTTCGCTGCTCTCCCTCCATGATGTTGATAACCGTATCCGCATAATCAAGCGCCGCTTCTTCTAGGGCAGTCATCGTCACCCGCGAGCAAGCTCCGGGCATATGGAAAAGCGTTATCTCTGCCATCGATGTCTCTCCTCAGCTCGGCAGCGTTTAAGACCAGGAGTTACCGAGTTTGGGGCACGCAGCATGAGACCTTCCACCAAACAGAGGTCTCAGTCGCGCCAGGAATTTAGCCAATAAATGAAGCGCCGTGATCCTCAACGACCGTGTTCTCAATCGCTCCAACGCCGTCGATTTCGACCCTCACTTTTTGCCCCACGGTCAACCAGGGACGACCGGGGCGAAATAGGGCAACCCCCGCTGAGGTTCCGGTAGCAATTACATCACCAACTTCCAAGGTAAAGGCCGTCGAGAGGTAGTGGATCTGATCGACGATGTTAAAGATCATGTCACCGGTAATAAAATTCTGACGTTCCTCTCCGTCTACATAGACACGAACATTGAGCGCCAGCGGGTCTTCGATTTCATCCGCAGTCACCAGCGCTGGGCCCATCGGACAGTGCGTATCCCAGGACTTCCCCATCGTAAAAGTCGGAGAGTGACGCTGCCACTCTCGAACAGTTACATCGTTTAGCACTGTGTATCCAGCAATAACGTCCATTACTTGCTCTTTTGGAACACGACGGCAACGTTTGCCGATCACCACACCGAGCTCACCCTCATAGTCGAGTTCCGGTGATTCAGCAGGAAGATGGATATCATCATAGGGACCAGCTGCTGAAAGCGACTGTTTATTAAAGATAAATGGAGTTTCTGGAAGTTTCATTTTGCGCGCTGTTTTGACTTCTTCAGGAATCTCATTCCAGTGATCCATGAAGTTGAGGCCCACAGCGAGAATCTTAGGAGGTCGCGGTACGGGGCTGTGTAGCTGAACATCGGCTATCGCATACGCAGGCTCTGCGCTTTCCAGGGCTTTTACCTTCGCAAGAACCGCATCTCCACCTTCGAGAAGCTGGAGCATATCGGTAGGAATCCCATCGTCTAGCGCGCAGCAATCGACCAATCCTCCTTCAACCAGCAATCCTACGCGCGTGCTCTCTTTTTCGGTGAATGTAACTAATTGCATAGTGACGGATCCTATCTGCGGAAGTGAGTTGCAATCATGAGTTTCGGTAGGAAGCTAGACGGGCAAGCTGCTGTTAGCCAAAGACGATCTTCAGCGGGCTGAAGCGCTTGAGAAACTGCTTCTTTAGCCGTTTCTCATTTGCGGGGCCTGCATATTCTGGGATGTACTCGCAAGGGCCGTAGGCGGCCGGCCACACCACTACACCTTGCTGAAAGGCCGCACGTTCAAAAGCTCGCTCTGAGTACTGTTCGACTCGGCGGGTCTCCGAGTTCCCTTCGAAGGTATCACCCAGCCCAAGCCATTTGAGGCGAAACAGGCTGCAGGTCCATACCACATCGGCGAGGGTATACTCCTCACCTAGAGCCCAGCAGCCTTCGTGACTTGCAAGCTGGGCCTCTAAATCGGCTGCGTGAGCGCGCATCGCAGCGTAAGTACCACGCATTTTTTGCGGTGTACTCACGAAACTCTTACTCGCGAGTTCCTTTGCAATCTTACTTTCGTAGGCCGCAAGCACGGGATCACCGCTATTTAACTTCCGCATGACTCGGCGCAAGTTTTTAATCTTGCGATCCTGAACCCCAGCGAGTCGCTTGGGCAGTTCACCAGGCCTTCGATCACCATCTGGGTTTGCGCCATACAGCGCGGCAACGTGAGGTGCTCGATCGATGACATCTAGCTGCGCCTGTATGGCGGTCTCCATTCCGTCCGGGATTAGGCGTTTACCAGCCTCGCCAAAGGTATCGACGTATTTGCAGATCTCACTGGAGTCAACGACGACTCTCTGCGCTTGGTGATCTACCAGCGTTGGCACTACACAGGGGTCTAGTCCTTCCGTTGTCACCGAACTTTGTCCCGTATACGAGCTTACTAAGCCCCGTTCGTCTTGCCCGAGCAAGCGCATTCTGACGTAGCTTGGATGGTAGTTCTCTGGAAGCGCACGACCTGCCGGCATGATGTTCATGTCGTGAGATCGGTATGGAATATCAAGTTCTGCAAGGGTAGTGCGCACTTTGTGAGAACACAGCGAAGGAGCAGAGTGATAAAGCTCGAAACGCGGCCGCCCAACGGACTCACCGATATTGCTATGACGAGGGTTGTCTCCCAGCTGCTGATTGGCAGCGAGTACGATCTTTTCAAAGTTCGTAGCAGTCATTTTTAAAAAGCTCCCTTACTGGCTTCGAATAGGACAAGCTCATGTAAAACTCGAGATGTATCTACACTGGCCTTCCTTGCGATGCCTCACTGGTACAGTGATGATGCCGCTTAGCATGGCGGCAACGTCTCGATCGCTTGATGAGTGCGCCACACTAAAACCCGCGAACTTGGTCGATTATGCTCTGTGCAGCTTCGGCGCTTCCCGGTTGCTCTGACCCCCTCCAGGCAATGTGATGGTCTGGCCGAATTAAAACCAAGGGGTACTCGTAGAGCTCACTCAGCAGTTGGTTCTCTATCAGCAAGACTTGAATGGGCATACCCACGGCCGCAGCTGCCTGTTCCAAGTGATCCGTGGGCATCGCTCCTAACTTGAGCAGGGTGAAACCTCTGTCAAAAAGGTCGTAGAGAGTTTGATCCTCGCCCAAGAAAACGTTTGGTGCGCGAGAGCCGGGCCAGCTACTCGGTTGATAGTGCTCCCACTCGTAGGCCGGAGGCGCACTCCCATGGTCGTGGCAGACAACCGGTGAGTCATCGTAGCGATAGCCCCACTCGATGCCCCAGGCGTGGTTCTCTAGATTTCCCAATTCGGCAATCAGTTCAGTGATTTCAGATCTGGACGCATCGGCTTCTGCACCCTCGCCATGCAAATCTTCTGGGCAGGCCATAACGATCTTCGCTCGAATCGAAGAATGGCGAGCCGAAGCCCAGCGATTGCGTGCGCCAACATGGCGCCGCTCGACTTCGTAGGCTTCCAGCAGCTTCGGACCGCCCCAGCCATGCACGTTGGCTGCCAGCACCCAGCCAAGGGCGAGGGCATCGCCCATGCCGGTGTTCATACCGTAACCGCCAGTAGGAATGACCTGATGGGTGGAGTCACCCGCCAGCCAGACCCGCCCTGCCCCATAGTTGTCGGCGATTCCTAAGCGGGGATTCCATGGATTGCTGACCTTGATTTCGCAGTCGAACTCACAGCCTAGGACACTGAACAGCACATCCTTCGGATCAGCTTCGGTAATGTTGGGGTAGCACTTTGGTGGAATATGGATAGTCCAGGTGTCGACGTCGTTCTGGGAAATGATCGACCATCCTTCTGGCGACTGAATATGCCAAGCAGTTCCAAACCGCTCGAACAGTTCTAGATCGCTGGAGGTCCAATGAATCATATAGCGAAATTCGGGCCTTGGTGCCTCAGGGCGCTCTTCGCCCCAGGGCTCATCATGAAAATCGCTTCTATCTCCTGAGTCTAGGAAGTGCTGAACAGTGATGTTATTGATGTGGATGTCCAAGGCGCGGCGAGTCACACTGCCAGCACCGTCGCAGCCGGCCAGATAGGCGCAGCGAATCTCCTGAGTTTCTCCGTTTTCCGTGCTGCGGATGGTCGCGGTGACCCCTTGTTTGTCTTCCTCAAACGATTCTAGGGCCCATCCAAACATCGTCGTGACATGCTTGGAGTGATCATCCAGCCAGCCCTTCAAGACCGGCTCCAACAGGATCTGAGAGACGCGCATGCCTGGCTCGAGCGCCATAGTGCCATTGTTCACCGCACGCAGCGTTTCCCGGCACTCCGCTACACTGGGATAGTCGAATCGCGTGAGCTCCTTACCGGCCAGGTTGGTGCACCAGATGACCGAGACAGGATGATCATCAGGAACCGCGACATCACGTAGCTTCTGTGCCAAGCCCAAACGGCGGAACAGTTCCATGCTTCGGCCGTTGGTGACGTCCATCTTTGGATGGCGAGTAGTCTCCGGGTTGCGCTCAAGAAGAATTGCTTCAACGCCCTGGTAATTCAACTCAAGTGCCGTCATGAGGCCCACCGGGCCTCCGCCTGAGATTAGTACCTGGGTGGTTTTCATGTTCGAAAATCCTTTCTTATTCTTCTACCGCGTTTTTTCGTACAGTTACTTCTTGTGATGCTCTTCGGACGTCTGAGCAGCCACCCGTATCAGGCGTGCAAGCCCTACAGCATGTTAGACGCCGGGGCCCCACTGCACGGTACGCAATGCCTCTGTACCGTGCGTTTCAGTGGGCTGCTCTGCATCGAACAAATCTCCATCGGTAAAATGCTCGAGGTTGTTGCCAAAGGGGTCGTGCCAGTAGTCGAAGACCTGGCTGCCCAACTCGTGCTTACCGATGCCCCAACGATGCTCGTAGCCTTTTCCAGCGAGATGGTCATGACCGAGCATCAGATCATCCCAGTCGGTGACTTCGAAAGCCGCGTGCTGCATCCCTCTTTGATCACTCTCCACCGGAAACAGTGTGTGATGATCGACTGGCTGGTCTCCGCAATTGCAGCGCATAAAGGCACCAATCACGCGGTCCTTGGAATCGTCTTTTATCTCGTCGGAGCAAATGAGCCCGAAGCGTTCTTTGTACCAGGCTTCGCTTTCGCGGAAGTCAGCGACGTAAATGACGCAGTGGCCGAGGCGCTTCACATGAGAGGCATTTCGCTTAAGACGCACCGGCTCCCGGAAGCGAGCGCGAGAGTCTCCCGTATTGAGTGGTTCTCGTCGCTTATGCGTGGGCATCTCTGCAGCGCGCTCCCGACCAAAGACCGCATCGATTTCGTATCCTTGAGGATCCGTGAAGCGCACCCGATCGCCACCCCCGGGACCAGGAATCTCTTCGATCGGAGACGCGCCGGCCATTGTGGCGACCGCTTCCAGGTCGTCTCTACTCTGCATCTGAAAGCCCAGTCCGAGAAACGCCGCTTCCCCTACGACGGTTTCGTGGAGGAACGGAATCGGGTCTGTGCCTCTTCCGTACAGGGCAGATTGACCCGCGTCGTTCTGCTGGGTGCTGGTTTGCATCCCAAAGTCATGAAGAAACTTCGCCATCAGCCCCAAATCAGGAGCGCTGAAGCGTACGTAGGCTAGATCTTGCGCACGGGGATTGAAGTTCGCCATAGCAGTGCGGTACCTCGCAAATGCGTGTCAGCAAAGAGCTTGATGACACCGTTATTCTTAGATTTTGTTAAAGATAGCACATTAAATGTGTTTATGAACAAATTTAATGATGATTCGCTTGCTTAAGGACATACACCTCTGTCGTTCACTCTCTATTCAAGAGCGCATGATTAGGCTACTGAAATAGCGAGTTCCTGCACGGCGCGCTGGCACTGCGGTCTGAAAGCAGACCGAAACTGCTACGACACCAACACTCTCATGCGAACGACTTTTAAACAGACTAAATGCTCAGTCAGGCAATGAATGCAGATTATGGATCGCCGCTCGAGACGGTGTTGGCCGTTTGGCCACAAAAGCGATCCGCGAAAGCGCCGAAAAACGTCAATCAGCTGCGGTTCGGCTCCCCAAGCTGAATAAAAAGTCTACCTCCCAAGCGCTGAGCTGCGGTCCCCACACCTTGGGCCGCTGAGGCGTGTCTTCGTGCCAAGGGCGCTGCTCGAAGCAGTCAGCAGCAGGTAGGTAAATGTCCATATCGGTATAGAGTTCGACAATCACTCTATCCGGATCGAGATGGTACGCCGCTAGATTGTGTCCCGCCGTGTGGCGCGATGGCCCCCAAACGGTTTTCTTTCCGTGACTTCGCAGGGTATCGGCCGCCCGAACATGATCGGCGGACTCGTGCAGTTGAAAAGCGATGTGATGAACGAGCGTTTCGGGAGAATTCACGATATTGAGCACATGATGCTCGTGATTACAGGTCAAAAATGTAGCCCGATCTCCGATTTGATCCGTTTTGTAAAACCCGAGGAACTCGCGAAAGAAAGTGACCAATTCGTCAGCTTTAGGGCTCATCAGTGCAACATGGCCCAGACGCAGTGGGGAAACACCGGCGCCAGAATATCCAGGCGCGGTTAACTCCGCATCGCTGTAAAACTGAATCACATAATCGTCCGGGCCAACAACCTCAACCATTTTTCCAATACCAGGCTGAGAATCGCTTTTAGTCTCTGCCCTCAGACCGAAAGCTTTCGCGTCACTCGCGAATTCCCCGAGGTCAATGTCGGGTGTTAGCTGTAGGCCGATCTGAGCTCGACCGGGCTCAATGGCGGGTGACAAAACGAGATCGTGATGATTCATACCGATACTCGCATAGGTAGTGCCGTCTTCGCTCCGATCCGTTTCCGTCGCCCCCATGGTTCGCAGATAATGGTCCCGGGATTGTTCGATATCGGAAACCCCTAACGACACGTAACCGAGTTGAAATACCTTGGGTATTGATTGCATCGCACGTTCTCCGTTTTATGCGCGAGATTGTTACTAGTAGCTTATTCAGCCGGGACACCCCTGATGATCAGACCATTCAGTCGCGACCTACCCAAGGCAGACCCTGAACCAGTGTGGTTAAGCCGGTGTCCATCCATAAGCTGCGGCCGCACCGCTGCGAGCAACCTTTTGCTTGGCTTCCACGGATACTCGGTGAAGCTCAAGGAACTCAGCACTCTGTGTTAAAGGTTGTACAAACGCGGCATCAAAGCCCGGATACTGCTGCAACCGAGACCAGTAGGCGCTTGTATGCTCGCGGTCCTTGAGAAAGAACTGCAATACACCCAGCATGTCGAGGCGAACAAAGTTGGCCGCCCAAGTGACATCAGCAAGCGTAAAGGTATCTCCGCTTAGCCACTTCCCGCTTTTGGCGAGTACTGTTTCCATGTCTGCAAAACAGCTCGTCAATGTCGAGAATGCCTCATCGATCATTTTTGGCGGAGGCTTTACCCCTCCGAGAAACCAATTGGCGATCTTCAGAACTACAACTTGTGGCTGCGGGTGCTTGAACAAGGCTTTCACGAGTGTGGCAAGGCCCATGTAGCGATGATCAACGGCAAAGAGCGGTGCTGATAAAGCCGCCACGGCGGCGCCTGCTTTAGCGTCCATCGTTCCACGCATGTCGACAAAGCCGCCCCGATCGAGCCAGTGTTGCATCACGCGGGTGGCTTCCGGGTCCTGCTCCGATGGTATTAGAGAGCCGGGACTTAGCGAGCCGGCTAAGTACTTCAGAATCTCATCCGACTCCAGAATCGGCTTTCCCTCATGCACGAGAACTGGAACGCAGGCATTTGGATTAATTCGTAGAAAACTGCTCTCGAGCTGCTGAAAGCGACCGAAATGGCCTATGTCGATCTCCTTTTTGTGGACATCGATGCCCGCTGCTTCGAAAGCAAATAAGACCTTGCTTGAACAAAGGGAGAGCTGCATGAAGTACAGCTCAAGAGGGTGTTCACTCGGAACGGAATATTCCTGCAATCCCCTGCGGCGGCGGTACTTTTTCGCCCGGTAGAAGAATAGCAGTGCTAACGCTGGCAGTGATAGCAGCAGCAAAGGTGCCAGCAGGAGGAGTAATAGCTTTCGCATCGGTCCGACTCAGCGAATGAATGACTCCCCCAAGTCAGCTACTACAGTATTTTCAATTGCACCCAAGTGCTCGATTTCGATTCGCACTACCTGGCCATCTTTTAGCAAACCACCACCGGGCCAGAAAAAACCCACACCAGCGGATGTTCCAGTAAGCAACACATCCCCCGGCTCTAGTGTGAATGCAGTCGACATGTAAGAGATTTGGGTTGCGATATCGAACAGCATGTCCGCAGTTTGAAACTCCTGCCGAGTCTCGCCGTCGACCGTGAGCTTCACCTTAAGGTCAACTGGATCAGGAAGTTCATCCGGAGTCACCAAGGCCGGGCCAAGCGGACAGTGCGTATCCCAGGACTTGCCCATGATCATCGTCGGAGCCGCGCGCTGCCAATCCCGAATCGAAACGTCGTTGGAAATCGTGTAGCCAGCGATCACCTTAGGAACATCTTCCGGCGCCACACGACGGCAGGTTTTACCAATTACCACCGCCAGCTCGGCCTCGTAGTCCAATTCGTCAGACTCCGGAGGCAAGTGTACTGAGTCAAAAGGACCGGTTATCGACGTTACCTGCTTATTGAAGAGGATCGGCGTTTCTGGGATTTTGAAGCCCGCACGCTGTTTAATCTCCTCGGGTACTTCATCGAAGTGGTCCATGTAGTTCAGACCAATAGCCATCAGCTTTCGCGGTCTGAGGATTGGGCTATTGAGCGTTACTCCACCGACGGCGATTGTCGGTTCAGCTGACACCGCGGCTCTGCTTGCTTCGGCCATAGCTTCGTCGCCGCACGCGAGCAAAGACACCATATCGTGCGGAAGCGTTGGAGCGGCCACGGACAAGTCAACGATCTGCTCCCCTTTCATGACCCCAATGCGGGTTGAGGTACCGTCGGTAAAAGTCACAAGTTTCATTGTTATTTTCCTTGAGATCGCAGCCTAGGCCGCAGGAGCAAGCTTGCTGAGCAACCAGGGAACGGTGCCTTGTATTGGTCGCGGAATGGTCGAAGGATGCCTTGGCCCCTCCGATACGCGGCGAGACACCTGCTCTTCCGGCTCGCCAGCCTTCAATCTGCGAATCCAATCGTCGGGATCAAAATCGACTCCGATGGGGTTGGTCTGGAAATCCTCAGAATCAATAAACTCGTTCGTCGCCTCCATAGTTTCGAACGCGTCCACCTGGGTCTCGACCAAATTACCGTCAAGATCCTCGTAATAAATCGAGACCGTGCCCCCATGGTGCACGCACCATACGGGTGTGAATCCTCCATCTTTCATTCGCTCATAAGTCGCTAATAAGTCATTGAGGGAAGAAAACGTAAAAGCAACATGATCAACTCCTCGAAACAACTTCAGCTGCGGAAGCATGAACGGGAACTTGGCGATCGCGATTCGATGATGTTCTTCATCATAGGTCAGAAAAGCGATGATGGGCGCTTCCATGACGACTTTTGCCCCGAGGAGAAGCTTGTAAAACTCGAGCATCTTTTCCCAACGTCCCGGACTGGTGCGCAATACGATATGCGCAAGTTTTGAAGGTTTTGCTTTCGGATTAAATGCTGCATTCATTACGCGGCCTCCTCTGCTAATTCGATTCCCAATATGCTGTGGCTGATTCGCGCCATCACCGCTCCCGGGTCTTCCAACGGGCTACGACTTCGCCAAGCGACGTGTCCATCAGGTCGAACCAGAACGGCGCCTCCTACAAGACCATAAAGCTCGGCGAGAGAAACGTCGTTTCCGGTGATGTCTGAGCCGATCGAGAGGATGCGCAGATCGTGCGGAAAATTTGCCGCAGCGTGCTCCCACACCTCTTTGTCGCCGTCCACCAAGAGCGTCATGCTTCCCTCGAACACGGCAAGTGTTGATTTGAACTCACCGCCAATCGTCACCCACGCGTGCGGGGCACGGCCTCCCGGTCGACCACTGGGGATGTATTCAAGTTCTGGATTCTCCCGGTGGGGAGGTTCCGTACCGTCTGGTATCAGCGCACCTTGCTCGTAACTAAAGCCGATATCCATGCCCAGCGCTCCAAAGTGAGCTCGCTCGCGTTCAGCAATAGCCTGAATCTCCGCCGCGACATCCGCTTGGTCTCGCTCCCCAGACGCAATAGCGCGAGCTTTCTCTTTTGCACCGGGACCATTGACATCTCCGATGCCCATTGCATTGCGTGCGCTAAAGTCGCAGTTCGACACTCCCACGGGCTTGCGCTCAAGTTCATAGCTATCAAGCAAAGACTCATTCGCCTTGCCCTGGATAACCGCGGCGAGTTTCCAGGCGAGATTGTGGGAATCCTGCACTCCCGAATTGAGTCCAAAACCGCCGGTGGGTGGGAACCGGTGCGCCGCATCTCCTGCAATCAACACGGAACCGCTGCGATACCGCGCAGCTACCTGTGCCGACATGGTCCACGGCTTTACCGAGCGGATATCAATGTCCACGTCTGCGCCAATCGCGCGGCGTACGATGGTTAAGCAGCGCTCTTCATCGAACGCGTCCAGCGACTGACGCTGCTCATCCCAGCTTGCGTGCAAGACCCAACGCTGCCCACCGTCCATCGTAATTACGATGCCGGACTCTTCTTCATCGACCAGGAAGTAGAGGATTGCGGACTTATCTCGCAACAGCTCGCCGAGCTCCGCGTGAAAATAGATGCCGACGATGTGAGCCAGAGCGCCCAGACCTTCCATCTCGATACCTTCAGCTCGTCGAACGCTGCTGCCCGCTCCATCACAAGCCACGAGCCAGTCGGCGCGAACAGTTAGCTCCTGCCCCGATTTCTCCAGCTTGGCTTCGACACCCTTATCCAGCTTACGATGGCTGACGAACCGGGTGCCGTACCACACATCACCGATGCCCTCTTGCGCTTTCGCCAGCAGAACGGGCTCTACTCGATCCTGCGGACAGGACGCGGGGATTGCAGGAGTCAGTTGCGCGGCACTGATCATTTGCTCTTCGGTAGGGCCGGTGGGGATCTGCGCGTACTCGTGGCCGGTCATACTCGCAACCCAGCGCACATTGCTTGCCCATTCCGGGCCGAGCGACTCCGCATAGATAGCATCGGCGATACCCAACTGCTGAAACAGTTCCATGGTGCGCAGATTGACGACATGCGCCTGCGGGTGGTCCGTCGTTGTCTCGTTCTGTTCGACCAGCAACGACTGGACACCGTGGCGCGACAACAAACAACTCAACATCAGCCCCACGGGCCCACCGCCAACGATTAATACTGGGTAGTGCTGCTCAGCCATAGCCATACCTTGATCTCTATGATTATTGTTCTCCTCGTTGAATCCTAACTTAATTTTGGTCTTATGCAAATATTAATATTATTTATGCAGCTTCCGACAAGTTTTATTGCGCCAAGCCAGTTTTCACTTCAGGAGCTTGATCGCAAAAGCTATAGCCAACGGAGGGTTCTGATCTCCTTTATTTAGCGCTCATTGCATTACTCCTGCGCACCTTGAGGAAAGCTGCCTTGCGCGAAATTGCATTCCTAATTATATTTGTAGTTAAACAAATATAATAAATTTATTTATGCTCAGAGGAAAACAACCCCAATCACCTATCGAGGGAATCCCATCGGCGCACCGCTCCGACGGGGCTGAGCTCGCCGCTGGATAAAAAGGAGAAACGCATGCGCGAAGCTGTCATCGTCTCGACCGCTCGAACAGGAATCGGAAAGGCATTTCGAGGTTCTTTAAACAACACCAAGTCACCCACGTTGATGGGACACGCGATTCGTCATGCTGCGGATCGAGCGAAGCTTGCGAACGATGAAATCGAAGACGTGGTTATCGGTACCACGCTCACTGGGGGGACTTCCGGTGGCAACGTTGCTCGACATTCCCTCTTAGCAGCAGGACTGAGCAATCATGTCGCGGGACAGACGATTGATCGGCAGTGCTCTTCAGGGCTTATGGCGGTGGCAATTGCGGCAAAGCAAATCATCGTCGACGGGATGGAAATCACTATGGCGGGCGGACAGGAGAACGTGACCGCGAACCAGCAAAAGTACATTGACTGGACTCGATCTGAAAAAGATGGAAACACGTTAGCCCAACAATCCACGGCATACATGCCGATGCTGGAAACCGCCGAAAACGTTGCTCGGGTATACGGAGTAAGTCGAGATGCCCAGGACGAGTACGCCCTTCTGTCGCAACAGCGCACCGCAGCCGCGCAGGCTTCGGGGAAGTTTGATCAAGAAATTGTTCCCTTCGATACGGTCATGAAACGGGTCGACAAAGAATCCGGCGAGGAAAGCTTAGAAGCCGTCACGTTGACCAAAGACGAAGGTAATCGCCCAAGTACCACGCTCGACAACCTCGCAGCCCTGAATCCGGTCATTGATGGAGGATGTGTCACCGCCGGTAATGCAAGTCAGTTGTCGGACGGTGCGTCTGCCTGCGTGCTGATGGAACGAAAGCTCGCCGAACGCAAAGGACTGGATCCGCTCGGGACTTACCGAGGCATGGCAGTCGCCGGAAATGCGCCGGAAGAAATGGGTATCGGTCCAATTTATGCGGTACCCAGGCTACTTGAGCGCCAGGGTCTGAGTGTGGATGACATCGGTCTTTGGGAGCTGAACGAAGCATTCGCCGTTCAAGCGCTCTACTGCAGAGACTATCTTGGGATTGACCCGGATCGTTACAACGTGAACGGTGGAGGGATCTCTATTGGTCACCCCTACGGAATGACCGGCGCCCGACTTACCGGCCATGCCTTGCTTGAAGGCAAACGGCGCGGGGTTCGCTATGTAGTCGTAACCATGTGCGTCGGCGGTGGCATGGGAGCGGCCGCCTTGTTTGAGGTTGCCTAAGCACCAGTGACGGGCGCCCACGCGTTCAAAAGCGGGCCACAGAAAGACCGTTCGTTACCGTGTATCCACAAGCGCCCATTTTCAAAAAGCATCACAAAGAGGTCGAAGAATATGTCAATGGAGCTTTGGACCTGGGGAACACCCAACGGCTGGAAGGTCAGCATCATGCTGGAGGAGTTGAAGGAAGCCGGCATTAACTTGCCGCCACTCGAGGTTCATCACGTGAGCCTTGTCGACCGCGAACAGTTTCTACCGGAATTTACAGCCATCAGTCCGAACCAGAAAATTCCCGGCTTTGTCGACGGCGACATGAAGCTTATGGAGAGCTGCGCAATACTACTTTACCTGGCTGAAAAACATCCGACCTCCCTTTTGCCCCAAGACGAAAGTCGTTGGGAGGTGATTCAATGGTTGTTCTGGCAAGCGGCGGGTATCGGGCCCATTTTTGGCAACAAACTCTCCTACACCCGCTACATGGATGATGTTCCCGAAGAGCAGAAAGCTCACCCTTTGGAGCGTTTCAATAATGAGGCGCAGCGTCTCCTGCGCGTACTCGAAAAACAGCTCGAGGGAAAAGCGTACATCTGCGGTGAGAATTTCACGATTGCAGATATCGCCTGCTATCCCTGGGTACGCGGCTGGAAGTGGAGCAAGATCGATATCACCGGACATTGCAATATCGTTGCCTGGGTCGATCGTGTCAGAGCTCGTCCAGGTGTAGAACGCGGATTGGAATACGGTATCCCCAAGGAAGAAGTCGACGGTTGGAGCGCAGACACTAAAAAGCGCTACGCCAAGCTCGGGGCAACGATCGCTTCGAACGAGAGCATCAATACGGAGACTTAAACGAAAACAAAGAACAGGAGCGAACAATGTTTGCATACATCATGCTTGGCACCAACGATCGCGACCGGGCCAACGCGTTTTTTGACGGCGTGCTCGGAGAGTTGGGAATGAAGCGCTTTATGGATTTTGCGCACATCTCTTTTTATGGAACCGATCTGCAAGCACCGTTTCTCGGTGTCTGTTCACCGCTGGATAAAAACGATGCGACCGTCGGTAACGGAAGCATGATTGCGCTCGCCGCCGGCAGCCCGGAAAACGTGGATCGAGTCTACGCTCGGGCGATAGAGCTCGGCGCGTCCTGCGAAGGCAAACCGGGAGTGCGCCCGGCAGGTTTTTACTGCGCCTACTTTCGCGACATGGACGGAAACAAATTTAATGCCTGCTGCCCCGCTAAAGGAGATGGCTGATGTGGAAAATCGATGATGAAGACTTTGTCCGTACGCTGACGCTTAGCCGACCCGACGCGATGAATGCACTGAGCCCGCAAATCATTGATGAGCTCATCGCATCATTGGAGCAGGCAAGCATAGACGACAGCGTTCGCGTGCTAGTACTAACGGCCGAGGGCAAGCTGTTCAGCTCCGGCATGGACGTCAGCGCTTTGAAAACCCCGGAATCCCCGGAACACCTGCGCATGTTCAACTACAGCGTGCCGAAAATGTTCAATACCTTTATCGATTTCCCAAAGCCGATCGTGATGGGCGTCAATGGAACCGGCGTTGGTTGGGGGGCCACCATCCTGTCTCATGCGGACGTCGCCATCATGGCTGAAAGCGCTCGTCTTCGCTGTCCCTTTACGACGCTTGGAAATGTACCGGAAGCCTGCAGTACTGCGGCCCTACCCCGGCTCATTGGTCATCAACAGGCTTTCTGGATGCTCGCGTCGGGCGAGTGGTACAGCGCGCAGCAATGTAAGGATATTGGACTGGTGCTGGACGTTGTTCCGGACCTGGAGCTTGCAGCGGAGACAAAGCGGAGAGCGAAAATTCTCGCGGCCTTTCCACGAGACGCATTGATCCAGTCAAAGAAACTCATCGGTGGCCCCTATCGCGAGTCGATGCGCAAAGCCAACCGGGAAGAAATGGATACCTTTGTCGAGATGCTTGAGCATCCAGCCTGCAAAGAAGGGCTTGCGGCGTTTCTCGAGAAGCGACCCGCTGACTTCGCCGCTTACTGATCTCTGCTTTCCTTGGAATGAGGTCTATGAGATAGAACACCTAAAAATAAACACAAGAGCGTAGATTTCTATGTATTCGTTGACCCAATTTCTGCACAACAACGCACGCAGTACGCCTCGTGCTATGGCCACTCGCTTCCTGGATCGACAGCAAGATTGGGACACCTTGCAACAGCGGGTTGCCCAGCTTGCCGGCGCGCTTTGCAGTATGGGGGTAGAAGAGGGAGATCGGGTTGCAATCCTGTCGCTGAATCGAGACCGCTATCTGGAGTACTTCTTTGCCGTGTGGTGGGCCGGCGCCGCGGTCGTGCCGATGAATACTCGCTGGTCTCCCGCAGAAAGCGCTTACGCACTGAAAGACGCAGGCGCCGAAATTCTGTTTGTTGATGAGGCGTTTGCACCGTACTTGACGGCGATTGTCTCCGACACGCAAGTACATACGAGCGTGTTTCTTGGTGAAGGACCACTGCCAAAAGAATGCCTGGACTACGAAGACCTGATTGCCAATGGACAAGCGTGCGAAGACGCGAACCGTTCCGGCGAAGATCTTGCGGGTCTGTACTACACCGGCGGCACGACGGGTTTTCCTAAAGGGGTAATGCTCTCCCAGCGAGCGCTTTGGTTCAACAACATCAGCATGGGTCAGGCTTTCCGAACGGTGAGCGGTGATGTGTATCTTCATGCCGCACCAATGTTTCATCTCGCCGATGGCGCGTTCTCTGGCGCTGCCACGGTAGCGGGTATCTGCCATGCGTTTCTCCCAAGCTTCGACCCCCTCTCTCTAATGCAGATCATAGAAGACGCGCAGGTTACCCAATCAGTCCTTGTGCCGACGATGCTGGGGATGCTGGTCAATCACCCGGAATTTGATGCGAACCGGCTGCGCAGTCTCCGGAGTACCGCGTACGGTGCTTCACCAATGCCCGGTGGGGTTATGCAGCAATTACTGGATCAGCTACCGTGGGTGAATTGGGTACAGGGTTACGGCCAGACTGAAATGGCTCCGATCATCTCTTTACTCGCCTCTGAAAATCATGTTCTTGAAGGCCCGCATTCAGGCAAATTGCGCTCCGCCGGCAAGGTCGCGATGGGCGTGGAAGTGCGTATTTGCGACGACAACGGCGATGACTTACCCAATGGTGAGGTTGGAGAAATCGTCACTCGATCACCCGGCGCAATGACCGGGTACTGGAATCGTCCGGAACAGACCGCGGAGACCCTTCGCAATGGCTGGGTGCATACCGGCGATGGTGCGTATCGCGACGAAGATGGATTTATTTTCATCGTCGATCGACTTAAAGACATGATTGTTAGCGGCGGTGAAAACGTATTCTCCGCTGAAGTGGAAAGCGCACTCTCTACCCACGATTCCGTGGAGGCCGTCTCCGTCATTGGTATACCCGATGAGCAGTGGGGAGAAGCGGTACACGCAATTGTGATTTTGAGGGAAGGCTGTGCGCCATCCGAGGACGAGCTAATCGAACACTGCAAGTCGTTGATCGCTAACTACAAGTGCCCGAGGAGTTTTACCTTCCGAAGCGACCCGTTGCCCTTGTCGGGCGCGGGCAAAGTATTGAAGACAGAGCTGCGCAAGCCCTTTTGGGAAGGCCGCGAGCGCGGCGTGGCATGAGATTCGGGTTTGAGGCTTGAGAAGACAGACAGATCCAGGTATCGGTAAAGTGCTGAATGGGAGAACCTCCACATTTGTTGCGCATTGATACGCAGCGTAGCTAAAGCCTCAAAGAGAGCTCGCTCTTGAAGAACACTTGCTTATGCCCAACCGCAGAGAAGTAGTGAAAACGCAGGCTATCGGGGCTAGGCTCGAGATCGAATGCCATCCACCAGCAAGTCAGCGACCAAGTTGGCTTGGCGTTCAATCGCCTCATCACATACCAAAGACCCACCTTCGAAATACTCCGATAGCGCCGGCGTGCAAAAGGGTAAAGATCCACCAAAGGTGATCAGAAAAAAAAGCGTGCGGGCGTCGGGAGCTTGAATATCTGAATTACTGTCGAGCTGCTCTACAGCTCTCACCCATACCTTGCCGACCGGATCCAGATAGTTCGACATTAGATAATCCAGACGCTCACCACCCTGAGCACCTTCGTCTAACAAGATGCGAACACACCCTGGGTAACGCGCTGAAAGCCGGACGGAAACACGGATAAATTCACGCGCTGCTTCCGCCGGGCTTTTGGTATTTTCGGGAGTGGGCGCTAGCTTAATCATCTTATCTCGCAGGGAGCGAAAGTAGACATCGACGCAGGCCTCCCACAGCTCACGCTTGGACCCGAAGTAATGATGAATGAGGCCATGACTCACCTTTAGTTCGCGCGTAAGCGCCCGAATTGACATGGCTTCAAAACCGGAAGCAGCAAACGCGTTGATCGCCGCGTCCAAAATTTGATCACGGGATATGGCCGCCTCATGGACCTGAGGACGACCGCGTCGACGGCTGACTGCTTGATTCAAAGGCTGGGACTCTTTCGCATACTTAAAAGTGACAACTTGGGTTTAAGAACGAGGCTACTAGAGCACAGAATTAGACGGCTTCAGTCCGCGCAACAAACCCGTCCTTACGGGTCCACATGAGCGGAAACTCTTCACACTCAATCGGATCTCCGTCCTTGAGGTGCACGCTCTTCGGTGAATCCGGTGGCGTCCCCATCCGCTCTAGATATCGGACGTCGTCCCCAAGGTAGCGCAGCGTCATTGCGCGTCGGTGCCGCGTCTGGCTAGTGTTCCCGGTCGATCCGTGCCAGGTCTTCACGTGGTGCACGATAATATCACCGGGTTCTGCCGGGCAGTAAACCACGTTGAATTCCTTCTCGTTCGCCTCAACATCGGGAAGATCTTTCCCTTCAGAACCAGGAAATGAGGCCTGGCTTACAAAGAGGTTGGGCTTGTAGAGTTCGCCACGGTGAGACCCCTTGGCGTAGCCCATCATCCCATTTTCCTCGTCCACTTTTTCCATCGGCATCCAGAACGTGCAGCACTGTTCGCCTTCGTGGTGAAAGTAAGTAGCGTCCTGATGAAAGGCCGTTCGTTGCAGCGAATTGGGTTGCTTCCAGAATAGTTGATCACCGTAAAAGCAGATTCTTTCCGAGCCCATCAGCTTGGCGGCTATCGGGCCAAAAGGGCCTCTTGTTCCAAGCTCATTCAATGAAGGGTAGTTGTGGCAGTTGAACCCCCCTGCTTTGAACTTTCCGTTTCCCGTACTCGAAGATGTTTGGGAAGGACTGCTGCCCTCATTCAGTATCTCTAGCCCCTGCGCCTCAAGTCCTTTAGCGAGTTCGCCAAAATCTGAGCTCGCAAGTCCGTTCGATTCATCGTCCATCACTTCCATAAAGACCTTCTCCATACGGACAACCAGGTCGGTATCGAGAATTCCCTTCAGATGGACCATGCCATCGGTTTTGTATTGCTCAATTTCTTCTGCCGTGACTGGCCGCGTCTGACCTATAGCTAGTTTTTCTGTTTGCATGATGATTGCCTCGCTTTGGCTGTGTTGGTGTTTTTATTAGACACTCAGCTAATAATTACAAATATTAGACAACCGTCTAATAAAGTCAACTGTTTTCCATCGACTCTAGTGATTCCGAATGGGACGTGACGGTGATTGGGGACTTTCGAAGAGGATCGTTAGGGGAGTAAAAACGACGGTCAATTCTGGGAGGCTCTTGGCATCACGGACGCTAGATCACCGCTACGCGTTGCCACTCTCTAGTTGGCGAGACTCACATTCAGTTGACGAGATTAAAGGCTGCTGCTGGAAGTCTGTAGAGGTAAGAAGCCAGCAGAAAACTGACGCTACCCGACCGAAGCGGTAGTTTCACAGCACCAGCCGAACGAGCTGCTTCCCTTGATTCTCGCCATTGAGCATTCGAAAAAACGCCGCCGGTGCATTCTCGATGCCTTCGAGGACATCTTCTTGCATGTTGATACTGCCGGCCCGAATCAAACCAGCCAGGGCGTTTACGGCTTCGGGCATGCTGGCTAAATGATCAGACAGCACGAAGCCCTGTTTGCGGATGCGCCGAGACAAAATCACATTGTTGTCTCGGCGGCCAACATCGAGGCGCGTGTCCGCAAGATGCGACAGCGCCATCCGACCAACCACCGCAATTCTTGCCCCAACGTTATAGTGATCCAATACCGCCTCGGAAATGTCTCCCGACGTATTATCATAGTAGACGTCAACGCCGTCTGGGCAGGCTTGCGCGAGCTCCTGGGACAACTCGTCGATGCTCTTGTCCCGGTAACTCAGTACCTGCTTGAATCCCCAAGCCGACTGCACCTTTGCCGCTTTCTCGGGGGTGCTAACGATACCTACTACGGAACACCCTGCGCGCAGCGCAAGTTGTGCGACGACGGTTCCGACCGAACTGCCTGCGGAAGATATCAAAACCGTCTCGCCAGGCTTTGGATCGCAGATTTCCTCGAAGCTAAGCCACGCGGTCGCGCCAGTCGTACCCAGTACGCCGAGGTACCAGCTCGCAGGGTTTCGCTCTGTGTCGACCGGGAATCCACCCAGGGATTCGCTGGCAATGGTGTACTCCTGCATGCCAAATCGAGCCACGCGCATCTGGCCTACGGGCACTGGCGGACAATTCGATTCTATGACTTCGCCTACCGTATAAGCATGCATGACCTCGCCGACCGCCACCGGTTCAGCATAATTGGACTCGTTGCGCATCCTAGAGACAAGAGCGGGGTCCATGGCAATCACGTGGTTGCGAACTAGATATTCATTGGCCTCAATAGGGCGAAGGTTCTCGCTGCGCAACTCAAACACATCCGGCGTTGGTCGGCCGCTTGGACGCCGCACAAACACCACCTGCTTATTCAGTCGAGTCAATCTATTCCCCTCCGTTTTGCTACGCTCAATCCATTCAGTAGGGATGGATTTTTAGCCAGTCGATATACTCCTCAAGGGCCGCACCAAACTCACTGTGTTTCGGCTGCCAGCCAAAATCCTCGCGGAGGCGATTACCATTGAATCCGTCATCTGGCTTCCCTTGATCATCCAACTCCTGCGGGTCGATACGGACTCGCAGGTGGGCGTCGGGCACGAGCCGATACAAAGCTTCGAGCTGATCTCTGGCGGTGCCATTCAATCCGCTGCTGACGTTATAGACGGGATGGGTCAGCGACTCCGCCAACATGGTGGTAGTGATCGCGCTCGCACTGTCCTTGACAAAGGACGTGGCCCCCCCCGAGAACAAGTTCCAAAACGCCGCCACGGGAAGGCCCAGGTAGCCGGTGCGATTTTCCAGCGAGTCGATCCGCCCAGCGGCGGCATGGCAGATTAGACTGAACGGATTGCCCATGGCGGTATAGCCCGGCCCCCACTGCAGCGGAAAACGAAGCGCAACAACCTCCAAGGTTTCCTGTCGACTCGTCGCTGTGAGTCCCGAAGTGGGCGCGGGCATGGGAATCGAGTAATCGAAGGCCATCATTTCCACTGTGCGCTTAACAGTTGTTTCGAATTCGGGAATATGCGGTAAACCGAGCTTCTCCTCGATTGTGCCTGCGTAAGAGACCTTTATAGGAAACGTCACATCCTCGCTAAAAGGGGGGGCTAGACCGCCGTAGATTGCCCGCGAGCTCCCGAGCACCAGGCGTTTAACGCCAGTCGCCGCAGCAGCCTGCAGGCAGTTCAAGGTCATTGGATAGATCGCATTACTCGCTGCGCGTGTACGTGCGTACTGGTGGGCGTGCGCGAGCATTACCAAACCCGTGAACTTGTTTTGGGCAAAGAAAGAGAAAACCTCTGCGCTACTCATGAGGTTGACGTATTCGACGTCAATCAGCTCATTTTCAGCCGCGACTGCTTCGCCGGCTACATCATGGCGTTTGCGGCTGGTGACAGTGACTCGTATTCCCTGATCAGCGAACGCCTTCGCCGCATTTAGGCCAACGAAACCCGTGCCTCCAGCGATTGCGATATGCATGGCATTTCCCTATTTTTGTTTTCTGCCAAATTTAAGGGTCGCAAGGGTTCTACGCGCTGTCAACTGCCTGGGTACTTCTACCCACTCACAAATTCGTGCCAATTCCCTTTCGCACTATTCCTTGCTCCTGCCCTCTTATATGTGTTTATGCACATATTTTATTGACTTCTTTTTTGATTGTGCCCATATTAAAGCCAGATCCGCATCCGAATAACAAACCTAATACCGGCCGGAGATTTTCATATGCCTGTAAGCCAGCCCTTATGCAGACTCAGCACGATCGCGGCTGCCATCACCACCAGCCTCAGCTATCCTCAGCTGACCGTTGCCCAAGACGAAGCGCCCGTTTTGGAAGAAGTACTGGTGACCGCGAGTAGACGCGAAGAAAGTCTTCAGGACACATCACTGATTATTTCGGCGCTTTCGGGCGAGGATCTGCTAGAGCGCGGTATCACCAACATGGTGGATCTCGCTTTCGATGTGCCCTCGCTTCAGGTGGGAAATGCCGGTCCCGCGCTTCAGCTCTACATTCGCGGTGTAGGCACCGATGCTGCCTCGGGGTTCAGTTCACCTGGTATTGCTGTCAGCAAAGACGGCGTTTACATACCTAGGGTCACGGCGATGGCCGCGAACTTCTTTGACCTCAAGCGAGTGGAAGTGCTGCAAGGACCTCAAGGGACACTTTACGGACGAAACGCTACCGGTGGCGCCGTTAACCTGATCACCAACGGTGCGGAACTTGGAGAAGTCAGTGGCTATGTGATGGGCGATGTTGGCAACTTCAGCAAAGGTCAATTTGAAGGCGCAGTCAATATTCCGATAAGTGACACGTTCGCCGCACGCGTGGCCGGTTTCGCAGTGGATCGCGATGGATACATGGATGATGATACCGGCGACGACAGCCGCTGGGCCTTACGTGCCAGCACGCTGTGGGCACCAAACGATAAAGTCAGTTGGCGGGTTCAAGGACAATTCGCTGAATACGGCGGAAAAGGTCCGGGAGCCACCTGGGTTGGTTCTGATGATGCCTGGCAGAGCCTGCTTTCTCCTGAAGGAAACGCTGTGCTTTTCCAAGGAGCAGAGGAAAACGGCCTGATTGCGCCAAATATTGCTTTCCCTTGGATTCAAAACGCTCCTATCATCGCGCCGGCACCAACTCCGCCCTTTCCACCCGGCACTAACTTGATCTCCCTGGTCGATCCCTTGGACCCTACTGCGCTGGATCAAGACTTACAGTTCTGGGATATCAGCACCACTCTGGATTGGGATCTGGATTGGGCCAAGCTCACGCTCGTCGGCGCGTATCAAGATGTCGAGCAAACCTATCTCACAAGGACATCCGTTCGATTTCAGGTAGGGCAACTGTTCGGTCAAGACGAACCAGAGACTTCGGAGACCGTGTCCCTCGAAGCGCGACTCAGCGGGAGCAACGAGAAGCTCACCTGGGTGGCAGGTATTAACTTCTTCGAAGAGAATCAGTCGGTCTTCAATGCGGTGAACCAGGGCATCGCGCAGAATTTACAACTGTTTGCCGATATCGACACGGAAGCGATCGGCTTGTTTGGACAGGTCACCTATAGCCTCAATGAAAAGCTACGCTTGATTGGCGGTTTGCGTTATAGCGATGAAACTCAAGACAAAGGTAACTTCAATCGATTTTCGGTCGATGAAGCAATCGCTTGCCCACCACCATTGACCACCGTCGTCGCTGGCAGTGTGCGTGCGTGCCAGATTTCCGGACCGGACAATCAAAGCATCAGCGCAGACAGCTGGGACTGGAAAGCTGGTATCGAGTACGACTTAACAGAAGACTCACTCATCTTCTTTACCGCCAGCACCGGCTTCAAAGCGGGTGGTCTACCTGCAGTTTCCAGCGATGGTTACGGCCCTGAGGAACTCACCGCCTTGTCTTTGGGGATGAAAAACATCCTTATGAACGGCCGACTTCAGTTGAATGGCGACCTGTTCTATTGGGAGTACGACGACAAGCAGGAAAACCTTGTAGGACCTGATGATCAGGGAATCATCGGCCTAGACACGGTCAACGCGGGCCAATCGACAATCCAGGGTATTGCGATGGATATCAAGTTCGCAGCCACCGACCGGGACTTCTTCACACTCAATTTCGAATACCTTGATGCGACTTACGACGACTTCAGCTACTTTCAAGGAGCCGCATTAACACCACCTACAACCTGCCCAACCACGCCGACCGGCGCGCAGGTTCCGGGGCCGGCTGGACCGACACCGGAGCTATTCATCGACTGCTCTGGATTTGACATGACGAAAGCCCCAGAGCTAGTCGCCAGAGCCGGGTACACCCATACCTTCGATCTGGGTAGTACCGGCGAGCTTGACTTCCACGTAAACGTGAACTTCACCGACGAGCGCTGGTTGTCAGCAAACTTCCTGGACGGCCAACTAGTGGACAGTTTTACCTTCTGGAACGCACATTTGGCTTATCGCCGACCGGACTCCAAGTTCACTGCCCTGGCTTACATTCGGAACATCACTGAAGACGAGTCGTTCCAGGTCTCTCTGAACCACACTCGGGTACCACAAGTTATTGGCGTAGTCCCGGGAGCACCACAGACCTACGGACTTCAACTTCAGTATGCATTCTAGGAGCTTCGCACAGCGTTGAGTCTCAAGTCGGCCTTCGGAAGGCAGCAACAGACTCATTGCATAACCGCTCGGAAAACAGGGGGAAGTAATGTTAGCTATCGGTGAAATCAAGCCCAACATGCCGGATACCGCGAAGCAGCGCGGACAGGTCGCGCCCTACAAGCTTGCGCACGTTAACTACCGAACGTCGAAGTACGAAGAAATGATCGAGTGGCACTGCAAGGTGTTGAACGCAGAAATAACGATGTCGACACCGATGCTAACCTTCCTAACCTACGATGATGAGCACCATCGGGTAGCGATCGGAAAATTTCCAGACCTGAAGGACCAGTCACTCACCTATGCAGGTTGTGAGCACACCGCTTACACCTACGAGACCATGGGTGACCTAATGGCGACTTACGAGCGACTAAAGGCCGAGGGAATCGAACCGTACTGGTGTGTTAATCACGGCGGGACGCTCTCTTATTACTATTTTGACCCAGATCGAAATCAGCTCGAACTGCAGATCGACGTGTTCGATAGCGTGGCAGAACTCAATGAGTGGTTTGAACAAAGTGACTTCCACAACAACCCGGTAGGAATAAAAGTGGATCCGGACGAAATGCTACAGCGATTCAACGCTGGCGAGGACGAAAAGGAGCTTCTTTATCGGCCAGTCATCGATCCCAGTGAAATTCCAGCGCAGCTGCCAAACGTACCGCGCACTTAGCCTCTGATTTTTGGAGAGAACGATGACTCAAGTTTTGTACGTAAGCGCTTCACCGCGTGGTGACTTTTCGGCAGCCAAACAAGCAGCAAAGGTCTTTTTGGACGGACTTCCAGAGGGGGTCACGGTACATCACATCGATTTATTCGAACGGGACCTACCGGACATCACGCTGGAGGTGTCCTTTGCCAAAATGAAGTCCTTTATGTCGATGGATCTTACCGAGGAAGAAGCCAACCAGTGGAAAGCCATTACCATCTTGGTTGATGAGTTTATGGCGGCGGATCATTACCTGTTTGCAATACCGATGTGGAACTTCAGCATCCCGTACAAATTCAAGCACTACATAGATTCGATCAACCATCCGGGACTCACGTTCACTCGAGACGAGAACGGCCCTCGGGGGCTTGCGTCGGGATCGGCGACCGTAATCTTTTCACGAGGCGGAGACTACGCGCCCAAAGACGGGCAGCCCGACCCGATGGACTTTCAATCAACCTACATGAAAGCGTGGCTAACCTCGATCGGTATTAGCGAGGTAGAAGAAGTACTTGTCCAAAATACTATGATGGGCCCAGAAGCAGTGGGACAAACAATCGCCTCACTAGGCGATCAGCTCGGTGCAGCGGCCCGTAGGGTGGAGGGGTAGCACGCGTATACCACAGCGAGAGTCGCCCATTTTTATGGGTCCGTTTTTCTCGCTCAGAGTCAGTTCGATCACGCCGCGCTAAGCGCTTGATTCCATTGAAAGTTTTGAACCTCACGGTAATGCGGGACAGGCCTGGGTAATCGCAAAGTTCCGTCGCTAGGCCAAGCGGCGTCGACGCCGTCAGAGGCGGGTGAAAACCGTGATTCAGTTCTATGCGGAAGTAATAAATGGCGACACTTACCCTTATCTTACTCTTGCTTGGCGCGGTCGCCGTTTATGCAAACACCCGGACTCCGCCCCCTCCTATCTATCATTTGTTTAATGCGCTGATAGGTATCGTGAAGCCAGACTTTCACACTGGGCGACCTAGCCCCTGCCCCCGTTTCACAGATCTGATGCGCTACCCAGCAGTCCAGCCTCCTAAGAGCACTGCGAACCAGCATGGCGAAATCGAAACCCTGGATGATGGCACTGAGTGCATTCACTGGTATGCGGTATCCGACGACATTACCTGGCACTTCGTGACCGCCGGCGATCCGGCCGATCCTGCAGTTCTGATGTTGCACGGTCTGCCGGAATCCTGGTGGGCGTTTCACCACCAAATTGCAGAGCTAGCAAAAGACCACTATGTGATCGCCTTGGACTGTAAAGGGTATGGGCAGAGTGATAAACGACTAGAGCTGGACTACCGCACTAGTTCCATGGCCAGGGAAACCGCCAACCTCTTGGACCAGCTCGGTGTCGATCGTTTCAGTATTGTCGCGCACGACCGGGGCGCCATTATTGCTGACCACATGGCAGCCGTTGAGTCGCTTCAGGGTCGAATTATCCGATATGTACGCATGCAGCAGTCCTTTAACGAACCCCACGGAGAGCCCAAGCCACCGCACGCCATGTTTGCCACGCGAGTGGGCGTTGGCAACTTTCAAAGCAAGAACCTGATGAACACCATCTACAACAAAGTCATGGTGTCGAACCTAAGCCAGTCGACCCTGAAGCGTCTGGACTACGAGTTTAAGTTTGAAGGTGTGGCCGAAGCCGTAAGCCGGTACTTCCAAACCACCAATTTTGATATCGAGATGCAGGAACGCCAAGCTGGACTCTTCAAGGCCTTGACCATGCCCACGCTCATTCTGCAGGGAAAATATGATGCCGGGCAGCACCCGGAGGAATACGCGCGATCCCACGAATTCGCTGACGATCTGCGAGTGGCGTTTGTGGAGGGTAATCACTTCAGCCACCTCGAGAATCCTCGCGCAATAAACTCAGCGATAAGAGCCTTCTTCGCTGAAACCGGAGCAGCATAGGTGCAAAGCCGAATGGTGGCGTTAGTCTCTGGATGCGGTCTTAAAAAGCCTTTGGACGCAATTCCAGGGTACGGCGCTGGTTGCAGCTGTCAGACCTTTTTCTCCGAGGCCGTCGACGGCACGGCGCTCAGAGTGGCAGCTAGGTACGGGCTGTGACGCAGCGATTGAATGGGCTGACACGCCACGACATACGGGAGTTGGAGCCGGTACTCAAGGTGATTGAGCAAACCATGGGCGGCTTTGTTCCCAATTCCATGTTTATTATGGCGCGAAATATGGAACTTATGGAGGGCTTTGGCGTGCTCTCCGCCGCCGTCTTCCGCGGTGAAGCTTCGGCACGACCACATCCTCTTAAGGCGTTGTTTGCTGGTCTGCGGTATCGCTGGCGCACCCGGCGCAACCCCTCAGCGAAACCTATTTCTAGTGACCTGAGAGTGCTGATATTTACGGCGGTCAGTCTCTCCGCGGGGTGTCGCTACTGCCAGGCCCACAGCGCCATGCTGTCGGCGCGCAGGGGTGTTAGCCCTGAGAAAATTGATGACATTCTTGATTATGAGAACAGCGAGTTTTACAGCGCTGCGGAACGAGCCGCCCTGGCTCTGGCGTTTGCAGCAGGACGCACGCCTAACGAAACGACGGCGCAACACTTCAGCAGCTTGAAAGAGCACTACAGCGACGAGCAGATTATCGACATCGTTGCGGCAATCGCCTACATGGGTTTCCTCAATCGGTGGAACGATACCTTTGCCACCCTGCTTGAGGACCAACCGCTACGCTTTGCCAGTGATGAACTCAAAAAAGTATCTTGGGATGTAGGAAAACACAGCCAACAAGAGCAGGGCCAACAGGAAGCAGCAGAGAAGTCTTCATAAGTGACGAAGCCTAATTCCTGTAACAACGTCATCAGTCTCCCGAAGCGGCGTCGATTCTACGGCGACAGGGCCAAATGGCATCGGGGATATAGGCTTGCAGGTGAGCGCAGTATCTAGGGCTGGCCCGATAACCATGAAGGAGACGAACCGTGAAACATATACCTTCAAGTGACGTCGACCTATACAGTGACCATACCTTGACGCATACGCGAGAGGTCTACCGTGAACTAAGGCAACTCGGCCCGGTCGTACATCTGCCCGCTAGTGACGGTTACGCTGTCACGCAGTTCGACGCGCTACGAATCGCTTTGAGAGCCGATAGCATCCTGGTTAACGGGGAGGGTGTGGCCGCTAACGACATAATTAACGCGGCACCGAAAGACACAACGTTGACGAGTGACGGCGACACTCATCTCCACCGACGCGGAATTCTTCAGCGTCCTCTGTTGCGAGAACCGCTTCAAACAATCAAAGCAGACATCGAAGCAAGCGCCCATGAATTGGTCGCGTCGTTACTCCGCCGCGATCGTTTTTGCGGCGTTGCGGATTTCGCCACGCACTTGCCCTTGACAATCGTAGCCGAGCTTGTGGGTTTGTCGGATCAAGGAAAGGACCGAATGCTCGAGTGGGCGGCGGCAACCTTTAACGCGCTTGGGCCGTTGAATGAACGGTGCGAGCAGGCGCTACCAGTAGCGCTTTCAGCGGTTGAGTACGTACACCAGCTCACCCCGGAAACCGTAGTAGAAGACGGGTGGGCATATCGGGTATTGCGGGCCAAAGAAGAAGGAGAGCTAAGCGGTTCAGAAGCATCCATGATGATCATGGATTATGTGGCGCCGAGCCTTGATACAACAATTCTGGCGACAGCGCACCTGCTTTGGCTGCTGGGCACGCACCCGAACGCGCTTGTGCGACTGAGAGATAACCCAAAGTTAGTCGGAAGCACGGTGACCGAGGCAGTACGCCTTGCCTCACCTATTCGCTGCTTTACTCGGTACGCAAACGCTGATTTCGAACTTGAAGGTTTTGTGATTCCGGCTAGCTCACGCGTTGCCGTGCTCTATGCAAGTGGCAACTGGGATGAACAACACTATGAGCAACCCGATAGCTTCCAGATTGATCGCAATCCCCGTGACCAAATGGGCTGGGGGTTCGGCATGCACACCTGCGCAGGCATGCAGTTAGCTCGATTGGAAATGGAGAGCCTCTTAATGGCCCTGATTCACCAGGTCGAAAGGATACAAGTCGGGAGCCCCACGCCGCTCATGAATAACATCCTGCAGGGGTTCACTGAGTTACCAGCCAGCCTTCACTGATCGCCTACTGGGCGATGGTTCCCATAGCTCGACGTCAAAAAAAGACCCTCCAAAATCGTTGTACGGTACCGTTGCAGCGTAGCGAACATTCAATATTTGCTTGGCGTTGCATGGACTGATACGTCCCTGGGTCTCACGGCTATCTTCAAAAACGTCATGGCTGAAATCGATCCGCGCATCAATACCTACGATGCGTGAAGTCATTTTTAAACTTCGAGAAGAGAGGCACCTGGGTCGGTGACGAGATAGTAGGCAGTTTACGCTGTGTGAGCGCTAAGTAATTGCAGCCTTCAACCTATTTTTCGCACATGGGTGTGCACATATGCGTCTTTCAATACGGAGTTTTTTGGCTACGCTTTAAAGTGCTAACTCAGGAGTTGTGTCGGGGCTTTCCCACATGAAGTACCTAGTAGTCGTGTTTGTTTTGTGCACGCTCAGCGCAGTTTTGAGCGCGCAATTGCCTCCTCCTCCGCGGCCAATGCCACCTCCACGAGGCGTTGTATACAGTGGGCAGGCGATCAAAACTTTGCCTCCAGGGTATGCCACGATTCGCTTCAACAGCACCCCGTACTATTTCGTCAACGGCACCTTCTACACCGAATTCGGGAATGAGTTCATTGTCACTCCAGCACCGCTGGGTTTGCGGGTGGACCGATTGCCCGCTGGCGCCGTCGCGGTCGCAGGGACTCGCAAAAAACAGTTCGAGTACGGTGGGGTTCGCTACAAAAAATTTGGTAGACGATGGGAAGTTATTGCCAGCGAGTCCAGCGAGTAAGGAGTGCAGAGTTTATATCCGCAAGTCACTGAAGCGGTTCTAAGGCCTTGAGAGGGCTTTGCACAGGCTTTAAACCCGTTCTGTAAAACGGTTGGAATTGACGACAGATAGATGCCGTCTTTCTCTGTCTCTAACGAGTCGACAAATCTTCACCCAGGCTGACTCACCGCCAGTGACCAGCTTCGCACCGTCAACGATGGAAAGAGCAACCGCACACAGCATCGCTCGAACTCAGTGATCAGCGACCAACAAGAGTTTGACGCTGGGCTATACGCTATAGCGCTGCTATTCTGTAAATAAAATCAGACACAGGTTGCGTAAACGTTTATGAACAGTATTGCTTCGAACGTTGGTCTATCGGGCGCTTCAAAGCGGCTCGGAGGAGCCCCGCACGCACTGATCATAGGAAGCGGATTTGGA
>JBCCPL010000010.1:0-134677 GCA_039111155.1 Pseudomonadota bacterium | reverse complement strand
CCGAACTCAGCAGTGAAACGGTGCATCGCCGATGGTAGTGTGGGGCTTCCCCATGTGAGAGTAGGTCATCGCCAGGCTTCGAATACCAGCGCCTCATCCGGATACGGGTGGGGCGTTGTTCGTTCCAGCCTACGTTTCTTTCCTAAAGCGCGAACAGGCTACTTAGTTGCCTCATAGATCAACCAGGCAGGCAGACCTGGTACGATCGGTATATCGCCCGGGTCATTGGGATCTGTGCCGGCATCTGCTTCCTCGTTATCGCCAAAGCCGTCCCCGTCGGAGTCGAATTGCTCGTTCGGGTCGTCCGGGAACGCATCTAGACTGTCGTTTACCCCGTCACTGTCCGAATCTCGCTCTGAAGGTCCGCAACCGTTGCTATCGATCACTCCTATCTCGCTCCCGGGTGTGCTGTCGCAACTGTCGCGGCCATCAATGATCCCATCGCCATCGCTGTCCGGCACCGTCAGGCTGAAATTCAGGAAGTCATCCAAGAAGTCCTTATCGCGAACTCTAACCACTATGCCGGTACTGATACCGGCATCGTCATTGTCGGGTGTTCCCGAAAGCAATCCCGTGTCCGCATTGATCGAAAGCCACGCGGGATTGTTCGCGAGGCTCCAGGTCGCCGTATCACCGGGATCGAGGTCTTCAGCCTGCATTTGGAAGCTGAAATTGGCTGTATTGCCGACGGTGGTCGGCGGTGTTGTGATGATCTGGGGGGAGAAAGCGACGAGGTTGAATACGCGCACCCGGCCGGCGTTGACCCCCGTACCATCATGCTGAACGTCGCTGGTTGCCAGCGTCCAGCCATCGGAGCTGAGGCTTACGGCCCAGCCGCTGTTGTCACCGGCGACCTGGCCGTTGATGTCATTGCCTATGAGACTCCACCTCGTACCGTTCCAGGAGTAGATGCGAGTGTGGCCGGCGCTGTTTCGTGTTTCGCCACCGATAAACGGGCTGTTGCGTCGCGCGCCTACCGCAAGGACCTGACCATTGGCGGATAAATCCAGTGCAAGACTTGAGCGGTCGCCCGCCGCTTCACCATCTAAGTCACCCCCGAACTGCACATAGTTGCTGCCGTCCCAGCTGTATACACGGACGTGACCTGCCTCTCCACCGTTGCCATCATTCAATTGGGAGCCCGCCGCCAGTACCTCACCATCACTGGACAGCGCAACGGACTGACCGAAAGCATCAAGACTCGCCTCTCCGTCCAACGCTGCGCCGCGCTGGACCCACGTGGCGCCGGTCCAGGCAAACACACGCACCTGACCGGCGAACGTACCCACGGAATTTCGATCGCGAATTCCTACGGCGAGTACATTTCCGTCACTTGATAGGGCAACGGAGGAACCGAGGCGGTCACCTGCCGTCTCGCCATTGATGTCCGTACCGATCTGCCCCCAGCCTGAACCGCTCCAGCGGAAGATGCGCACGTGTCCTGCATCGGTGCCGTTGGCGTCGCTCGAGCCGGTTGCTACCGCCAGCGTATTGCCATCGCTGGACATCGCGAGGCCGTTGAGGTCGCCGACCCGGTCGCCGGCAAACACACCGTTAATGCTCTCGCCACGACGTATCCAGGCGCTACCATCCCACAAGTATGCCTGTACCTGTCCCGCTTCTGCTCTATCGGCCACATCTTTTAGAGGTGCGCCAACGGCAAGAATGCGCCCGTCAGCTGATAGGGCGAGTGAGCGACCGGCTTCATCTCCGGCGGTTTTGCCGTCGATATCCTCACCGCGCTGGACCCAACTGTTTCCCGAGCGCTCGTAAACGCGAACATGCCCGCTATTGGTTCCACCGCCGTCATTGGTACGCGCACTGACGGCCAGGACCTTGCCGTCACTGGATAGCTCTACCGCATAGCCCGACAAGTCGCCGGCGGCCTCCCCGTCAATGCCCTGATCGATCAGATCGGCACTGTTACGTGTGGTTCGATATACGGTCACAAACGCGGTGCGAATGGGACTGCTGGCCTGCTCATCACTGACCTGATAGTCAAAGCTTGTCTGGCCCATGAAGTCCAAAGCAGGAGAGAACCCTACATATCGTCCTGAGATCAATCCTGGATTTGTGATTAGATTCTTGGTGTCCGGATCGATAAGCTGGCCGTTCTGGGGAAGGCGAACGATCCGGTAATTGAGCTGATCGTTGTCTGCGTCTGCGCCCTCAAGGATCACCTGAACTGAGCGCGATATACCGGAAATGTTTCGTGCTACCGCTGCGTGTACGTCCTCGGCCGTCGGCGGCTGATTGACTCTGGATAGGCTGAATACGCGGACATGTCCTGCAAAAGAGCCGCCGCCATCGTTACCTAACGCTCCTATGGCCACTGTTTGACCATCGCTGGACAGTGCGACCGATCGACCCGAAGTATCTATGGCCGCTTCACCGTCGATATCGGTACCCACTTGATTCCAGTTGCCCTCAAACCACCAGTAAACGCGGACGTGTCCCCGGTTATCCTCAAACCCTCCTGGCCCATTGTTTGTAGGGGCTCCAATAGCGACGATTTGCCCATCAGCTGAAAGAGCTACGCTCGTTCCCGAACGGTCAAGACTGGACTCTCCATCGATGTCTCTGCCCTGTTGCGTCCAATCGACGCCGTTCCAGCGATAGACACGAACATGGCCTGAATCAGCGCCGTTGTCGTCGTTGCGAGGCGCTCCAATCGCCACGGTCTCACCATCGCTCGCGAGAGAAACGGACGCACCAAACAAGTCGTCGCCTGCTTCTCCGACGATGTCGGTACCGAGCTTTTCCCAAAAGAGACCTGTCCATCGATAGAGGCGAGTGCGGCCCGGCAGACGATCGAGGTCGTCTTGATAGGGGGCTCCAACCGCCAGGACCTGACCATCGCTGGACAGGTCGACAGCATCACCAGCTCGTTCTAAATCAATTTCGCCATCGATGTCGCCGCCCAATTGCTCCCAGGTTGAACCGTTCAGACGATAAACGCGCGCGTGACCTCTCCGTCCTAGATCACTGCCTCCCTGGTTTCTGGGTGCACCGATGGCTATTGTCTGACCGTCGCTGGACAGCGCGACCGACCGCCCTGCGTCATCACCACCGGTTTCGGCGGGAATCGTATTTCCCAGCTGAAACCACTCTGTACCTGCCCACCGGAACACGCGTATACGACCCGCACCAGTATTAAACGGTGCCCCGACGGCTACTGTCTGACCATCGCTGGAGAGAGCTATCGCCGAGCCAGTGCCGTCATCTTGCTGCGTCGCGACAATGTTGTCCCCCTGCTGTTCCCAGTAGCTTTCGTTCCAGCGGAAGATCGACACACACCCCCGGCTAAAGAGGCCGCAGGATGAGGAGCCTACAGCCAGAGTTGTTCCGTCGCTGGACAAGGCCGAGGCTACCCCGACCTTGGCCTCTGACCTGCTTCCATCTATATCAAGCCCGATTTGGCTGGCGTTATCTCGAAACTCCTCAAACACCGTGACGAAAGCCGTGCGTGTCGCGCTGTTGGCACTGCCGTCGTTGACCCGATAGGTGAAGGAATCGGTGCCGGAAAAATTATCGTCGGGTCGATAGCTCACGCGCCTGCCGCGGAGCGCGCCGGCGCTGACGCTCACGCCCCCGTTCTCCGGGTCCGTAAGGCTGCCATGGCTGGGGGGGGAGACGATGCGATAGCTGAGCTCACCGACCAGAGTATCGGTGTCTGAGCCCTCGAGTATCACCAGCGCCGTTTTTGGATTGCCGGGGAGACTCTTCGGTGTGGCGACAAAAACGTCTACCGCTGTCGGTGCCGCTGCGTGACTCGTGAGCGGCAGGAACAAACCAGGCAACGAAGCCAGCAGTATCCAGCATGCAGAGACAGCTCGCATGGCCTCCAACACGTGAGACGTGTGTTTAGACGACTGGGACGTCCGTGCCGCATCAGGCTCCGTTTCGCGGTTTTGGGTTGTAGCTTGGGTCATCGAATCCCACTACTTTTGTTCGAGTATCAAGTCGCAAAGGTTTTTGCGCTTAACCTTTAGTGCGCGGATTCTCGTTCTTCACCCCCAAAAAGTTTTGATTATTTGCCGGTTTCCCGTTCTGGTGACAGCAATAATCTCTGAACTCCTAATTCAATCTAGCGAACGTCGATGTTGACGTGTTCTTTGCCGGTCGACATGCTCCGTCCGATGACCTCAGAGCACTCAGATCAGCTCACGCTCCTGCTGCAGGAATGGAAGGGAGGCGATGATCTCGCCTTCGAGCAGCTGCTCCCGCTGGTACTCGATGAGCTGAAGTCGATTTCCTCTGCTCGCGTTCGCGGTGAGCGCCGTTTCGCCACTATGACGGCGTCCGATGTTATGAACGAGGCCATTATCCGCCTGATGGGTACAGACATTGATTGGCGGGACCGCAGGCATTTTTTTGCGATCAGTTCGCGGATAATGCGTCGCGTACTCATCGATCATGCAAGGGCTAGACTTCGCGGGAAGCGAGGGGGAGATGCACCGGTACTGACGCTGGCAGAGGAACTCGTCGGTTACTCGGAGGAAGCCATGCTGGAGTTGGATGAGGCGCTGACCCGGCTCGGTGAGCTTGATGAGCGTAAAGCGCAGGCGCTGGAGCTTCACTATTTTGGCGGCCTGACTTACGAGGAGCTTGCGGAGACGCTCGGTATAGGTCTGTCTACGGTGGATCGGGACATGCGCTTTGCCAAAGCATGGCTGCAGCACCAGCTGCGTTCCGACGCCGGAAACTGATGCACTGTTTGACGTCATTGATGGCTCCTGAGCACGGTAAGCGAGTTGTGGGGTTGCCGCTTGCGAAACAGCGCTTAACCCAGAAAAGGCGGCTGACTTTTGATCCGAGCGAAGTCTGTCGGAAGTTCATCAGGAGCAATCGTTCAGGCCATCTGGATCGGCGCCGCAGAGAACCATGACCACTGCCTGGCAGCAAATAGAGACCAAGTTTCACGAGCTGGTGGCGCTGGAGCCAGCCGAACGTCGCGTACGGCTCGCGGAACTTGAGAGTACCGCTCCTGAGGTTGCCCGCGAGCTGGCGAAGCTGCTGCAGGCTGCGGACCTGGACGATCACTCGATCGTTCAGCTTATGGATGCTGGTACGACGGAGCTGCTTGCCCAGCGGTCGATGGTCGGTAAGTCACTGGGCCCTTACACCGTTTTGGAAAGCCTCGGACAAGGAGGCATGGGCGAGGTCTACAAGGCTCGGCGTGCTCAGGGTGATATCGAGCAAACGGTAGCGATAAAAGTCTTGCGCGCCTCGTTGGTATCCGAAGCTGCCCGGGCACGCTTTCTTGCGGAGCAGGCGATTCTTGCGCGTCTTGAGCACCCCTATCTCGCACGATTCATCGATCACGGCTTCTCTGAGCAGGGTCAACCGTATCTGGTCATGGAGTACGTGGACGGTGTCGATATTGTCAGCTATTGCCGAGACAGGAACCTCTCCGTTCAGGACCGCATCAGTCTTTTTCTCCTGGTCTGCAATGCGGTGGAGCATGTTCATCGGGGTCTCGTAGTACATCAGGATCTTAAGCCCGGAAACATCCTGGTGAGTGCTGACGGCGTACCGCGGCTGCTGGATTTCGGTATCGCCAGACTCGGTTCAATTGAAGACTCGCTGCCGGTTCAGGGGCTCACGCTGGCCTACGCAAGTCCGGAGCAGCTTGTCCTTGCGGCAGGAGATGATCTCCCCTGCCCTGAAGCACCGCCGACCGGGATGGACAAGGCTGAGATCACCGACCGCTCCGATCAGTTCAGCCTCGCGACACTGCTACGCGAGTTGCTTGCCGGTGATTCGACCAGCGTAGCCGCGAGTCCCAGGGAGCAACTCGCGCTTCTACAGAACGCTCGTTTCAAATCACTGTCCGTTCCGGCGCTCGGGAAGCGACGCTGCGCTGAACTGAGCGCAATCCTCGCCCGGGCCCTGGCGGTGGAGCCGTCAGCGAGGTACGCCGCGGTCCACGATTTCGCTCAGGATCTCCAGGCGTTTCTTGATAATCGACCGGTCAACGCGCTCAGCGCGGGTATTCCTTATCGAGCTCTGAAGTTTGTAGGACGTCACCGGAGGGAGTTCGCCATCCTGGGAGTCGCCACGCTCGCCATTACTGTCATGTCGTTAGCGTATCTGAGCGAGTACAAACGGGCTGCGGAGGCACTTGCAGCGCAGGAAGCGCGCGCAAACCGGGTGGCGTCGTTTATGGTGGGGGTCTTTTCTGATGTTGATCCTGCCAAGACCCGGGGCGATCTGGACGCAGTAGCACTGCTAAGCGCAGCTCGAGACCGCGCCCGACGTGAGTTCGGAGACGATCCTGCCGTTGAGGTCCAGGTTATGGGCGCAATTGGCCGCATGCTCCGCCAACTGGGTATCTACAACGAAGCCCTCGAGATACACGCTGAGATTCTGAACCGGCACGACAGCTTCCTGCAGTCGGCCCCGCTGGCACATGCCCAGGCGCTGTTTGATCGTGCCTATATCGCTCTCGAGACCGGGAAAACCAGACAGGCAGCGCGGCTGCATTCCGAGTCTTTGGCGCTGCGCGAGTCGCTCCTCGATGAACCGCATCCGACCATAGCGGATAGTTTGCGGGAACTTGGGTTTGTCGCTTTGATGAACGATGAGAAGGATAAAGCCGAGCGACTTCTGCAACGCGCTGCACAGATGTACCTGGCCCTGGGAGAGGAGTACCTGGTTCCCTGGACTGGAACTCGGATGGATCAGGGAGCCGTGTTACGGCGAGAGTACCGCTATGCCGAAGCGGCAGAGATCTGCCGTGAAATCCTGAGCGTGCAGCGGGACTTTCACGGAGACGAGCATCCTCTCGTGGCGGAGGCACATCACAATCTGAGTGTTGTCTATCGTGAACTCGGCAGGATCGGTCCCGCCAGAACACACAGCCGGATTGCTCTTGATCTCAGAACTTCCCTGTTGCGAGATGAGCATCCTCAGATTCTCTCAACGCGCGTAGCCATGACGACAATCGAATTGGCCGACGGGCATTGGTGGCGAGCGGATGCAGGGGCGCGGCGCATCCTCAGGGAGCTTGCCACAACTGAATTTCGGTGGACCGATGCTCTGTACAGTCGCAACGTTGAGACCC
Organism: Pseudomonadota bacterium; assembly: GCA_039111155.1. Classification (GTDB taxonomy): domain Bacteria; phylum Pseudomonadota; class Gammaproteobacteria; order Pseudomonadales; family Halieaceae; genus Congregibacter. The sequence goes on along the minus strand of JBCCPL010000010.1, from coordinate 127,611 downwards.
TACTGTTGCTTGGAGATCTGGAAGCTGCCCGCGAGCAGCTCCTGGCCTGGGAAAACTACCTCGCAACGTCCGGCGTGCCGTCTCGCCGAGTGGCGACCGTTGAACCTCTCCTCGCGTTTGCCGGTGCGGACTACGGCAGGTCGTTAGCACTATTGCAGGAGCTTGAGTCGGAGTTCAAAACCTGGTTCTTCAGTGCGAGTGCAACCCGGGCCGCGTTTCTGAATAGCCCTGACGCCAGGCTGCTTGCCGAGCTTGTTGACGAGGCAAAGCTCCATGTGGAACGTCATCCCCATGCCGTCTTTGCACCCTGGGATCAGCTCTACATAGCGGAAGGCAAGCGGAAGCTCGGGCAGCACCGGTCATCACGTTCGCATCTCGACAAGGCGCTGAAAGCTGCCGATGCGCTCTGGGCGAGCGATAGCGTCGGGCAGGCAATTTTTGCGTTGAAGGTCGGATGGCAGATGCTTGCTCTGGAAGATATCGAGGCCGGGAAGGAGCAGCTTCGCCGTGCGCGGGACATCTGGTCCACTAACGTAGGTACGATCCCGGGCAACGCTCGCCTCGAAAATCTGCTCGCTGACCAGATCGATGCGCTGGCGGCACGATTAGACTGATCGGACATCTTTTCTTCCGGCAAAATTCAGATCTAAGCCATAGCTTGCAGATACGCTGCTATCTCATCGTCTTGCGAGTTTGCGTAAAAAAGCTCAGAAAAGCGCTCCCCCGCAATGCTCGCCCGCAACAGGTCCTGATCAACGCTCTTAAGCACGCTCAACATATCCCGACAGCTGGCTCTTTTCAGGTTGGCGAGAATTCCCCGGTTTTTAGCCATAATTGCAGCACGCTCTTTTGGGTAGCCCGCCCCCCCTTCGTGTTCGAGGAGTTTGCGGTAGCAGTCTTCAAGGTTAAGTTCAGCGGCCCAACCGAAACCCTTTGCGTAGGGCATGGACATCGCGTTCCCGTCGTTTATCTGGCCAAACAAGAACGCATCCGTGGGGTCTATAACCAGGCCACAAAACACGCCGGGCATGGAATTACAGGCGAGCATTGAGCCAACTCCGGTACCGCAGCCGGTGACGACAAAATCGGCGGCCCTGGAATTCAAAAGGATGCCCGTGAGCAGGCCATTCATCACGTAGGTCAGGCTCGCCGGGTCTTCGGGACTGTACATACCGTAGTGATGCACCTCGTGACCAAGCGGTTCCGCCACATTCTTAAGAGCTGTGTGGACGATGTCGCTTTTTGCTGCCTGGCTGTTTTCCATGATCAATGCAATCTTCATGAGCGTTCCCTCAGTAAGTCTGTTGTCACTAAAATTCTTGCGCCGTCAGTTCGGGCGGGACGTGTTGAGTAATCTCTGACTTAGCTGGTAGTCGTAGAGGGAGCGTGCAAACTGGACTTCCTCATTCAGCATCCTTACGAACGGTGCAGGCCGATAATCCAACTCAAACGAACGGTTTCCGTGCAGCCCGATATTTCGTGCCGCTGGGCCTTCGTCAAGCCCTTGGATCGTGACGGTTTCGTCAGGGTAAGCACCGCCAGTGATCAGAATTTTAAGGTTCCAGCTGGTGTTGTAGGCGCCGTGTCCGGGTTGCCAATACCCGGCACCGCTCCCATCGTAAACGGGAGCCACAGGACCTTCTTCTGACCGTCGGGCCGGGACGTGGAGCGTCACTTGATCGTAGAGGTTCTGGTGGTTAGAGCCCGCATGCTGATCAAGCGTTGGCGTGATAAAGACCTCGGCATTCTTGTACACGCACTTTGTGGCTTGTGTATTGAACGTAAGCGAGTGGCGAACCGGGTTCATTACACGCACGTCCTCGACCAGCACGTTGTGCACATTGCCAAGGTGTACCGCGTAGTGAGCCAGTCGCCTTCCATCGGTGACGACGTTGGCATATGTGAGGTTGGCGCTGCTATAGCTGAGAATTCCGTTGTCTGCATTGGTAATGCGGACATCGCGGACCCAGGAGTCGAAAGCACTCGTAAAATAGATCCCGTTGTATCCCTGTTCCAGGTGATGACCGAAGTGGGGCGCCGGGGGAAATTCGATATGCAGGTCTTCGACCCCGACGTTCACCAGCCCGTCCCAGGGAGCCAGTTGCGCGGGTATACCGGTATCGATGTTGTGAAGAAGAACGTCCGACAGCGTCACCGTGTTTCCCTCAACACGCAGAACTCGCGCCGTCTGTCTGACTAGCGGGCGCTTAGGAAAACTCCAATGGTGTGCGCCCGCTAGCTGATAGTGATCCCTGTAAAGCGACCTAAGTATTCCTGCTTCGGGGCCGTCGCTGTTGATCCACTGGATCTGAATGATGTCGCCCCGCTTGATCGATGTCGGATCAGCGACCTCGATGGACGCCCCGCCGCGCTGACCTCGGACAATGTCTGTCAGTCTCTCGGGTTCTGGATCCCGGTCCTCCAGATAGGCCGCAGGACGTGTCCCCGGTTTTTGTATCCAGATAAATCCACCGCTCCAGGAATACTCGGAGAAGAATTCGTTTATGTTCTTGTCGCGTTCGACCTGGCGCTTGTTCAGTGTCCTGATGTACTCGCGAAGCTCATCGAGCGAGGTTGATTGGTCGATGTGATTGAGAGGTCTCGGAAAGTGGAGCGTGGTGCCATCCAGGCCTGAGCCCATGCCCTGGAGCGAGATGTCGGAACGCTCGACTTTTAGTATCCCTGATATGCGGTAGCGTCCCTTATCGAAACGAATAGTGACTCGCCCAGGAGTCTCATTGGCGGCTTTTATGGCCGCCTGAACCGCCTTCGTGTCATCAATGCTGTCACTGGCCGTGGCGCCAAAATCACGTACGCTGATGACTGTCCCGGTTGTTTCTGGAAGTGGTGCCAAACCGTTTCGGTAACCGGCAAAAGAAAAGTCCGGCAGATAGTGTCCTTCCATTAATGTCTCTAGAGACATTTTTCGGAAGTCGTCCCTCCCTGGTGCTCCTTCCCCGCCTGCGCTTAACTCTTGGGTGGCGCTTGGCTCGACTGCCAGGACTGAAATAGATAATAAAATCAGCAAGATAAACTTCTTATTCACTACTTTTTCCTGCTCGCTTGATCACTGCAAAAGATATCGCGCATGCACAATAGGAGCAAGTGAATTACGTTGAGGTGAAATACCATGAATCTAAAAGAGTGATTGACACCGGTGACATTTTTCGTATTCTCCGCTCAGCAACACCCAAAACCTCAGTGAATAAAAATAATTCTTCCGAAGGGGGAAATCACAGTGACACCTAATCGACAGCGAACTAAGTTGGCGATCGCCATTGCGGCTATCGCATCTACGCCTGCGGTATGGGCTCAGCAAAGTACCGCTACTGCTGACAACCTGATTACTGAAGAAGTTATCGTGAAGGGCATCCGAGGCTCGCTTGCAGGAGCCCTGGACCAGAAGCGCAACGCCGACAGCCTTGTGGAAGTCATCATCGCCGAGGATATCGGTAAGCTTCCCGATCAAAATCTCGCTGAGGTGCTTGAGAATATAACTGGCGTTCAGATCACCCGGACCGCAGGAGTGGGCACTGGAGTCCAGATCCGCGGTACGAATGCCAACCGAGTGTTGTTTAACGGCGTGGCAACAGTCGGATCGGGAGCGGGAAGAAGTGGCATCGATTTCGAAGATGTGAACCCGGCCATTATTTCCGCCGTCGAAGTCATCAAGTCGCCCGAAGCCAAGACCATCGAGGGATCGGTTGGCGGCACTGTCAATCTGAAAACGATCCGCCCGCTGGATCTGTCCGAACAGCTCGCAGCGCTGCAGGTTCAGTTTGAAGACAGCAGCCTGAGTACCGAGAGCTGGCAGCCCAGATTCTCAGGTGCCTATGGCAACACCTGGCAGACCGACGCGGGTGAGTTCGGTTTTGTTATCTCTGGCAGCTACACGGAGCAGGAGTCTGTCTCCTTCCGACCTCGAACTGATCGCGACAATCGCTCATCGCCGCCCGGTGCCGATCCTGCAGAGTTTTTGGGGATACAGTTTCTCGTTCAGGAGCAGGAGAACTTCGACTACGAGACGACCAATCTCGCGGCTACATTCGAGTGGGCTCCCAACGAGCGCCTGAAATTCAATTTTGACGCCATCATCAATGACCAGGAGCGCAGCCAGGATAGCTACCGCCTGCAGGCGTCTGGCGTGAGTGCGTTTCGGAACGTGAGTATTCCCACGGCATTTGAAACAGTAGATTTCGGTGTAGGCCCGGGCGTTTTCCCCGCAGCCTTACGTGGCACGATTGAGCCAGACCTCGAACTCGACGATGACGACCCCAATCTCCGTTTTTCGAGCGATACCGGCTCGCGTGTGACAGACAGCCGAGTGCTGTCTCTGGGTGCCGAGTGGAACGATGATCGCTGGTCCGCCCGGGCGGAAATTGCAGCGACTACCAGCGACACGACAAATCCCAATCTGAGCACAACACTCAACTTCATAAATCCGAACTGTCCACTCGATGGTACGAGCAACGATAACTGTGTGCCGTTTATCTACGACTTGTCTGGTGGCACGCTCTCCTGGGGTATCAACTTTGATTCTCCATTTGCACCCTCCGCAGCTGATCTTGTAAACCCAGCGAATGTCGTCCTTGATCAAGTGATTGTGGGGCGGAACAGTACCGACAACGAAGAGAACGCGTTCCGCTTCGATTTCACCTACAACCTCGACTGGAACGCGATTAGGTCTATCGACGTGGGCCTTCGCTACAACGACTCCTCAAGTGTGTTCAACAACGTTCAGGATCGCATTGGCGGCTTCAGCCGGATGGTCGACAGTCCGAACGGCCTGTTGTTTGAAGAACTCCTGGTTCGGGGTCCCGACAACTACGGCGATGCCGACAGCCGTTCGCTGTTTATAAGCGACTTTCTGCTGGTTGACCCGGACCGAGCTTTTTCCAACCCGGAAAGCGTTATCGATATTCTGCAGAATGCAGTAATTGAGCACGATCCGGAAAGTCCGGATATTCTCGATCTCCAATCTGATCAGAATCAGTTTTACGATGTCTCGGAAGAAACCACGGCGCTGTATGCCCAGGCAAATTTCGAGATCGGAATTTTCCGGGGCAATATCGGTTTTCGGTACGTGGAGACTGATGTCGATTCGGTAGCGTTTGGACCTGAGGATGCAAGTGGTAACCGGGAGCTCCAGTCGACCAAGGGCACCTACGACTTCATCCTGCCCCGAATCAACCTGGCTGCCGAAGTGTATGACGGTGTCCTGCTTCGAATGGGGTACGGCTCCGATATACGTCGACCCGACTTCAATGATCTGAACACGGCTTTCACTTTTGACAACCAGGAAAACACTGCAGTTGCGTTGGGTAATCCGGGACTTGAACCGGAAGAAGTCGATTCCTTTGATATTTCAGTTGAGTGGTACTTTGCCGACGCGGCGCTTGCCAGTATCGGGTACTACCGCAAGGAACGAACCAATATCTTTGGACAGGACTTCGAGGGTGCGGCTCTGGTGCCCAGCGACATCACACCGGGCGGGCTGGCCCGGGAGACGGATCCGAGCTGTCCGGGCGGCGGTATTTTTAATCCCACCGTTATCCCGAATATCCTCGGTGATCCCAATACAGTGGGGCTGTGTGTGGACTTTACCCGTCCCGGAAATGATCCGGAGACCACCAAGGTTGATGGCATTGAGATGGCGTTCCAATACGACCTTTCAGGCTTTGAGGACCAATTGGGCTGGGCTTCCGGCTTCGGGGTTATCGCCAACTATACGATCCAGGAATTCAGCGGCGGTTCGGCCGAAGACTGTACTTCCGGTCGGGGGCTACAGGTCCTGGGCGAGGTGTGCCAGCCCCGGGGGTTGCTGGACTTCTCCGAAAATGCGTACAACTTCACGCTGTTCTACGAAAAGTACGGCCTGTCGGCACGCATGAGATACACCTGGCGTGAAGGATTCCGAACCCAGGATTTTGGTGGCGGCGCCAACACGAGCGGCAGCAGCACATTCAGTTTCCCGGTAAACACTCTTGATCGCGGTCAGCTCAATGCAAATGTGTCCTACGCCGTCAATGACAACCTGAGTTTCCTGCTCCAGGGCGTTAATCTTACGGAAGAGCGCATTGATCAGCGCTGTGTTAGCGAATCAGGCCCTCTCTGCTTCGTCGGACTTCCGGATCGTCGCATCGTGGTCGGCGCAACCTACCGCTTCAACTAATCCGGCACGGGGGTAGGCGCGCTTCACCTAGTCGAGGACGCCGACCCCTTTTCCAAGCAACGCCGGCCCCGCGCAGTCCTTGTTCCGGGAATCCGGTTAGCCGAAGAGTTAATGGGGGTATGCAGCACATGTTGGGTAATGACGGTGTCGTCGTAGACGCTGAGAGTGAGGCAACGAACCTCGATGCGATCTCGGAACGACTGGTGGATGCGCGTCTTTGCGCTCGGCCACTTAGCAGCTTTCCTGGCGATCTTCCTCGAAGTCTGAACAACGCCTACCGTATCCAGGCGACCTCGATCAGAGCATGGCCCGACGAGATCTCTGGCTGGAAAGTGGGAGGTGTTCCGAGCGCCTTTCAGCGACAGTTCGACGCTGAGCGTTTATCTGGACCGATTTTCAGTACTTCGACGTTCTCCGTTGCGGACGGTGAAACGATCTCAATGTCGATTTTTGACGGCGGGTTTGCGGCTATTGAAGCTGAATTCATCGTCCGGACCGCAGTGACCATCGGCCCTGGGGACGTAGATGTCACAGCGGTCGATGTCAGAGAGATGATCGCATCGCTCAGTATCGGCGCAGAGACGGCCAGCAGCCCCCTGGCTGATATCAACCGGTTGGGGCCAGCCGCGATAGTTTCTGACTTTGGCAACAATGCCGGTCTGGTCGTCGGTCCTGCAATTGTCGACTGGCAAGATCGGTTCTCCGAACGAATCACCATCCACGTTACGGTCGATGACGACCCGGTCGGTCGTGTAGTTGTGGCGATTGACGATGGGGTACTCGCTGCAGTCAGGTTTCTGATCGAATTGTGTGCTGCGCGCGGCATACACCTGCCTGCGGGCACCCTGGTTTCGTGCGGTGCATTAAGTGGCATCCACGATGTGAACGTGGGGTCCGTCGCGAGCGTTCAGTTCGAGGGTCTGGGGGCTTTCGACGTTCAATTCACAGAAAGACAGCCGGCGGTGTAGGCTTCACTCCGTCATTTGTTTCTGCGGGGCACAGGGTGGGACGCACGAGTAAAAAGGCAGCCGCGGACTTTACCGCGATTGCAAGGCGTTGGCTTGAGAGCAACACGAGCGGCCGTAAGCCAACAATTCAGGACGTAGCGGATTTGGCGGGGGTCTCAAAAAAAACTGTGTCGCGAATCATCAACGACTCACCGTTGGTCAATGCGGCGACACGCAACGCGATCCAGGGGCTTATTCGAGAGATTGGTTATCTCCCCGATCCGCAGGCGCGGGGGCTTGCCTCAAAACGGTCCTTTCTCGTCGGGCTGATTACCGACAATCCGACGCCTCAGTATGTAGTGAATATCCAACATGGGATCCTCGATGTTCTCAGACAGACTGGTTACGAACTCGTCGTTCATCCGTGTGATCGAAAGAGCGATACCTTCCTCGAAGATGCGAAACGGTTCATTGAAGTTCAGAAGCTCTATGGCGTCATTCTCACGCCCTCCGTGTCGGAAGATGAGCGGCTAGCAGAGGAGTTGCGTGGATTGGGTTGCGCATACATACGAATCGCTTCGATCGCGCTGGATATGGAAAGCCGGATGATCGTTACCAACGACCGCATTGGTGGCAGAGATGCTGCCCGGCACCTGGCTAAGCTTGGCCACAAACGGATTGCTTGCGTAACTGGGCGTCGAAGTTTCCGCTCTTCCACGGAACGTATCGCAGGGTTTGAGGAGGGACTTGCTGAATATGGCCTCAGTGTTCCATCCGGGTATATGTTGCGGGGCGATTACACGTTTGAGACCGGGCTTGCGATAGGGGCTGAGCTTCTCGACCTGGACCCACAGCCGACCGCGGTCTTCGCCGCGAACGATGAGATGGCCGCGGGTATTCTCCAGGCATTGCATGTTGCTGGTCACACGCCGCCGGAGGCCTTGTCAGTTGTTGGCTTCGATGACTTTGAGACGGCGACACGAGTATGGCCGCGACTCACTACAGCACGGACACCTGCGCGAAAAATCGGTCGCCTTGCCGCTGAGAGGCTCTTTAAGTTCTACGACGATGACCGTGATTCACCTGGCAAGAACGAGACGATACCGGAGCTCGTCGAAAGAGACTCCACGCGAAGGCCGAGTGAAACCAAGCACGCATGAGCCCAGAGCCCAGGCACAGGTTCCCGTGCAAGACCTGATCCGGGCCAGTCGGGAAAACCCGGCGCAAGAAAACCAACGCAAATCACAGCGCGACCAAGGGGAGTTTGATGAATCAGTCATTTGACCTGAGCGACAGAACAGCGGTGGTTACCGGCGCTAATACGGGTCTCGGTCAAGCGATAGCCGTCGCTTTGGCTGCTGCCGGAGCGCGAGTCGTATTGGTCGGTCGATCCGCTCCAAGCGAAACCGAGAGCAAGATAAGCGCACTGGGTGGGCAGGCCGCTGTGGTAATGGCTGATCTGAGCCACGCTGCGGTGGCGAAGGAGGTCATTGCAGAATCAGAGCAGGCGTTGGGCCCCGTGGATATCCTCGTTAACAACGCAGGAATCATACGTAGGGAAGATGCGCTCGAGTTTTCTGAATCGGATTGGGACGATGTCATGGCGACCAACCTTAAGGTCCCGTTTTTCCTGGCCCAGGCTGCGGCACGATCCATGGCAGCCGGCGGGCGCAAGGGAAAGATTATCAATGTAGCGTCCTTGCTTTCCTTGCAGGGAGGCATACGGGTCGCGTCCTACACAGCCAGTAAAAGCGGTCTCGCGGGCTTGACTCGATTGCTTGCCAACGAGTGGGCGTCTCTGGGTATTAACGTCAATGCTATCGTCCCCGGGTATTTCGCGACGAACAATACGGCAGCCCTGCGTCAGGATGAGCAGCGCAACCGGCAGATTCTCGAGCGCATTCCCGCCGGACGTTGGGGGGAGCCGGAGGATCTCGGCGGTACTGCTGTTTTTCTGGCATCGGGTGCGGCTGACTACGTGCATGGTGCGCTCGTACCCGTCGACGGGGGATGGATGGGGCGATGATCCGCCGCCGGAGTTTTCTGCTCGCACCGCTTCTCCTTGCGGCCTGCGCTGAGCGAAAAGGTGCCCGACCTTTATTCGCTGCAGACTCCCAGCCCGAAAACTACCCGACTACTCAGGGTCTGTACGCCATCGATCGCATTCTAAGTGAAAGAACAGATGGAGAGATGCGGGTTCGCGTTTACCCCGGAGGCCAGCTCGGGGCTGAAAAAGATACGCTTGAAATCGCTGTTTTTGGTGGCTTGGATCTGACACGGGTGAACCTTGGTCCCCTGACCTCGATCATCCCTGAAATGTCGGTACTCGCGCTGCCCTTTCTGTTTAAATCGATCGCGCACGCGCGAGCAACTTTCGATGGTGCGGTTGGACGGCGACTGCTGGATGCAATGCTTCCCTACGGACTGCGGGGCATGTGCTTCTACGATTCCGGTGCTCGATCGTTCTACAACACGGTGCGGGCAATTCACTCGCCTGATGACATGGCGGGAATGAAGATTCGTGTTACCAATTCCGATATTTACGTCGCCATGGTGGAGGCGCTGGGTGCCAGCCCCACCCCCATCCCATTTGGTGAGGTGTATCAGGCGTTGATCCAGGGCGTTGTCGATGGAGCCGAGAACAACTACCCGTCCTATGAAAGCACGCGACACTACGAAGCGGCTACGCATTACAGCCTTACCCGCCACGTAATGGCCCCCGAGGTGCTTGTGGCATCCCGGCGCAGCTGGGAGAAGATGACCGCCGAAGAGCAGGAGTATCTTCAGGCCGCCGCGTCCGACTCTGTTCCGGTTATGCGCTCGTTGTGGGATGTGCGCGTGGCCCAGTCGAAACAGCGGGTCCTCGATCACGGCGTCGCTATTGTCGATGACATTGATCAGGACGCGTTCGCTTCGAGAATGGCCCCGGTCTGGGATCGTTTCGTCTCGACACCCGAGAAGAGCGTGCTTGTGGAAGATATTCTGGCAACGCGCCCGGCGGCGGGGCAGAGCGCATGAGACGCAGCGGAGAAAAACTCAGCCGTGCCATCAGCTTGCTTTCGAAGTGGATTGCCTGTGTCGGCCTACTCCTGATGACGGTGATCATCGCAGTGCAGGTTTTTACTCGCTACCTGTTGAACGATAGCCCCGTCTGGGCAGAGCAGGCGGCGCTACTTTTGATGATCTGGTACGTGTTCATCGCCGCTGCGGCCGGCGTCCGGGAGGGATTCCACATTCGGATTGGAGTACTGGCCGACTCCCTGCCGGCCGGGCCCCGGCGGGTAGTGCATCTCCTGTCTCTTTTTCTGGTCGCTGTTTTTGGCGCTGCAATGGCCGTGTATGGGTTGAAGCTGGCGTTCGCAACCTGGCAACACGTGATTCCAACGCTGGGCGTTTCCCGGGGCTTCGCCTATGTGCCTATCGCTCTTTCTGGGGTGCTGATTGCGGGGTTTGCTATTGAGCAGTTTGTCGCCCAGGTCCGCTCAGAAGAAGTGAGAAAACTGTGGAACTAGGCTTGCTGATCGGTCTGCTGCTGCTGTTGCTCCTTCTTGGGTTGCCGGTGGCTTTTGCCCTGGGTATCGCATCGCTGGTGACATTTCATGTGTTGGATATTCCACTGGTCGTAGCATTTCAGCGAATGGCGGCCAGTATGAATATCTTCGCGTTGATGGCGATTCCGTTCTTTGTGTTTGCTGGAGATCTCATGCATCGTGCGGGCATTGCGGAACGGCTGATTCGGGTTGCTGACGCGGCCCTGGGTCAGCGGCGCGGTGGCCTGGGGCAAGTGGGCGTCGGTTCGTCGATGATGTTTGGCGCTGTATCCGGTTCGGCGATCGCAAGCGTATCGGCTATCGGCTCAACCTTGGGACCGATGATGCTTGAAAAGGGGTATGACTCCGACTACGTGGTGAACGTTTCGGCAACCTCGGCCATTACCGGGCTGCTGATTCCGCCCTCCCACAACATGATCATCTACGCGGCAGCGGCGGGAGTCAGTATTTCGCTGGCTGATCTTTTTCTGGCCGGCGTGCTGCCCGGAGTCCTCACGGGTCTTCTACTGATGTTCGTGGCCTACCTCGTAGCGCGAAAAAGAAACTATCCCCGCGGCCACTTCCCTGGTTGGCGTGCGTTCGCGCTCTCCTTCGCCGGTGCGATTCCCGGTCTTCTCTCGGCAGGCATTGTCGTCGTGGGTGTGCTATCCGGCGTGTTCACCCCAACGGAGTCCGCAGGTATCGCGGTCGTCTACACCGTTCTTGTGGCGATTTTTGTCTACCGCTCCCTGACTTGGCAGAAGTTCTTCGATGCCACTGTCGCTTCCGTGCGCACGACCGCAATGGTCATGATTGTGATCGGCGCCGCCGGTGCCTTCGGGTGGCTGCTGGCGCTCTTGCAGGCACCGGCTCACCTGGCAGACCTGTTGCGTGGTATCACGGAAGACCCGGTCCTGCTGCTCCTGCTTATCAATATAGTTTTGCTCCTACTGGGGACGTTCATGGACATGGCTCCATTGATTATCATCACCACCCCCATCTTTCTGCCCATGGCCGCTGAATTGGGTATGGACCCGGTTCACTTTGGAACGATGCTTCTTTTGAACCTTGGTATTGGACTTGTTACCCCGCCTGTAGGAGCCGTTCTGTTTGTTGGCTGTGCCATAGGAAAAATCCCCATTGAGCAGACGGTGAAAACCATCTGGCCGTTCTATGGCGCCCTGCTACTCGCCTTGGCAGCGGTCATTTACGTGCCAAGTCTTTCCCTATGGTTACCAGGGCTGTTGAACTAGTAGTGCAAGAACGCGCGTTTAACGCACGTGTGTAGACGCAGGTGTGGGGCCATTGTCGTGATCGCGGCGACACAGCGCGTTCGTCAACAACCCTGGTCGTCCGAGTTATCCAATGAGAGCGTGTAGAGCGTGGCTACAGTCAGTGTTTTTGGTGAACCCCTTCTTGAATTAGCGTGCCAAAAGGCGGGTGCAGTTTTGGGGCCGTCGGTTCTCGGGATAGCAGGAGACACGCTGAATACAGCAGTCTATCTATCTCGTCTTGGGCACGAGGTGAGCTTCGTAACTGCCGTTGGAGTCGACGCTTATTCCGACGCTCTCCTGGAGCGCCTGGCAGGTGAAGGTGTGTCGGTTAAGTTTATCGGACGCCACGAAAGCAGGACGCTGGGTCTTTACGCCATCAGAACAGATGCCGACGGCGAACGTTACTTTGTGTACTGGCGTGACTCGTCCGCTGCTCGTGCATTTTTTGAGCTTTCCGATGCCTGCACACTCATCGAGTCGGTTCTCGACTCGGATCTGTTTTACTTTTCCGGTATCTCGCTCGCCATTCTTTCCTCCGATGGTCGTGAAAGGCTGCTCGATGTAGCCGGACGCTGCGCAGGCCTGGTGGCTTTTGATGGAAATTACCGTCCTTATGGTTGGCAGGGTGTGGACGACGCGCGTCACTATCTGGAAGCCGTGGGTGGAGTCGCCTCTATCGTGATGCCAACCAGTGAAGATGATGACGCCCTGTTCGGATCAGCCACCCCCGTGGAACACGCCAGGCGATGGTGTTCCTACGGCGTCGATACCGCTGTGGTCAAAAACGGTCCCGACGGTGCCTGGTTGCTCAATTCATCGGGCGTGCCGCTTCACACGGAGGTCGAGAAGGTCATACAGCCAGTAGATACCACGGGTGCCGGGGATAGCTTCAATGCCGGATTCCTGTCCGCGCGGCTGGACGGTGAGTCGCTGCGCGACGCCGCGCAGGCCGGGAATCGACTGGCGGCCCGTGTTATCTGCGAGCGGGGCGCCCTCATTCCGCGGTCCCGCATGCCCTGATTAAGATTTGTAAGCAGCAGTTTTGTCGCAGCGCCGCTCGTCGTGTGCCCGGATGTGACGCAAGTCATCAATATCGTGGCGGGAAATCGCCCCACGATTCGTGCTACTTTTCTGTCTGACCAATATTGAGTTGAGACGGCCGTTGGGCCTTCGCTAAGAACTATGACTGAAAAGCGACTCTACAGAAAAATTGTCCGCAAAATCTCTGAGTTGATCGATACCGGAGCCTTCCCCGCTGGCAGTCGCCTGCCACCGGAGCGCGAACTGGCGGTGCAGTTCGAAGTAAGTAGGCCGACGATCCGTGAGGCGGTCATAGCGCTGGAGGCGACCGGAAGAGTTGCGGTAAAGACCGGGTCTGGGGTGTACGTACTGGCGCATCCCCAGGGAGTCGCACTTGACGAAAAGGTAAGCCCCTTTGAGCTGATGGAGAGCCGTATTCTGATTGAGGGCGAAGCCGCCGCTCAGGCCGCCTCCCTGATCACCGCTGAGCAACTGGCCCAACTGGCTGATGCGCTCCTGGCAATGGCCAGCGAAAACGCATCTCAGGGTCTCGGGTCTGATACGGCAGATCGTCGCTTTCATACCATAATTGCAGAGGCAACCAACAACCGTGTGCTACTCCAGGTTATTCAGAATCTGTGGCACGCCCAGGAAAGCGTTGATCACATTCGCGACGTACACAAGGCCGTTTGCCAGAAGAATCCGAAAGCGCGACTCGCTGAGCATCGCGCAATTTACGATGCACTTGAGCAGGGTGATGCGGCGGGAGCTCGCGCGGCCATGAGGAAGCACTTTGGCCGAACCATGGAGGCGCTGCACTCGGCCACCGAGGAAGAGGCGGTGGCCGAAGTACGCCAGCGACTATCCCGGACCAGGCAGCGATTCTCCTCTGAACGAATTCTCGGATCCGTTTCGACCTAGCGTTTTCCGACGTCGTGTGGTGAGAGCTATCCCGGGCTACCTCAAACATGAAAGTGTTGATGTGAATATTGGTAAGACCAATTAGAGCGGTTTTCTCTATATTGACTTGACAAATAGGACTAACAAAAAGTAACGTCTGATCAGCGTAGTGCCACCGTATCTGCGGTAAACACAGAGCCAGCTGACCAGTCCCCAACGTTTCAGCTTTCCAAGCCCAATAACCAAAAATCGAACGGGTGAAATAGTTGAGATCACAATGCCTTCGAGTTCATCAAGCGAAACCTGTAGCTGTTTTGAGCAGGTGTTTCTTGAGCGTTGGTTGAGTGTTGGGTGAGCGCAGCGGAACTGTTGAACGATAACCCGCGAACAACTCAGGCGATATACTGATGTTCCTCCTGATCCGTACTCCGGCTTGCCCATCAGTCGGGCCTGGTGGCTCTGATATCGGCCTCCCTACCTATCGCGCTATTCACGCGCGTACCTCCAGCTCCGGCTTCGATGTTCCTGACCGGTCTTCCCGAGTATCGCGGACAGCACTGGTGATTGTTGTATTCCTGATTCTCCAGGCAGTCACCGTAGCCAGTGACGCTTTTGCCCGGGAGCTATTGGTTCACTCTCAGACCGAGTACCACGAGGCTGTCCGCGACCTCCAGGCGGGAGACACCGTGGTATTAGCCGATGGCGTGTGGCGCGATTTCGAGATCGTGTTCTCAGGCTCGGGAGAGCCGGAACGCCCGATCACACTGCGCGCGCAGAGCTCAGGTCGAGTTGTGCTGAGCGGTCAGTCGAATCTGTCACTCAGCGGGCAACATCTCCTGGTCAGGGGACTGGTGTTCCGCGACGGATTTTCTCCGTCAGGCTCTGTCATTTCATTCAGAACAGGCAAGCAGGAACTCGCAAATCACTCGCGGGTGTCCGAGGTGGTCATTGACCGATTCAGCAAGCGCGATCGGCAGGATCCCGACTACTGGGTCACGCTCTATGGCAGGCACAACCGATTTGACCACAATCACTTAGAGGGGAAGAGCAACAAGGGCGTCACCATGGCGGTACGGCTCGATTCTCCGGAAAGCCTGCAAAACCAGCACCGGATCGACCACAACTACTTCGGCCCCCGATCTGTCTTCGGGTCGAATGGAGGTGAAACCCTCCGAATCGGAACAAGCCGGTTTTCGAGAGAACTCTCTCAAACAGTCGTTGAAGACAACTTTTTTGACCGCTGCGACGGAGAGGTGGAGATCGTATCCAATAAGTCCGGTGGCAACGTCTTTCGGAGAAACGTGTTCTTCGAATCCCGCGGCACATTGACCCTTCGGCACGGCAACGACAATCTCGTTGAAGACAACGTTTTTATCGGGAACGGAGTCGATCACACCGGCGGCATTCGGGTCATTAATCGTCGCCAGACCGTTCGCAACAACTACATGGAAGGACTGCGGGGTTATCGCTTCGGTGGGGCGCTGGTTGTGATGAACGGTGTTCCGGATGGCCCCATCAATCGCTACGACCCGGTCGAGGACTCGATCATTGAGGGGAACTCTCTCATCGATAGTGACCACATCCAGCTCGCGGCGGGCAGTGATGCAGAACGTACGGCAACCCCGCAACGAACTCTCTTCAGCGACAACCTGATTTTCCACAGCGACGGGCGCGATACGTTTACGGTCTACGACGATGTCGATGGGATTACTTTTCGTGGGAACGTCATCAACGGCATCGCAGAACCCGTTCTGACAGAAGGGTTTAGCAATGCGCCTTTTGGCGTACGCCGAGGCGCCAACGGGCTCTACTACCCGACGGAGTCCCGGCCGGCGCAAAAAGGTATCTCCAGAGACTTAAATCCTCTGAACCGCGAAGACACGGGGGTGACCTGGTATGCGAAGCCCGGACCTGAAAGGCGATTTGAGGTGGGTGAGGCTATTGCGCTTGAACCCGGCATTAATGCCCTCTCCAACGCAGTGGCACAAGCGAATACGGGCGACGTCCTGGTGCTCAGCGCTGGCGAGTATTTCGAGAGCAAGGTAGTCGAAGTCGATAAGGCAATCACGATCCGGGCGGCCGCGGGAGTCACGATCGAGTACGAGCGCCCGGCTCTGTTTGAGATTAAAAACGGTGGTTCCCTGTGGTTGGATGGAGTCACCGTGTCCGGTCGAAGTGCTCCCGACTATGGGGGCAACAGTGTTATTCGCACGAGCCGGTACGGTGTGCTGACAAACTACGAAATTCGAATCGAACGCTCGCGCTTCACCGATCTCGATGTCAATCGGGCATTCCATTTCTTCCATGCCCATAAGTCGTCGATGGCTGACCGAATTCAGATCAGCGATTCGGAGTTTCTTAATGTGAGCGGTTCGGTGCTTAAGCTCGATCGGGAAGACGATGGTTTCGGCATCTACAACGCCGAGTACATCAACATCACAGACTCACGCTTCGAGAACATTCAGGGGGCGATGGTGAGTCTGGCGCGGCGCGGCAGAGATGAGAGCACCTTTGGCCCTCATTTAACGGTCTCGGGTATCCACGCTCAGCAGATTGGAGGGGCGAGGGGCCAGGAGCCAACGGCAGCGCTGTTCCTCCACGGAGTCCAGGTAACGACTATCGCTGACTCTGAATTCAGAGACTGCGCTCCTATCGTCGTCGAGCACACCGTGGGCGAGCCAGTCACCGCTATCCGCGGGAATACCTTCTGGCGCACACCAGCACCGACGGCAGTCGAGCTGGCTACCGGGGGAAAACCCACGGTGAGGCTTCAGGCCAATACCTATTTGGGCGGCGACCAATGAGCTATCGGCGGCTCCGGGCATAAGCGGCATGAAAATCAACAATCTACGCTGGTGGGTTATTGGGCTGATCGCCCTGGCCACCGTTATCAACTACATCGATCGCCAGTCGTTGAATGTTCTATGGCCAGAGATTTCGAGGGAACTGTATCCCGATAAGACCGAGGATGAGCGAAAGGAAATCTACGCCTTCATCTCCGTGGTGTTCGTTTTCGCGTACGCGTTCGGTCAGGCAATTTTTGGTCGAGTGTTCGACTGGGTGGGTACGCGTATGGGGTTCGTACTGGCAATTGGTGTTTGGTCAATCGCCACTGCCATGCATGCTTTTGCGAAAGGGCTGCTGACTTTCAGCCTCTTCCGTGGTGTATTGGGTATCGCGGAAGCGGGCAACTGGCCGGGAGCCGCCAAAGGAAACGCCGAATGGTTTCCGTCTGTGGAACGAGCGCTCGCTCAAGGCGTGTTCAATTCCGGGGCGGCGATCGGCGGCATTATTTCTATCCCCTTAATCGCCTATCTCTCCACGCACATGAGCTGGCAATCAATCTTCCTTCTTGTGGGGGCTGTGGGCTTACTCTGGTTGGTGCCCTGGCTTCTTGTTGTCCGTGCGCCTCCGCAATCGCACCCTTTCATTACGGACGCCGAGCGAGATTTCATTCAGCAAGGACAGATCGACCATACGCCCGGTGATAACGTTCAGCCCACTTACAATCCCGGTACGCTTGAGTTACTCACTCGAAAAGAGAGTTGGGGGGTGATCATCGCATCGGCGGCGATTGATCCGATCTGGTGGCTGTTCGTGTTCTGGATTCCGATCTACTTGTCCGAGGTCTACGCCATGGATGTAAAAACGATCGGTATCTACGGATGGGTCCCCTATGTGGGCGCAATGTTTGGTGCGTGGTTCGGTGGTCTGTTGGCACGGAACCGCATTGCCAAAGGCTGGAGTGTGGACCGCGCCCGCAAACTCACCATTTCTCTCGGTTGTCTCATCATGCTGCCGTCGCTGCTCGCCATGGCCGATCCGGGTAGCCCCGTTGGTGCGGTGCTCCTGATGGCGGTGATCCTGTTCGGATTCCAGACTGCCATAGGGAATGTACAGACGCTCCCAAGCGACCTACTGGGAAAAGGCCCCGTCGGCTCGCTGGCCGGACTGGCAGGTATGGCAGCCAAACTGGCGGCCGCTGGACTCACGGCGTTGGTCCCCTGGCTGACTGCCGGTGGAAACTACACACCCGCGTTCGTGATCGGTGCGGTACTGGCCGCGCTGGCCATGAGCAGCGTGTGGTTGCTATGTCCAAAGATTGAACTTCTTACGCCAGCAGACTGAGCCGGGGGCTCGCGCGCGTGGCAAGTCGATGACATGAATGAGTGCTAAATCATCATCCATACCCAATTATGAGAGGAATTCATGAAGTTAAAGAATAAAGTTGTCGTGGTCTCGGGTGGTGCGAGAGATATAGGTCGCGAGGTGGTCCTTAAGCTTGCGGGAGAGGGAGCAAGCGTCGTCGTCAACTACTTCGGCTCGGTGGACGAGGCAAAGCGAACGGAAGGGGATGTGATAGCCCTCAATGGCGAGTGCTTGTTCCTTCAGGGCGATATGACTCGATCAGACGACGTTGATCGCCTGGTCGATGCAGGTCTCAGCGCTTTCGGCAATCGCATCGACGGGCTGGTGAACGTGACCGGCGGTCTGGTTGCGCGAAAGACGCTGTCGGAAATGGACGACGACTTCTTCTCGCATGTGATTCGGTTGAACGTGAATTCCACGTTCTTGCTAACAAAGGCGTGCGTGCCGCATATGTCGTCGGGTGGTTCGATTGTGAACCTGGCATCACAGGCCGGCAGAGACGGCGGTGGTCCTGGTGCCTCAGCATATGCGTCATCAAAAGGCGCGATCATGACCTTCACTCGATCCATGGCCAAAGAACTGGGCCCGCAGAATATCCGCGTGAACGCGCTGTGCCCCGGGGTAATCAGCACCACATTTCATGATACGTTCAGCAAGGATGAGGTGCGCAAAAACATCGCTGCGGCGACACCGCTGCGCCGCGAAGGACAGCCGGCTGAGGTCGCCGATATCGCTGCATATTTGATATCCGAGGAGTCATCGTTCCTGACCGGCGTCAATCTTGATACGAATGGCGGTTTGCTGTTCTCGTAAGTGCATGTCTGTGGCGCGACATTGGCTTTTTCTTCTTCTTGTCGGCGCGCTCTGTGCGTCCAGTATCGGGCGGGCAGGAGAGCATCCGGGTCTGCTGTTAACGCGATCCGGCGTCGAAGTGGTTCGAGCGAACCTTGGCAGTGCGCCACTGTTCGATGCATCTCTTCAGAAGACGAAAGAAGAAGTCGATCGAGAAATCGATCTGGGGATTGATGTACCGGTACCTCGCGATTTCTCTGGCGGGTACACACACGAACGTCACAAGCGGAATTTTTTCATCGCCCAGAAAGCGGGGCTGCTGTTTCAGATTCTCGATGAGCCTCGCTACGGGTACTACGTTCGCGATATGTTGCTGCAGTACGCAGCGCTCTATCCTACTTTGTCGCTACATCCTAAAGAACGCTCTTACGCCCGCGGTCGCTTATTCTGGCAGTGTCTGAATGACGCGAACTGGCTGCTCTACATGGCCCAGGCCTACGACGCGATCTACGATCTCTTGACGCCCGACGAACACGAGTTGCTGGAGACGAGACTGTTCAGGCCCTTCGCGGATTTTCTCTCCCTCGAAAACCCTCAGTTCTACAACCGAATCCACAATCACAGCGCCTGGGGGAGCGCGGCGGTAGGTATGATCGGCATCGTCATGGGTGACGACCTGCTCGTTGACCGGGCGCTCTACGGATTTGGGAATGACCAGGTCGTTGATGCTCGAGGCGATGCGCAAGGCAATGCCAGAGACAATCTCAGAGAAGACCCTAAACAAGGCGCAAAGGACGACGACGGTGGACTGATTCTTTCACCGGGTCAGGGGCGTGGATTTCTCGCCAATCTCGACGCGCCATTTTCGCCGGATGGCTATTACACCGAGGGACCTTACTACCAGCGCTATGCGATGTACCCATTTCTGGCTTTCGCCATAGCGATGCAAAACGCGTATCCCGAGCGTGCGGTGCTCAGATACAAAGGCGAGGTCCTGATCAAAGCAGTCTATGCGCTGCTGAACCTTGCGGATTCCCAGGGTGAGTTCTTCGCAATTAACGACGCGCAGAAGGGTATGTCGATAGCAAACTCAAGTTTGGTCGCCGCGGTGAATGCGGCATTTTTTTATGGGAGCAAGGATCCCGAATTGCTTTCGATTGTACAGGAGCAGGGAGAAGTATCTCTGGACCAGAGCGGCATGGCCGTTGCTCTGGGCGTCAAGGCCGGCGAGTCGGAACCCTTTCGCAGAGCCTCTATAGTTCTGAGGGATGGCCCCAAGGGAGATCAGGGTGGCGTTGCCGTTCTGCGAGACCCTGACTCGGCGCTTGAATTGGTGTTCAAATTCAGCGCCCACGGTTTGAGTCACGGTCACTTTGACAAACTGGCAATTGCGATTCACGACGATGGTCGGGAAGTACTTCAGGACTACGGACTCGTCCGGTTCGTCAATATTGAACCGAAGGGGGGCGGCAACTATCTCCCCGAGAACTCTAGCTGGGCGAAACAGACCGTGGCCCATAACACGCTCGTGGTTGATTCGCGGTCCCAGTACAACGGAGACTACACCGCCTCTAGCGTGCACCACTCCGAACTGGTGTTTAGCGACATTGGCTCAAGCACCATTCAGCTCGTGAGTGCCCGAGATACAAACGCTTACGGGGACGTTGCGGTTCAGCGCACGCTGGCGCTAGTGCGCGCGCCTGCGCGTGAGCCCGTCGTAATCGATGTTCTGCGGGTCTTCAGTGACGAGGTCCATCGATACGACTTACCCTTTCACTACGTAGGCCAGGTGATCGATGCTGGTTTCACCTTTGCAGCCGGTCATGCACAACAAGTACTCGGTGCGGACAATGGGTACCAACACCTGTGGTTGGAGGGCCTTGGGCGACCGAAAAACGACTCACTGTACTTTACCTGGTTGGACGGCGGTCGCTTCAATACTTTCACGAGCGCTGCAACACAAGGCGATGAGCTTTTGCTCACCCGACTAGGGGCGAATGATCCAGAGTTTAATCTCAGACGTGACCCGTCATTGATCATCCGAAGAACAGCGGACAACGCGACGGTTTTCGCATCCACGATTCAGTCGCATGGACGCTACAGCCCTGTCACCGAGACAGCGACCAACGCCTCCGGCGATGTAGAGCGCGTAAGGGTGTTGGCGGCTACCGATAGCTACACTGCGGTGGGTATTCGCTGGCGCAGTGGGAGCGAGTCGCTCCTTATGTTCGCGAACAACGGCTCTTCTACTGAGCAATGGCATCGGATCGAGATCAATCGTGTCCCTTATGAATGGGTTGGACCATACAATTGGGTGGATACACCGTAACCCTATTGCCAAACATTTGACTTAAATCGCCCTGGTTTGCACTCTTTCGGCGTGAAATCGGCTCATACATCCACAGCGATGCACACTAACCGCGAGCACGTTAAGCCAAAACTCCTGGTTACCACATCTACGCTGCCACGATCTGCAGATGACGCGGAGCCTAGATTTGTGCTGGACTTGTCGCGAGCATTGGCGAGCAAATTCGACGTAACGCTGCTAGCTCCAGGCTTCCCAGGTGCTGATGCAAAAAGTGAGTTGGCGGGCCTCGAAGTCATTCACTATCGGTACGCTCCGCTGCAGAGCTGGGAAACGCTCGCGTATCCCGGTGGCATCATGGCACGACTGCGAGCCCAGCCGCACAAGTTACTACTGGTGCCTTGTCTAGTTGTTGGCCAGGCGCTGGCCCTGAGAAAACTGCTACGAACGCGGTCGTTTGATCTGATTCATGCACACTGGCTGCTGCCCCAGGGATTACTTGCGGCCAGTCTACCCAGAGGTAGTCGCCTGTCTTTCGTGGTGAGTTCCCACGGCGGTGACGTCTTTATTTTCGGCCGTGGACCGCTGAAAAAACTGCTTCAGCTAGTAATGAGCCGGGCGGCGGCGATCACCGCTGTGTCTACGGAACTGGTCGACGCATGCCGAATGCTGGGGTGTTCTGCAGCTGAGCGGGTGCCTTTGCACTACATTCCTATGGGGGTTGATACGCGCCAGTTTTCACTGGTCGCCGCCGATGCACCGCGTCCCTCTGATTTGCCGACAAAGGGGCCGGTACTGTTGTTCGTTGGACGCATGGCGGAGAAAAAAGGTGTTGATGTGCTACTCGAGGCAATCACGCACTCCAGGACCTCGCTGGCTGAAGCGCACATTGTATTAATAGGCGACGGTCCGTTGCGAAGACGCTGGTCTGCCACCGCGGTAAAAGCTGGTCTTGCAAAGCGTGTCCATTTTCTTGGCGCCAGGGACCATACCGTGCTTCCTGCTTACCTGGCGGCTGCCGATTTGCTGGTCCTTCCTAGCGTGCGCGCCAGTAATGGTGATCAGGATGGTCTGCCTGTGACTTTACTGGAAGCAGCCGCTTGTGGGTTGCCGGCCGTCGCCAGCAACATCGGCGGTGTGCCAGAGTTCATCACTGATGGCGAGAACGGTATGTTAGTTGCGCCGGGCGATGCCTCGGCACTGGCGGCAGCTTTGGGGCATCTGCTGGAGCATCCGGAACTACGATTGGCGCTGGGCACCGCGGCTCGTCGTCGCGTTGAAGGCTATGACTGGAAGACAATAGCTGAGCGCTACGCGAAAGTGCTGTCGGAGGCACTTCCAAGTGGTCTCACTTCTAGCGCAACTCCTCCAAAGCGGCCGCACAGTCTTTCCGATGAGGAAGCGCGCCGGTGAGTGCGCGTTTGCACGTCTGCCTTCTGGCATCTGAATTCTTCGGCCTGGGAATCGCTGGAGGATTCGGCTTTGCGACTCGCAGTCTGGGGCGGCAGCTGGTAGCGGCGGGTCACCGAGTGAGTGTTGTCATTCCACGTCCGCGACACGTCGATGGCATGGCCGTCGAGATCGACGGTATCCAAGTTTTCACTTATCCGCGTTCTAAGGTGTTTCTGCACGATGCCCTTTTTGTGAAACTCGGCGCCGATGTTTACCATTCGCAAGAACCATCCCTCAGCACCTATGTCGCACAGCGTGCGGCACCGCATGCAGTACACGTGGTTACCAGCCGCGATCCGCGCACTTTTCATGACTGGTGCATAGAGTTTGCATATCCCTCGCACACCCGAATCGGGTTACTCCGCACCGCAGCTTTCTATGAGAACCCGTTTACGCGTCGAGCGGTACGTGCGGCTGACCGGGTGTTTGTGCCGGCGAGATGCCTGGCTGTGAAAGTCAAGAAGAAGTACGGGCTGGTCCACCCGCCTTCCTTTATGCCCACGCCGGTTGCCCTGCCCGAACGGCCCGAGATCAAGGCCTCTCAGCCCACGGTTTGTTACGTTGGTCGCCTGGACCGTCGCAAGCGGCCGGACCGCTTCTTTGATCTTGCGGCACAATTTCCCTCGATAGATTTTCTGGTGGCAGGGTCTGCGCAAGACCCGCGCTATGCCGCGTGGCTGAAGCAGCGGTACGCTGACACACCAAATCTAAAGATGCTTGGCTTTGTTGATCAGTTCGCGTCCAGAGCTCTAGCGGACGTTTTCGCCCGTGCTTGGATCATGGTCAACTCGGCAGCCCGGGAGGGTTTGCCCAACGTGTTCATTGAGGCCGCTGCCCATGGTTGCGCTATTGTCAGCCCCCATAACCCGGATGAGTTTGCGAGCCGTTTTGGCCGTCATTGCCCGGATGGAGACTTTGCTGGCGCCGTACAGTCTCTGCTTTGCAATGACGAGTGGTACAGGTGCGGCCAGGCAGGCGCCGCCTATGTGGCTAGGACCAATTCGTTACCGCTTGCTACCGCCGCCCATGAGTCGGCCTACCGAGAACTACTGAACGCGCAGTGTGTTGGATGAAATTGGGCGTGGCGAGCGTTGTTGCAGTTCAACACGAGCCGGGCTATTTGGTCCTACCCTCGCCGCTTGCCTTCGCAAAGGCGAGCTCGTCCGCAGATCGTTTCTCAGCCGGTAAATCTATATGAGCCGGCGGCTGTTCGTTCTGGTTCCGCCCACGGAATATACCCTGTCTATGCCAAATCTTGGTGATCGAGCCCTGCACGCCGGTATGCGCCAGCTACTTGCGTCCAGCGACGCCAACGAAATTCTGTACGACACATGGAACAGCTTTCCCCGCATGACGTTGGACCGCCTAAACAGCGGCCACGGGGACGAGAGCGCCCGAATCCGGTCCTGGTGCAAGCGGTTTCAGCGTCAGTGTTCGTCGCCTCCGCCGACCGGAGAGATGATTGCGATGTGGCTGCTCGATGCCGTTGGAGATCGTCTGTCCCTGTGGTCGCCCCTGGACAAGCTCGCCCGTCGGCGAACAGGGCAGACGGGACGAGAGGCTGTCACGCCGCGTCTGTTTCCCAGGATGGCGGCTCGGGAATTCGGATGTAAACTGGCAGCGAGCGATGCCGTAATGATGAATGCTGGCGGTCTGCTTGCAGACCATCTGGCCCATTATCTTCCTGGCCGCATCTTCGCTTTGGCGGCCGCGCAGATGCTGGGCCGCCCCACCGCACTGGTCAATTACAGTTTTGCGGTGACTCAACCAGAGCTGCTTAACTGGGTTGCACCCGTCCTCAGACGAGTGTCCGTGCACGCGGTTCGCGAGTCTGTGTCGCGTGAGCGCCTAGTGGCGATCGGTGTCAGGCCAGAGACCATACAGGTGGTTCCTGATGCATCGATCGCATCGGGTCAATTCGGTTCGACGCGCCCGCCGAGAAATCGCGTGGTTCCACGCTATGCCACTTCGGCCGAACTGACGTTAGGTATTCAGGTGCGCGGCGACCGCAGCTTCGACCCCAGTGCTTGGGCGGTGCTTTTAAACGAGTTGCGAAGTCGCTTCAATGTGCGGTTACTCTATCTGGTCGGTTGCCTAAAGCACGATCCTACGGCCCTCAGGCACCTTCGAAAAGCACTTCCGCTAGACTGCGACGACTCTGTTACCGATTTTGGGGCTTTGCAAAAAGCCATAGGTACGACCGATTTGCTCATCACTGATCGTTACCACGGCATGGTGTTTGCTGCCCTGAAGGGTACTCCCTTCATCCCGTTCGCGACCACGACTCACAAATCGACTGGATTTCTCACTGACATCGACTACCCGGTGGATTCTCAATCGGCTCCGGATGCGGCGAATGTGCGGAGCATAGTTGATGTAATGGCTGAGTTGCTTGAGCATCGCGAGGATATTTCGCAGGAGCTAATGACCAAAGCAGACGCACTACGACAGCGGGTGTTTACCGAGTACCAGTCGGTGTTCGAGAAGCTATTTGAGCAGGCTGCCTTGGTGCCAAACTCCGCGAGAGCCAGGGCATGACCTTACCGACCTTTTACATCGCGGGAGGCGCCCGTTGTGGCTCAACGTCACTCGAGGCTTACTGCCGCGCCCATCCACAGGTTTACATGTCGCCGATTAAGGAGCCGAACTTTTTCAGCTACGGCTGCGGTGGGGTACCTTTTGCCGGCCCAGGCTACGACGAAATTTACGCCGCCGCAGTTCGCGATCTGGACGAATACCGTTTGCTGTTCAAGGCTGCAGGGCAGGCGCGGGCTGTTGGTGAGGCATCAATAAACTACATGCTGCACCCGGAGGCATCCGCCGGCATAAATACACTCACGCCGCAGGCGAGACTGCTGTTCATTCTGCGGCAACCTGTGGAGCGAGCGTGGTCCTCATTCCAGAGGTCGTGCTTGCAAGGGCGCGAGGCAGAGATGGATTTTCTCACCGCCTGGCGAGACGACGTGCGTCGCCGGGAGGCGGGGCATTGGGTGAGCCTGCATCGCTATAAAAGCCTCTACGGCAAGCACCTGCGCCCGTGGTTCGAGACATTCTCGAGGGAGCAGATTCACGTGATTCTGTTCGAGGAGTTCCAAGCGGATACGAGCAGCGTTATGCGTGAGGTGTATGAGTTTATCGGCGTTGATGGAGATTTTCGACCGGAGACCTGGTCAGTGCATAATCAGACCGGTGAGATAGCGAACCCGGTGTTGCGGCGCGTCTGGCGCAAGTCGCATCGTGCGCGCGTGATGTTACGACCGCTGTTGCCCAGAGCCTGGCGGGGACAGTCGTTCCGGTTTCTCGCTAGCGATGGGCAGGTAAGCCGCAAACGCAAGCCGATTCCAGCAGACATCAAAGCGTCGCTTACTGAAGAGTTGCGCGATGATATAGCCACCCTTGAAGAGCTGCTGGAGCGTGATTTATCACTGTGGCGAGACTGAAAGCCCGGCCCCGTCCGCTTCATTGAATCGCCAGGACGGCTGTGGTTTCAAGGATTGCCGGCTACTAGGGGGCGACGCTGGGTGGGCCAGCGTCTACAAATTCTCAACCGCGAAAGCCCCGTGTGATCTGCGCATTCACGAAGTCGGCGATAGTGACTTCCGTCTCCCCCGGGGCATAGGTCAGCCCCCCGCGCGAACGTTCGCGTCATCCTTGCAACGTATGGGAATATCAGTTGCGCGCCGTAGCCACCTGCGCTGACACCGGCTACGGAGACGTTGCGGGCGCGCTAGAGATCGAAGCCGAACGCTTCCTGGCTGTTGGTCTTCAGATACTCAAAAGCAGAAAGAAAGTTATCGGCGCCGCGATGGTTTATGGTCCAGGTCAGTTTGTTGCCGCTCGGTAGATCAAGCGCTTACGCGGTGTGCTTCGACCCTCAGAAAATATCTCCGGAGCAGTAAGGCAGGAACACCTGCTGCCATTCGGAGACACCGGCAGGTGTGATGCCTATGCTGGCGAGTATAAGTACCGCACTGGTCGATGCGATGGCACAGTGGATGTAATGCTCGTTTTCAGAAGTAAGCGCATTTGAAGCGAGTTGAGCCGGGACTTGTCTCATCCTTGCTATCTCAGGTTCCTGGAATGTCTGCCGTCGTCCAGTGTGAACGCTGAACCTTCGGTTGCTGGTTATCGCCGGCCGTGAGCAGGCTTCGCAGCGAACACTCCTGCGTTGACGCTGAGGTGCGCTCGCCCCGTCTATGCCGTTAGCGTCAGGAAACCTTCTAGTTCAACTGAATTTTGATACTCCCATGTTTGAGTCAGATCCGTACTCCAGTTCCCAAGGGTTTAGGTCCACGGCGGACACGTCTTTGTGTGTTTGTCACGTAATGGCTGTAACGCGTACTTCTACAACCTACTTTTTTTGCTTGACCGCAGATGCCTTGCCGGCCGCTTTCTTCGGTGCCGGTTTCCTGGTTGATGTCTTTCTCGCTGAAGTACTCGACTTCAATGCCTTCGCCGCAGGTTTACGCTTTGCGGGTGCTGTCTTTCTTGCAGCGGCCTTCTTCTTTACAGCCGTTGCCCTTTTAGCCGTTGCCCTTTTGGGGCGCCGCCGTGCCCCGGCTTTGTTCTTCAGTCCCACCGCTTCCTCAAGCTCCTGTAAAGCATCCTCCATGTAATCAATGAGTCTCTGAACCTGCGGCACGCTACGGCGGCAGGCGATGATTCCAAAGTCCACCTGTTGGGCATAGGTCACCAACGTGATGTTAAGCGCCATGCCATCGGTGATGATTGAAAGCGGGTAGGAGCCATCCATACGTGCACCATTCCAATACATAGTGTCGCGCATGCCTGGCACGTTGGAGATCGTAAGGTTGTATGGGGGGAGCCGGGTAATCATTCCCAGCGGAAGCAGCAGCATGGTCGGGGCCGACATCGCTAAAGTGTGCAGCTCGACTTCGCGGGGAGACATGCCTGCATAGTGGGCCTTGCCGGCCTCTACCGAAGCCTTGATTGCGCTAAATCGCTGCACGGGATCAGCAATCGTAGTGGCCAAGTCTGCACTGATTCCCGCAACGGCGTTGCCAGAGTCCAGGTCACCCTCCTGCCGAAGTGACACCGGTACGAGTGTTTTCAGCGAATCCTTGGGGAGCTCGCTGTGATTAATCATGTACTGACGAAGTGCGCCTGCGCACATGGCTAGTACCGTGTCGTTGAATGTGGCGTCGAAGGCCCTGCCCACCGCGCGAATACGATCAAAAGGCCAGGTTTGCGCAACAAAACGCCGTGCGCCATCGATCTTTCCATTCAGGGAACTGCGCGGCACTTTGAGATGCGGTAGTGCCAGGTTGTTTCTGCGTCCCGACCAGGCACCGGCAATATCCTTGAGCGCCTTAAACGCGTTAGCACCGCTTCCATAGGTAGCTTTGAGTACGTCCGCAACGTTGCGGACTTCCGCGTCGGAGTATTCCGAGTTTTGCCCATCTTTCAGGGCTTTTTTATAGGCTTGCCAGGACTTGAGAGAGAGCGGTGATTCCGCCCGGACCAATCCAGGGTCCGATGACAACATGCTGCGAGTTACGTGGATCGAGCGGGCGCCGTCGACCGCGGCGTGATGTGTTTTTGTGAAAATTGCGAACTGACGGTCCTGCAAGCCCTCTATCAGGTGCATCTCCCACAGCGGTCGCGAACGTTCCAACAGCGTGCCGTGAAGACGGCTGACTAGCGTAAAGAGCTCACGATAGCGTCCGGGTTTCGGCAGGGCCGAGTGGCGCACGTGATAGTCAAGATCGAGCGATGGGTCTGGTTCCCAGTAAACATTACCGGCGACACCGAGTTTACCCATCTTCAGGCGGTGGCCGAACGGCGGTAACAGCTCGTCGGCATCTTTGAGGTTCGCCGCGATCCCAGCAAGGAATTCCTGTTCATCGGCCCCCTCTGGAAGGGTGAAGAGACTGACACCCGCCACATGCATGGGCATTTCACGGCTCTCGCCGATCAGGAAGCCTTTATCAACCATGGACAGTTTATGCATTATTATCTCCAGGCGTTGCTGTCTTCTTACCGATCTAAATCCGGGACTTGACGCTTCTTAGCAGCGCAGGCTGCCGCACTTGATTGGCGGGCAGGCTCTTCGAAGTGGTGGCCGGGTCGTTGGGAGTCAGGCCGCTATCACCCTTGCCAGAATTATCAGGTCTATCGTCGAAACTGTACAAAGATGCTCTTCCCAGCGCTAGCGATCCATGTCATCAAAGACGCAGCTGTTCGTCGACGGCACGATCCGCTGCGTCGATCGCGCCATCGGCGTAGGCGTAGGCCTCCGAATCTGAGTTGGCGATAGAGATCCGGCCAATACGGGCTCTGCCGGTAATATGAGGGCCATGGTGACGATCATACTCTTGAGGCACTCCGATGCCTTCATACTCGTAGGCATAGCCGTGGGGCCAACGATTCAGCGTGATTGCGGCAATATCTCGTTCCGCATCAAATCCGTGCGGCCCAAGCATGCCGTTAAAGTGCTCGAAGATATCGTTCTCGTAGTTTTTGAAGCTCATCTCCAGCATCTTTGCGCGCCCGGCCCGGTACTGTTCCTTGACGGGTAAGCCCCTCGCTGTCGGCGAGTGCCATGCATCGATTACGATAGGGTCATCCGGGCCACGGGAGAACTGGTAGTCCCCCATACTGACTGGAAAGTCGAGACCTACATTCTTAAACAAAACATCACCAGGTGAGTAGATACTGAAATAACCAGCATCCCGAAACGCCCGCCAGTTTCGAAGAGCGATAGATCCGATAACGTACGGCGTCTTGGACGCGTTGCGCAGTGCCTGAGCCTGGGACTCACCCATATCGGTGCAGATGTGCGGAAGAATCTGGTTGTAGCAGGCCATCACAGCATGACGTGCCCGCACGCGGAAAGCACGATCGCCGTTGATGTAAGTGACGTCCACACCGTCGCGCACGTTGCGTGCGTTCACAACGGTACTGTTGAGACGTAAGCGTATCGGACTGCCCGCTCTATCCAGCTCAGCGTAGTTCGCCCGCGCTGTCACTATGTCTTCCATTGTCGATCCGGGTATAGCACCGGGAATCAGATCGCGCACCAACGCGCGAGCAAGACTCGCATTGCCATCCGGAAAATGATGGATGTAGGGCTCGTACACCTCTTCCTGTTTGGGTAGGTTGAGAGCCTCCGTACCTGGGAAGCCATACCTGGCCGCATACAGCGCTGAATCCGCTTCCCAACCAACACCAATCATGCCAAGGAATGAATCCCGAATAAGTTCGAGCACTGAGTCAGGCATGCCCGCGCGTTCACGGAGAAAGTCCAGGTAGCTGATGTCATTCAAAGTTTGTAGCTTCTCATCAACCGACTGGCCCGGCAGGTAATCCACACCGCCCTCTAGCAATTTGGTAAACGCAACTTTGTCCTCATCGGAGATCGGTAGCGCAGCGATGGTGGTAGAGCGTTCGACCGCTGTGTCCCTCCAGGGATTGATGAGGTTATCAACAAGTACCCGGCGACCGAACGTCTTGGCATCCAGATACATGCCTGCCCGATCTTCTAAGCCGAGCTTTTCCAGATACCGGTCGTCGAAATATTGATAGAAGCGATCCACGTGAATGTTGAGGTCCAGAAGTAGCTGCTTTGCGACCTTTGAGTACCGGGATGGAGTCTGTAGATTCTGGCTACCCCCGTAGCCAATCAGCTTCCTGCCATCGATCTCGAACTCGTTACGACGTGCATGGCCACCAAAGTCATCGTGGTTGTCCAGGATCAGGATGCGGCTAGTACTGCCGTGGCGACTTCTAAAAAATTTGGCCGCAGCTAAGCCAGAGATACCGCCACCCACAACGATTAAATCGTAGCCCGATTCAGTTTGCTCCTCGGGGACAGAAAATGATCTTCCCTCGCGCGCTACAGCGTGTGCAATCTCAAATGAGCCCGGATGACTGCCGCGTAAACCCGTGAGTGAGGGTGGGTAATAGTCAGCTCCCAGGGCAGCTTGAGGCAGTAGACCCTGGGCAACCGCATCGAGCGGTGACAAATTCCACCCAGCCGTGGCGAGCGCGACCCCGCTCACGAAATCTCGTCGAGACAGGCTCTTGCCGCTCACGAGATTAGTCCTTCGAAAGTGCGGGTATCCGAATGCCAATGATTATTTGACGACCGTCGGCTGCGCATAGCGAGCTCCATCTTCGGCGTATTCGGGAAACCAGAGTACGTTATCACTAACTCAACGCTCGCGGCACTTGCATGCAGTAAACATGGACGCCTTAGACGCAGTCAACGCTCGCCTCTTCGGGATACCAGAAACAGGACAAGACCTACCAGCAATGTAGCGCCGGTAATAGTCCAGGCTTTCACTGGGGAGTGGGTCACCATCCAAATACAGAGGATCAGGGATAGCGCAGGGATGGCATAGCCGCCAGGCAGGCGAAAGGCGGCAGAGCGGGTATCCTCGTCTGCACGCCTGCGAATGATCGGTAAGGCAGCAATGCAAATAATGTAGGTCAGCAGCCGAGTCAGCGAAGACGCAACGGCCAGCACGACAAAGGTACCGCTAAGAGCAAAGCCCAAGCCCAAAGCGCCGAGAAATAGGATCGAATTACCTGGCGTCGCGTAGCGAGGGCTTACCCTGCCAAACCAACGAGGTAGCATCTTCTGTTCGCCCATCGCAAAGGTGATTCTTGAGGCAGCAAGTAAGATTGCCGCCAGGTTGCCACCAATGCTGAATATCGCAGCGCAGGAGATAAGGATTCCACCCAGAGGTCCGAATAGGATCGCACCCACATCCATTAACGTGCCGTTGGAGAGATTGCCTGACGGTATCGCCGAGACGTAAATCAATACCACCAAGAAGTAGAAGAACGCGACTGCAGCCACAGTCCCTAGCAGGGCTACCGGCATGGTCTTCTTTGGCTTGTCAATCTCCCCGGATACAACGGTGGCCGATTCAAACCCCACGAATGCATAGATGACGAGTAGGCTAACGCCACCCAGTTCAGAAAGGCTTGGGTACTCGTGAGGTACGAGGTCGATAGAAAGCTCTTTGAGCCCCGAAAGAATAAGCAGAACAAGGGGCGTCAGCTTAAGGATCGACAGTATCAGCAAGGTGCGAATGCCGTCGCGGACTCCGACATAGTTGGACCAGGTGAGGAGCGCCACTACCAGCGTGATAAAGCTGACCCGCCCCAGCCCGCTGCTTACAAACGGGATAAGCACCCCGGTGTACTCCGCCATGATGGATACATTTGCTGCAAAGGCTGTCGCGCGACTGATGTACAGGATCCACCCGGTGCTGAAACCCAGGGTTGGACCAAAGGCTGTTGACGCATAAAGCACCGGACCGCCGGTGCGGGTGAAATAGCTTGTCAGCTCCGAAAACGTGAGCACAACGGTCATAAACAGCAGACCCACGAGTATAAACAGCCAGGGACTGAAGGTTCCGCTCGTTGTGGCTACCTTTGCCGGCAGCGCAAAAATACCGGCCCCCATCATGCTGTTCAAAACCAGCAATGAGATGCCCAGGCCTCCAATACCACGCAGCAGTTGAGTCGAACTCGCAGAGTTTTGGGATTGATTCAAGGTCGGCAGCCACCGGGGTTGGACTGCGGAGCTTACCGCAAGCAAGTTAGCTTTGGGTCAAGCGAAGCTCCCGTTAGCAACTTTTACTTAGCGAAGGTCTGATCACGCATTCTGCGGATCGAGCGTTTTGCGCACCCCAATTCTGTCACTCGATCCGAGGGTCTTGCCCCAGCAATCTGCCCGGCGCTCCAACTGTGTTGACGGGTGACCAATCTGGTAGCGGTGGCAAATCTTCGGGGCCGAAATCTGAGAACTCATTTTTCGCGTGAGTACATCGACCGCCAACAATCGTCAGGTCCGATGTGATGTCCGGGATCTCCTCGGCGTCGCAATTAAAGTAGTCCCGGTCCAGTACAGCGAAGTCGGCAAAATGCCCGGCGGAAATCTGGCCCTTTCTGCCCTCTTCACGCGAAAACCAGGCTCCCGCTGAAGTCCAGTGTTGGAGGGCCTCCTCTCGCGTCAGGCAGTCTTCTTGACGCCATATGCGGTCTCCGCCGCGGCCCTTGCCCGTTACCAGCCAGTGAATGCAGTACCACGGGTTATAGCTGGAAACTCGTGTAGCGTCGGTACCGGACGCTAGCGGAAGTCCCATCTGGATCATCTTTCTTACCGGCATGGTGCGATGCAGGGCATCCGACCCGTAGCGCCGCCTAAAATCATCGGCTTGAAAAGCGATCCGATTTTGATAGGAGATTCCACCACCTAATCGGGCTACCCATTCCATGGTGTGCTCACTCACTGTCTCGCCGTGATCAAAGATCCAGTGCAGAGACTCAAGGTCGTACTTCGCACCGACTCTCTCAACTACCGTCAGAATTCGTTTCGCGCTCTCCTCATAGGTGCAGTGAAAACGGATTGGCCAGCTGTTCCCCAGAAGAAAATCGAGGACCGGCTCGAGGTCTGCTTCCATTCGAGGCTGCAGTTCCGGGCGCGGGAACGAAAAATCTTCGAAGTCATAAGCGGATGCCACCAGCATTTCACCCGCTCCGATGCACTTGAGATAGTCGCTGCCCTGATCAGGCTGCACAAGAGCAGCCCAGCGACTGAAGTCATCCAATTCAAAGCCTGCTCGTTGCGCAAACAGCTGGTAGCCGATCCTCACCGTGAGCTCCTGGCGCTTGTCCAATTCCTGAATCACGCCATAGTCGTCCGGGTAGTTCAGAAATCCACCTGCGCAATCCAATGCCGAAGTAAGCCCGAGGCCGTTAAGCGCCCGGAAGTAATGCCTGGCTGAGGTCAGCTGATCTTGATGAGACAGTTTTGGTGCCATATCGAGCAGCGCATAAAGTGGCTGTGCGTTAGGTCTCGCCAGCGCCAGACCCGTGGGGTTGCCCTTTTCATCTCTTTCCAACCGGCCGGCAACAAACGGCTCATAGAAGTTCTGGTCGATACCCAGCGAACGCAGCGCCGCCCGGTTCATCCAGACCCTGTCGTACAGATGAAGCACGTAAACCGGGACATCTTTAGAGACTGCGTTGATCTCTTCAATGGTCGGCAGACGCTTCTCCTTAAACTGATCCTTGGACCAGCCACCGACCACTCGAATCCACTGCCCCGGCGGCGTGATGCTGGTTTGAAGACGAAGTAGTTCCAGGGCCTCCGAGAGCGATGTGCATGCATCCCATCGCAGCTCCATCGCAAAGTTGTTGCCCTGCCGGATGATGTGGGTATGGCTGTCAAACAGTCCTGGAATCGTCCGTCTTCCCTTGAGGTCGATCGAAACTGTGTCGGCCGTTTTCAGCGCCATGATTTCTGCGTCGCCGCCCACAGCCACAAACAAGCCGCCGCGAATCGCTGCCGCGCTTACCTCGTTGTTGTTTGGATCGCAGGTTGTGATTCTGCCGTTGTAGATAATCAAGTCGGCCATATCAATTTCCATTTTCATGTCGCCCCGCGGGTGCTCAAACTATTGTGATTTGCTTCGTGTAGTCCCGTCCGTCTGCAGGCTGAGCTAATCATTCGAGCTCTGCGTCTTTTAACTTGTTCTCAGGCCGCCGAGTTTCTGAGCATACGAAGCGATAGAGCAGCGCCGAGGACCATGCTCGGTAAAGCGACCGATGTAAGGCCGCTGAGGCTCTGCCCGATCGCTCCACCTACGCACCCAATGGAGAAGCTAAGTGCCAGGATCAACGGCTTTCGCACAGAAGGCGCAGGCGTACTTTGATCGTCTGCGTCTTTAAAAATTGCCTGCCCCAGGTTTACAGCTATCGCGGTAACGTTTCCGGTCATAACGGTGAAGGGGGAGCCCATGTTGGGATCCAGCTTCTGAAACGCATTCAGTAACCCCATCGCAGCAACCAGGGTGAGACAGACCAGTTCGTCAGACGCCAGATTGAAGTGCGACGCTAGCGCCGCAGCCAACGTCAGGAGTATGAAAGTCCAAAGCAGGCCAAGTTTCTCATTGACGAGTCGCTTCCACCTGCACAGCACCGCAGTGGTGAAGGCCGAGGCCATAAAAATCGGAAAAGACAAGAGCTGCAGCGATGTGGCCTGACCATGCATTGCAGCCGTGTCGGCTGTCAGAGCAGCGCCGATCAGCACAAAATTGCCGGTAACGTGGGCGACGAATAGCCCGCCCATGTAGACAAACACTGCGGTGTCTATGTATCCGGATAGCAGAGCCAATGTCACGGTCAGTAAAAACGGCCAGGTTCGGACCATGCTATGGCGCCCCCTAATGCATATTGCAGATTATCGGTGAGAAGGATTGGAGTAGGCAGCGACGTAATTTTCTCTATTACCGACACCACGAGGTTCTCTCATGCACTCGGGTGCGGTCGCAATCGCATGTGCAGTCTCGGCTGGGTTTGCGGTTGGCACAAACGAGAAGTTCTTTCGGAATGCTTAGATTTTCTTTAGGTGCTAGAAGTCGACTTTCAGCCAGTCACTCGTAGTCCAGCGGCATCTGCCAACCAGATCAATCACTGCGCCTTAGTAATTCTTAACTGCGCGGTAGAACTACTCGTGTGACGACCGAGAAGCACTCACGCATTCTTCTTCCCAACGTAGCTTGCGCCGTCGCGTGGGCTGGCGGCTAAACCATCCACCGCTCTTTAGGAGCAGGAACCGAAGGAGAAACCCAAGTGACCACGCCAACTTTGCTAACCCCAGACAACTGTCAGCTAATCATCATCGATCACCAGCCGCAGATGGCGTTTGGGGTTCAGTCGATTGACCGACAAACCCTGAAGAACAACGTAGTAGCTCTTGCCAAAGCGGCGAAGCTTTATGGTATTCCGACCACAATTACGACGGTTGAAACCGAGTCATTCTCTGGTTACACGTATCCCGAGATCCTCGAAGTTTTTCCGGACGCGCCACTTCTTGAGCGGACGTCAATGAATTCCTGGGATGACCAGAAAGTCCGCGACGCCTTGGCTGCCAACGGACAAAAGAACGTGATCGTGGCCGGCCTTTGGACAGGGGTCTGCAACAACGGTTTCGCTTTCGCCGCCATGGAAGGCGGTGACTACAACATTTTTATGGTGGCTGACGCCTCTGGAGATGTATCTGAAGACGCCCATAAATACTCTATGGATCGAATGGTTGCCGCCGGCGTTGTACCCATGACCACACTGCAAACGATGCTTGAGTGGCAGCGTGACTGGGCGCGACGCGAGACCTACGACGGGATTATGAACATCGTAAGGGAGCATTTCGGCGCCTACGGCATGGGCGTCGACTACGCCTACACCATGGTCCACAAAGCACCTGAGCGCGCAACCCACGGTCCGGTCGAGGCACCGGTAGCCGCATAGTAGCGGTACAACCAGGCGCCCATAAGCCGGGCGCCTGTTCTTATTACCCGAGGCGTTTCGGCGGCAAGCGTCCGCTCGCTCTCTCGCCAGTTTATCCCTCCATATCACCGGTTCTATAGGACATGTTTAAACGCTATGTTCGACAGGGAGCTGTCCTGGTACTGACACTGGCTGCCCCCGTACACGCGCAGTCCCAAGCTTTGGATCCGGCCTTCAAGTTCTTTCGTTGGGATGAGGACTATCGGTATTTGTCCGACGTCGAGCACCCCAGCGTTTACGGGCACCTGAAATACCTGGAATTGTCCGATACCACCTATCTTAGCTTTGGTGGTGGTCTTCGCGAGCGAGTCAACCACTACCAGAACGATCTCTTTGGGCTTCGATCCGATACGGACGGTGAGCTGCTTCTGAGCCGACTGCTGCTTCACGGTAACCTGCATGTGAATGAAAACGCGCGGGTGTTTATTGAACTAGGCCGTCACTATGCGCACGATGCCGGCCTATCACCGGGCCCTTTTGACGAAGACGAACTGGATATCACTCAGGCGTTCGTCGATGTCTCGCTATCGAATACGACGCTACGAATTGGGCGCCAGGAAATGAGCCTGGGTTCTACACGGCTTGTGGGTGTTCGTGATGGTCCAAATGTGCGGCGTTCCTTCGATGGATTTCGACTGGATACCAGCTGGAGGTCGGCTGATCTGCGACTGTTTGCCCTGCAGGAAGTTCGCGTGGGCGAAGGCGCCTGGAACAACCAGGGCAATAGTGGCGAGGAATTCTGGGGCATCTATGGATCGGTGAATTCCCGCCTCGGTCGCTTTGACGCCTACTACCTGGGATCGAATCGGGATTCCGCGACGTACGCGCAACAAGTGGCTGATGAGACGAGACACTCCTTCGGGCTGCGCGCCTTTGGGCGACGTGGCGGTTGGGACTGGGACTGGGAGGTCATCTATCAGAACGGAAGCACGGCAGGAAAAGACATTCAGGCGTGGACTGCAGCGAGCCTAACGGGTTACCGCTTCGATTCTCTTCTGTGGAGACCGCGCATCGCCCTCAGCACCAACATCGCCAGCGGCGACAAAAATCTCGATGATGGATCCATAGGAACCTTTAACCCGCTTTATCCGAACCTCATGTATTTTGAGGAAGCGGCCATACTGGCGCCCCAGAACTTTGTAAACTTAGAGCCTGAAGTCACCGTCTATCCAAGTAGCCGGTTTTCGATTTCCTTTGATTGGGATTTTTTTTGGAAGGCCGAAAAAGAAGATTCTGTCTATGTGCGCGGCTTGAGACCACTGCCAGGGACTCAACGCTCTGAGGGTAGATTCGTAACCCATGTACCATCGTTAAGCATTGACTATCGGTTGAATCGACATATCTCGATGGATTTGAGCTACAGCCGGTTTTTTGCCGGCGAGGTGATCGACGACGCTGGCGGAACTGATGTGGACTTCCTAAAGCTTGAGTTTCGCTTCACGTTCTAGAGAGACATCCGGAAATTGCTCAGAGGCTCCATAGCGCCGCTTGGGACTCGCGCCTGGAGCGGCAAAGCGATGGAAGACTTTTTATAGCGCCGAATCGATCAATGTGGTTCTCTGTTGCTGGGGGTGAAGAGGTGACCCTGCTAACTGCACCATGGGTGTTAAATGAACGCGTTAACCCAATCTCAGTTTCTTGAAATCAGCGAGCAGGCTGATCAACAAGTCATTAGTCTTCGCGACGACTGGACTTTTGATCATGTCTCGGACCTGGAGGACGCCCTTCATGGATTTGGTCCCGCGGGAGCGTCATCCGTGCAGTTCCGTTGCGGTGGTTTGCAGAACATTGATATCGCAGGTGCCTGGGTTCTTCACAAACGAGCTCTGGAGTTGCGAGCCGAGGGAATTCCCACGGATTTTGCAGGATTCAAAGCGGCGCACTTTAAGTTCCTCGATCACATAGCCGAGACTGGATTCAAGCCAGACGATACCGAGTCCGGCAATGGGCGGCGCGAGGCAGTAGCTGATCGCATTCGCAGGCTCGGTCGCGCCACCACTCATTGGGTGTCTGATCTTGGAGCCATCGGTCAGGCGATTCTCGACGGTGTGCGGTCGCCCGGTGTATTGGGCGTTAAGGAAACCGTTCGGCAACTGCAGCTCGTTGGCTTGAACGCAGTGCCTATCGTCGCTCTGATTTGTTTTCTCATTGGCCTGGTCACGGCGTATCAGGGTGCATTGCAGCTGACTCAGTTTGGCGCGACCACGTTCGTCGTAGATCTCGTCGCCATATCTGTGCTTAGAGAAATGGGCGTGATTATGGCGGCGATTATGGTGGCCGGGCGATCGGGTAGCGCTTTCGCAGCTTCGCTGGGTTCGATGAACCTGAATCAGGAGACGGACGCTCTTCGCGTGATGGGCCTGAACCCCAACCGCATTCTCATTGCACCGCGGGTTGTCGCCCTGGTGATAGCTCTGCCACTGCTCACGATCGTCGCCGACATCGCGGGTTTGGCCGGCGGCTGGGTGCTGTGTGTGACAACGCTTGATATGAGTACCCCGCTATTTCTCTCACGACTCCAGGGGGCTGCAGATCTCAGCACGTTTTTTGTTGGCCTGGTGAAGGCACCCGTGTTTGCGCTGCTGATCGGCGCCGTGGGCACTTTGCGGGGGATGCAGGTTCAGTCTTCATCCGAGGAATTGGGCCGTATGACCACTGTAGCGGTAGTGCAGTCGATTTTTCTGGTAGTTCTGGCGGACGGTGTTTTCACGATAATTTTCGCCAGGTTGGGCCTGTGAGCGAAAGTGTTATAGAGGTGCGCGAACTCGTTAACGAGTTTGGCAAACAACGCGTGCACGACAGGCTGAACCTGTCGGTCAGACACGGAGAAGTGCTGGGCATTGTGGGTGGGTCAGGTACGGGCAAATCCGTTTTGCTCCGCAGCATTCTCGGGCTTCATAAGTTTACCTCTGGGAACATCACCGTACTTGGCCGGCCGATCGAGTACCACAGTAGTGCAGGCAGGCGCTGCTGGGGAGTACTGTTCCAGTCCGGTGCTCTGCTGTCTGGTTTGACCGTCCTTCAGAATGTGGAACTACCGATGGCCGTCCAGTCCGATATGCCGCGGGATATGCGGCGCGAACTCGCCTTGCTGAAGATCCGCATGACGGGTTTGCCTCTAGCCGCCGCGGACAAGTACCCTTCGGAGTTATCCGGAGGGATGATCAAACGTGCCGGCCTAGCTCGCGCTCTGGCGCGGGAACCGAAGATACTCTTTCTGGACGAGCCTACGGCTGGGCTGGATCCCATCAGTGCCACTGAATTTGATCAGCTGGTTCGCTACCTGCAGCGAAGCCTCGATTTAACCGTCGTTATGATCACCCACGATGTAGACTCTTTGTTTGGCGTGTGTGATCGCATTGCCGTGTTAGTGGATCGAGCCGTTACCGTGGGTACCCCAGACGAAATAGTCGCTTCTGAGCATCCCTGGATTCGTGAGTACTTTACCGGGCCGCGGGCGCCGCGCGCGCGTCACTCGTCAAACTAAATGGGGTCCCGGATGGGCGACAAAGACAACTACCTTTATACCGGCCTATTCATTCTGCTCAGCCTAATTGGCGGCCTGGTTCTGGTTATGGCACTGGGACAAGGCGAAACCAAAAGCCAACCGCAGGCTTACAAGGTTTTTTTTAGCCGTGATGTCAGTGGGCTGCTGATTGGATCTCAGGTTACTTACCTGGGGGTGAACGTCGGTGATGTTCGAAACATCAGCCTCAGCGGCGGAGAGCATCCCACGGTAGAGGTGCTGATCGAGATTGACGGGCTTACGCCCGTAAACAGGGCGACCTATGCAAGCCTTGCCTACCAGGGGGTGACGGGTGTAGCGGTGGTCAATCTGCTCGATGATCCTGCAATGGACCCTGAGCCCCTGAAAGCGAAAGGCACAGATGTTCCTGAATTGCCCGCCAGGGATGTGGGGATTGCGGCGTTACTGGCTAGCGGTCCAGAGATCGGCGATCGGCTCAACGCGTTATTGGTTCAGGGGAATCGCTTGTTAGGGACGCAGAATCTGGATCGAATCGAGAGCACGCTCGAAAACCTCAACCGGGTGACGAATGCGCTGGCTGAACAGCAGGAGGCTATCTCCGCTATTCCCGTGCGAACGCTTGAGCTCGTAGCACGGGCTACCAGTGCAGTGGAAGAGCTGGAGTTAATAACGCAGCGAATAGGTCCAAGATTTGAGGTTATGAGTGAGACGCTTGCAAGAAGCTCCGAAAGAGTCGATGCAATCACCGCGGATTTCAGGGAGTTTCAGAATGCGCACTCCAATACCCTGGATCAGGCCATGGATCGGGGAGTGGGTGAGCTTCCCACGTTGATTGAGGAGTCGATGGATACTCTTGCTGCAGTGAAGGCGCTGCTTGAAGTTGTCGAACGCGACCCCTCTCGCCTTGTTTATCGGACGCAACGCAGTGAAGTGGTCGTCGCTCCGTGAGCTTTTGGTCTTTGTCCGTCAGCCGATTGCGGTTTTTGCTAGGTTTACTGCCGGTATCGATCCTGGGGTGCAGTGGCGTACTCACAAGCGATGCGCCAGCGCTGCGGGAGTACTGGGTAAAACCGCCTTCCTATCTCGTCGAAGAGGCACGAGCTCTGGGCCCGGCCATTGTCGAGATCGATGTAAGCGCACCCGAGGGTCTAAATCGCAAATCACTGCTGAAGTTGGAGCCCGATGCGCAACTGAGGCCCTATGCTGGCGCAGTATGGACAACCCGGGCGCCGCAGATGATTGAGGATTTTGTGGAAACTGTGTTCGAAGAGGCCCAGGTCCCGGGCGTCGATCATGGGAATCCCGATGCACGAATCTCCATGAAGCTGCGCGAGTTCTACGTGGATGCTTCAGTCCAGTCAAAGTCGGTTCTTCAGATCACAGCCGTCGGCCAGTGTAATGGAGAAACATGGCAGCAGAGCTATCGGTACGAGCGCCTCATCGAGATCGAGACGCTGCAAGCTATCGTTCAGGCTCATGCGCGAAACATCGAATCCCTGGTGTCGGAGTTTCTGGAGAGCTACCAAGGCGAGTGCGCCATAAGCAGCTAGGGAGACTTTGGACTTATTCAGAGGCTCCCTAGTTATTCACCCGTACGATATTACTGGGCCACGGATCATCGAATTCACCACCTGATTGCCAGTATTCGATCTCTGTTTCCGTTAGGAAGCATCGTTTTAAGACGTCGGTAAAAACGTCCACGGTCGACTTGTCGCCGATCACCGTGAGATGACAATGGCGATCACCAAAGCGCCCTGACTCGGTTTCAAGCCGTTCTTTGAGCACAT
This sequence comes from Pseudomonadota bacterium, assembly GCA_039111155.1. GTDB lineage: Bacteria > Pseudomonadota > Gammaproteobacteria > Pseudomonadales > Halieaceae > Congregibacter. The sequence continues at coordinate 86,473 of JBCCPL010000010.1, read as the reverse complement.
TCAGTTCGTAATCAGATAGGCGTCCCTGATCGGCCTCCAGCACGCCCGCACGCCAGTAGCCCACCAGCTCAAGTCCAATGCTCCCTGCGGCCTGATTCCATAGCAGCGAGACGTCAGAGCGGCCCGGAAGCCAGAAAAACCCCTTGCTGCGATACGTTTTCTGATCGAGATGCTGATGGCACGCATCCCACAGGCGCTGCGGATGAAACGGTCGGTCATCCTTAATGACTCTAGTCGCAAGATCGTAGGGTCGATCTTCGTCAGCCTCAAGATTGAGGGCGGGCTTTAGTTCAGTGATCAGCTGAGCCACCCGGAGATGATCGTAAGCGGGCATTTGCAGAAGCTCGTTAAGGCTGAGCTTTCCGCGCAGGACTGACATTATCGAAACGAAGGGGTTGATGGGATGAATCGCGTTGGCGATTTCCTGCACCCTGTCGGCTTCGATACGATCCGCCTTTGTCAGCGCCAGATGGCTACAGAACATAATCTGTTCCACCAGCAGGTTTGTGGTGTCTCGCTTATCCAGGCTGAGATTCTGCTGCATCGTTGGTATTAGTTTGTGCCCGTACTCATAGTCGTGAGCAAGCATCGCGCAGTCGACCAGTGTGAGAACGCCGTGCAGGCTAGTGTCATGCCGTGATCCAAAGTACTCGACGAGGGGCATCGGATGGCAACTGCCTGAGGTCTCGATCATCACAAGATCCGGGCGGTCGTTGCTCAGCATTCTCGCGAGCGTCGAGTCGAGTCTTTCCAGCCCCTTTTTGCTGCTAAGCACGCAGGAGCTGATGGACTCGAACCGCTCCTTGTTTCGACCGATAAACTCCATACCCGCTATAAGATCGCCGTCTACGTCGAGATCACTCATGTCGTTAACGATTGTGCAGACATGGAGGCCTTGCCTTGCGGCCTGCGACAGCAAGCCCTTCAAAAGGGTCGTCTTGCCGGAGCCGAGAAACCCATTGAGAATAGCAACCGGAATTTTTGGTTTGGACTTGTTCATCGATCCTTGCTGGCGTGAGATTAGATGTTTTTTGTATGAAGGTTCGCGGTTTGGCCCTCACTGTTACGCGGTAGCGAAGCGCCCCCGGTGGACCTACTACACGATCTCCAAGCGATCCCAAAACGATGCTCAGGAGCTAGCTCGAAGACAGCCTGTCGATGGCCACCAATCGCCGTCAGCTGGCACTATACGACATACCCTGATTGGCCAGGATTCCGATTACACGTTTGGAGCGCTGTTTATGTGGAACATCACTGATCCGCATAGGGCATCAAGGAAGAGTTCACGACAGAGATTTCATTGAAAACACCCAAACTGTTCAAAGCTATTGAGACATTGCACGGTGATGCACCATGGGGTCATGTTCTCGATGCCGGAACCGGAGCGCATTCCCTGACCTGGGTTCAATCGCTGCCCACCGACCGCTGGACTGCGGTAACCGCGCAGCGATTATTTGTCGAAGAGGCGCGCTCGGCTCTGCCCTCTACTCCTCGCAAGCAGGACCGAATCGTTTTCGGTAACTGGGCAAACGGTGAGTTACTGGTTGGCGAGACCTTCGATACGATCATCCTCGACTACCTGATTGGCGCAGTGGATGCCTTTGCGCCTTATTTTCAGGAAAGCCTGATGAGCCTGCTGGCGTCTCGTCTTACGGGCTCGCTGTACGTGATCGGTCTGGAGCCCTACGTGCCGCTGGTCGAGCAGGACGAAGTGGGTCAGTTTATCGGGGATCTGGGTCGCATGCGCGATGCGTGTCAGCTCCTGGCGAGGGACCGTCCCTACCGGGAGTTTCCGTCGACCTGGGTGCAGGCGCAGCTGCTTCGCGCGGGCCTTAGAGTCAGCGGCGCTAAGTACTTTCCCATTCGTTACGGTCGGAAGTTTCTCGAGAATCAGCTCAGTATTTGTGCAAACCGGGTGGACACGTTCGCCGATCCCGAGCTTGCTCGTGCCATGTCCAATCGCATTTTCGCCATGCGAGAACAGGGTAATGCGCTGATTGACCAGCACGGATCGCTTCGTTACGGAAAGAACTATGTGCTTCGGGCAACTCGCGTACCGTAATGGGCTTCGTCGAACTATGCTTCGCTAACCAAGTGCTCTGCGGCGCAAAGCACGGCGTTGATGGCTCGGTTGATGTCTTCAGAAGTTGTGCGGTGATTCGTCATTGCGGCTCGTAGGTAAGTGACGCCGTCTATGGCTGTGGTAGAGAACACAGCTTCACCGGAGAGTTGCAGTTCCCGCGCAATCCGCAGATTCAAAGCAGACTGCGCCGCTGGATCAAGATCTTTGGCGGCCGTAAAGACGACGAGGTTGGAAATGACTGGCCAGGCCAGCGCCATGTTCGCACTTGCTTCTATGAGCTTACCCATCTGGACTGCTCGCTCGCAGTTATCCGATATGGCAGCGCCGAGGCTGTTTGCTCCATAGGTACGAATCGCAGCCCAGACCTTCAGGGCGCGATTACCGCGGGATAAGTCGATGCCATAGTCGCAGTACCAGGGCTCACCGGCGGCTACTCCGCAACCCTGAGACTCAAGATAGGAGGGGCGAGCTGCAAACGCAGCGCGGTGCTCAGATTCATCTCTTATAAGGCACAGACCACAGTCATAGGGCACGTACATCCACTTGTGAAAATCGCAGGCAAGGCTATCCGCTCGTTCCAGGCCATCTACAAGACCGTTCCACGGAGCGTTTGCGAGTTTCAGCCAGGCGCCGAATGCGCCATCGATGTGTAGCCAAAGCCGCTCGGATGAGGCCAGATCGGCCAGGGCATGCAGATCATCGAACGTACCCAGATCCACCGAACCGGCTGTACCGATTAGCAAAAATGGAATTGCTCCCGCCGCTCGATCTTCGCTCACTTGCTGTGAAAGATCCTGCCAGCGATCAACCTGGCGCAGGTTCTGACCGCCAAGCCCGAGTAACTCCATCGCCTTACGTACGCAGTTATGCGCACTTGGCGAGACATAGGCTGTTAGTCGATCCGTTACTCCCTGCTCTCGCGACTCAACACCGAGAGCACGAACCCGCGCAGCGGCCATAGCGATGACCGTTGCCTGGCTGGTCCCGGAGACCAGGACGCCGGATGCGCCCTCCGGGAACCCCATAATCTTGCGCGTCCAATCTATGACGGCGCGTTCAAGATAAATCGCTCCGTGGTCACGCCCACCACAATTTGCATTCATGGTGGCTGCGACCATCTCCGCCAGTAGTCCCGAAGCCAATCCGGTTCCATGAACCCATCCGAAGAAACGAGGATGCGTATTGCCGACACCGTAGGGGAGCACGTTGTCCTGCATGAGAGACGCCACCTCGTCCACCTCTGCGGGAGCACCCGACAGCTCGTAAGCCTCCCGTACATCCTCCGGGACGGGTATCCAGGGGCGGTTGCGTGCATCAGCAAGATGATCGATGCAGCTATCCAGCAGCGCGTGGGCGGTTTCTCGGAACGCGTCCCAGTCTTTTGGATCAAGATCAGACATGGCATCTCAATTCTGGCATTGGTCTAGTTCCTGCTCTCAACGGGCCCATTCTGGTACGGATTGAAGCCCTGTCATGTTTGTAACCCGCAGCGCTAGGACGCGGACGTTCGATTACGTCAGATTTTGATCGAATCACCTCGCGGACGGATTGGGGTGAGACTTTCAAAAGCTCAGCGTTTCGTAGGGCTCGAGACTTTACCGCAAGCAAGTGCGTTCGCGAGGCTCCTTTTTTGGCTTTGCAATTGTCGAACTGTCTCAAGCAGGCGTCTTGCCTTAGGATTTCTTCAGGTACTTGCGATCTTCTGCGCACCTCAAGACACTGAAACCAGAGGTGAACTCTGTTCATTACATGTGTGGGGCGCCCGCCCATCCGCTAGCGCAGGCTAAGGCGGTAAGCGAGTATGTTCTAAGCATCAACGGCGTAATCGATAAGTATGAAGACCCAGGTCCTGGCGTTTCTGATCTTGACTACAGCACTGACGAGCGCCTGTAGTAGCGTTCGCTACTACGGGCAGGCCACATTCGGACACTTGTCCCTGCTCCACAAAGCCAGACCTATCTCTGATGTTCTGGAGGAAGTCGATCCAACCACGGCTGATGCATTGAAATTGATCGGCCGGGCCAGGGCATTTGCCACGGAGCAGCTTTCATTGGACTTTAACGATAGCTACACGACCTATGTGGATCTTGGTCGGGACTACGTCGTGAAGAACTTGTTTGTGGCCGAAGAGTTTTCGACCGAGCTCTACAGCTGGTGTTATCTGGTGATTGGGTGCGCCAAGTATCGAGGCTTTTTTAACGAAGATCTTCTGGTCGAAGAAGAGCGTCAATTCATCGATGAGGGATATGACGTATATGTGGCGCCAGTCACGGCCTACTCCACCCTCGGCTGGTTCAGGGATCCCGTAATCAATACTTTCGTTCATCGTGAAGACTACCAACTTGCGGGCCTGATCTTCCATGAGTTGGCTCATCAACATATCTACGTCAACGGAGCCACGGTGTTTAACGAGTCTTTTGCGGTGACGGTTGAGCAAGAGGGAATCGCTCGCTTCTTCGCCGGCGAGGCAAAACCGAGGTTAGCGGCCTACCAGCGCCGGCAGAACGTTCGCTCAGCGATCAACACGCTAGCCCAGACGACACGTGATGAACTGACGGAGCTTTACCGGCAGCCCATGACAGCGGCGGATATGCGCAAAAGAAAGGCCGAAATTCTGGAGAAGGCTTCTGTTGAGTACGAGTCCATCACCGGCTACACGGGTGTGACGTTAAACAATGCAAACTTAGGCTCAATTGCAGCCTACAGCGCGTTGGTGCCAGCCTTTCAAAATATGCTTCGGGTGAGCGGCGGTGACTTGCCGGCGTTCTACGCCCAGGTACGGTTTGTGGCTGACCTGTCAGAGTCAGCTCGCGATGCCTGCATGGAGGAGTGGTTGGAGGCGGACGATGGTCGCGGTGCAAGTCCAAGCTGTTCGCTGGATCCTTAGCGGGTGCGTGCCACGTTCACTGCGCGTAGCGCCCACGATCTGTGGTCATCGGTGTTGCCAGAGGGTGCCCATCAATAGCTGGCATTGTGTCTCGAGCGAGCGCAGACTAGTGGTGGGAGTAGGCAGAGAAGAGTCATTCGGCAAAAATACCCCGCTGAAGCACGAGAGAGCGTCCAGGAGAAAATGTATGGCATTCATGATTAGGCTGGCACCGGTGTTCTTATGTCTATTTGTTGCTGCGTGCAGAGTAGAGTTGAGTACCACCGCCGGAGGAAGGATTACCACCGCCTCGGGCAACTTCACCTGCACTCCAAACAGCAGCTGTCCCGTGATCGACGTTGTCGATACCGGTTTTGATGAGACGTTTACGGCGGTACCCGATAGTGGGTTCGTATTTGATGGCTGGCGCAGACGGCAAAGAGGGTTTTGCGGGGGCAGTACCGATGATTGCCGGTTGTTTACCAGTGGGTTTGCAGGTAATAGCAACCTGCTGGGGATCCTGAATAGCGATCAGACTTTTTTTCTTGAGGCGGTCTTCCGCGAGAGCAACGTGACGGGTACTGCGTTCTCCCTTACGAGCAGTGACCGGCCCTCGACAGCACCGTGCCCGGACCGGTCTGTGCTCAGTAACCCGGCTGCACTTGCGACCCTCAAGGATGCCATTCTGACCGGTGCGCTGGCATTTCGTGATGTCCCGTTCTCGAGTGCCGATCCAGATAACTTCAAACGGAAGTGCGGATTCAATGAATTCTGGGATCCAGCGGCCAACGTGGACGACATCACCCCGATGTCGTTAGGCATCACCTCAATCACAATCTCGCAGCTGTTCAGCAACGGCAATGCGGGTATCTGTACCGCGGGCTCTTCTCCGGCAAACTTTTTAAGTGGTTTTCCGCAGGCGGGCGTGTACAGAACAGAGTTTCGAGCTGCGAAAGGCGCCAATAACTATCTGGTGCGCCTGCGCAGCACCGTGTCGGGCAGTGCGGCGGGCAATGAGTTCTTGACGGAGTCGGTCATGACTGCCGACATCGAAAACAACCTGGAGTATCGAGTCAATGGTTCGGTGGCGTCGCATGCAAATGTGCTGAATGCCGTCGTAAACGCTGTCTCGGTCGACGGAGATGCAGTCCAGCTGGATGTGCTCCGCTCGCGCGGCGGGGAAGTTATTCTGAGCGTTTCGATAGAGATGATCTGCGTTTCCAGGAGCTGAGTGCGGGCAGCAAAGTCAGGTTGCAGAGTATCGCTACGAGCAATCCAAACGGAAGGAAAAGCCCGAGCTGGCGTGTACCCTGAAGTCCAGATGTTGCCAACGTGGCGACCGTCGCGGCGAGCACGGCAGAGGTAGCCAACAGCGCGGGCGCGGCACGACGTGCGTTACGCCTCCATTGCACCCCAGGTGAGCGAGATTTCTGGTACAGCAGGTGGATCGTGTCGTCATTGGTGAGCCCAAAGAGCAGGGCCGGAATGGGCAACAGTGCAACGCTCCAGACGACTTCGGTGTATCCCATCCATCCTGCTGTCGCGAGCAACGGCACGAGACTACCGGCCAGGGCGCCCAAGGTGCCCACTGCGCTGCGCGTGACAAGTATCATCGTTGCCGCCAGGACGCAGAAGGAACAGATCGCACTCATCGCCAGATTTTTCAATCCCAGTTGCTCCGTGTTGTGCGCGAGATAGCCGGATCCGCTCAGCGACAGCGAGTGATGGGGGAGGGAACTGCGATCAAACTTTCTTAGCCAGGATACGATTTCTTCTTTTCGAGCGAATGACGTGGATTTGAAGTAGCAGGTCAGTCGCAACGCGCGCCCATCGGCGCTGCGCCAGATTCTGCTCTCGTGGAGACGCTGATCACTGCCAGCTTCGGCCTCAGTCCGATCCTCGGGCCGATAGGCAGTCGAACCATTTTCTGCATTGGCACCTGTCTGTCTCCCGTCCAGGAGATCGATGGGGAGAATGAAGCGTGTCTCATCGATCGTTTGCAAATAGTTGCCGGTGAACACGGCAGCCGCCACCATGTTCGCCTCTGCTTCTCCGTGACGATTCGTAGGGTGAATCACTACTTCAATAGGGCTCAGATCACTTTGGGTTAACGTTTGCAGGCGACGAATGTCCTGGGCCAGTGGCTGGTCCGCTGAGAACACCTGGAGCGGGCTTGCCAGGACCGTCAACCTGGGCAAAGCGGCAAGAGACACGAGTGTCGCGGCGACCCAGCATAGTACGACCAATCGAGCTTGTTCCTGAGCGACTGTGACGAGCTTTATGGCGAACCGTGCTGGCCAACGGGGCATATCACGTCCCAAATTGCACCATCTGAGCAGAGCCACACCGAGTGTGAAGGTTAGAAGAAAGGCTATTGCGGTCCCGGCGATACCCCAGAGCCCGAAGCTGGCCACCAACGGTGAAGTATCCAGGAGTACAAGCGGAAGGAAGCCACCTATGGTGGTCAAAGTGGTGAGCAGACATGGAAAGAAAAGTGCGCGTGCCGCAATCAGTTCGGGCTCATTCTGACCCCGACTACGTTCCAGGTGGGTTCTGCTCAGTAAATGGAAGCCATCCAAGGTTGCAATCGCCCAGATCACTGAAACGGCAAAGACCGTAAGTGCTCGAATATTTGGATCAAGGAAAAACTGCAAAGTCAGGCACAGCAGAGTTGTAATCGAGGTAAGTGTCAGGGTGAGCCCGAGAGCCGCCCACGATCCGAAGAAAGCGTACGTGAGTAACGCGGTGACACTCACCAGCAGGGGCAGCGTGATTTGAGCCTCATCACTGATGATTTGCCACGACGCCGCCCGGACCTGAGGCAATCCGACTATCGTGAGTTGCTCATCAGCAAACAATGCCGGGTTGGCGGGACGGCCCAGCCCTTTGCCGATTCCGTTCACCAGTCTCAGCACTTCGTCGTGCTGCAGGGAATCAGACACCGGTAAAACCAGAAACAGTGCCGTGTTTGCGGGAAGTTCCAGCTTTTTTCCCAAAATTGCCGACTCTGCCACCACCGAGGCTGAAGAAGTCCAGGAAAACGTCTGCTCCACCCCCGGGACCGCGGCCAAAGCGCTCTCTAGTGCGTCGATTCGCCCGACCGCTAGCTCTTTCTCTGACTCAAGAGCGATCAGTATGGGTTCGGAGTTGACTTCGAAGAGGTCCCGAAGCCCTTGAAGTGCTGCCAAGTCCTCCGGGGCGAGCATCTGTTCGAGTGTCGCTGCGCGATTAATGGTCATGTGACTCAGCAGGATCTTGCTACCAGCCAGACTCAGCAAGATCAGCATGACAATGAGCGCTGCGTAACCCCATCGGGCCTGCTTTTGCTCTCCCGATTCCGCGACGGACGACACGGTCCTATATCGCTCCTCGAGCACGTGGTGACTCCTTTAACTTGCCCGCCACGAGACTATAAACGATCCCGCCAGTGTTCTATCGGTCCACTGCAGGGAATTCGGTTCGAGCCGAAACTGTTACTCATTTACCCGGTCTCTCGATACCGGCCTCTCGACCGGCGGTGCTGTTTTTATGGGCATTCCAAATAAAGGCTGCAGCCAGACAACACGGCGTATCACATACTCGTACAGGACATAGCAACCAAGAACCGTTCCGCCTACAACACTAGCTGGCTCGAGTACAGGTCCAAGGCTCATAGGACTGAGCGTTCCTCCTAGGACTACGGTGAGGGTCTGGTGCAGGATGTACCAGGGGAATACTGCTGCGGTAGCGTAGCCAATCCACGCCTGCGGGCGATTGAGATAGCGAAAGGCGAAGGCCATAACCGCCAGTATCCAGACCCACCGGTTGAGATAGATCGATACTAAACTCAACGTTTCGAGGAGCCTGTCGGGATTTTCACCAAGCCAGAACTCCTGGGTGCGCAGCAGCAGATAGGCGCATATCGCTGTGGTTAGGAGAGCCCGGCGCCTAGACTCCAGTGCTTCCCACCAACCAGCGTCAGCACCAACCAGATAGCCGTAGATAAACAGTGTTCCGTACATGATGTGTGCGTAGGCGTCACTGATGAGATCGTGAGTAATGCCGGGAAAACTGGGGAAGACAAACAGCCCATTCAACAGCAGCGGTATCAATGGCAAAAGCACCAGAAAAAGTCCGCGGAGACTGCGAAACCATGAATCGATGCCTGCGGCGCGCAAAGCAGGACCGCAAACCAGCGCCAGTAGGGTGTAAAAAATGATGTAGGGCAAATACCAGAGATGGTTCCAGCTCCACACAATGACATTCTCTCCTCCCCAGGCTTCGCCCGGGAAATCCTGGAACGTCAGATACCGCCCGTAGAAGTTCCAGAAGCCTGGATCAATCAGCCCCTTGTTGAGTGCTTCGTAGTAGTGCTGCGGCGCGACGACGACAGCCATACCGAATAGCAACGGCAGCATCAGTCGCCACAGCCGCCGGCCCGCCAGCTTTAATCGCGAGTAGCGATGCTCAACCAATGCCAACGCCAAACCGGAGATTACGAATAGCAGCGACATGCGCCACTGGTTCAGAAACATCATCGGTTCCTGCAACCAGGTGGCGGTGTAGTTTGACTTGATGTGCCAGCCCCAGTCGGCTACGTAAAACATGCCACAGTGGTAAAGGATGAGAAGACCGAAAGCGATGACCCGCAGAGCATCGATGTCGTAGCGGCGTGTATGTCGTGTTTGTGTAGTGGCCTTCATGGGAGTCCCTCTGGCTTCGTCACCGGAGCGCTACTCTGACGGACCTGGTAATCCCTTTCATCGGCTAAGTGACTGATTGGCCTTGAGTTGTGACGAACGGTGGGGATGAAGTGATGAAAAGTGTGCGGCCCCTGTACTTTACAGCTTGCACCTTGCACCTCGGCCGTTAACCTTGAGCCGTGACACTTCAAGCGTACCTACAGCACCGCCGGTTCATTGATACGGCTATCGTAATTGCACTGTTGGTAGCCGGCTTTTTGGCCAGTGTGGCTACCGAACTGATGGACTATTCGCGCAGCGATCTCGATCTGCTGAAGCCAAGGGCATGGGTACTCGAAGGAACGAGTCATCTGGCAATCGGGCTTCTGATTCCGCTCATGATCTGGTTCGATGGCGTGTTCCCGCTGCGCATTGGTCAGTGGCGCCGTACTTTACCGGCTCACTTGGTGTTTACGCTGGTTTTTTCCGCGCTCCACGTCAGTCTTATGTATGTGGGGCGAGTGCTTATCTATCCGCGAGTGATCGGCGTGTCCTACAGCTGGAACAACGCCGGTGCAGAATTTACCTATGAGTATCTCAAAGACTTCCGCACGTACTTTCTGATTTTGGCGCTGCTCTATCTCTATCGTTTCGTTCTAGTGCGCCTGCAGGGCGAGGCGGGATTCTTGGCACCGGATGACGGAGTGAAGCCCGAATCCCCATTGGTTGATCGTTTTCTGGTCAAGAAGCTGGGGAGGGAGTTTCTGGTTCGCACGGCCGATATCGACTGGATAGAGAGCTCTGGGAACTATGTGAATCTGCACGTCGACGAACGAGTCTATCCACTGCGCGGTACCATGGCGCAGATCGCGGATCGCCTGGCTCCGCAGGGATTCATACGCGTTCACCGCCAAGCCATCGTCAACAGCGATCGCATTGCAGAGCTGGCGGTATTCGATTCCGGTGATGGAGAACTCATGCTTGAATCGAGCGTCACCGTGCCGGTCAGCCGACGCTACCGCCAGCAGCTTCGTGAAGCCATGGGCAACCGGTCCGGGCCATGAAAGCCCACTTGCATCCTTGGCCGCAGACCTTGAGGTTCGCAAGGGTAGTCGAGCCTGTAACAGTGTGCGCAGCGATTGTTTAATGATGCCCCAGAATATCGCTGATCTGCACCAAGTCGGTTACGGTCGCGGTCGGAGTGATGTCCCAGGGGTCGAGTCGGGAGTGCTCCGATCTTTGAACCCAGATCGCGTTCCAATCCGCGTTGATTGCTCCAAGCACATCAAATGAATTGCCGGACACCAACCACGCATCCCTTGCCTGTATTTGGCATCGGGTCAGAAAGTGCTGATAGACAGCTGCGTCGGGTTTGAACGTGTTTATTTCATCGACGCTTACAATGCCGTCAAAGAAATCGACGATGCCTGCGTGTCGAAGAAGACCTTCAACAGCGTCGGCGCGACCATTAGAAAATGCAAACAATCGGTGCCGGTCGCGACGCAACACCCCCAGCGACTCTCGCACATCACCGAACGCGGGTAGTTTCTTGTAACTGTCCAGTAGCCTGGCATGCTGTGCTTCTTGCAGCACCAGGTCATGCACAGTAAGCGCGTAGTTCAGAGCCTGGTGTGTGCACACAGAAAAGTCCCGATAAGCGCCCATCAACCCGCGACGAAACGAATATTCGAGCTGTTTCTCGCGCCAGATTCTGGACACCTCGGCCGCGCACTCTCCGACTACATCTTCGAGCGTTGTGACAACGCCATTGGTGTCGATGAGCGTTCCGTACACATCGAATGCAAGGGTGTAGGGCATGGTTGAATCCCGCGGCCTGGGGAATTGCGAATGTTCATGAGTCGTGGCCGTGACAGTAGCAGCGGCGAAGATCCTGCGCCAGTTCTCATGCTATAGAACCAGCAGAGCCGGAGGAGGCTGGTTTTCCTTATGAATTCTCCCAGCCGAAAGCAGTCGTTTTTCAACTCGCAGAGTGTAACTGGAAAGTCAGCTTTGGTTTTTGAGAGCCGAAGCTCCCGTCACGCCGCTCGTCATCTTTGCGATTGGTTCCGGCCGGTGCACATGGAATCCCTGAGCGTAATCGCTCCCGAGTTCTTCGACGATCTCCAGAATCTCCTCGTTCTCTACAAACTCCACGATTACCGCCATTCCTAGCGTGTGCGCGATGTCGATGATCGATTTTACGAAGATACGACCGGTTGGATCGACGTTGATATCCCGTACGAACTGACCGTCGACTTTGAGGAAATCGACACTCAGCTGTTTTAGGTAGCCGAACGAGGAGAGCCCGCTGCCAAAATCATCCAGTGCAAAACGACAGCCCATATTCCGTAGGGATTCGATGAATTGCTTTGCTTCACCGATTTTTCTTATTACGGCTGTCTCGGTGATTTCGAAATTCAGGCTTCCAGGTCTCAGATTAGCAGACTCAATACGCTGGATAAGAGCCCGGGATATCTGTGGGTCCCCTACGCTGGCTCCGGAGAGGTTAACCCAGTACTCCAGATTGTCGCCGTCCTTTGCCAGTCCTTCTTCAAGGCAATCTATCATTTGATTGACGACCCAAAGGTCCAGGCGGCCCTGCAGGCCAAAGCGTTCCGCAGCCGGCAGAAAAGCGCCAGGTGGAATCAGCCGGTTGGACTTTCTATCGCGCATTCGTAGGAGAATCTCAATGCGCTCTGCGTCGCGTTCTTGTTCGCCCAACGCTTGTATACGCTGACCGAACAACTCAAAGCTGCCGGTATCGATAGCTTGGTTCAGTCGTTGCACCCAGCGCATCTCACCGCGCCTTTCGTGGGCTGCATCTTCGGTGCTGGTGACCATATGCACCCGATTTCGCCCAGCATCCTTAGCCGCATAGCAAGCGGCATCAGCCAGTTGCTGAAGCTCGTTGAGATCAGCTGAGCCTGTTCCAATGGGCACGACCCCAATGCTTGCCCCTACCCGAAAAACCTCGTTGTCCCACAAAAACTCTATGTTTTGTATCTTCGCCCTAATCCGTTCCGCTCGCTCGGTGGCTTGGGCTTCTGTACAGCCCGTGATGATGAGTGCAAACTCGTCGCCGCCAAGTCTTGCGACCGTGTCGTGTTCCCGGACGCAGCCGCGCAGCGTGTCAGCGACCATGCAAAGGAGCTCATCTCCAGCGGCGTGACCGCAGGTATCGTTTACGACTTTGAACTGGTCAAGGTCCAGGAACATAAGGTAGGTGTTCCTCTTTTTGCGCGGGTGTCTCGCCAGCGAGTTCAGGCGCTCGGAGAACGCACGACGATTGACCAATCCGGTCAACTCGTCAAAGCGTGCCTGATACTCCAGTTGGTCGGTCATCGCCCGACTTTCGGTAACGTCATGGGCGAGGAGCACGATGTACTGCAGCCGGCCTTCATGATCGCGAATGGCCGAGGGGTGAAAATCGATGCGAAGTAGGGTCCCGTCGTGAGATCTACAGCTGACTTCCATGCTGGTGGAGCTGCCGGAGTCAGCGCTGTAGTTGCCAAGAAAGGCTTCGAACCTCGCACGGTCATCCACGTTTACAATGCTGAGTAGCGGTACTTTCCTATTCGGGCGGTAATCAGGCCAGAATAACGTTTGCATGCGGGGATTGACGTCGTAAACCAGCCCGTGCGGGTCAACCAACGCCATGCCCATGGGTGAGTTTTGATAAGCCTGATGAAACCGGGTTTCTACTTCTGCACGAAGTGCGTCCGATTTTTTACGTTCCTGAATCTCGCTACTGAGCTGGTTGTTTGTTGCCTGAAGTTCGCGGCGTCCTTCCTCCAGCGAACGGGTGCGCTCGGCGACCTGTTCGCGAAGTCTCTGGTTGATTCTGGCGATTGATCGCAACCTCAGGTGTACCAGGAACCCACCGAGCGCAAGAGTGCCTGCGACCACGGAAGCTATGAACCAGGGTTGCCTCCAGAGCGGAGTTGGAACGGTAAACGACCAGACAGATGGTGTGCTCCAGATGCCCCCAGGCAGTCGCGCGCGCACGCTAAAGGCGTAAGGGCCCGGCGGCAGGTTTGAGTAGGTAATCGATTTGGTCTTGGCGGCACGACTCCAACTGGAATCGTGCCCGGTCAGTCGATAGCTGTATTCGATGCCATTAGGTCGTCGAGTGGAGACGGCCGTGAATTCGATCAGAACCTGATCGAATTTCAGCTTACTCTCATCCATTCCGTTCTTGCCGATGACGGCCGAATCAACTTCACGCCGCGTTATTTGTGCTTTTGGAACTGCGACACCATCGAAAGGCAGAGAAACATCCATGGCCGTAAAGCCGCTGGCCGTTCCAATCAACAACTCCTTGTCGCCATCGAAGTAGGTGGCATGGACTTTAGCCTCCAGCGCGACGAAGCCATCGAGAGCACCATAATGCTCCAGCATGCCGCTCTTTTCCGAGTATCTGTAGACACCGCGACTGGTCGCGACCACGATTGTAGAGTCGGGTAGCGGCTGAATGGAGTAAACCGTCATCTCGTCTACGGTTCGACTTAAGATGTTCGTTAGCTCACCATTTTGGAGCTTGAAAACACTCCCCTTGATTCCGGCAAACCATACGGTTCCTTTATCACCAGCGCCCTCCGCCACCACATGCGTATAGTACTCTTGCTGTGCGTCGGCTTCGGCCACCATTAGCTCTGGTTCTGCATTAGGGTCACTGGTGTCTATTCGATAGATCCCAGCGAAGTTAACGCCGAACCAAAGATAGTTATCGTCCGCCATATCCAGCGAGTAGACACTGGCGCCTTTCCCCAGATCGTAAAGCCTGACTTCACCGGTGATCGGATCCAACATCGTGAGCTGACCAAGAAAGGTACCCCGCCAGACCCGATTTCTGTGATCAAGGGTCAGGCTAAGAGTAAGCGCGTCGTCGCCGCCCACCTTGCGAACGCTTGCCTTCGTTATCCGTCGAGCGCTCAGGTCGATCCCATATGTTGCACCCTGAACCTGGCCGAACCACAGGGTCTTTTCGTCGCTTGAGATGCGAATGTCCCTGACCTCGCGCCGCTCTATACCCAAGGTGTCAGAAACATTCGTGATTGAACTATCGCTTCCCAGGTGAAGAAGGCCGCGATTACTCCCCAACCAAAAGTCTCCGTGGGTGCCCGGTTGGATAGAGAAGATCTCCACACTTTGGCCATCAACTTCGACCGAGTAGTGTGAGAACCGCGGTCCTAGATATCGAGCTAGGCCGCGACGAGTAGGCAGCCAGAGTACGCCGTCCTGATCCCGCATCGGAGACGCAGCGCCTCGCAGACTCAGCGTGTTTTCGATGCGTTCGCTGCCATAAGCAACAAGACCGCCTTCACTGAGAAACACCCAGGAAATTGCTCCGTCTTCTACCACGAGCCCCGAAACACTCTCGTCATAGCGCTTGCGAAGCCATTCGATTCGACCGGAGCGTAGCCATCCAACTCGACCCGACTCGGTCCCTACGGCGACGTTGCCCTGGCCACCGACGGCGACAGCAGATACATCTCCGCGAATCAGTTCGAACTGATTACGACCAGCGGTCAGGTGAAACAGTCCATCGGGACTTACCGCGTAGAGACTGTCTGAGCCCGAGGATTCCAGGGCATAGATCTCGTCGGGCGCGTTCGGGACGCGCCGAAAACCCTGCTCCATGTTACTGATTGAGAGTGCACGTACGCCGCCCGGCTGCGAGCCAACGTACAAGGTATCGCCCAAGACGGCGATTCCACGTACGACACCGCGAACATCGGGGTCGGGATCAAATGTTCTTACGACTTCGCCGCTTTCGATTAGTGTCAGACCACCGCCTGCATCGCCGGCCCATAGTCGGTTGTCTGAGTCGATAGTGAGGGCTTGGATGAGATTCTGGCGCAGGCCGTCGCGAGTAGTCAGGCTCTCAAAGGTCTGGCCATCAAACCGGTTGAGGCCTCCAAATGTTGCAATCCATAGGAATCCATCGCGGTCCTGGGCGAGCGCATGAACGGCCTTCTGATTCAGCCCTTCTGCAACCGAGTACAGCCGAAAGGGTGAATCGGGGGCCAGGGGAAGCTTCGCTGCCGCTGCAGGCAGCGCAAGCACCAAAACGGCCGCGATGAGTAGAAAGCGCATAAATATCGCTGCGAGACTTATTACAGAAGTCCCAGCGGCTGAACGCCACGAATCTTGAGTCTTAATTTAGCTAATTACGGCCCGGTTGGGAGCGTGTACTCAACTCCGACCCCACCACCGAGGGGCCAGCCAAACGCAGCCCAAAGCATAGTCATAAGCAATCCCGTGACCAGCATGAGACCAGAGTAGGGCAGCATGGTTGCCGTAAGGCTGCCGAGGCCGAACTCCCGATCCCAGCGGCGAGCAAAAGTCAGCACCAGCGGAAAGTAAGGCATCAGAGGGGTGATGATGTTCGTTGCCCCGTCACCGGCTCGGTATGCAGCGGTCGCCATCTCGGGGCTCACATTAGAGAGCATCAGCATTGGAACCACAACCGGCGCAAGAAATGCCCATTTCGCGCTTGCGGAGCCAACAAACAGGTTCAGAAACGCGGCAAACACCACCACAGCGCCAAGAATGCCCCACAGCGGAAGAGAGGACGCTTCGATTGCCCCGGCACCCTTGATCGCCAGAATCAGGCCGAGGTTTGACCAATTGAACATGGCAACAAAGTGCGCGGCCATGAACGCCAGCACCAGATAGTAGCCCATGTCTCGCATACCGCCGCTCATCATATCGACCACATCGCGATGTGATTTGATCGTTCCGGCCGCCACGCCATACGCCCATGCTGTGGCAAGGAAAAGAATGAAGAAGCCTGCGATCAGCGAGTTGTAAAAAGGTGTAAGCCTCGCTTGGGCCGAGCAATCACCGACCGCAAGCAGCTCAGCAGGGCAGGCCGCTTCATTGATAAGGGGGGTTCCCGGTGCGAAAACCAGCAGCACCCACGTCAACACCACTCCGATCAACGCAAGGCCAGCCCGTCTCAGTCCTCGTCTCTCATCTGGCCCTAGCTCGCGCTGGATATCGTCCATGGGAACATCGTCCCCGGCCATCGCAGCATTCCACTCACCTAGTCGTGGTTCGATGATTCGGTCTGTGACGAACCAGATGACCGGCAGGAAAACAAACAGCATGCCCACGATGAAGTACCAGTTGCCGGCGATGTTCGTCGGGAAGTTTTCGACAAGAATGCCAGCAGCTTCGGAGGTGATTCCAAGCAGTAGAGCATCGAGCTGACCCATGATGATGTTGGCCGAGAAGCCGCCGGACACTCCGGCAAAGGCCGCTGCAATTCCTGCAACCGGGTGACGCCCGGCCGCCGCGAACACAATGCCCGCCAGTGGAATTAGAACGACATAAGCGGCATCGGCGGCGAGATTGCCAATCATCGCGATCAGAGCGATCAGTGGAGTGAGTAGAATCTTCGGGGCGTCGCCGACGGCAGCGCGCATGGCGGTACCAAACAGGCCTGCGCGCTCTGCCACACCCGCACCAAGCATGACTGTAAGTACCAGGCCGAGCGGATGAAAGTGGGCGAATGTCTCAGGCATGTTGACGAACAAGCGCGACAGATTCTCAGCCGATAGCAGACTCTTGGCTGAGACCACGCCGTCTGCACCAATTCCAAAGCGCGCTTTCTGAGAATCGGGCATACCGGCTAGGATCTCTGGCGCTAGAGTTTCGGACACACCGAGCAGGCGCGCAGCGACTGAAAGAACGACCACAATTCCGATCAGGTATAAGAATAGAAAGACAGGATCGGGAAGCGCATTTCCGGTGCGTTCCACCCAGCCGAGAAAGCCTGGTTGGTGCCGAGCTGCGTTTGCAGGTGATGACGTCATTAACTTGGGTTCCTTCTGAAGAGCTGCTCAACTAATTGCCACAAACGCAAGCCTAGTGCCAGTCATTCGAGTATTTGCGTAACTGGTGAGCCATTGCATACACGTCCTGAACCGGTCCCGATAGCGCCGTGGGCTGATACTGTGTTTCGCCACCCCGGGCGGGAGCCACTACCCATCCTTGTAGATATCGCCGTAGGCATTCAAAGCAGCCTGACCGCCAAGATGAACATAGAGCACCCGGGAGCCGCCAGGGAAGAAACCGCGTTTGATCAGATCGATCATGCCCTGCATCGACTTACCTTCATATACCGGGTCAGTAATCATCGCCTCCGTACGGGCAGCCAATCGAATGGCGTCATTGGTCTCGGTGCTGGGTATCCCGTAAGCAGGGTAGGCATAGTCCGGATTAATGTGGATGTCGTGATCAGCGATAGAATAGCCGCACTCGATGAGTGCGCAGGTCTTGTTCGCAATTCTCTTAACCTGGGCGTGAGTCTGTTCGACCGTCGCTGATGCATCGATCCCAATCACACGGTTTGAGCGACCATCTTTCTTGAAGCCGACGATCATCCCGGCCTGGGTAGACCCGGTAACGACGCACACAACGATATAGTCGAAGCTAAAGCCCAGCTGTTTTTCCTGATCCCGGACCTCTTCAGCAAAGCCGACATAGCCGAGACAACCATACTTGTGCACAGAAGCTCCGGCGGGGATCCCGTAGGGTTTGCCCCCGCTTTTCTTGACATCCTCGATCGCCTCTTCCCAGCTTTGCCTGATTCCGATGTCGAACCCGTCGTCGACGAGCCGTGAATCCGCGCCCATCAGGCGCGTCATCAGGATGTTTCCCACACGCGCGTAGTTCTGGTCCTGATGGGGAACCCAGTCTTCCTGAACAATGCGGCACTTCATTCCAACTTTTGCAGCCGCTGCGGCCACTTGCCTCGTGTGATTCGACTGCACACCGCCTATGGATACAAGCGTGTCGGCTCCGCATGCGATTGCATCGGGGATGATGTATTCCAGTTTCCGGAGCTTGTTTCCCCCGCCCGCAAGACCCGAGTTGCAGTCGTCACGTTTCGCGTAAATCTCTACCGGCATGGCAAGCTCGGCTTCGAGCCGTGCCAGCCTCTCTATCGGGGTTGGGCCAAATGTCAGCGGGTAGCGTTCAAACTTCTCAAGCATCAAGATACCGGTCCAGGCTGTCGTCCCGGGCATTGAAACGTAGGGGAGGCTGAATTGTCGACATGCGCAGTTAGAGGTTTCCGTGTCAGACTATGCCGCAAAGCAGCTTAATCGTGTTGAGGGATAAAAATGAGGCCTTTGCATAGACGGGAAGCCCTTTACGCTGTGGCTGGAGCTCTGACGGCCGCTGCTGTACCAAGCGGTCTCACCGCGGGTGTCGCAGTCGCCTCAGAGCGGCGATCATTGCCCTTTGCCCCAAACGATGTCAGCCCGGCAGATCTGGCCAGGAATGAGACGTACTGGGAGTCCGTGGTCACGCATTACACGCGGGCCAGGGGCTTGGTAAACCTCGAACACGGTTACTGGGGAAAAATGGCGGCACCCGTTCGCGACGCGTACATCGCAGCGACCGTCGAGGTAAATGACCAAAGCTCCATCTATGGACGAAAGCAGTTCCGAATTGATGCAGTAGAGTCGCGTCGGCGCGTCGCCCAGGCGCTGGGCGTGAATGATGACGAAATCGTTCTCACGCGCAATGCTACTGAGGCCGTCCATAACCTGATTCGCCAATACCGGGGGCTCAAAGCGGGGGATCAGGTTCTGTACACCGATGTTGACTATCCCGCGTTCAAGAGGACCATGGCCTGGCTGGAAGAGTCGCGAGGTGTGACACCGTTGGTGATCGATCTTCCTGCAAGGGTCGGTGCACGCGAGATCCTCGCGAGTTACGAACGTGCGTTCGATGAGAATCCCCGCCTCAAACTCATGCTGCTGACCCATGCGAGCAACCAACACGGCCTGGTATTACCGGTCGCGAAGATTGCGAGTTTGGCGCGAGAGCGCGGAATTGCCGTGGTCGGAGACTGCGCCCAGTCCTGGGGGTTGATCGACTTCCGTGCCCCGGAACTGGGACTCGATTGGATCGGATTTAATATCCACAAATGGATCGGTAGCCCGATTGGCGTGGGCGCCCTGTACATGCGTCGCGGAACGCTCGACCCGGTCGCGCCTTACCCGGGTGAGACAGACCCGCAAGGCGCCAATGCCAGCGCGAGAATTCACACGGGAACCTCAAATTTTGCCGCACTGGCCAGCGTGCCCGCTGCGCTTGATTTTCATGAGGCGATCGGTGCGCCGAACAAGGAAGCGCGGTTGCGCTACCTGCGTTCACTCTGGACAGACGAGGCTGAGCAGTTTGCACACATCGAAGTACTGGGCGGTAGGGAGGAGGAGAGTTGGAGCGGTATGGCAGCCTTCCGGATACGGGGAAGAACCAGCAAAGACGACGCTCACAAGCTGCAGCGGAGACTCGAGGAGGAATTTGGGATTTTTACGGTGGTGCGAAACGGCTTGGCCGGAGGGTCGTGTGTGCGAGTGACGCCTCAGGTGTTTACCACGCCGAACGAACTCGACCAGCTTGTCGACGCTCTTCGTAAACTCAAGGCCTAATCTGACTGGTAGACAATCCGCCCTCCGACGACCGTCATCACTGTCCTGGCCTCGAGAATGTCAGCCGGAGGGACACGCATCAGATCGCGATCAAATACCGATAGATCTGCGTATTTGTCGACGCTGATCGATCCGCGATCTCGCTCCTGAAACGCCCCGAAAGCCGGCCACACGGTGAGCATTCGCAGCGCATCCTCGCGTGACACCGCCTGTTCTGGGTGCCAACCCCGGCCCTGTGTTCCATCCAGGCGCTGGCGGGTGATGGCCGCATAAAATTCTATTCTAGGATCTCCAGCCTCGACGGGGGCATCTGAACCAGCGATGACTTTCAGGCCACGATTGAGTAAGTCCTGCCAGGGATAAGCGTAAGCCAGGCGCGTCGACCCGAGTCTTGCGGGCGCGAAGTTCAGATCGCCAATCGCGTGACTCGGCTGCATCGACGGCAGGATTTTCATGGTGACAAGTCGCTCCTGGTCGATCGGCGGTATGATCTGTGCATGTTCCAGTCTCCAGCGCAGGTCCTGTTTGGCCCAGTCTTGTTCCGGCAGGGCTTTCCAGGATTCCTGGTACCAATCAAGCGTCGATCGAAGTGCTCGATCTCCAATAACGTGGGTCATAACCTGGAACCCGTTACGGAGGGCTAGATCTAGCGCCGGCATGAGCTCTTCCTTGCTGGTTCGGTTCATAAACCCACGGTGCTGTGCATCGGCATAGGGTTCTAGTAGTGCCGCACCGCGGGAGCCAAGGGTGCCATCAATAAAAACCTTAATTGCTCCCAGCGAGAAGAAGCCGTCGGACGATTGCTCTGCGCCATTAGCGAACAGATAGTGCGCCTCCTTGATCGGCACAGCTATGTACACGCGATGGGCCATCGTGCCCTCGGAATGAAGCTCCCGAAGTAACTCGACCTGCCGCCAGGACATGCCGGCATCGTGAGTCTGAGTCCAGCCTCGCTCTGCGTTTACACGCATTCCCCGCAGCAGGTTTTCCTTCAGGTAGACGTCGGTCTCCTCCGGCAGGATCGAGCGAAAACGATCCATGGCCGTCGCCAGAACATAGCCTGTCAGTTGGCCATCGGCATCGCGTTCGAAACGACCACCCGCCGGATCCGGCGTCTCATTGTTCACCCCCGCCAGTTCCAGGGCCTTGGTGTTAACCAATGCCGACACACCATCGGCCCGTGGCATGTACAGCGGCTTTTCGCGAGTGAATCGATCGACGTCATGCCGGCTGAGGAATCGTTGCTCGTCGCTCCATTGGCGTTCGATCCACCCCCTTCCCAGAACCCAGTCACCGTCCGCGACGTTGGCACTCCAGGATTCGATTGCAGCGACGGTTTCGCTCAGAGTGGATATTCCAAACAGATTCAGTGTCCGCGTCCGGCGGCCGACGCCTTCAAGGTGCTGATGGCTGTCCGTGAAGCCGGGGAAGACGACGCTACCAGCAAGGTCCATAGTGCGCGCAGCGCCACATCGCCAGGTCTCGGCCTCGCGATTGTTTCCTACGAATACAATCCGCTGTCCACGAATCGCCAGCGCTTCGGCGGTCCAGGCCCTATCGTCCGCTGTGTAAACAACCGTGTTGTGAATCAGAAGGTCGGACGTGGGGCACGCGTCCTCGTTCGTAGCTGCCTCAGCTTGTGGATCGGCCGACGGTGGCGATTCGGTGTCGCGAGCAGATTCTTGCCTGAAACCGTCGGGTCTGGTCTGGCACGCCTCAAGACCCGACAGGGTTAAACAGAGAGTCACCATCGTGATGAAGCTGAATCGTGATCGAGTCATGGAATAGATGCCGTACTTCAAAGTCCCCGCTCTCGAATCGAGGCGGTCCTGGATGCGAGCAGCACTCCGATCCGAAACGCGCCATAGGCCACCACAAACCAGATCCATATATTACTGCTGCGGCTGGGCCAATACAGGAACCAGGTAGCTGCATCGACGATGCTCTCAATTTGATTTCGCAGCAGATCGATGGCTAGGGAAACGGGCTCTAGCGGAAAAGGTGCGTGACCTTTTTGGAGTTCTCTTGCCGACTCCACCACGAATTCCCAGGTCTGCTGAAGTTCGATGACGAACAATGTCCAGAGGGCGGCTATTCCATAAAAACCTCCCCCAAGCATGGTCCACTTAGACTGAATGAACCCGATTTGGAAGGACGAAGGTTGTTCCTCGCCCATTTTCCTTCCCAGCTTGTCGGCACGAGTGTCGGGGGCAACCAATCCACGACTGTACAGCTTGTGGCATAACCACCAGGTGAGCAAAAGGCTCGGAAGCCCTACACACCAGGAAGCGCGAAAAAACTCACCCAACAACTTCCAGCCATTTACGAACAGCGCTCATAGCTTCAAGGCTATCGCTATCGTCCCGAAATAAGCAATAAGAATCATTGCTCCGAGCCTGCTACCGATCCCAATTGGTGCCTAAAACCGGTCGCCGTTTCGCCGCTAACTTGCCGACACCAGCAATTCGCTGCGACGGAGCCCATCGAGACGACTTCCGGCTCCATGGCAAGGCTCTTAGCGAGCGCCTGTGCGCATTCTGATGACGGTCTGCGTACTTCAGGCTGACGCTTGTGCCGTTTGTAGTTCCGTAGCCGATTGATTAGCGCCGTAGTTCGACAGGAAAAACGCATGTACGTCTCCAGACTCCTAACCGTCCTAGCTTTATTGCTTGCTCTCAGCGCCTGCAAAGTCGTACTAAAAGTCCCGGAAGGTGGTTCGATCGTATCCGCTAGCGGCGAAAACAGCTGTTCGGAAGGCGCTTGCAAGATAGACGTTGGAGCAGCAAACGGCCTTAGCGACACGTTCACAGCGATACCAAACGAGGGCTTCTTCTTCGTGGAGTGGAAAAAGGCACAAGGGTACTTGTGCGGTGGATCTGCCGAAGCTTGTACGCTTCAGGTTGACGAAGAAAACTCTGCCCGTGACATCACTGTTTACCTGGAGCCCGTATTCAAGTCTCTGGATCTAGAGCGATCTCCGGCTCCGCCACGGCCTCCTCTGGACGACGCAAGCTTCGCAGTCGACTGGTCACCGTCGCGAGTCGACAACTGTGCCGTCGACGAAAACGTCTCACCGGTCCTCGCTGCCACATCGGCCGCTGCTGCGACCTTTGAAACTTCTTTCCGCAATGTCTATGAGCCCTCCATCGTGTTTCTTGATGAGACCTTCACGATGATGATCAAGCGCGATACGGAGGCTATCTCCCTGACGCAGGAGCAGGCTTTCCCGGACTTTCAGCCGTTCCGCGTGGTCGATGGAGAAGACTCGGTCATCTTTTATGACGATGGCACGCATGGAGATCAGGTCGCCGGCGATGGGATTCTGACCCGCTCCTGTGTGGCCGTTCTCGAGTCAGAACTCGGTCGAGGTCAGCTATTTGGAGGTGTGTACGACTTATTCTTTCTGAATCCGGCGTTGCGTGACACCGAATCAGCGACGCGCATTTCTGAGGCCGTGCGCGTCAACGAGGCCGGGATGTTCATCTCGCTCGGAGATCACTACAGCGAAGCCATGGGATCGGGCCGTCATTGGGAAATTTTTGACCCGGGGCTCTGTGTCGCCTGCCAGCATGCCTGGCACGAGTACGGAGACATTTTTGACTTCCTCTCGGTGCTGCCTCGCCAGGCCTGGGCAGGGCAGGGCTACACACGCGTGCACGACTTTATCCAGGGCACCGGGCATCAGCCTCCGTTCGACGGCTTCTCCTACTGGGATCGGCCGATGGGTGATGGCAGGCCGCACCCAGAATACATCGGCATGCTATATCACGGGTGGCCGGGATCAACCGAAGGCGTCACCCACGAGCTTGCTCATGGCCTCGTTGGAATCAACACCAAGGATTTCCCCCGCGCCGGAAATGGGCAATGGAACGCGGGAGACGGGGCACACCCCGACGCCGACACCACGCTCCAGGGCGACTTACTGGGACCGCTTTGGGATCCGGAACGAGGTTTCCCATACCCGGTAAGGGTCGACGATGGAAGTCCCAACCCATGGGAGATGCCGACGGCCCGCTTGGGTGCAGACGCTAACGGCAACCTTCGCCTCGTGCCCATCACTGTGGAAGAACAGCGCTTTTCCGAAATCTTCCTCTACATGATGGGGCTGATCTCGGCCGAAGAGAGCACTGAGCGTTACTTTAAGGTGGTCAATCCTGCTTTGTCGGCCGGCTGCGAGCCAACGGAGTTCGATCTTATCTGCCCTCCTGCTACCACAATCTCGGCGGATGAAGTCATTGAGTTTTCGGTCGCTGACATGGTGGCGCGCTACGGCCCCTGGGGTAGCGCCAATCCGGAGTTCGACCCCAGCAATCTCCGGTTAGGATTGCTCTTCGCCTCCGACAGGAACCATACCGAAGCAGAGATCACCCTCCACACACTGGTCTTTGAAGGTCTCCCCAAGCCGAAATCATCGCCGACGCTTGATGAGAACCCGTGGACCTTTTCAACCCGAGGCCTGTCTCGGTTGCGTACCGATTTTCGCAACTTCCGACTTCCCTCTACACCCTAATCGAGTTTCGAAGGTTGCCAGATGACAGCGATTAAGCACGTCTCGACGCAACCCCGCATGAGGATCCGAAGATGATGACAGTTGTGATGGTAGCCGCTGGAGTGTTGCTCGTAGGTCTGGCTTGGCTTGTGTTTCGCAAACCTAAGTCCCAAGCCCTAGCCAGCGCGTCAAGTGTCGGTACGCCGGTGGCCAGAAAACGTAGCGCAGCGCTTCCGCCGGTGCAAACCGATCGTTCCCTGGAGCCCCCCGCTACAGATTTGGTTCCTCCAAAGCAAGCCCCGGACATCCTCAAAGCGCTCTCTCCACTCAAGCTCGATGAGCTTGAGGTGGAGAAGCTTCAGGCGGTCGCGACGATTTGCGCCTCTATGGAGGAGCCCCACCCGATCCAGGCCCAGCTTGCACGGGGTCTGGACTCTCCCGAAGAGCTTATGGACGCTGTGGTTACCGATGCCGGCCTGACGGCTTCGGTTCTGAAAACAGTAAACTCAGCAGCATTCGCTCTATCGTCGCCGATCACGAGTGTTCAGCATGCGGTGACCTACCTTGGTGTAAGCGTGGTCAAGGGCATCGTTGCGCAGGCGGCGATGGCCGAAAGTTCTCAAGAAGGTACTCCCGAGCAGCAGCAAGCCCTGGGGCGCATATGGAAATCGGCGTGTGCCGCTAGCGCCGTGGCACAAGCGATGGCAAAGGAGCTAGGTTTCGAAAGGCCCTCTATCTGCGCCACCAAAGCCCTCTTCGCTAACCTCGGCGATGTGGTTTTGACTCTAAAGTACGAAAATGCAAGTACCTGGTTTGCCCCCGGATCAGGTCTCGCGGCACGTGTTTCAGCGCAGCGTGACGCGATGGGTGCGGACTCGGCACTGGTGGGCTCAGCACTCGCAGAGTCATGGGATCTGCCCGACGATATCCGCAACTCGATCGGCGACGGACTGCTGCCGCTACTCGTGGATGCCGAGAGTCATCCTCTTGATGGCGCGGAGCTTGATCAGCACCTAGTGGTCTATCTGGCTGATCGAATCGGCGACGCTGTGGCCTACCAGGGCCTTAATGACCTTGCAGACTTTGAGCTCTCTCCAACGGGATCCGACTCCGACAGCGACGAAGAATACCCGGACCTCTTTCACTTCCAGTCCTATCTCAGTCAACCGGTAATGCAACGGGCATCGGTGTTGCTGCAGGACCCGTCTTTCCGCCGCAAGCTGGGCCGAACACTGACGACGCTGTCTTGATCGAGTCGGATCTAAGCGGGGTTGTATAAGCGATTGACGAACTCTCCCAGCAGCATCTCTCGAGAGTCAGTGGGAAGCCCGTTAAGAAAATTATTGATTTCCGTCATGTTGTCGGGAAGGGACGACCCGTCACCCCCCAGCACGTCACTCAGTTGATCGAGAATCTCCGGTCCAGAGTCGGCAATCAGATCGGTTACTTCTTTGGGCAGTACAGTGCGCTCCCATCCCCGTTGCCTTTCTCGGAGCTCAGCACTGACTGCCTTTAGATCACGAATAAACTCGTCGACCATATGCACGTTGTGGTACCCCACAGAGAGATGCAGATTCTCGGCGCTATTCGCGAACGAAAACTGAGGTTGTATGAACCAGCTGCGGGCTTTCATTGCGTCCGCCAGCGCGAAGACATCAAAGCCAGTCGCTCGCAGGGCAAGCATGTTCAGCGTGCCGTGTCCCATAATCTCAAGCCCCTCGATGTCCGAGACGGCCCTGACAATTTTCTGTGATGCCTCCTGCGTAGCGCGCACCATACGTAGGTAGCCCTCTCGGCCCATGTAGCGCAGGATTGCCCAACACGCCGCGATTGGCCCCGCACTTTTCGCCGAGGTGACCCCCGGATTGATGATTGCGTAGCCGGTCCAGTTCGCGCAGGAGAAGATTTGATGCCTGCGGAATTCGCGATGTTTATACAGAATGCAGGACGCGCCTTTCGCAGCATAGCCCCATTTATGAAAGTCCATTGAGATCTGCGTTACACCCGGCACCGAGAAGTCGAAGTCCGGAATTTCACGGTTGATTTCTTTCGCGAAAGGCAGGTACATACCCCCGACGCAACAATCGATGTGCAGGCGCTTACCATGCCGCAATGCGACTTCTCCAATCTCACGAATAGGGTCGATTGCGCCATGGGCATATGAGGGCGCAGAGGCGACCAGCAGAATTGTGTTTTTCGATATCGCCGCCTCCATCGCCTTTGGAATGGCGCAGTAGTTGTCGTCAACCTCGACCGCTATGGGCTTGAGGTCAAAATAACTACAGGCCTTGTAGAACGCCGGATGGGCGGTGACAGGAAGGACTACCTCAGGGACGGAAATTTCTGGTGCATGCTTACGGTAGTAGTCGCGGGTGGTCTTAAGCGACAGGAGGATGCTCTCGGTCCCGCCAGAGGTAAAGGTCCCTGTGGCCTGCTCGCCACCGTTGAGTAGATCGATAGCCATACCGATCACGTCCTTTTCGAGCTCAAGGCACGAGGGAAAGGACGTTGGATCCAGCCCGTTCTCGGTGAGGAAAAGCGTCATTGCGTCGGCAAGCAACTTCTTTGCTTCCGATCCGGCGTCATAGATATAGGCGAAAACTCGGCCTTCCTGCCAGGGCAGGTCGTTGTCTTTCAGGCTCTCTAGTTGCTTCAATATTGCAGCAGGGGTCTGGCCTTGGTTTGGAAAATTCATTGGTTGCCCTTCATTATTGCCAGCGTACTAAGACTATATCCCACTCAGACCCCGGTGACGTCCGGATCGGATAGATAGAGCGGCTCCCCATGCAAGCATCGAGGATTGAAACTGGGGCGCTTTGGATCTTGGGTGACCTGGGAGTGCCCCCATGTCGGCGCTTGCTTTGGAAGCATTGCCGGTGGTTTCATCCTGGTGAGTTTTTGCGGCAAAAATGGCGCAACTTGATGTGCTGGCAATCAGGCGGTCAGTCCCCTTTGCATGGATGGCGGCAAAGCGCGAAAGAGTTGGGGAATCAATGCGGGAATCCTATGACGTTGTCGTAGTTGGGGGTGGCCACAACGGTCTTTGCTGTGCAGCGTATCTGGCTCGCGCCGGAAAAAGCGTTCTGGTGCTTGAGCGCCGGGACGAGCTCGGTGGCGCCACGCTAACCGAGGAATTTCATCCGGGTTTTAAAAATTCGGTTTTCTCATACCTGGTTAGCCTGCTTGATCAGAGTGTTATTCGCGACCTTGAGCTAAACCGACATGGACTTGAGCTACTCCACCGTCCCGGCGGAGCACTGTCGATTCTTCCCGGCGATCACATGTATCTGCCGCGAGACACGACCCGGGCTCAGAGAGAAATCGCCAGGTTTTCGAGGGCGGACGCTGAAGCCTATCCCCAGTTCGAAGCCATGCTCGAGGCGATGGGGGACCTGGTGCGGGAGATCGCGCGGACTATTCCTCCAAATTTTGGCGGCGGACTCTCAGATCTCTGGCGTCTGCTTAGGACGGCGAATGGGTTTCGAAGGCTCTCGCCGGCCCGGCAGATAGAGCTCAGTGAACTGATGACCATGTCGATCGGCGATCTTCTCAATCGTTGGTTCGAAAGCGATCCCGTGAAGGGGCTGTACGGTTTCGAAGGCGTGATCGGCAACTTCGCTAGCCCCTGGACTCCGGGGACGGCCTACGTGCTTCTGCACCACGTGTTTGGTGAGGTCGATGGGCGCACCGGCGCGTGGGCCTATGCCCGGGGCGGGATGGGCGCCATAGCGGATTCGCTCGCGAGTTCCGCGCGAGCCTTCGGTGCCCAGATAGTGACAGGATCCGCGGTCGCGGAGGTGACTATAGAAGATGGTCGGGCAACTGGTGTAGTCACAGAAGACGGGCGTCGTTATCGCGCATCCAGTATCGCCGCGAACACGCATCCGCAGATTCTGTTCGGCGATTTGATCGATCCTGCGCTCACCAACGATGAATTTCGGACGCGGATAAAAGGGTATCGAAGCGAGTCGGCCACGTTTCGGATGAATGTGGCGCTCAGCGAGTTGCCGAAGTTCGAGTCGCTCGCCCACGATGATGAGGGGCTGGGCGCGATGAAAAACACTATCGATATCTGCCCGTCCCTTGACTATATCGACGACGCCTACGAAGACGCCAAGCGAGACGGCTGGGCGCGAAACCCGATCATTTCGATGTGCATTCCCACCCTGATGGACAGCACCTTGGCACCCGACGGCTGTCATGTGATGAGCCTGTTCTGCCAGCATTTCCGCAGGCATTTGCCTGCGCACCAAAGCTGGGATGAGGTAAAAGAAAGAGTGGCAGATCAGGTGATCGAAACTGTGGCGGGCTACGCGCCTAACTTAAAGTCGGCAATTGTCGGTCGTCAAATTAACTCGCCTCTGGACATCGAGCGCCGACTGAATATGGTTGGTGGCGACATCTTTCACGGTAAGCTGTCCCTCGATCAGCTGTTCTCACTTCGGCCGGTGGGTGGTTTTGCTGCACATCAGATGCCCATCGAGAACGTGTTTCTGTGCGGCTCCGGCGCTCATCCTGGTGGCGGGGTGTCGGGAATACCCGGAAAAAACGCCGCGCGCGTGATCCTGCGCAGCGCTTGAGTTTTCTAATTTCCTGCGAGCCAGCAAAGACCTACTGGGCGCGCCCGTCTGGTCTGCGCGTACTTGTTCAGAGGCTCCCTAGCTGACTTGTGCTGATGCATCGAGGCTTTTTAGAAAGGCTTTTGCGTTCTTCAGATGCCCGGCGCGCTTCGTCTCGTCCATGCGCTCAACTGTGCGGCACATCATGGCCCAGCGCGGATTGCTAACGAGTTCCTTCCGGTGCTTCCAGATAAAGCTCCAGTACAAACCGTCCCAGATTTCGGTCCAATCGCCGTTCCCCCAATCACTCATCTTTTTGATGTAGTTGGAACCGGAAAAATAAGGCTTCGTTGTTATCAGCCCTCCGTCGGCATGCTGACTCATTGCGTAGACGTTGGGCACCATCACCCAGTCGTAGCTGTCGACGAACATTTCCATAAACCAGCGATACACATCATCGGGATCGAACTCGCACAGGAACATAAATCCGCCCAGCACCATCAGGCGTTCGATGTGGTGGCAGTAGCCTGTGTCCAGGATTCGCCGGATCGTGTCATCAATCGGAGCGATGCCTGTGCTTCCATCATAGAAACTCTCGGGGATACGGCGGTTGTGTTTCCAGTGATTCGTAGTCCGCATAGCCACTCCCAAATCCCGATAGGTCGCGCGCATGAACTCACGCCATCCTATGAGCTGACGAATGAATCCTTCCAGGCTGTTGAGTGGGACACTGGTCTCACGTGCATGATCCAGCGTTCTGTCCAGCACCTGTCGGGGAGTGAGCAAGCCAATGTTGAGCATCGGAGTGAGGACAGCGTGCCATAGCCAGCTCTGACCGGCGACAATCGCATCCTCGTAGGCACCGAACAGCTCGAATCGGGTTGCGAGGAATTCATCGAGCCATTCACTCGCCAGCTTGTGACTACTCGGGTAATACAGCGTATCGATAGAGCCAAGCGCCTGCGGGAAGTCTCGCTCCACACTCGCGCGAGCTAGCTGATCGATTTTGTCGCAGTCGGGCACCACCAAATCCGGTATTTGGGAATAAATCTTCTTCGGGACTTTTTTGCGGTTCTCTTCATCGTACGACCATTTGCCGCCCACCGGCTCATCGTCGTCCATCAGCACATCGAGCCGGCGCCGCTGAAACTTGTAGTACTCGGCCATAAACCAACGCTTACGACCTGCTGCCCACTCGTCGTTGTCGCACTGGCTGTTCAGCCAGCCCGGGCTGGGTAGCGGCTCAAGGTCGATACCTGCTGCATTGGCAGCGCTCTCCAGCCGGCGTTCGGCGACAAAGTCCACGATTTCTGCGTAGAGAAGAGTGGTGACGCCCTCCTTTTTCTTTGCTTTCAGTGTTCGAGCGAGCAGGCCCGCATCTTTCTTGTAGCCTATGGTGTCGACTTTATGCCCGGTGTTCTTCAGTGTCTCGTGGAAGTGCTGCATAGACGCTCTATGCAACCAGAGTTTTTGCTTATGCAGGCATGAGGGGTACACCGGATCGCCAAAGAATAATGGGTCTTCAAACAGGAAAACCTGATCGGGATTCGCTGCCAACCCAGGGTGATCTTCGAAAAGCTGATGAGGCCAAAT
This sequence comes from Pseudomonadota bacterium, assembly GCA_039111155.1. Classification (GTDB taxonomy): domain Bacteria; phylum Pseudomonadota; class Gammaproteobacteria; order Pseudomonadales; family Halieaceae; genus Congregibacter. The sequence goes on along the minus strand of JBCCPL010000010.1, from coordinate 55,771 downwards.
GAACAGTGCGGTGGACATGGAGCGGCGTTACCGGTTGAGTGAGAGACCCAGAAAATACGCATTTGGTATCGGTCGTGACTTAAATCCAATAAGTCAAAACCTGATCAGCTGGCCGCCGAACTCTCGAGCGAAACTTCGGCATGGGGAATCTTCATCCACCCAGCAGTCAGCCTTACTTCGCTGACCTTCTTCGCTTAAGTTCGAGCAGATACTCCCTCACATCTTTTTTGACCTCAGGTGCAAAAAAGTAGAGCCCAAGAATGTTGGGAATTGCTATCAGGAAGACCATCGCGTCAGAAAAGTCGAGAACAGCAGTCAGCTGAATCATGCAACCCAGGGCGAGAAACGCGCAAAACACGATCTTAAACAGTCCCTGCATCACTTGCCCTTCGCCTACCAGATAAGTCCAGCCCTTCAGGCCATAGTAGGACCAGGAAATGCTCGTCGAAAAAGCAAACAGCAAGGCTGCAACGGCCAGAGGGTAGGGCGCCCAACTTACGTGATAGGCAAATGCCGCCGAAGTCAGCTCAATGCCCTCATAGCCCTGATCTATTAAACCGTAGGGAAAAGCCGTGGTGACAACGACGAGTGAACTCAGCGTACAGATGACGACGGTATCGATGAAGGGTTCAAGAAGCGACACCAGACCCTCAGACGGAGGGTGGTTGGTCTGTACCGCTGAGTGGGCGATCGATGCGGATCCAATGCCCGCCTCATTTGAAAACAGGGCACGTTGAAAGCCGACAATAATGGCGCCAACCATGCCGCCGGTAACGCTTTCGGCACTGAATGCGCTACTCATAATTAAAGATAGCGCCCCGGGTATCTGCTCATAGCTCATGGCTATGATTACCAACGCCGAAAGCGCATACAAAAGACCCATAAAGGGAACGAGCAAGCTGGCGACTCGCGCGATAGAACGAATGCCGCCGAGAATGACCGCGGCTACCGCACCGGCGATGGCCAGACCGAACAACCAGCCCTTGTCGGCAAAAAAACTCTCTTTACCCCCGGTAATAACGAGGAACTGCACATAGGCCTGGTTAGACTGGAACATGTTGCCAATCCCAAGGCAGCCCACCACCAGGCACAGCGCGTAAAAACGTCCCAGTGCTTTGCCAAAGCCCGGTCTTCCGCGGTTTGTGAAGCAACTCTCCAGATAGTACATAGGTCCGCCCGAGACCGATCCATCACTGTTGTACCTCCGATACTTGACCCCGAGGGTGCACTCCACCAGCTTGGTGGACATTGAGAGAAACCCGGCCATGACTAACCAGAACGCCGCGCCAGGACCTCCAATGACAATCGCTATGGCGACCCCACCGATGTTTCCCACGCCGACCGTGCCCGAGACCGCCGTGGCCACGGCCTGAAAATGGGAGATCTCACCACGAGCATTAGGGTCGTGATAGTCCCCGCGCACGTGACGAAGCGCCTCTGCGAATCCCCGAATGTTGATGAACCCCATATACAGGGTGAAGAACACCGCGGCCGCCGCTAACCACAACACGATGAGAGGGAACGGCTGCCCAAACAGGTTGATCGGATAAAAGACCACACTTGCGAGTGCATTGGCGAGGGGGCGGACAACGCTCTCTACCTGCTGATCCAGGGAAGCCGCATCGCTGGGGCCAGATAGGGCAAACGCTACTGCAAATACCGCTAACAGGCTGGGCGCAGAGAGAAACGTGATGCGGTTTGTCTTACCGAGGCTTCGGTCGGTCATATTTGATCTGTCATGTGAGAGAGGAGCTGGTCGCGGGGCGTACTACGGTTTTTTTTATGATGCTCGCACAGCACCTGCTGAGTGCCAAGAAATCGGTGCTGTTCGACTAAAGGTTTTTTCGTCAACGGAACTCGCACCGGTGTCTGCTATTCTCCCCGATCGATCGAATGTATCTGGGAGAGACGATAATGAATAGCCCCCATCCTGAAGAACCCTTTGGATCCTCCACCGATCCCGACAGCGCTACCTCGACCGCCGGTTCTCACTACGGCGACTTTCAGATGGAGATCTATCTCGGCGGCCTACAGGGCGAAGTCCCCAAGTATCCGGTCGACTTCGCTGGGCTGGTAGAGCGCGCTACCGCTGCGCTATCGCCGGATGTTTTGAGCTACGTCCAAGGTGGCTGTGGTGACGAGGTCACCCAGGATCGCAATGCTCAGGCCTTCAGTCACTGGGGAATTATCCCCCGGATGCTTGTGGATACCACTCATCGTGATCTATCCGTCAGTCTTTTTGGCGATACCTTGCCCAATCCATTATTTATGGCGCCGGTGGGTGTGAACGGAATATGCACGCAGGATCATCATGGCGATATCGCGGCGGCGCAGGCATCATCGATTGCGGGTGTTCCCTTCACGGCATCTACTCTTGCCAACGACTCCCTGGAAGATGTGATCACCCATTGTGGTAGCGGACCTGCGTATTTTCAGCTCTACACTCCTAAGAATCGCGAACTTGCCGAAAGTCTGATTCAGCGCGCTGAGCGGGCCGGCTACAAGGCCATTGTCGTGACATTGGATACCTGGGTGACGGGCTGGAGACCGCGAGATCTGCAGGCGGCGAACTTTCCCCAGTTGCGGGGCCATGTCCTGTACAACTATTTCTGCGACCCGGTTTTTCGCAGTTTACTCACCCAAACACCGGAAGAAGATCCACGCGGCGCCATTCTGAAGTTCGCGGAAGTGTTTGGTGAGGTGCTTACCTGGGAGCACCTGGCCTGGTTGCGCGCGACGACATCCTTGCCGATTGTGCTCAAAGGAATTTGCCATCCGGAAGACGCACGACGAGCTGTCGATGCGGGGATTGATGCCGTTTACTGTTCCAACCACGGTGGGCGACAGGCAAACAGCGGTATCGCTACGATCGACCTTTTGCCAGATGTCGTCGAGGCATCCGGGACCACACCGGTGCTGTTTGACTCGGGTGTTCGCTCCGGCACCGACGTCGTCAAGGCCATCGCTCTGGGCGCGACCGCGGTTGGAGTCGGTAGACCCTACGCTTACGGACTTGCGCTTGGCGGCGCCGAGGGCGCAGCTCATGTTTTGCGCTGTATTCTAGCTGAAACGGATCTATTTATGGCTGTAAACGGGTTTCCTACCCTCAAGGCTCTGCGCGAGGCTGGCGCACAGCGGGTGTAGCCCGAGCACTACGCCTGCGAACGCGGGTACAGTTTGTAACCAACGGTAATACAGCTCTCATCACTCAACTCTGATTCTTGTGCGCAGTTGGGCATTTTACGGGCTGGAATTGCACGGTCTTACGCAGCTTTCTGCCCACTAGCTTGGATGAACTTCAGGCCAAATCCGCTAACCAAGCTTGGGCCGAGTTTAGTGCGCAAGTGTATGCGCACGCGGACTCTGTCTTATTTGTCTGACCTGCATGCGGCCGTCGATGTAGAACCACAGGCTGGCGGCCTAAATTAGCACCTCCCGATGCCGCTATCTTTTGCATGCCGCCGAGTATGACCGGACGTAGGGCTGCCTCGATCCTGGGGTACGTCTGTACGGATCTCCACGAATACGGCGAGCAACTCTTTACGCCGCGTGCTCCCGCATCGAGCCGCGTTCTGGCAGACAAAACACAAGAAGCGAAGGCGATGGCGACAAACTACTGCGCGATCAAGAAAGACGTTCCCGCCACGGTAAGTTGCGTCGTCTGCGGGCGGTATTTTTGTGACGAATCCGTCACGTTTCGGGAATTCGAAGGCCCTATCTGCCATGAATGCTCGGGCGAAATCCCGTCTGAGGCGAAGCCGTTAAACATTAAGACCGCCAAGATGGCGCGAGAGGAGATCCTCGCTCAACAGGCCGAAGCGGCAAACTCCCAGCGTACCGACGAAAGCTCGGTTCTGGTGCCTGCCCTGGAATGGCTGGTTGTTGTGGCCTGCGTCGCGTTCATAGGATACGGCTTCGCCAGCAACTACCTTGAGAAGCAGGTCGAGTTGGAGCTCACTTCGAGCGAGCCCATTGAAGTGGCGACCTATTGCCTACGCAAGCTCGATAGCCTGAGCGGCACCCTTGCCCCTGCAGCAATCCTTACAGCCACAGACGTGCGCGAAGTCTGCGTGCCGCCGCTCGAAGTAGATGCAGCCGGAAGTCTCATCACCATAACGACGCCCGATCCGCTACGCTTTGGCTATAGCAAAATCACGCTGTTGTCAGATGCATCGAACGTGCGGGTTAGCGAGTAATGGACATCGGGCATGCGAATATGAAATCCATGAAGCCAGCAATAGACCTAGCTCAGCCGCCTACACCTCTTTCGGTGCCAAGGCGTGATGCCTCCCCCAGACAGCAGGGGGCGTCAGTTGTTGACTTTGTCACGTTGCTGGCTGTGGGCTGGGTTGTCGTTTCGGTCGGGCTGGCGTTCTATGGCGACTATTCGCAGCGCGCCCGCTTGCTCGAAGCGACGACCTTTCTTTCTGAGATGCGCGCCGAGCTTGAATCAGAGTTTTCGGTATTGGGGAACTTTCCGGCTGAGTTCAACGGCTCAAAATCCAGGTTATACGCGCAGAGCACGGGAAAGACCATTCCCTGGCAGGAGTCGCGGGTAGCCGCAAAGTCCAAAGTGATTGATGACTTCTATTATGAGCACGATTCGGATCGCGGGGTCGCGTTTCTCGCACTTCACCTCAACAGTGATCTGATCGAATCCTGCGATTCTCGCTGCACCCTGCATTTGGCTCTGATACCCGAGTCGGATGGTCTGGAAGCATTCTGCGGCCGCTGGAGTCAGCCTTTCTGGCACGAATTCCCTGTCGATGCGTTGCCGAAGAACTGCCGGAGCTTTAACGTCAGTGCAGATTTGAATAGGCAGCTTGACGAAAGTGGGAAACAGGTATCGTTACGCACTGACTCTGAACGGCGCCGTGCCCCGGCTGCCCGTCAGTCGCTCGCAGCATTGTGAGCGCGACTCCATCGGTCAGCGCCGCCATCATCTGAGGCCTAATCCAAGCCCAATACGGTCTCTTCGATCAGAAAATCGACCACCGCACGAAGCGCTTCGCGCGTCTCTGCCCCATCTGAGACAGCTTGATGATAGATCTTCAGTTGCTTCCTGGCGCTCGTGCCTCGTTCTGGCATACGCCGCGCGTGCTCGACAAAGCGAATACTCCCGAGTTCCTCGGCGTCCTCGCGGACCATTTCGGTGAGTTCCGCAATAAGCTGTGAAAACTCAGACAGGCGGCCATGGCCAAGATCTACCAGCTTTCCGTCCACGCCGTGACGCTGTGCCAGCCAACGGTTTTCCTTGAGTAGCATCGTTGGATAGACGCGCCAGCGAAGATTGCGCCTGCGTAGTCGGACAAGGTGCTTAAGAATGGCCTGATACAGAGCAGCGATCGATAGTGCATCTTTGACGTTCGTGCAAACGTCCGTGATACGCATTTCCAACGTAGGAAAATGCGCTGATGGACGCGCGTCCCACCAAATCTTGGAGGCGTCGTCGAGGGCGCCGGAGTCGATCATGCGTTGCAGTAGCCGCTCATAGTCCGCGTAACTTTCAAACCGATCCGGAACTCCGGTGCGCGGCATTCCATCGAAGACGGTCAGGCGAGAAGACAGCATGCCCATGTCCTGTCCCTGCCAGAACGGTGACGATGTGGACAGCGCCAGCAGATGCGGAAGGAAGTAGCTCACCTGATTCATGAGATCGATGCGCAGATCGGGGTTTTCGATACCGGCATGCACGTGCATCCCGCAAATCAGCATCCTCCGCGCCGCACCCCCCATATCTCGGGCGAGATTGTCGTAGCGCTCCTTCGGCGTATGCTTTTGCGTCTCCCAGTCTGCGAAGGGGTGCGTCGAAGCGGCGATGATCCGCAGACCGTGATCTTGTGCAATACCGGCAACGCAGGCGCGGAGGCGTTTCAGTTCGCTTTCGGCTTCATCGAGATCAGCGCATACCGGTGTGCCTATCTCCAACTGACTGCGGAGAAACTCGGTGCTGACGTGGCTCCCGAGACACTTTTCGCAATCCTCGAATAGCTTGTCCGGCGGATCGGTGGCAAGGTCCCGGGAAACAGGGTCCACCAGCAGATACTCCTCTTCGATCCCCAGTGTCAGGGATGGATTCAGTGCATTCATCAGATCGCGCCGTTTGATTCATCAGCTTCCAAAAGTAATCACTGGGCGCTCGCTACTCAAGCTTAAGTTGCCAAATAGTGAGGATGAACCGTAGAGGCTCCCTAGCTAGCGAATAGATCCAGCCCAGCTGAATCGAAGTTGCCAAGCGACGGCAAGGCGAAAGCGAGCTCCTCGTTGCTGAGACCGAACCAGGACCCGAGCGGTGCTGCAAATTGCTCTACGGATAGAGTAGGAATAATTCGGCCGCCCCCTGCATCGAGGTCGTGGTCGAAAACCGGAGGCGTCGGTGTGCCTATTATCTGTCTCCCCGCTACGGCACCACCGACGACAAGCTGGTGACCGCCCCATCCGTGATCTGTACCATCGCCATTTACCGCCAAGGTGCGGCCAAAATCCGAAGCGGTAAACAGCGTAACGTTTGAATGCTGACCAAGTTCGCGCATTGCCTCCGCAAATGCACCGATCGCACCGTCAAGCTCACTCAACAACTGCGGAAGACTGCCGGCCTGGTTGTCATGCGTATCGAAGCCTCCAATCCCCACAAAGAACACCTGACGAGATACGCTTAATTGATTTCGAATGGAGATGGAGTTGGCCACACCTCTGAGCTGACTCCCCAGACCAGTTTGAGGAAATGCCGTTGCAAGTTCTGGAGCGCCCAGTTGCGCTGCATTGTAGGCAGCGTTGGTCTCTAGGGCATTTCGATAAGAGTTTTGCAAGTCCCGACGCAGAAGATGACTGCCGGAGTAGTTGTCGCCCTTAAAGTGTTGTTCAAGGTGAGCCCGTAGGTTTGATTCATCGTCGTCGAGCTCATCAAGCAGAAATATGTCTGCTGCGCGACCACCGGAGACCAGATAGGGGAAGGCGCGTCGCCCAGTAAGAAACGGGCCGCCACCGACAGAAGATATGGTGGAAAATGCCAGCGTATCGGCACTGGCGCTCTCACTGAGCAGCGCATCGGCGAAAAGACCTCCCCAGCCAAACTGGGCACCCTCGGGCGCACTGGCCTGCCACGTTGCCTGCTGGTCATTGTGTGAGAACAGCCGCGGTGGAAGGCGTACGGACTGGTCCAGAAAACTCTGCCGCGTGACTGGCTCAATTAGAGGGCCCACGTTTGCAATCAGCGATGCTTCGCCGGAATCAAACAGGGTCTTAACAGATGGCAATTCCGGGGGCAGCGCCCAGTTCTTTGTGGGTGTCGATGTGCCTTGCGGAACAAGTGGTAGCAGAGATTCCCGCGCCCTGGACGCACCATGCAGACCCAGTAAGGAGGAGCGTCGGTTGGCGTACTCGTTGTATTCAGCGGGATCGTAGGGGATAAGCACGTCATGGTTATCCAGACCTCCGAACAGAAAAACACACACCAAAGCCTTGTACCCGCTATGGTCGGCGGCCAGGGCGGACAGCGCGGTTCCTCCAAGTCCCGACTGGGTGCCGATGAGGGAGAGCGCGCTAAGTTGCTTCAGAAAATTCCGTCTATTCAGGGCCATGGCTGTCTCTACTGTGTCACAAGGTATTCGGGTGCGGTCATTGTCATAAGCACCGCGAGCATGGTGCGTAGCTGCTGGGCTTCGAGGCGTTGTTCGCCAGCCAGCTGGTTCGGATCTGGAGTCAGGTCGAGCACTCTGGCGATTTCATCTCGGGTTTCGTCCGTGAGCTGGCCGGCGGCAAGCAGGGTATTCAGATGGTCGATCAACGATTCAGGTATCGAACTCAAAGTTCTTTCTCTTTCGTAACCGGCAATGAAGGATCGTAGCGCCTGTTCCTCATCCAGCTGCAGACCAAACTCATCGAAGAGTTCTTCCAACTCCTCAAGTTCCTCACCTTCGGCACCCACGTTGAAGATGAAGTGCGTCATCACGTTCACATACCCCGGGTTGGTGGAGGCGTTGGTGATCTGGAACTCGGGTACGGTGAGGCCTTCGGCGCCAGATAAAGACCCGGGGGCGACATATCCTGGGCGGTAGAAGTTGAAGACCGAGCGCGAGCGGAAGGGGTGCTGTCCAAGCAGTTCATTGGGTAGCAGGTCGTGGAGGATGGGCGCGAGGTCGGGACGTGAAGCATCCACGGCGAAAGCACGCATCCACTGCGTGAGTCGTACGACGGGCTCACGGGGTTTGCCGAATCGATCGCTGCCGGCGACTTTGCTCCCATGCGCCTCCGGCGAGAACAAGACGGCGGCAATGGTGGCGCTTAAATCTCCCTTGCGTCCATCGCCGACGGCCGTGTTATCCGGTAGAAGATAACGTCCCGTATTGAACGCTCCAGCAACCTCGTGGATGTAGGCAGGTGTCGGGTGGCTGGTGGTGAATCGCTGGATGAGCTGACGGCCAATAAATGGGCCGACATTCGGATGCGCCATGATCCCATCCAGCGCCATCGATACACTTTGAGTTCCGGGGGTATTGGGCGGAATGGCTGTATCGAGAAATTCCTTTGCGCGTTGTGAGTGGTTGAATTCCAACAGGGTCATAGGCTGCGAGAGGGCGGTGCTGAGCAGCTCTGACTCGTCGTCAAAACCATCGGGGTCGGCACCGAACTCCAGCCCGGTAAACACTCGTGCGAGGCCAGTCACATCCCGATTGTCGTAGGTTTCAATCGCCTGACCGTCGGAATTGGTTTTCACGCTGCCATCGTCGTTCAGTTCCACCAGACCGATAGAGAACAGTTGAAGGATTTCCCGCGCGTAGTTTTCGTCGGGCATCCGCCCAGTCGCTTCATCAGCGGGCAGATTTCCCGCGTAGGTGAGGTAATGACCCATGGCAGGTGAGTAGGTGATTTCCTCCAGCAGTTCTCGATAGTTGCCAAGCGCATGTCGAGCGAGCACATCCAGATAATAGGTCACCGCAGAAGGCACATCCGACAGTAGCTCGCCTCCAAAATCGGACACCACAAGGATTTGTGATAACGCAAAGACCATTCGCTGGCGAAGCTGGTCGGGTGCCTCCACCGCATGTCGCCAGAAGCCCATGGTGTTCGGTGAGACCGGGAGAAAGGTGAGAGAGTCAAACTGGTTCGTGTACTCCTCAAACACCGGGGTCATCAGGGTTGGCTCCAGCGCCAGTTGATCAAGAAACCAACGCTCTGCCCGTGTGCCTACAAGATTGTCGATCGCCTCTTCTGTGGCACCAAACGTGGCCAGCGAGAGAAATCGGGATGTGCTTGCCCGACTCGTGAAAACCGCATCCCGGGATCCGAAGATCGTTATGCCTTCATCGACCGTTGCCGGAGGATTATCCGGTGGCGAAGTTGGGGGCGCTGCAGGCGGCGGATCCGTCGGTGGAGCAAGCACGGGTGGGGCTGCAGCACGATCACCCGACGCCGAAGAGCCGCCTCCGCCGCAGCCTGCGAGGAGGGCGCCCACCGCAAAAACGAGGGCTCGGGACAGCGTCAGGGCTGAAAAAGCAAGGTAAGCAGCTGAAAAGTCTAGACTTGGGGGTGTCATGGGGAGTGCGACTCTCCTGCTCAGACGACACCGTCTATAGTAGTTCAGAGAAGGGAACTCGCGTCTTACAAACGACGCCCCCGAGTCATACAGATTTGTATTCCTGGGCTGGACTTGTTCAGAGGCTCCCTAGGTCAGCGCGACTTGAGGGAATCCGAACCTCGAAGACAGCCCCCCGTGTATCCGCGCGGAGTAGGACCTCACCGTGATGCAGCTCAGCAATTGCCCGAACGATACTTAGTCCCAGTCCGTTGCCGGAGGAATGACGACTGGAGTCCAGCTGGACAAACCGCTCGAACAGCACCTCTCGCAAGGGCTCGGCGATGCCAGGGCCGTCGTCACCGACGACCAAAAGAACATCGTCACCCCTCCGATTCAGCGCAAGCCAGGCGTTCGCCCCATCGCGCGCGTGTTCGCCTATGTTCTCCAAAAGATTGATGACTAGTTGCGATAGCAAATCCGGGTCGCCGTATACGAACAGCCCACTGGGTATCTCCGCCGACAGAGTTTTATCCATCTCTGCAAGCACCGGCTCAAAACTCTCCACCAAATCAGTGCAGAGAAGAGACAGGTCCACTAGAGTGAACGCGGAGCGTCGCGCGCCGGCTTCAATCTCTCCAAGGCGAAGAAGCGCATCCAGAGTTCTCTGCAACGTTGCGATATGGCCTCGCGAGCGCTCGATGTGCTCACTGATCAGTTCGGGACTCTCCCGGTCCCGTTCGATCAGCTGCAGGCGGCCGTCGATGTTAGAAACCGGAGTCTTCAAGTCGTGTGCCACTCCGACAGAGACGCTTCGCATATTCCGGGTCAGCGTGGCCACTCGATCGAGCATGCGATTGAATGCCGTCGAGAGGTCATCAAAGTCATCCTGTCTGTTGAATACGGGAGCGCGCTTCTCAAGGTCTCCTTCGCCAACAGCCTGGGCGGTATGGGTGAGGGCGGCGATGCGCCGACGCATCCGTCCGCGTAAGACAAAACCCGTGGCGGATATCAAAGGCATACCTGAAACCAGAAGTATCAGGTTTGTGAATACCAGGATTTCTCTCCACTCTTGAATCCGCACCGGTATAAACCGTGCGACGATTAGCGAGTGTTCATCGTTGAGTTCGACGCGATAGGAGATCAGCGGATAGGCATCTAAATCGTCGTGATCGAGCTCAGCACCATCGTCCCAATCGAACTCTGCATAGAGGCCGGGGAATCCCGCAATCGTGTTCTCTTCTGGATCTTCATCCTCGCTCTCTGGTCCGGTTAGCCGAAAAATAAATTCTTCTTCTTCGAAGGCGAACCACAGCCACTCCTCCTCCCAAATGCGTTTGTCCTCAAACGCGAGGTCATCGGCGAGACGTTCTACACCGCCGCGTGAAAATCGGGAGACGGCCGACTCGGCCTCCAGGCTGATTAGGTCTCGCTCTACCGAGAGCCGCTGGGAGCGCCACGCTAGAAAAACGGTCCAGCTGCTGAGCAAGAACAGTATCAGTAAGCCGGTGAATACGCTGATCGTTGTGCGGAGCACGCTGTCATCTCCCGATATTTACACTAAGGAGCCTCTGAACTTGTTCAGAGGCTCCCTAGCTATCTAAGCTTCCAAGCACGTAGCCTGAGCCGCGAACGGTCCTGATCAGATCATTGTCGAAAGGCTTATCTACCTTAGCCCGGAGACGGCTGACATGAGTCTGCACTAGCGAAGTCTTGGGGTCGAAGTTATAGCCCCACACGCATTCAAGCAGCATCGTGCGTGTTACCAACTGACTTTTGTTTAGCATCAGATACTCAAGAATGCGGTATTCGCGAGGCATCAGCTCAAGACGCTTGCCCTGGCGATGGACTTGCTGGGTAGTTCGATCAAGCGTCAAATCATGGACGGTCAGCTGATGCTCCTCTTGATTGAGGGGCTTGCGTCTGCAGAGAGCTCGGATACGCGCGTAGAGTTCCGCGAACGCAAATGGCTTGACAAGATAGTCATCGGCACCGGCTTCGAGACCCTTCACTCTATCCTCGATTCCCGCAAGCGCGGTGAGCATGATAATGGGAGTCTCGATATGACTCTCTCGGAGAACCCGTACGGCATCGAGTCCGTCCATGCCCGGTAGTAATCGGTCGAAGACCAGTGTGTCGTACTCGGCTTGGGTCGCAGCCAAAAGCCCTTTACGTCCGTCGTCGAGATGCGTAACCGCAACTCCCGCTTCACGCAGGCCCCGGCAAATAAACGAGGCTGTTTCCTCGTCGTCCTCCACCAGGAGAATATTCATCGCGCTTGTTCACTGTTAGAAAAGCACAACACTAGCTGAAACAAGGGCGCTTCGTGTTTACAGTTCTGTAAAGCCCGGAGATACATACCTACCTGAGTCAGGACTTTCTCACAGGCCTGGACTTTGCTGTTGTGCTCGTGCCCCGTCGAATCCACCCTGAGAAGGGCAGACGCGCGTCGTGATACCTTTTGAGGGGTTCATACGAATAGTGACCCAGATACACCGGACGTAGACCCAGAAACCTAAAGCCCCTCAGCGAAGGCTCGAAACAGGCGGCTAAAAATCGAACACCGTGCTGGTGAGCCGCGCGCGCCGCCGCCGCAAACTTCGGATCATGCATGTCACTGGGTCGAATGAAATGTGCATCGTTTCGCTGCACGGTGAATAACACGGAAGCTTTGTGGCCTTGGTTGATCATGTGCCCGAGCTCTTCAAGATGTCTCGCTGCACGAGAACTCACTGAGTCTGGAAAATAGGCACCACCGTCGGGATAAACAAGATGGCAGTTTTTGACTTCAAGATAGTGGTACCTATTCCCTTGGCTGAGTAGGAAGTCAATTCGCGAACGGTCGCCATAGGGCACTTCGCGTCTAATCTCACGATAGCGCTTCAATCCCGGGACTTGGCGCGCCCGCAGAAGACACTCCGCAAGATAGTTCGGCATATTAGTGTTAACGCCTACGTAGCGGCCCTTGGGCTTTAAGAGCTCCAGGGTGTAGCGAAGCTTACGCGGGCTCTCAGGGGCCACTTCAGAAACCCAGGCGGGTGTCCCTGGACGAACCAATCCCTCCATTCGACCGGGATTTACGCAGTGAGCTTCGATGGAGCGCCCATCCAACGACAGTTCGGCAATGAACCGATCATAGCGAGCCTGGAATACGGCGCGTCGCAGGGGGTGACGGTGAGGAATCAGCACGGCGTCAGTTTAACGCGACCTGGTAACCTTTTATTGGCTACTGTGCGGTGTGCGTGCGTCGCTGTTTTTCAAGGTGTAGCGAGCGTTACCCCAACCTAAATGATCTCAAAGCGGCAGTGACTCTTTCCCTGGGCGCAGCATTGAGTTTCGACGCACCGCAGCCGGTCGTCCACCATGCGCCGAAATAAACGTTCAAACACAGCGGCATGCCATTGACAAACCGGTTCTTTAGACTTCTCACCGCGGACGATAGGGTTGTCGTAGATGTCGATGATCACCGGAAACCGAGATGTGATCTGGACCTTTCCCGAGCCGCTGAAGGTCCAGGCGTAGTCGCCAATGATCTTCGCTAGCAGAGGCGCCGCGAGCCATTCCGGCAGGCTTTGTAGCACACGCCTGGCGGCCTCAGGCATCCTCTGCTCGATGATGTGGTCACCGGTTTTCTGACCGGACAGAGAGGTGATCAGATTCGCATCATCCGGATGTCGGCGCCGAAGCTGCTGATGCAGTGCAGCGGCTTCATCTTCGTTCGTGAGCCGGTGTCCGCTTGGAAGGGAGCGAATATGAGCGACATGCAGAAGCTCATCGCATGTATCAGGCCCCAGAACCTCGCGGATAACCGGGACAAGAAACAAAATACTGTCAGGGCCGATCTGCGCCTGACAACTGCCGCCATAGGGTCGCGACACTTTCGTCGAACTAGCGCAATCATTAGGAAGAGCTGCTGGGTCTGCGCCGTGAGGCTTTTGCCTCGATTTCTTAGCAGTTTGCTCTTCGACGGCCACCATTAAACATCGATCTCTTGCTTGTAAGTAGAGTTGCAGGTCGAGTTGTAGATCAAGCGGAATTTAATCTGGGTGCTCAAGCGCCGCGTACCTTCGAGACGCAATGAGATAAAGACGTGGCTGTGTTTTTCTTTCAACTTGAGACCTTGGTCAGAGACCCTGCCAGCGGTGCTCGCCAAAACGAAAGAGTCGCCTCCAGAGTGTTTGCAGCGCAGTTTTAAACCACATTGGTTTTCTTTTTTCTCGTTCCTTCGCTCGTATTTTCACGAGCGGTGGAAACGAAAAGACCAAAAGCGTTCGATGAAACCGTGCAAACAGAACTCTGCAAAAGACTCAGCCTATGAGCCGATGCTACCGATCATGCGGCATGTGCAGTTTTTATCAGCGGTGCTTTCGGCACGAGCGCCACCGTTCGTAGTTAATTGCCGCGCTACCACTTGCAATGGTGTCGTGGTAGAGATCGGCGGCAGGTCACCACAAGCGACGTGAGAGTGCCTGTGCCAAAGCTGACAAAGATCCTGCAAAAATGTCAGAAATACTCAACACTTGAAGTGTTAAGCAAAATTTACAAATGTCAAGTTTGAGCGCGACTTATCTGGGCTACGCGAGCGCACAATGTGTCGATTCAGCCTCTACTAACACCGATCCATAGGTTTGGTCACAGCCGATGACGACATCAATGGCTTCAGCGCTCAGCCCCGCTATTGAAGCGGAAGAACTGCTCTGGGATCTGCCCGAGAGTGGCCGCGTACTTTGCTACCACCGTCCTGGACAAGGGCGACCGCTACTTTTGCTCCACAGTATCAACGCGGCGCCCAGTGCCTACGAAGTTTCCCCCTTTTTTACGAGGATGAAGCTGAAAAGGCCGCTTTACGCACCGGATCTCCCGGGTTTTGGACGTTCAAATCGCGAAGATCGGCGCTACAGCCCGGAGTTTTTTGCGGGCGCGATTCGCGAAGTGATAGCGGCGATCGGTCCAGATCCCGTAGATGTGGTCGCACTGTCGACAACCGCAGAATTTACAGCTCTTGCCGCTGCCCATCATCCAGACTGCTTTAACAAGCTGGTTTTCGTCTCACCCACCGGGTTTTCTCGTCGCAAACCGCGCAGGAGCGCAGACCAGGGCGCTGCGGGAGACAACAGCAAATTTCTGAAGTTCTTGAGGTTGCCGATGGTTGGCACCGGGCTCTTTCGCGCCCTGCGGTCCCGGAAGAGCGTGTCGTTTTTTTTGAACATGGCCTTCAAAGATCACGCCCCCGTCGAGATGGTGGATTACGCATTGGCAACGGCCGCGCAGCCGGGAGCCCAATTTGCACCGTTTTACTTTCTGTCCGGGCAACTGTTTTCGCCAGACGCTATCGGCGAGTTATACAGCCAGATCCAGCAAGAGACTCTGGTTCTGTATGACAAGGACCCCAATGTGGGTCTCGGGTTGCTGGACGATTTTGTTAACGCATCTCAGAACTGGCACGCGCACCGCGTGCCTGAAACACTAGGTCTGCCTCACTTTGAAAAACCAGCGGAGACCGAGCGTGCCTTACTCAACTTTTTATAGGCCCCGCGCGTAGACTCCGCGCACAGACCCCGCACAATAGGCCCCTCCCCTCGGACACTGCTCACAGAGCGATACCCGCGACCTTCTGAATTCGGCGGCCTCGGCTTGCCTGAACCGATCTGGTTCACGGCACTCGCTGCTCCAGTATTCGCTCGAGCATGCGCTTCGCTTTCACAAAAGTGCCACCTTGTAGTGTAAGCTTTAGTTTACATTGAGCGCTTTGAAGTTAGTCGCTCGTCTGCTGTGTGGGCATTCTTATGGCTAAAGCCTTTCCGTTTACCGCGATTGTGGGTCAGGAGGAACTCAAGACCGCGCTGTTAATAGCGACGGTCGACCCGAGCATCGGTGGTGTGCTCGCGTTTGGAGATCGCGGAACTGGCAAATCAACAGCGATACGAGCACTCGCCGCTTTGATGCCAAAGATTCCAATGGTTCAGGGGTGTGGGTTTAACTGTGACCCAAAAGCCAAAGAGGATGCGCTTTGCGAGGCCTGTATCGAGACAACCGAGCCTTTTAAGGTTCGGCAAGAGCCAATTCCGGTCGTCGACCTACCCCTGGGCGCGACCGAAGATCGCGTGCTTGGAGCGCTTGATCTGGAGCGAGCTCTGCATGACGGCCAGAAGTCGTTTGAACCTGGACTTCTGGCGAAGGCGCATCGTGGTTTTCTTTACATCGACGAAGTCAATCTACTGGAAGACCACATAGTTGATTCGCTGCTCGACGTCGCGGCAAGTGGCGAGAATCTGGTTGAGCGGGAGGGCCTCAGCGTGAGGCACCCAGCGCGTTTTGTACTGGTTGGCAGTGGGAACCCGGAAGAGGGGGAACTGCGACCCCAACTACTGGATCGCTTTGGCCTGTCGGTCGAAGTCCGAACGCCGCAGGATGTCCAGCAGCGCGTTGAAGTGGTGCGTCAGCGCGATGCATTCGACCTGGATACCGATGCGTTCATTAAACGCTACGCCCGCAAGGAAGGCCGAGTCCGCAAGCAGATCCAACAGGCTCGAGACCGGCTGCCCGAGACCGAGGTTGCCTCGGATCTTCTGGAGCATGCAGCACGCTTGTGCCTGGAGCTGGGTACCGATGGCCTGCGCGGTGAACTCACTTTGATTCGTGCGGCGCGTGCGAAAGCCGCCCTGGCGGGAAGAGAAAGCGCAGCACTTGAGGACTTACGCAGCGTTGCACCTTCTGTGCTGCGTCATCGTCTGCGTCGTGACCCTCTGGATGAGTCGGGGTCCAGCGTCCGGATTGAGCGGGCACTAGAGTCCCTGACCGCCACAGCCTGAGCACTGGCAATGAGTGCTGAGAATAACGCGGGGTGCACCGAGCGCTGGGCAGATACGGAGCTAGCCGCCGCATGCCTTGCTGTAGCCGGCCACACGTTAGGCGGGTTGAGGCTGCGTGCTCGCCCGGGACCTGTGCGAGATCTATGGATCGAGCAGTTCAGAGCGTTGCTTCCCCGCGATACACCCTGGAAAAAGATTCCCGCGCACTGTAGTGAGGCGAGACTCATGGGCGGTCTGGATTTGGCCGCCACTCTTCGCACCGGAAAGCCTAGTGCCGAAGAGGGGATTCTGGGAGCGGCGCATCGGGGTACGGTGGTACTGCCCATGGCTGAGCGAGCGCCGGCGTTTCTCCAGTCTGCACTATGTCGTGTTCTGGACGAACCGGTGTTACGGGTACAGCGTGATGGCCTGGCTTTGGAGCAACGGTGTGAAGTTGCCGTTCTGATGCTCGACGAAGGCATTGACGAGGAAGCGCCCGGAGAGGCTCTGCTTGACCGCATTGGCCTTAGTGTCGATCTCGATGCAGTGTCCATTCGGGATACGGATGCTTTCCAAATCACCAGCGCGGACATAGATACCGTCAGAGATCGCTTGGTGACGGTTTCGGTGTCCGAGCCACAATTGCTCAGTATCAGTCGGGCAACCCAGGCACTGGGCATCGATTCCCCGCGTATTTGGGTTCTGGCAAGTCGCTGCGTCCGCGTCCTCGCCGCTCTCGATGGATGCACCGAAGTTTGTTCGGAGCACCTGGACGCGCTACTTCGCCTTGTTTTGCTGCCGCGGGCCACTCAGCTTCCATCGCCGCCGGATACACCGCAGGACGTAGAGCCGCCGCCTCCCCCGCCAGCAAGCGATAGCGGCGAGACCGACGATCGTGAGCGTACTTCTCCGTCCGAGGACGATCTGAGTGAAGAGCGCTTGATAGAGGCGGCCGAAGCTCTCCTTCCGGATGATGTTCTTGCGCGCCTGGCGGCAGAGAGAATCCGTAGGCAGCGACAGACCGCAGCAGGCAAGTCAGGCGTCGTACATAAAGCGAAGTTGCGTGGCCGACCTTGCGGAAGTGTCGCAGGTTTACCCCGGGGAGGTTCACGACTGGATCTGCTCGCCACGCTGCGAACCGCTGCCCCATGGCAAAAACTACGTCCCCCTCCGGTCGGTGCAGCTCGGCTGCGTTTGACACCGCAAGACTTTCGCATTCGCCGGTACAAGCAGCGTTCGCCCAGCGTGACGCTGTTCGTCGTTGATGCCTCCGGATCTTCGGCTCTTTACCGTCTTGCGGAGGCCAAGGGGGCAGTCGAACTCTTGCTGGCCGATTGCTATGTGCGTCGAGACGAAGTGGCATTGGTTGCCTTCAAAGGTCATTCAGCCGATCTGGTTCTCCCTCCCACACGGTCGTTGGTTCGCGCGAAGAAGAGTCTGGCAGCACTGCCTGGGGGTGGTGGCACGCCGCTCGCGGCTGCAATCGAGCTCAGCGGTCGGACACTGGAGCAATTGGAGCGACGGGGATGTAGCCCGGTTTATGTTCTGCTAACCGACGGTCGTGCGAACATCAGTCGTGACGGCGCCACCGGTCGGACCGCCGCTACGGAAGATGCCCACAACGCTGCCCGTGCGTTCAGATTAATCACTCAGGCGCGCGGCATGGTGATCGATACTTCACCCAGGCCCCACCGTACGGCTGCGGAGCTCGCGGAGGCTCTGGCGGCGGAATATTTGCCGCTTCCCAATGCTGATGCGAGAAAGTTGCAGAATGCGGTTAAGGCCGCAACAGCCTGAGGACTAGCCGCATGCGTCATCCGCCAGCCGGTTGGCCTGGGCTAGAGCATGCCACGCGAGTCTCAAGTGGTGGCGTCGAGTGGCATTTCTACCGTATGGGGGGTGGCCCTAAACAGGTACTGCTGCTCCATGGCACGGGCTCGTCGTCTCACTCCTGGTACCCGGTGGCGCGCAAGTTAGCCCGGCGTTGGGATGTGCTAGTACCCGACCTCCCCGGGCAAGGCTTCAGTGTGCCATCGACGACGGCGCTTATTAATCTGAACGGCATGGCCAAGGCACTGGGTGCATTACTGAAGACACTAGACTTTCGCCCGACCCTGATCGCGGGTCATTCCGCTGGAGCGGCTGTCGCATGCGGTCTATGTTTACGCGGCCTCCAGAATCCTCGAAACATTGCCAGTGTCAATGGCGCTCTCATGCCATTCGGGCGCGCTGCCGCACCGATCTTCAGCTCCGCCGCGCAGCTGCTCGCCTCCTCGCGCATGTTGCCCTACATCGTGGCGGCGCACGCGATTACCCGGCAGCCTATTGAGCGAATGCTGCGCGGCACCGGTTCGGCCGTCGATGCAAGAATGACCCGATGCTATCGCCACCTCATGGGGTCGCCCACTCATGTCACGGGAACCTTGCACATGATGGCCAATTGGGATCTGCACCAGCTTGAGCGGAGCCTGCCTCGTATGGAGCCGAAGCTACACCTGCTGGTGGGCGATCGCGATGAAGTTGTGGCCCCGGTGCAGGCCTACGAAATAAAAGAGCGCTTACCCGATGCAGAACTACTGGAGTTCCCAGACCTTGGTCATCTCGCGCATGAGGAGAGGCCCGAACTCATCGCACAGGAGCTCACAAGGCTATTGGGTACAAAGTTGGAGTCTGCTACTCGCGTGTGAACATCGTGCGTCAATCGCGATTCAACTGCCTCTTTATTTCTCTTGCCAGTTGCATGGCACATCCCCATCAAGGCGATCAGGCACTGGGCTTCCGCCGACCTTGCTGCTATTCTGTCAATATTAATTTACATTTGAGATGTAAATTTAGATGAACATACGTGTAGCGAATCCAACTCCTCCCCTGAGGCGATCGACGTCTCACGGCGACGCTTTGTCACCGGCAGACTCGCGACCTCATGCAGTGGTGATCGGCAGTGGATTCGGAGGGCTCGCGGCAGCCATACGGCTGAGTGTTCGCGGCTACCGCGTTACTGTTCTCGAGAAGCAGGATGGACCGGGAGGGCGTGCCTATGTGTACCGCCAGGATGGCCACACCTTTGACGCCGGCCCGACGATTATTACGGCACCCTTTTTGCTCGAGGAGCTATGGCAGCTCTGCGGCAGGCGATTTGAGGACGATGTCGAGCTACGGACGATGTCGCCGTTCTTCCGCATTCGTTTCGATGACGGTGAGACCTTTGACTACACGGGTGATCCGGATCAGATGCGAGCACAGGTGGCCCGCTTTTCACCGTCTGATGTGGCCGGCTACGAGCGGTTTCTCAAGAAGAGCGAACGCGCCTACAAGATGGGCTACCTCGATCTCGGACTGAAGCCGTTCACCGGTCTTGGCGATCTGTTCCGTGCTGTACCTCAGATGTTGAAGATGCAGGGCCTGCGCAGCCTTCATTCATTGGTCCGGGCTCATGTGAAAGACCCGCGAATACAAACCGTAATGAGCTTCCATCCACTATTGATTGGCGGCAATCCTTACTCTGTAACCGCGGTTTACGCACTTATCTCCTACCTGGAACAACGGCACGGTGTCTTTTCTGTAATGGGGGGCACTGGAGCTTTGGTGAACGCGATGAGTGAGCTGATGCAGAGTCAGGGAGCTCAGCTTCGTCTCAACACAGAGGTCGATGAAATCCTGGTAGAAAGCGGCCGCGCAACCGGAGTGCGACTGCGTGATGGAGAGCGGATACCGGCGGATATTGTTGTGTCCAATGCGGATGCGGCCTGGACCTATCGGCATATGCTGCCATCCAGCGCACGCCGAGTCTGGACCGATCGTAAGATTGAGCGGTCCAGTTTCTCCTCCGGACTCTTCGTCTGGTATTTCGGCACCAAGCGCCGCTACGAAGATGTGCCTCAGCATTCGATTTTGTTAGGCCCACGTTACCGTGGTTTGCTCGACGATATTTTTAAGCACCACACGCTGGCCGATGATTTCAGTCTGTATCTGCATCGTCCCACAGAGCTGGACAGATCGCTTGCACCGGATGGCTGCGACACCTTCTACGCTTTGGTTCCGGTGCCGAATCTTCGTAGCGGTACGGACTGGTCGCGGTATGCGGAAATACTGCGTCAGCGTGTCGAACAGCGCCTGGAGGACACTGTGCTTCCTGATCTCGGCTCGAGCCTGACGACCAGCCGACTGATGACACCGGCTGATTTTGAAACCCGTTTGCTGGCCTATGAGGGCGCAGGCTTTAGCTTCGAACCGATCATGACGCAAAGCGCATGGTTCCGTCCGCATAACGAAAGTGAGGACGTCGAGGGCCTTTACCTGGTCGGCGCAGGTACCCATCCCGGAGCGGGCGTGCCTGGCGTTATTACATCGGCAAAGGTGCTCGATAAAGTGGTACCGCCGGTAAGTGCGTTTTCCTGATCATCCCCGTTGCTCTGCTGTAGCACTCAACAAGACTCAACAAGAATCGAAGCCAGGAGTTGATTGTGCGTGAGCTAAGACCGGTAATACCAGCAGATTCGCGTACCGATACAGCCTACTGTCGATCCAAGATAAGAACGGGTTCAAAGAGCTTCTTTCTCGCCTCGCATTTTCTACCGAACGACCTACGTGATGCGGTGTACGCGCTCTACGCGTTCTGCCGCGAAGCTGACGACGCAATCGATGGAGGAGCCGATCCATTTATCGGGCTGGCGGTTTTTGAAGCTCGTCTGGACGCGATATTCGGAGACGAAACACCTACGAATCCTGTGGATCGAGCGCTGGCATTGGTGGTAGCGCAATACGGTCTGCCGCGGACATTGCTCGACGCTTTACTCCAGGGATTTGCCTGGGATGCCCAGGCGCGCAGCTACAAGGATCTTGCCGGCGTTTACGGCTATTCCGTTCGCGTAGCAGGATCTGTAGGCATCATGATGGCATTGCTGATGCGCGTACGGGAGCCTAAGCTGTTGGCGCGGGCGGCAGATCTAGGTGTCGCAATGCAGCTGACAAATATCGCCAGAGATGTTGGCGAGGATGGCCGAGCAGGTCGTGTGTATCTACCCCTGCGCTGGCTTCGAGAACACGGCGTACCCATCTCTTCGCTTATGAACGAGCCCCGTTACACACCTGAACTTGCGGCCGTTGTCACTCGTCTGTTGAACGTTGCAGATTGTCTCTACGAGCGCGCCGACAGCGGTATCGCGCGCCTGCCCGCACGCTGCAGACCAGGAATCTATGCAGCGCGCTTGTTGTACTCGGGGATTGGCCACGAACTGCTTGCGCGAGGAGCGGATAGCGTCAGTGAGCGCACGGTACTGCCTCTGCGAAAGAAGTTTGTCCGCGCAGCCCAGGCCCTGAGCAACCCGGATTGTGATCCCACCGCCCTGGCCGCTGAGCCGTTACCGCAGGTACGATATTTGATCCGCGCTGTAGATGGGCTTCCGGCAACCGAGCTGGATGCTGTTCATCTCAAGCCGGTCGGCGATCTGGAGTGGATTCTGAATCTGTTCGGTGAGTTGGAGCGTCGTGATCGCGAGGCTCACATGTCGTAGGCTCGAACTCTAACGAGTTACCAGACCCCATCGGTACACCAGCTCTTGCATCCCGGCACCAACTCTTGCATCCCGGCACCGACTCTTGCATCCCGGCACCGTTACGTTCCGATACCCCGACAGCCCGAGCAAGCTGGCGCGAATTGGACTCTAACTTATCCTTGGCATCCGGAAGGGCAGCAGTGTTTGAACCCAACGCTTTTCAAAGCGATCCATGGAAAGGCTTTCGTGAATGCCCTGACCGTGGCGCCCGTCACTGGCTGATCTGATCAAAGATCTCGCATAAAAAGGCGTATCTTCCAGTGTGCGTTCGAGGCAGTCATCGCAGTCCGCCGAACTGGGAACGGTTCTCGCTACGCGCCACACATCAGTTGCGCGCAAAGTCCTGGCGTCGCTCGCCGGCGCTTGCGATATACGGCCCTCACTGTCAAAGCTCAACGAGAGGCGCCGGGGTTGGTTAGCCTTAGGCCGCGTCTCGTAGCGAACAGTACACACATCCTCACTCATTCTTACGCGCGCCCAGTCCCAGCCATAAAACCCATCGCTGAGGGGCTCACTGCCTTCGTTACAATCGAGATAGCCCTCACCTGTCCAACACACACCCAGCCCCGGGAAATCAACCTCGACCTTCGCGATCGGCGCAATGGGGTGCCAGCGGTGCCGGCCATGGATATCGAGCAATAGAGTGTGGGGTGTGATCGCTGATGGTGTTATTCGAATTTGGCCCTGCATGCGCCGAGGCCAGGGCACACACCACTCATCAATTCTTGCCAGTAAAGACTCCCCGTCCCAGCAGATCTCACTGGGCCCGAGTCGATAGCAGTCTTGTGTTCTGGTCAGGGCGGATGAGTCGCGTTCGGTCATGCTCCAGCGCTTGCGGGACCCAGGGCCATATAAGATGGTATTGAACGCGCAGTGCTGCTCTGCGCTTTGCGGACTGTGCTTTCGCGCTCGAGCGTAATAGGGCGAAAACACGCTCCCTACAAACACGATCATGGTCATGGCCTGATCGCCGTTCTCGCTGATCGCATCTACATACCACCATAGGTAGCCGTTCTTCGCTACCGGGCGGGCAAAGTCCAGGCGCCGCTCTCGCGTTTCGTACATCGATGACTCCAGTTCCGACAGACTCGCCGTTCGTTCTGTGTCGGGATTGTCGAGAGCTGAAGATCGTGGAGGTACGTTCATGCGCCTTGAAATCTGACTTTGTCTAATCTAGTGTACATTAAAAGTGTAAACTAAAATAAACACCAATTTGGGTAGGGCCAGCAGATGTCGTACAGCAAAGGTGATTTCGAATTCGTGCTTAAGAGTGTGGTGGAGCAGGCGGCCGATCGGCGCTGTCCCCCCAGGCTGGCTGCGGCACTACAGCATTCGGTTTTTCCCGGGGGTGCACGGGTAAGGCCGAAGCTGTGCTTGGCTGTAGCACTGGCTAATGGTGGAGATGCGCCGCAGCTAACAGCTGCCGCGGCTGCCTCCGTAGAGCTCCTCCATTGTGCATCTCTTGTCCACGACGATTTGCCCTGCTTTGACAATGCGGATCAGCGACGGGGACGCCCTTCTGTGCATTCGGCCTACGGTGAGCCGCTGGCTGTTTTGGCGGGAGACGCGCTAATCGTGGCCGCGTTCTCGGTACTGGCACAATCCGATCTGCCTGCTCCGGAACGTATTCCCGAACTGATGCGAATTATCTCCGAGGGAGTAGGCGCACCCTGTGGGATCGCGGCCGGGCAGGCTTGGGAATCCGAACCTGTGGTTGACGTGTCTCTCTACCACCAGTCAAAAACCGGAGCGTTATTTGTTGCGGCTACCGCCGCCGGTGCGGCCAGTGCCGGGGTGAATACAACGGAATGGGTGGCGCTGGGCCATAAAATCGGTGAGGCCTACCAGGTTGCCGATGATATACAGGATGCAACAGCGACAGCGCAGGATTTGGGTAAGCCGATCGGCGTTGATGAAGCGCTTGCACGACCAAACATTGTTCGAGACAAAGGTCTTCCTGCAGCGATACGACGGCTTCGTGAGTTGGTAGAAGAGGGCGTGGATGCTGTTCCGCTCTGTCCCGGCCGAGCGGAGCTCCAGGAGGTGGTCAGGCAGCAGGCTCAGCGCTTCCTGCCCAAGGCCTGTGAACCGGTGGCCGCCTGAGCACTTTGCTTACTGAGCCGGCTCACGACCAGAATCCATCTGGGCCCATACCCATGGACAACGCCAGGCTCGAGCGCAGCTCGGAGCTTGCCGCCGTGACGTCTGGGAGTCACAAGACTCTTAGCGAACGCATCCTGGGTCTGCGAGATCGATGGCTCGCGAACCCGGAGTTTCATCGTCGCATTCTTAGAATTCCGTTCCTTCGCACCATTGCTAGACGCAAGGCTCGTCGCCTCTTCGACCTGGCAGCCGGCTTTAGCTATTCGCAGGTTCTTGCGGCATGCGTCAAGCTGGAGCTGTTTGAATTGCTAGCACAAGGCGCCAGGCGCACAAGCGAGCTTGCTGCCGATACCGCACTGCCCGAGGATGCCATGCGGTGTCTTCTGCGGGCCGCGACTGAACTTGAACTTGTGGCAGCCGCGGGCGACGACAATTGGCGGTTGGGCGAACTGGGTGCTGCAAGCCGAGGAAACCCTGGGATAGCAGCCATGGTCCGCCACAATCAGCTTCTATATCGGGATCTGTGTGACCCCATTGATCTGTTAGCCAAGCGCGCCGAAACCGAAGTCAGTAAATACTGGACCTATGGCAGCGCCACCTCACCGGTTAATGACACCAAGGACTCCTTGCCGGACAACGCAGGCGCGTATAGCGATCTCATGGCGCAGTCGCAGTCATTCGTTGCTGACGACGTTCTTGCGCATGCCCCGTTGGCCAACCGACACGTGCTTCTCGATGTGGGCGGTGGAAGTGGATTTTTCGCGACGCAAGCCCTGAAAAAGCATAAGCATCTGCGCGCTCAGGTGTTTGATCGACCTACGGTGGCACCGCTCGCACAGCGACGATTTTCTGAAGAGGATCTGGAAGGCAGGGCCTCGGTAGTTTCGGGCGATATGTTTCGTGAGGAGCTTCCCGGCGGCGCCGATGTAATCTCTTTTGTCCGAGTTCTACATGATCACGACGACGATCAGATCCGATTGGTGCTGAGTGCAGCCCGGCGCGCCATCAGTGAGGGCGGAATGATCTTGATCGCTGAACCTCTAGCCGAAACCAGACATAGCCCGGGTGTCGGTGTGTACTTTCACCTATACCTAAGAGCGATGCGAAGTGGGCGACCCAGGTCAAAAGGGGAGCTGACTGGATTTTTGGAAGACGCGGGATTCGGTGAAGTTCGCGAAATTGCAACCTATCAGCCGTTGTTGGTTCGCTTGTTGGTGGCGTCCGCCTGAGCGCCAACCTGACTGCCAGTTTTTGCTAAATCCTGAGCTTCTTTTGACTGCAATCCGACCATCTCTCGACATCGAGTTAGCCATTTCCCAACACCGATCCAGTCATCTCCGTGCCTTGAGGTACTGCCTTATGGTAAATCGATGTCATATTAGCTTGACAGTTTATACTGTCTATATAAACTGACATTGAAACACTATCTCATCGCGAGATTACGAGTGGTAGGGGAACTCTCACGTTGAATGCGAGCACAGCGACTGCGGTCGTTTTTGAAAAGCCTGGACTCTTGGCACTGCGCAGCGTCGGACTCACTCAACCCGCAGCAAATCACTGCGTAATTGATGTGATCTGGAGCGGCATCAGCACCGGTACCGAGCGCTTGCTTTGGGACGGGCGTATGCCGGCGTTTCCCGGTCTCGCCTATCCGCTCGTGCCGGGGTATGAATCCGTTGGAAGAGTGGCCGAAGCAGGCCCCAACACATCTTTCAAAAAGGGCGACTGGGTATTTGTACCCGGTTCTCCGGGCTTCACCGACGTCAGTGGATTGTTTGGGGCGACCGCCGAACGGGTCGTGGTCGAAGGAGAGCGTCTGGTGCCGATTGATGAGTCGCTGGGAGAGCGCGGCACTCTGCTCGCTCTTGCAGCAACCGCCCATCACTGCGCTACCAGGCTAGAACGGGGCCGACTGCCTGAGTTGATTATCGGTCACGGTGTGCTCGGGCGGCTCGTTGCCCGTGTTGTAATGGCGCTCGGTGGTACACCTCCATTGGTTTGGGAGACCGATCCGGCTCGTCGCGCAGGCGCGCAGGGTTACAACGTGGTCCATCCCGAGGCGGATACCTCAACCACCTATTCGGTAATCGCAGACGTGAGCGGCGATGCCGACCTTCTGGATACGCTGATCGGTCGTCTGCAGACCCAGGGAGCTTTGGTTCTTGCGGGTTTCTATCACCAAGCCCTGAGCTTCAGTTTTCCTCCCGCGTTCATGCGCGAAGCGTCTGTCGTCGTCGCCGCAGAGTGGCAGCGAGCAGACTTGGATGAGGTCTTAAAGCTAATAGCAAGCGGTGCTCTTTCGCTCGATGGGCTGATCAGCCATCACCACTCAGCTCAGGCTGCGGCACCCGCCTATCGCATGGCGTTTGGGGACCCAAAGTGCCTGAAGATGGTTCTTGAATGGGGGAGCGGTAACTCTTGAACACGGCAGTCAATCAATTCGTTCCCGGCGGCGACGATTCGTCCGGGCCTGTCCCCAAGACGCAGATCATTGCGATCTATGGCAAGGGCGGTATCGGCAAGAGCTTCACCCTTGCAAACCTGTCCTACATGATGGCGCAGCAGGGGAAGAAAGTGCTGCTCATAGGCTGCGACCCGAAAAGTGATACGACGTCGCTGCTCTTTGGAGGCAAAGCCTGTCCGACCATTATCGAAACCAGCTCGGCAAAAAAAGAGGCTGGCGAAGAGCTCGTTGTGGGCGATGTCTGCTTCAAGCGAGATGGTGTGTTCGCGATGGAATTGGGCGGTCCTGAAGTCGGTCGAGGTTGCGGCGGTCGCGGCATCATTCATGGCTTTGAGACGCTCGAGAAACTCGGGTTCCACGATTGGGATTTTGATTTTGTGTTGCTCGACTTTCTAGGAGACGTGGTCTGCGGTGGATTCGGCCTGCCGATTGCTCGCGACATGTGCCAGAAAGTGATCCTGGTCGCCTCTAACGATCTGCAGTCACTTTACGTCGCCAACAATGTTTGCAACGCGGTGGAGTACTTCCGAAAACTCGGTGGCAACGTAGGTGTTGCGGGGCTGGTCACCAATAAAGACGACGGCACCGGCGAGGCAGCAGCCTTTTGTCGCGAAGCGAAAATCCCCCAGCTTGCCGCCATTCCTGCCGATGAAGATATCCGCCGCAAAAGCGCCAACTATGAGATTGTCGCTCGTCCCGACGGCCGCTGGGGGCCGCTATTCGCCGAGTTGGCGGGCCAGGTCGCCGAGGCTCCCCCGCAACAACCTAATCCCCTAACCCAAGACGAACTGCTCGGCTTGTTTGACGGCGACTCCGTTGGCCGCGATGTGGTGTTGGAGCCGGCGCAGCTCAGCGATCTCTGCAGCGTCGAAGCGATCAATAAACCCTCTCTGGAGGTTATCTACGACGATGTCTGATCCCGTCGTGTCAGTAACACCGGAAAACCTTATCGCGAGTAGCAGCGCTAGCGAGACGGTGAGCGGCTGTCACGCAGGAACGGATACGATGCGCAAGGCCGCGGAAGCGGCTGGCAAGAGCGAGATACTAGAACAATACGCCAAGGACTATCCAGCGGGCCCACACGATCAGCCGCAGAGTATGTGTCCGGCATTTGGCTCGCTGCGCGTGGGTTTGCGCATGCGCAGAACCGCGACGGTTCTCTGCGGTTCCGCGTGTTGTGTGTATGGCCTGACGTTCACGTCACACTTTTATGGTGCAAGACGCACCGTCGGTTATGTGCCTTTCGATTCGGAAACACTAGTCACGGGTAAGCTGTTCGAAGACCTTCGGGAAGCCACCTACAAGCTTGCGAAACCGGAAGACTACGATGCGATCGTGCTCATTAACCTGTGTGTGCCAACGGCATCCGGCGTTCCTCTTGATCTGCTTCCGAAAGAGATTAACGGCGTACGAATTATTGGTATCGATGTTCCCGGATTCGGTGTGCCGACTCACGCGGAGGCTAAGGACATTCTTGCGGGTGCGATGTTGGAATATGCCCGTGAAGAGGCAGAACAGGGGCCGGTAGCTCGTCCCAGTGGGGATCAAGGAGACGCTCCCGCAGTCACGCTCGTTGGAGAGATTTTCCCGGTCGATGCGATAATGATCGGGCGTCTGCTCGAACCGCTTGGACTGCGCGCCGGGCCGGTTGTCCCAACACGCGAGTGGCGCGAGCTGTATTCCGCACTGAACAATCCAATCGCAGCGATGCTGCACCCATTCTATACGGCAACTGCTAGGCAGCTAAGCAAAGCTGGGCGTCCCATGCTCGGATCTGCTCCTGTCGGTCACGATGGCACCGCCGACTGGTTGCGCGGAATCGGCGAGCTTGCAGGGGTGCCGAGCGAGCGCGTGGCTCACGTGAGCAATGGCATTTTGCCGGCGATTAAGGGTGCCCTTGCGGCTGCGCCTATCAGCGCTCGCATCACGCTTTCTGGCTATGAAGGGTCTGAGCCCCTGGTAGCTCGCTTGCTGATAGAGGCGGGTGCGCAAGTGCACTATGTCGGCAGCGCATGCCCCCGCACATCCTGGTCTGATCCTGATCGGGAGTGGCTTGAATCACGCGGCGTTCACGTGAACTTCCGCGCGTCACTGGAAGACGATGTTGCAGCGATAGAGGAGTTCAAACCAGATTTGGCTATCGGTACGACGCCGGTCGTCCAGCATGCAAAGCAACACGGCACCCCTGGCTTGTACTTCACCAACCTCATTTCCGCTCGTCCTTTGATGGGACCGGCGGGTCCGGGTTCGCTAGCGCAGATTATCAACACCGCTGTAAAAAACCACGATCGGTTTACCCGCATGGAGAGCTTCTTTAAGGGAGTTGGTGAGGGTGCTACGGCTGGGATATGGCCCTCGACCGCAGGGCGGGTCGCCTGATGTTGGTTCTAGATCACGATCGTGCAGGAGGTTACTGGGGTTCCGTTTACGTGTTCACAGCGGTCAAAGGGTTACAGGTGATCATCGACGGACCGGTTGGCTGTGAGAACCTTCCTGTGACGTCTGTTCTGCACTACACGGATGCTCTTCCACCGCACGAATTGCCCATTGTTGTCACCGGTCTTGCAGAAGAGGAATTGGGCCAAAAAGGCACCGAGGGTGCTCTCAGGCGCGCTCATAAATCACTAAACCCAAAGCGACCTTCAGTGGTTGTCACGGGTTCGATAGCGGAGATGATTGGCGGTGGTGTAACGCCACGCGATACCAATATAGAGCGATTTTTACCGCGAACGATTGACGAGGACCAATGGCAAAGCGCTGACCGCGCGCTGTTCTGGATCTGGGATCGATACGGAAAACCCAAAGCGAAGAAGCTTGGACTCGGACAGAACGGATCAGCATCGTCAGCGGCCGAAAGTAACTCTAAAGACGAGTTCGATCCGATTGGAGGTGCGGTTGGTGAAGGACCCAAAGACACCGGGGCGATACTAAAGAAATCGAGTGATTCAAATTCTGATCCGGAACCGGGCGGGACCGATGGGCCTCATGAAGCGATCGACGCTGACAGTAGAAGTGCCAATGCGAGTAACGCCACGCTGCAAAACGTCGGTGCCGACAGCGATCCTGCCGACACAGATCGTGGTGAGAACTCAACCCTCGTAAGAGCCGCAGAGGACGTATCCAACGCCGACGCCATAAAGCTTGAAGACTTGTTTGACGAGTCAACGCTCAAGCGAATGTCACCGGCTGAGAAAGCAATCGCCTACGCAAAAGCGCGTCGTCAAAATCGAAAGCCTCACAGCAATGCTGCGGCAGGGACTAAACCTAGCTGTCCTTTGGGCACACAAACAGATGCGGGTTTGCAAGAATCTGCCCCTGCGTCCACTGGAGTTTCCTTAATCGGAACCGATGGCGGTGACAGTGCCGGAGCATCTTTTGCGATTGACACCAGTCCGATGGCCGCTGCCCGCGATGCTCTGCAAAACAGGTCATCGGGGCCAAAGCCCAAGGTCAACATCATTGGCGCAATCTATGGTTGCTTCAACACGTGGTCTGACCTCGCGGAACTGCGCAGACTGATCGAAGGCATCGGTGCGGAAGTGAACCTGGCGTTTCCGATGGGTGTGCACCTTGATGACATCTACAAGTTGGCAGAAGCTGACGTGAACGTGTGCATGTATCGTGAGTTCGGACGCAAACTTTGTGAGGACCTCGACAGACCCTACCTACAAGCACCTATCGGACTTCATTCCACGACCAAATTTCTTGAAAAGCTAGGGGAGCTACTTGGCCTTGATCCCCAGCCGTTCATCGAACGCGAGAAACACAGCACGATCAAGCCTCTTTGGGATCTTTGGCGCTCTGTAACCCAGGACTTTTTCGGGACCGCGAGCTTCGGAATCGCTGCCAGCGAAACCTATACACGGGGAGTACGGAATTATCTTGAAGAAGAACTGGGTATGCCCTGCAACTTCTTCTTCTCGCGTTGTTCCGGCAGCAAAACAGATAACGAAAAAGTGCGCGCTGCGATCCACGAAAACGCACCGTTGATCGTTTTTGGAAGCTATAACGAGCGGATGTACCTGGCCGAATCCGGGTCGAAGGCGGTTTTTATTCCCGCATCGCTGCCCGGAACAATCATCAGGCGTCATACAGGCACGCCATTTATGGGTTACGCGGGCGCATGTTATCTGCTGCAGGAAGTCTGCAACGCACTTTTTGACGCTCTATTCCACATCCTGCCGCTCGGCACTGAGATGGACAAAATCGACTCTACGCTCGCACGCGGCGAGGCCCAATTCCAGTGGTCGGCCGAAGCCAACGAGGCACTGCAGGATCACATTGAGCACGAACCGGTATTGATTCGCATATCGGTCGCTAAGCGGCTGCGCGACGGCGCAGAAAAACGCGCCCAGGCTCGCGGCTCCCAACGGGTAGAGCTACGCGACCTTCAGTTGCCTGTACTCAGCAGTGACAAGGATCTCCAAATTGCTCAGCCCGACTCCGTGACGAATACCTCGGACTCAGCAAAAGAGAGCGAGGTAATAAACGCATGACTAATCAGCTACAGGACGGCACGGTTATGACCATGATCCGCCACGCAGACCTGAAACCATCGATCCCCTGCAGCCCACGTAACAGCCCATCGGTGCGCCGCCACGACCGACGCGATTATCGATGGCTGCTTACCGCTTCGATGATGTTGTTTTTACCGGTCAGCGTGATTACCCGCGTATTGCCGAGAAATTTCAGGCCTCTTGCGGCGCCGAAGGGTACGCGGGAGTCCTGCTGGGCGGAGGCGCGTCGAGCAGCCAACGCCGTTCTGCCCTACGCCTTTGAATGGTGACCGGCGACAGCTTTTACAAAACTTGCGTTCAGCCTTTATTGCCAGGTGCGAGTTTGAAAAATTCTTTGAATTAACCCGCCAGCAGCGGGCTGGGGAGGTGACGAAATGTCAATGTTGAGTTTTGAGCAGAAGTATCGAGTACGGGGGGGGACACTGGTCGGCGGAGATCTTTTTGATTTCTGGATTGGTCCTTTCTACGTCGGCTTCTTTGGTGTGACGGCGGCGTTCTTCTCGATACTTGGAACCGCGTTGATACTCTATGGGGCCTCGCAGGGCGCCAGCTGGAATATCTGGCAAATCGATATACAACCACCTCCTCTTAGTTACGGGCTAGGGCTCGCTCCGCTGATGGAGGGTGGGCTCTGGCAGATCATCACCATATGTGCGACGGGCGCGTTTCTCTCCTGGGCTTTTCGTGAAATGGAGATAGCGCGCAAGCTTGGAATGGGACTCCACGTACCGATCGCTTTTCTGGTGGCCGTCGGTGCCTATATAACCCTGGTGATCATTCGGCCATTGTTGATGGGTGCCTGGGGTCATGGGTTCCCCTACGGCATCATGACTCATCTGCAGTGGGTGAATAACGTCGGCTACGCCTATGTGAACTTCCACTACAACCCGGCGCACATGATTGCGATCACGTTTTTCTTCACCACTTGCCTGGCGCTTGCCATGCACGGTTCTCTGATTCTTGCGGTCACAAACCCTGGCAAGAACGCAGAGGTCAAAACCGGTGAACACGAAAACACATTCTTCAGAGATGACATCGGTTATTCCATCGGCGCTCTTGGAATCCACCGACTGGGATTATTCGTGGCCCTTTCTGCCGGATTCTGGAGTGCGGTCTGCATTGTTATCAGTGGGCCACTGATGGACGGTAGCTGGGTGGAATTCTGGGACTTCTGGCTTGATCTGCCGATCTGGAACTAGGGGAACTAATCTATGACGATTGAATATCAGAACATTTTTACCCGTGTCCAGATTCGTGGGCCTCACTACCCCGGTGTGCCGATTGGATCCGATACGGAAAATCGAATTGGTGAGCCGGTTGACAACTACTGGATTGGAAAATTCGGTGACGCGCAACTTGGACCTTTCTATCTTGGACCCTTGGGGCTGGCGTCCTTGTTGTGTGGCTTTATTGCGATAGAAATCATCGGCCTGAATATGTGGGCGTCCGTTGGATGGGACCCTATTCAGTTCATCGGTAAGTTGCCATGGCTAACTCTGGATCCGCCGGGGCCTGAGTGGGGTCTGCGCATACCCCCACTGGCCGAGGGCGGTTGGTGGCTGATGGCCGGTTTCTTTTTAACCGCGTCGATTCTGCTGTGGCTGCTACGAACCTATCGGAGGTCGAAGGCACTTGGAATGGGACAGCATCTGACCTGGGCATTCGCGTCCGCCATTTGGCTGTACCTTGTTCTGGGTTTCATCCGTCCGGTGCTCATGGGCTCCTGGAGTGAGGCAGTACCTTTTGGTCTTTTCTCTCACCTTGATTGGACCAACTTGTTCTCGTTGCGCTACGGCAATCTCTTCTGGAATCCGTTCCACATGTTGTCGATCGCATTCCTGTACGGATCGGCACTTTTGTTCGCGATGCATGGCGCGACGATTCTGGCGGTTGGACGCTATGGCGGCGATCGCGAGATCGATCAGATAACCGATCGCGGAACAGCATCGGAAAGAGCGGCGCTGTTCTGGCGCTGGACCATGGGCTTCAATGCCAGCATGGAATCTATTCACCGCTGGGCCTGGTGGTTTGCAGTGCTCACGGTAATCACGGGGGGCATTGGGATATTGATCACCGGCACAGTGGTCGACAATTGGTATCTGTGGGCCGTTAAGCACGGTGTGCTGGCGGGATACTAGAGTAAGGAGCCGATATCTCAATGGTGACATCGCCAGGATGAGCGTGGCGATGAAACAGAAATCTACGATCGGGTTGTTTCGGCGATCCGATTGAAGATGCAGTGTCAGCGAGAGCCCAAGTGTTTTTTGTGACGCTGTTTTGGCCCCCCAACCATCTCGAGAGGCTGGGGTTTGTAAATTGACATGGGAGATATACAACCATGAGTGATGAAAGCCTTACCGGCTTGTCAGACGGAGCAGCCCGTGAGTTTCACAGCTTGTATGTGAAGAGCTTTCTGGGATTCACCGCAGTAGCGGTGGTTGCGCACCTCTTGGTGTGGTCCTGGAGACCTTGGTTTTAAGGGCTGTCGCTAAATGACATTGGATGATGAGTGCCTAACGGCTCTCATTTAACGAATAGGAGTATCAAGATGCACAAGATTTGGATGTTTTTTGATCCTCGTAGACTGTTGGTGGCTAACGCCATCTTCCTGTTTACGTTAGCGATCTTTATCCACTTTATCGTGCTGAGTACGGCGAAGTACAACTGGATCGAAGGTAGTTCGATGGCCGGTGCCGCCGTAGCCCAGCAGACCGAGGCATTGCCCATCCCGCGCAGCTAGCGCACCGGGCAAGGCGACGATCTGCACTCGCGGTCTCCCCCGGCCGCGAGTGCAGCTTTTTTTGCTAATAGGTTCCAAAAAAAAACTAACCTATTCCTTAGCACTCCCAGAACTTACAGCTTTCGTGGGTCTAAGCGCTCGCTAACGAAACAACTGCAAAAAGCTGGTTCTCGAACTTCCGATAACCAAGCGAAATCTATCTCTGTAAAGTCGTATGACAGCCGAACACGCGCCTGAATATCAGCCGCGTCATTGACGGTGAGAGGCAAAACAAGTGGAGAGAGCAGCGCGAGGCACAGGAATAAGCAGAATATTGAGCTTTGTCACCGCAAAAGCAGGTGCTATCAGTAGTGGCCGCTCCAGAACTGATTTAACGCGATTCGTCCAGGATCTGTGACCAAGAGCTGATCACCATTAGTTTGCAGCAGTCCATCCTGCAAGAGGGTCGAAATGAAGGGGTCGGGATTGTTGGAATCCAGCGCAAACTCGTCGCTCGGTACACTTAAGTTGCACATGAGATCAGAAAGCGCGGCGATTCGCCGATGCTCCCCATTTGTTAATGGCTTACTCGCCCTTACCGGTAGCTGATCTCGATCTAGCGCGTACTGCCACTCAGAAACGCGTGTGAAATTTCGAGTCGAGATAGTTGGTAAGTCGGTTTTTGCGTTAATCCCGAAGCCAACAAGTTGTCGATTGCTGTTAGTTGTGTACCCAATGTTATTTCGATGCAATTTACCAGTGCGCTGAGCGTTAATTACGGACTCGCCCCGCCTGGCAAAACAGTCAAGGCCGACCCACTCATAATCTGCATCGCAGTAGACATCTACCAGTCGTGCGAATCTCGCAACTTTATCAGCAAGCGACAAAGCGACACTCGCTTTAGGCTCGTAACAACCGCCAAGCCCGGAGCCTCGCGTTGCTACCGGATTCGGGCCCGGTGTGCAGTACACACGATCTGGCTCGAACGCCAGTATTTCTCTCGCAGTGTTGAGGAGGTTGTTGCCCTCTTGCCATCCCTGCCCATAGTGCAATGACACACTTGCGGTGCAGAAGCCCACTTCCCGCGCATTTGACACGACATCGGCAAGCATCGATACGGACTGCAGCTTGTCCAGGGACTGATTACTGTCGGTGAAGGAGAGATTCAGTTCCCTGAAACCCAAGCCGCGCAGAAGCGCGAGCTGAGAATAGGTCGCTCTGTACGCTGTGGCATCAAGGCTGGCTTCGGTGCCCTCATCAATTGTGAAATATCGCTCGAGCACGGTGATGAGCTTAATCAGTTGCGGCTCGGAGAGGAAATTAGTTGCTCCGCCTCCCAGGTGAAGCTGTAAGAGCCTACAGCCTCTTCCGTAGATTTCGGTAAGAAGCTGGATCTCACGCTCAAGGCTCAGCAGATACACGTCTATACTCGCGCGTTCATGGCCCAACGCTGAATCGTGATCGCATCGAATGCATAGTGAGGGGCAGAACGGCAGTTCTACGCGAACCGACAGCCCCGGTTGTTCCTGCTCGTTATGGTCCGGGGTTTTGATCGGATCAAAACCTGGGTCGGCGTAGCCATGCCGGCGAGCTTCCACCGGCTCGGCCGAAACGAACTTAAGGTCTTCCTTACGTTCGTTCTTACCATTCTTAAATTCCTTCCCAGCTATCGCGGAATTCCGTACCGCCATGGCATCCGTTGCATCGTCGCCCGCGCTCGAAGAGGGTGTGCTGAAAGGTGTGCTGATCAGGTAATGCTGATTCGCATTAATAAAAGCGCTCTGCGCTAAGGTCCGACGTAGAGTCTCTTCCCTGCAGGCCGAATTTATCGTTAAAAGCTCGCGGCAGGCTTTCGCGCTGTCCGTAAATCTGCCCCTATCCGCTGATTGCTCGTTGGTAGCGGCGACGGAGACGAGGTCACGATCGTTGGTGCGCGTGTCTTCGCTCGTATGCTTAGCGTCTGAGCAGGATGAATTGCTGGACGAATAGGGTTGAGAATTGCTGCTGTTGTCGCATTCAGTCATCGCGACTTCCCCCGGCACGTCTTGTGAACCGCTGCGTTTGCGGGCCTGATTTTTCCCATGCCTTTCGGTTCTTTATCGGATGCAGGATCGGATGCATGAAAGGGAACCCAACCCGCGCAATCGATACGCCCCTTGTGAGGGCGAGAACTCAAGGCCTGAGTCCTGTTCAGGCTGCTGTGCATTCATCTCGGTGCACGATCACCTTAGCGATCTTGTGGTTTTAGGTCAAGTTGTAAGCAGGCTGTCAAGTTTTTGTAACAACTTGACCTGTGCGAAGCCTGTGCACGGTTGCTTTGCGAGGCGGTACGTCATCATTCAACAGGGTCTTGCTGATGCCTTCTTTTCGTTCTTTTCCTTCATCGTTCTGCAATGCCCACGACCAAAGCGCGGACTCGCCGAACGGAAACATGAGAAACCAGTGTTCCAGAACAGCGAACATGAGAAGCGCGCTGACAAGAAGATTGGCCGATCTCACATAAGGATCGACGCTGATAAGCGCGATTGCCAGCGGTGCCACCGCCGCAGCCGTTCCAAGCGTGACCGACAAGGGAAACAAAGGGTTCAGTGTTGATCTGCGTGTATAGGTATCAAGGTGCTGCAGATGTTCTGGAAACCAGTGACTGTTGTAGTTTCGGACTCCCAGAAACAAGTTCAGCTTTGCGCTCCAGCGCATCAGCCACAGCGCTGTATAAGTTATCAACGCCACCCGGTTCGGTGAGTCCGCAGACAGGATCCAAAGCATCAGGAACATAAGCACCACGCTGATCTCGTGATAAAGCGAGGTTGCGATGCCAAGTAAAAATCGACGTCCACTGCTTGCATCCGTCGGACAGGCCGTCTTTCGGGGCCCGGTGATGAGACCCATCAGGTAAGTAGCTTCAAGCCAAGCCCAAAAAAGTAAGCCCTGGGCGAAACCCAGCAGTGCTCCTGTGGCCGTTCGGATTTCACCGACCGTCGGTACAAAAGTAAGGCCTGCAAAAGTGCCCAGCGTCACTGCCAGCAGGCTTAGATTTCTAACCAGAGGTTGCTGTCTATTAAGCAGTAAAACGATACCGGTGCTAAGCCACCAGGCTAACGCTACGGTCGAAAGGGCTATCAGATAATCAACCATCAGGTGGAATCGCTGCGGCCGAAAGCTGCGGCGCTGGTGATGATGCGGATTCTGGTATGGCGTGAGCGGAAGCCCGCAACGGTGTTCTACCGCCACTTAACAGCTTCTCAAACGCCTTGGCGTTGTCTGGGCCAAAAGCGTTTAGTTCGATACGCTGCCCGGTGACCTGATCCGAGACGACCAGTCGTCCATCTGCGAAACGAGACAGAAGGAACGGCACATTGCGATCCTCACTGATCAGTTGCCGCTGTTGCGCAAGGCCTCGGATCACGGTACGCAAAAACACTTCTTCACCCGAGCCGATTTCCAGCAACAGGGATTGGTCTTCGGCGTCAAACACCTGGATCATTCCATCGCCGAGATCAGCGAACACCAGATTGCGGCTCGCTTCGAGCTCGCTGGGTTCCGGGACTCCGGTCGTGTAGCCCGTAAGCCTCGCAGTTAGAGTGGCCGCGAGGGCAATAAAAGCCAGTGCCGCGAGCATCTGCATGCCGCGGTTCATTCTTTGCGCATTGGATGGGCGAACTCGCCCCATTGTGTTTTGCATAGTACTCCCCCGTACTACATTGCCCTGCGACTTGTGCCGACTTACTACCGTCTTTTACCGTTCTCTTACCGATTCTTCACCGGCTACTACCTGGTCACGATCAAACTATTGCAGGGAAAATTACCGGTCTGTTTCCGTCGTCTGCCGGTCAGTTGGTGACGATATTCTCTAATACTCTTCAGTAGGCGTAATCAGTGCCGGATGTTGCACCTGAACTTGTTTGAGGCTGTTCTTCATTTACCGGCGATGATTTCATCAGAGCGTCACAAGCATGCTTAAGCTCAGGCAGACATCGCAGCGCCGGATGAGAAGGGAAGAAACGCCAGGGTCTCACATTGGGCCACATCAGGAGGTAAGACATTCTCTTACGCTCTTCGAGGGTGAGCACGATGTCTCCGCTTCCATCGGGATACTGCTTCATATCCGCTGATGCGACGAGCGCCAGAGGAATGTTCACCACCATCGGTAGCGCGATGCCGAAACGCATCGCAATACGCTCTGTAGTGATGGTGTACACGGTCGTTTTTGCGTATCCGAGCGCCAGAAGGCCAAATATACCGAGTGCAACAGCTCCAAGTATCAGAACGAGTCCGGGGCCACCGAATGCTGAGCCGTCGCCGCCATCCAGGATGCGCATTACACCCTGGAAACCGGCGATGGCCAGAAAGTAAACGCTCAATGCGCGAACGTGAAAGACCCTTTTCGCAAACAACTTAGCGTCCGGGCTGCCCTGCCAGAGTATCTTCTCATGTTCCGGTGGTTCTTCCGGAAGTCCCGGAATCGGCTCAATCTCGTCGCGATACTCGTTTCTCATAGCATCGGTTCCTTGCGCTCAGGAAGTGCGTACAGATGGCCGCCGCCATAGTATGCGCCAATTTTGTCTTCTTCCTGCAGAGTTACGAAGTCCGGATTAGCGGTGCCTGGCGCATCGGCGAAGTGTCGGCCGCAAACTGATTTTGCAATGACTTCACCCGTCTTCTTCACTCGGGCAAACGTCATCGGCATGAGCACTCGCTTTCTCGCAGGTGCCCCATCGGAATCATCAGAACTTGCGGCCCCAAGGGGTTCGATCTCGAGATAACGGATGTGGGGCTCGCTGAGGTCTATCCATAAGTCGGTCACGGTCCCACCGGGTTCGCCATCCGCTCCGTAGACCGTATTTCCACGCGGGTCCGGATCCCGGGATTCCACAGACCAGTCGCTTGCGACGCGCATGGGAATGATGCGGGGCGTGCCGGTGTCATGCGTTAGATCCGGAGTTTCCGGACGTATCGCATAAGCGGCTGGCCCGATACCGTCCAGCATGGGATTACCCTTGGGCTCGAGCGGAAATCCGGGCCCGGGAACGAGCTGCTCCGCATTGAGTTCGTATTGCGGGTCTGCCTTGGGTGCCACGCGTTCACCCTGGCCGTGAGGGAGCTTAAACACTTTAGGTTTTGGAAACCCAAAGAGCGTGCCACCTTTGTAATTGGGGTTGTGAGAGTCGACGAGAGGGTAACCCTCGCGTTTACTTTCGTTGTGCAGGTAGACAATCAGGCTGAAAAAGAACAGCCAGAACAAGTACAGCAGAAGCTGGGGGAGATCAAAGTACTCCGTAACGTTACCAAACTCCATAGCAATTACTCCCTTCGGGGTGTGAGTTAACTCGGAAATTCATGCAAAGCCAGCTGGCGTTGGCTCCTTGCTGTGCTTTGAACAATTGGGCCCAGCGCAACCAATGCTGCGAAGAGCAAAAAGATCTCGAAGTGATAGACAAAGCTGTAGCCGGTGCTCGGATCGTTCAGAGCTGGTCCCAGCGTGCCTTGCACGGCGTGATACCCGACCAGATCG
The DNA here is from genome assembly GCA_039111155.1 of Pseudomonadota bacterium. Lineage (GTDB taxonomy): Bacteria > Pseudomonadota > Gammaproteobacteria > Pseudomonadales > Halieaceae > Congregibacter. The sequence continues at coordinate 16,596 of JBCCPL010000010.1, read as the reverse complement.
CGAAGGCTGCCACCCAGGGCTATCGCAACACCCGCTGACGTAGCCTGGATTGCCCCCCAGGCACCTAGAGCTAGACCTCGTTGGTCAGAGGTACCGACCTCCATCGCCGCGGTAAGTGTGCCGAGCGCAAAAAAACCACCGCCCAGCCCGATGCTGAACGTGCCCACCAAGAATAGGCCAAGCGATCCGAACGGTGCCGCCAGAATTACGCATGAGAACGCCAGTAGACCCAGCGCTAAGCCGTACCCGGAGATGCGCTTGGGATCCACGCCACGAGTTAAAAAACGAGATGAACTGAGAAACGCGAGTAACATGCCCGCGCCCCACAGGGCCGACAGTCCCGTCGTTCCGCTTACCGACATACCCAGAATCTCCCCACCATAGGGCTCTAACAGGATGTCCTGCATGTTGAACGCGGCTGTTCCCAGACCTATAGATAGCAGCAGGCGTTTGACCTTGGGTTGCTCGAGAAAGTCATGCCAGCTTTGACGAAACTGGGGTCTTGCGCGTGACGGATCGGTCAGCGACGGTTGCAGCGATTCCTGACGCCAAAGAGCAATGGTATTGAGTACCAGGGTGACCACCGCCGCGCCCTGAATCACCTGGATCAGACGCAGATTCGAAAAATCACTCAGCAACAGTGCAAAAGCCATGGCACTGCCGATAGTGCCTACAAGCAACATGATGTAGAGAAGTGCCACGACGCTTGGGCGCGTTTTTTCGCTGACAAGGTCGCTGGCCAAGGCCAGGCCCGCGGTCTGACTCGTGTGCATACCAGCACCAACAAGAAGGAAAGCGAGTGCCGCCGCCGCAGGACCCAGATAAATCGGAGCGTCGCCTGGATCAGAGAGAATCAGCAGCGCAAAGGGCATGATGGCGAGACCACCAAACTGGGCCAGTGTGCCGCCCCAGATAAACGGTACGCGACGCCATCCCATAAGGGAGCGGTACTGATCCGAACGAAAACCGATAAGCGCCCTTAAGGGAGCAAACGTCAACGGAATCGCGACCATTACAGAAACCAGCCAGGCAGGCTGAGACAGTTCGATTACCAAAACGCGATTCAGAGTTCCGGTAAGCAGCACAGCGGCCATGCCGACTGATAGCTGAAAAAGTGACAGACGCGCCAGACGACGCAGCGGCAATTCACCCTGAACCGCTTGGGCATAGGGCATCAGCCCGAGTAGCGCGCCGGAAGGCAGCAGTCGTCTTGTCAGTGCGTTAATTCTCACAAATGCTCGAGTTCCATCGCCTGAGAGATGTAAAACCCCTTCGCTATTCGCATCGTCCGTCGCGGTTCCCAGTCTTTCCAATCCCGGCTATCACGCACCTGTTTGCGCAATGAGGTCTCGCTGATCGGCTCGATCGCCGGCGCCCGATCAGCGCGGGGGAACAGTTTTCCTACGCGGTGCATAAGAGCCAGCAGCGGTGTGCTTGGCGCATGGGTGAACAGAATGCTCTCGCTGACCCTTCCAGCAAGTCGTCCGAGCACATCGATGCCATCGTTCGCCTCATAGTGAATGATGGAGTCCATTGCGACGATATGAGCAAACTCGCCCGTTGCGACTGTCGCCATGTCACCGACTTCAAGCTGTATCCGCCCGCGGCCAAGATTCTTCGGCAGTCGCTCCTGGGCCAGAGCGATCAATGTAGGGGACAGGTCGACCGCAAGTACGTCAGCTCCGCGGCGCGCCAGCTCTACTGCCATGACGCCAGTCCCGCAACCCGCATCTAAAATTCGGCGACCGCTTAAGTCCTCGGGCAACCAGGAGAGCAGCGTATTGCGCATCTCATCGCGGCCTGCGCGAACGGTCTGACGTATCCTGCTGACGGGCGCATTGGAAGTGAGCTTTGACCAGGCGTCCGCAGCTGTTCGGTCGAAATAGTGTTCGATTTCACTGCGCCGCTGGAGATAACTGCTCTCTTGCATCAATCAAATCCTAAAAAGTCAAACAAATCGCGGTCTTTCATCGGATTGGCGTCGAGCGCATCGGTGCCATCGAGCAGCTGCTGTGCAAGCGCCAGGTATTCGTTTTGAACCTGCTCAAGGCCAGGTGCATCGTCCATCTCAAACAGCGTGGCTTTTTTGAGCCGACTGCGACGAATCACATCGAGATCCGGAAAGTGCGCAAGCCTCTTCAGGCCCACCACGTCATTAAAACGATCAATTTCGTCGGTAGCGGAACTGCGGTTTGCGATAACGCCACCAAGGCGCACGGGATAGTTTTTTGCTTTGGCTTTGATCGCCGCCGCAATTCGATTCATGGCAAAAATAGAATCGAAGTCATTGGCCGTAACGACGAGCGCGCGCTCCGCATGCTGGAGAGGTGAAGCGAATCCACCGCACACGACATCGCCCAGTACATCGAAGATCACCACGTCTGCGTCGTCGAGCAAATGATGTTGCTTTAACAACTTGACGGTCTGGCCGACCACGTAGCCCCCACAGCCAGTACCCGCCGGAGGCCCGCCGGCTTCCACGCACATCACGCCGTTATAGCCTTCGTACATGTAGTCATCCGGTGTTAGTTCTTCCGAGTGAAACTCCACCGATTCGAGTACATCGATCACCGTGGGCATGAGTGCTTTGGTGAGAGTAAACGTCGAGTCGTGCTTCGGATCGCAGCCGATTTGAATTACCCGCTTGCCTAGCTTCGAGAACGCCACGGAGAGATTTGACGAGGTAGTACTCTTACCGATGCCTCCCTTTCCGTAGATCGCGAAGACTTTCGCCTTATCGATCTGCACCTCCGGATCAAGGTGCACCTGAAGGCTGCCTTCGCCATCGAGTCCACGACTATCGGCCGGGTCAATCTCTCGCACCGGGATTTTTATTGGGGTGTTCATGCGGCTACTTCTCCAGTCACGCCTTCAAGCCAGTCTTCCAGATCTTCACTCGCGCGCTGCAGCGCCTCGAGTTTTTCGGGGTCAGGTTCCCAGTATTCGCGCTCATGAGCTTCCAGGAGCCGATTCACTACTTTGACCGCGGAGTGGGGGTTTAAGGATGCGAGGCGATCGCGCATCGCCTCGTCGAGAACGAAGGTGTCTGTCATGCGCTCGTACACCCAGGGAGACACCTGCCCGGTTGTTGCGGACCAGCCCATAGTGTTGGTCACATGCGATTCGATCTGCCTGACGCCCTCGAAACCATAGTCCAGAACGCTTTCGTACCACTTGGGGTTGAGAACGCGGGTACGAGCCTCCAACGCTACTTGTTCGTCCAGGGTGCGCACGCTGCCCGTGCCAGAGGTTTGATCTGAGATGTAAACGGGGACATCCGCTCCATCGCGAGCTCGACGCACGGCTCGGCTGATGCCGCCGAGCGTATCGAAGTACTGGTCCAGCGATGTGATCCCGACTTCGACCGAGTCGAGGTTCTGGTACGCGAGATCGACCGTACTGAGCATGCTGCTCAAAAGTTCACTCTGCGCCTCAGGCTTGCCATCAAGCCCATAGGCGAAACACTTCCGCGCGGTGTAGGTATCGGCGAGTTCGTCTTCCTCTTCCCAGCGAGAGCTATCGATAAGAAGATTCACGTTAGAGCCATAGGCGCCTTCCGCGTTGCTGAACACTCGCAGTGCAGCAGTGGCAAGATCACAGCCCTGTTTAGCCTGCTGTTCAAGCGCATGTTTGCGAACGAAGTTTTTAGTTAACGGCTCATCTTCGGCGGACGCCGCCAGATAGCTTGCTTCGGCAAGCATCCGAGTCTGAAGCGGAAGTAGATCCCGGAATATTCCGGAAAGCGTCATGATTACATCGATCCGAGGACGCCCAAGTTCCAAGAGGGGAATCAGCTTTGCTCCACAAACTCGACCGTAGCCGTCGATTCGCGGTTCCGCGCCGATAAGGGCCATCGCCTGTGCAATAGGACCGCCCTCATTCTTGAGGTTATCTGAACCCCATAGGACGAGTGCAACAGTTTCTGGAAGCGCACCGCCGCTAGCCTTGTGTTTTTCGAGTAGGGTCTCAGCTTGTCGCCTGCCGTCGCGCATCGCAAAAGTACTCGGTAGCCGGTAAGGGTCGAAACCGTGGACGTTGCGACCCGTCGGCAGAATATCGGTACTGCGCAGAAGATCGCCGCCAGCTACCGGAGGTATGTAACCACCATCCATTGCATGCAACAGCGCAGCAAGCTCCTGGTTAACCGCGAGCTTCTGGGCCGCAGAAAAGAGTGTGGAGCCTATCGACTCCAGCTCTGGAAGGTTCGGATGTTCTTCTCTCAGGCAACGGTCAAAAAGCGCCTTATCTTTCACTTCCAGCGCATCGAGCATCGATTCGCTGATCGAGAGTTCGAAACTGGCCTGCGCGATTGCCTTCAGCAGACTGCGCTGTTCCTGCGGCTTCGGAGCCTGACCGACCACATGTAAACCGTAGGGAATCAAGGTCTCCTCAAGTTCGAGCAGATCGCGTCGTACTTTCTCGACGTCAGATTCGGAGTCCGCATCCCAGACTGGTTGGTCGGGGCAAAGATCCAGAGCCGCGGCCTGGTCCTGAATCAGCCGCGCAAGCTCTGTTCGTGCGTCGGTGCTTTCATCGCAGCGTGACCGCCACCGATCCACCGTGCCTTTGAGCTCCTGCAGGCCCTGATAGAGCTCTGCGCGCGTTACCGGCGGTGTGAGGTAACTGACCAGCGTAGCGCCTGCCCGGCGTTTGGCAATGATTCCCTCGGATGGATTGTTAGCCGAGTACAGGTAAAAGTTTGGCAGGTCTCCGATCAAACGCTGGGGCCAGCAATCGCCCGCCATACCGCTTTGTTTTCCGGGCATAAACTCTAGGGCGCCGTGCGTGCCGAAATGCAAAACACAGTGTGCTGCGAAGTCTTCACGCAGGTAGCGGTAAAACGCCGAAAACGCATGGGTAGGCGCAAAACCCCGTTCGAACAGAAGGCGCATGGGGTCGCCCTCGTAGCCGAAACCTGGTTGTACGCCGATAAAAACATTGCCGAACTGCGCGCCCAGAACAAACAGCGATTGACCATCGGTAAGCTGTTTGCCCGGAACCGGGCCCCACTGCGCTTCGATCTCACCGAGGTACGGCTCTCGCGTTACATGGTCGTCGGCGCTGATCTTGGCAAATACGTTGGCGATAGCCCCGTACTGCTCCGCATTCCCTCCGATCACCGCATCTCTCAATTCCTCGACGTCTTTGGGTAAATCAACGGTATAGCCGTCTTCGTGGAGGGCATTGAGCGTGTTAAACAGTGACTGGAAAACCGCCAGGTTTGCAGCGGTGCCTGTATTTCCTGAGTGTGGCGGAAAATTGAAAATTACCGCAGCTACCCGGCGCTCGGACTTCGGAGCACGGCGCAGCGACACAATCTTGGTGACGCGATCGGCAAGCATGTCGATCCGCTCCGGGTGGCCACGCATCGTGTGCCCACCCGGAGAGTTTGCAGATCCATCGCGTTCACTTCGGCCCCCAAATACAGTGGGCACCGTTGCTCCATCGAGCTCGGGAATCGCCACCATCATTGTAGATTCGACCGGCATCAAGCCGTGAACAGAGTCTTCCCACTTCTCCAGGCTTTGGAACTCCAGCGCATGCGCAGCGAGATAAGGCACGTCAAGCGTTCTTAGAAGCTCTTCTGCGGCGTGGGCATCGTTGTATGCAGGTCCGCCAACCAGAGAAAAACCGGTAAGTGACAGAAGCAAATCGATCGTTGGCTCGCCGTCGCGAACAAAGTACTTTTCAACGGCTGGACGAGCATCCAGGCCACTGGCAAAAGCGGTAACCACGTTGAGTCCACGAGACCGAAGAGCCCGGACAACCGAATCGTAGTGGTCCGTGTTGTCCGCCAGAGCATAAGACCTCATGACCAGGACGCCGACTGTGCCCTGGCTGGAGGCCTTGGCTTTAGCCGAGCGAGGAAGAGTCTCACTGATGGGTTTTTTCCGATCTGGGTCGTAAAGGCCTGTCTCCGGATAATCGATGGGATTACCCTGGGTCAGCCGGTCCCCATGGTCCAGCGCACCCTCCCGGGCGTAGCGCGTGACCAAATTGGCGATCATCCGCCGAATGTTCTCTTCGGACCCGGCAAGCCAGTACTGCATGGTCAGAAAGTAAGCGCGTACGTCCTGGGCTGTCCCTGGAATAAAACGCAAAATTCGAGGAATTCGTTTAAGCACCGAGAGCTGCTGCGCTCCGGCGCTTCCTTTACCCGCCTGCGACTTTCCGCGCAGACGCTTTAGCAATGCGATGGGCCCGCTTGCTTCCTTGTCCATCGAGAAGCGACCCATGCGCGTGAGCTTCATGACCTCACTGGCGCACATACAACACACCATGGCGTCGCAGTGAGGCTGGCGGGCTCTTAGCTGGGGCAGTACGGCATTGATGTGCTCCTCCATGAACAGCATCGTAACCAGCACAACATCGGCACTCAGGATATCTGCGTGGCAGCGCTCGAGCGACTCCCTGGATGCGCCCCAGTCGGCAGCCGCGTGAACGCTCACCTTCAGTTCGGGTGCTTCCTTGGCAAGACTTAGGCCTGCGCGCTCGACGCTACCGGTGACGTGGTTGTCCAGCGTCACCAGTACGAAGTGAAATGGCCGATCAGCGGCTGAAGTGTGCTTTGGCTTCATACAACGTATCGACCTTGATGATGCTTACGCCCTGGTCGGCTGCGAACTGCTCGGTGTTGCGTCGCGCTTTACCGCGCACGAAGAAGGGGATCTTCCGGAGCTCCTTTTCGGCGTCCAGCTCCCACGTGGGGGTGGCTGAGTTGTCACCGTTGGTGTGTTTATCTGTATCAGCCCCCAACTCCCGGTGAGCCGAGTGAGCCAGGTGAGTAGTGCTTCGCGTGTTTACAGGGTCGTCAGCGAACTCGCTTGCGTGGGCCGCGTCATTCACTGCATGTTCCGCCTTCGCTGCCAGGGCCGCCTCGGCGGCCAAGTGGGAGGGGATCGCTTCATCGTTAAATTCGAAATCCTCTCGGAACATCGTAAGCAGATGTTCTTCCAGCCCCATCATCAGCGGGTGCACCCAGCTGTCGAAGATGACGTTGGCTCCCTCGTAACCCATTTGTGGGGAGTACCGGGCAGGATAGTCCTGCACGTGGGCAGGAGTCGAAATGACAGCGCAGGGTACGCCTAACCTCTTGGCGATGTGCCGCTCCATCTGGGTGCCGAGAACGAGTTCAGGCTGGAGCTCGGATATGGCCCGCTCAACCTCCAAGTAGTCATCGGTAATGAGCGCTGAGAGATCAAGGTCTTTGGCCAGGGTTCGTACTGCTCTAGCCTGTTCTCTGGAGTACGTACCGAGGCCCACAACGTCGAAAGCCAGCTCTTTGCTGGCGATACGTGCGGCGGCTACTACATGCGTCGCATCGCCGAAGATGAAGACTCGCTTATTCGTGAGGTAGGTGGAATCCACGGACTTGGAATACCACGGTAGCCGGGATCGATCCTTTGCTGCCGGTGCTTCCAGCTCCAACGTATCGCAAACTTCACGAACGAACTCATCGGTCGCGCCTACACCGATCGGAACGGTTTTTATCGTGGGTTGTTTAAAGCTGCGTGCCAGCCAGTCGCAGGCCGGGCCTGCTACTTCTGGGTATAGACAGATATTGGCGTTGGCTTGCGGCAGGCGCAACAGGTCGTGTGCGGTTGCGCCGAGGGGCGCGGTTACATTAACGGTTACCCCAAGGGACTCCAGCAGCCGCGTGATTTCAATCACGTCATCACGACAGCGAAAGCCAAGGGAGCTTGGACCTAGAATGTTTACGCTGTGTCGCTGTTCGCGTTCCGGCGGTGTAGTTCCGGGGGCAGGCACCTGTCCCTGATTGAGCGCGCGTACGAGGCTGTAGAAGGTCTCGCCCGCACCCCAGTTTTCCTTGCGTGAGTACGCGAGCATCTCAATGGGTATCACGGGTACTTCCAGGCCAGCGCTGGATGCAAGCGTACCCGGCTGATCCTGAATCAGTTCGGCGGTGCACGAATCGCCCACAAGCAGAACGTCTGGTCGATGGGTATCGACAGTGGCCTGCACCGTTCGCAGGACGAGTTGTGCCGTGTCGCTACCCAGGTCACGCGCCTGAAATGTCGTGTAAGTTACCGGGGGACGGTGGTCGTCCCGCTCAATCATAGTGAACAGCAGATCGGCGTAGCTATCGCCCTGGGGGGCATGAAGCATGAGGTGCACACCCTTCATGCTGTTGGCGATTCGGATGGCCCCAACATGTGGCGGGCCTTCGTAAGTCCAGAGGGAGAGCTCCATGGATCAGAATTCCAGTTGTGCTTCGCGTGCGAGTGGGCGCGCGAATAACGAGGCGAGGTCTCCAGCCTGATCGAATCCCTGGATCGGGCTAAAGATCAACTCGATGGACCATTTACTCCGCAGGCCCTCAGCTTCCAGCGGATTGGCAATGCCCATGCCGCAGACGGTGAGATCGGGCCGCAGTTTGCGAACGTGATCGAGACGGGTTTCGAGATCGCCACCCTCAATCAGATCGGGGTGCTCACCCAGAAGTTCGGCTTCGCTTGCCATCAACTTAGGGTCGTGAAAGGGCGTGGTTATGGACTCCACTTCCATCGCACATTCCCGCGATAGAAATCGAGCGAGCGGTAGCTCAAGCTGAGAGTCGGGCAGAAACGCGATGCGCTTACCACGAAGCTTCTCTCGCTGATAGCCTACCGCCTGGCGAGCGCGGGCCAGGGGTGCCGAGACAGCCGTTTCGAATACCGAATCATCGACAGCAAATGCCTGTGCAGCGGCCTTTAACCAAAGCAGAGTACCTTCTGCCCCAAGGGGGAAGGGCGCCGCCAAGATGGTCGCGCCGCGAGCCTGCAACGCCTGTACAGTCTCGGTGAGAAACGGCTGCGCAAGCAGCACGCGCGTGTTGGGCCCGACTGCAGGCGTTGCGGTGCCGCTTGATGCCGGTAGAAAAGCGACTGAGCGAATACCCAGCTGCTCGAACATTCGCAGAAACTGGTCTTCGACGATGTCAGCCAGTGTGCCTGCGATCAGCAACTCAGGAGCAGTCGAGGCGTCACTGGGGCCCGCTCGCACCAGCTCTGCAAGACACTTGTCTTCACCCTGGGTGAACGTCGTTTCGATGCCACTGCCGCTGTACGCAACCATGCGAACGCGGCCTTCGTGCTGAGCCTGCAGACGCTCCGCAGCATTTTGTAAATCGAGTTTGATGACTTCGGAAGGGCACGAGCCAACCAGAAACAGAGTCTTTATTTCGGGGCGTCGATCGAGTAATTCCTTCACCACGCGGTCTAGTTCCTCATGGCAGTCCGCCATGCCCGCGAGGTCACGGTCCTGGAGTATCGCAGTCGCGAAGCGTGGCTCAGCAAAAATCATGACGCCGGCTGCGCTTTGTAGTAGGTGCGCGCATGTGCGGGAGCCCACAACGAGGAAAAAGGCGTCCTGGATCTTTCGATGAAGCCATACTATGGACGTGAGCCCGCAAAACACAGCGCGCTGCCCACGTTCAACCTTGACCGCCGATGAGCCTGCGTCGCAGTCAGTAGCGAGTACGGCACCTGTCATTCGAGAGCCCCCTGGAGCGCCATTGGGATGGTGCCGTTCGCTTCATCGGGCTCGGTTTGGCTCTTGGCGGCAAGCAGCTTGAGTAGAAACTGAACAGCGTTAATCACGTAGGCTGCGTAGGCCGCCACCGCTATCCAGAGTTGTTGCGTAGGAGAGCCGATCTGCAACAACCAGCAGAGTAGGTAGGCCGTATGCAAGGCGATGACGCCCATGCTGATGACGTCCTCCCAGAAAAATGCGGGCGCGAACAAGTAGCATCCGAACACTGCTTTTTCCCATATCGCTCCAGTGACCATGATTGCTTACAGAACCAGGGTTTTGGCAACGACAGAGATAACGGCAGCCTGCAACCCTGAACCGTTGATCAGAAAGTTGATGACCAATACAAGGCTCACCAGGAAAACAAGGAACTGCAGGGGAGCGAGAACGCCCTGAACCACGGTCCATGGCGTTTCGTCTCGTCGTTTGCGCTCTTCTGGTGTGTAAAGAGGTGAGGAGTTCTTAGTCTCAGATTTTGTCGTTATGGCTGACTCTTCGATGCTGATTACTCTGGCCTCCTTCTTTCTCTGAGCATTGTCTGTAAATAAAGCCCTTGGTTCTTTGGCCATTTCACCAGTCCCGAGTACCGCAAATTTGTCGACTGCCATCTGAATGTAGTGCTGCTGCGTAGCAATGTCAATTAGAGCTTACACTTTATAAAGTCCATTATATTTGACACTACGGCGCGGTCTGCCATAACTGTCAAGAAGATCATCGTGGAGAGGTGTTAAGACGGACTGACGCGTGCCATACTTCGAGGAATAGTGTTGCTAGTTACCTCCATGAGTGATTTCACGTCGATCATTCAGAAGCCGCTAGCGATGCGCCTGGCTCCTGGGGGGGGGAGTGCGAGCGGGGCGTCGCACCGGTTGCTAATGAAAGCTGCGCACCGGGTGTGCGGATTGCCGAGCTATAAGCTGATTTACCGTCAGCTGCTGGTCTACGCACCCACACCCACGCGTATAGGAATGTATCGCCGTGTTTCTTGCCATACATAGCCTACTGCGACCGCTTCGCGCAGCAATACGCAAATGACCCCCTCAAAATCCCTAAAAGCAGATTGGACGCCGAATGCGCTCACTTCATTGTTGGAGCGTGTAGCGGACCTGATACTGACGCTGGATCGCACCGGACGCATACTCTCGATCGAAGTTTGCAGCGATGAACTGCCAGAGACATTGGCAAAAGCCTGGAAGGGCCGGTCAATTGACGACACCCTTGTAAACTCCTCGGCAACCGCCGTCCGCGACATAGAACGCGTACTGGAGGGCGCAGATCAGAAGTTAGATTTGGTCCACCGTCTCGAATCGGGCGGGTCTGAGTTACCGGTCCAGTATCAGCTAGTGGCACTGAATGAGCACACGGTTTTAGCGGCTGGCACGGATCTGCGGCCGGTAGCCAGCCTCAAGCAGCAGCTAGTAAACGCGCAGCATGCACTTGAGCAGGACTACTGGCGTCTGAGACAGCTCGAAACCCGCTATCGTCGAATTTTCGATATGGTCGGTGACGCCGTGCTCGTACTCGATGCTATCAGCATGCGCGTGCTCGAAGCTAACCCCCGGGCCAATGAGCTTCTTTCTGATGGCGATAAAGGTGTCGTAGGCCGTAGTTTTCCGCTCGGATTCAGCCGCTCGTCTCTGCAAGCGGCGCAGACCGTGGTTTCTGAATCTCAGTCAATCGGTCGTAGCCAGGTTCATAATCTCCTCCTCGACGATGGCGACACCCGGGTCGACGTCGCTGTAAGTTTTATGCGTCAGGCAGGAGAAGAACGATTCTTAATCAGAATCGGCACTCGCGATAGCTCCTCGGCACTTCGCACTGACGCCAGCTCCGTGTTCCTGCAGGAAGTCATCCGCAACGCCCCCGATGCGATTTTGATGACCGATCAGGACGGCCGCATTACCGCGGCTAACTACAGCTTTCTTGAACTTTCGCAATTGGTTGGCGAAGAGCAGGTGCTTGGCCATACGGCTGATCGGTGGTTGGGTCGCAGTACCGTAGATCTGAGTGTTCTGCTGTCGAACCTACGTGAGAAGTCAGTCGTGAGGCTGTTCTCTTCGACCCTGATTCCCAGGGCTGGAAGTCCCACGCAGATTGAGATCTCGGCGTGCCGCCTTGAGGAGGCAGACGGCCCGGCGTTTGCCCTGTTTATTAGGGACGTCGAGCGTCGTATCACGCGCGAGCATCCGGTGACATCTAAACTCCCCAGTTCAATTGAGCAGGTAACCCAGCGTGTCGGGCGGGTTCCGCTTAAGGAGCTAGTACGCGAGTCGACCGATATAATTGAAGCACTGTGCATCGAAACGGCGCTTGAGGTAACGCAAGACAATCGCGCTTCGGCGGCGGAACTTCTTGGTCTATCTCGTCAGTCGCTCTACGCAAAATTGCGGCGCTTCAACATTGGAGGCAGTGAGACTGACGAGGCCGCGGTCGAGTAGACAAGCTTTTCGCCCGGTCCACTCCCGAGTCAGTGCGCTACTCAATGCGGCCATTTCAGTAGTCCCTCGCAATAAAATCGCCTTAAATCAGTGTCCGTGATCGTGGCCGTTGCTGCGGTGGCTCTCTACCGGCGCCTGAAACTCGGCTTATCACAGCAAAAAACAAGCGGATCGTCTTTCTTCGGGGCTTGTGGGCTTGCTGGGGCCCATGGAACACCGCCTAATGGTGCGTCTGGCAAAAGCGTCAATCTAAATTGACACTCAGAAGTGCTCTATCTATATTACACTCATGCAGCGAGTCGATGCGCCAGCCGCGCCCAGCGGTTACTCACAGATACGGGGATCGACCGAGCCCGGGTTGTTTGTTGAGCCTCGGCTGACTAACGACTCATCTCACGCACCCAAATCCCAAGCGTTTCCTGAAGTTCGTGCACTCGTCCAGCTGCTGAAGCCTGTCACCTGGTTTCCGCCTATGTGGGCCTTCTTGTGTGGGGCGGTATCTGCAGGGGTTTCACTCGGTGCACACTGGATGGTGCTTATCGCGGGAGTTGTTCTCGCCGGGCCACTGGTTTGCGGCGGCAGCCAAATCGTTAACGACTGGTACGACCGCCACGTCGACAGCATAAACGAACCTGACCGTCCCATCCCATCGGGGCGAGTCCCGGGTAGCTGGGCGTTCTACTTCGCTATCAGCTGGTCCGTTCTGGCCTTGCTTTACAGCGTCGCTTTCGGCCCGATTGTGTTTTTTGCCACGTCGGTCGCAGTATTGTTTGCCTGGGCCTACAGTGCGCCACCGGTTCGCCTTAAACGCAACGGTTGGCTGGGAAACGCAGCTGTGGCCCTGTCCTACGAAGGACTGGCCTGGGTTACCGGCGCGGCCATCGTCCTGGATGGAACAATTCCTGATTCCAGAATTCTCGTTCTTGCCCTGGTGTTCAGTGTAGGAGCACACGGCATCATGACGCTTAACGACTTCAAGTCGGTCGAGGGCGATCTGCGGGTGGGGCTGCGCTCATTGCCGGCCATCTACGGGCCCGAGCACGCGGCGCGGATGGCCTGCTGGACAATGGCGCTGGCTCAGCTGGTTGCTGTTGCATTCCTCCTGTCTTGGGGTTTTCTACTGGTCGCCGGCATTGTTAGCTGCAGCATATTTTTGCAGCTTCTTGCCATGCGACGTTTGCTGTCGGATCCGAAAGGGCTGGCCCCGTGGTACAACGGCACCGGTGTGGTTCTGTACGTGCTCGGTATGATGATCAGCGCTACCGCATTGCATGGGGCGACATAGGCATCCTATGCTGCGGCCGCAACAGGGTGGACTCAGCTGGTACGGAATAGTCCGACTGGGCCTAGTGCAAACATGTCTTGGCGCGGTGGTGGTTCTCACTACGTCCACGATCAACCGGATTATGGTGGTAGAACTTGCACTGCCCGCAATGATCCCGGGATTGCTCGTTGGGCTCCATCACGCAGTCCAGATGTCCCGGCCTCATTTCGGCTACGGTTCGGATGTAGGTGGGCGCACCACCGGTTGGATTATTGCAGGAATGGTGATCCTTTCCCTGGGGGGATTTGCGGCCGCCTGTGGGACCGTTTGGGCCTCTACCGCCGTCAATGCAGGCATCGCCCTTTGTACAGCCGGCTTTTTTCTGATCGGACTGGGTGCCAGCGCTGCGGGAACATCGTTGCTGGTGACGTTAGCAAAATACGTTGCACCAGAGCGCAAACCGGCTGCGGCCACGATCGTCTGGATCATGATGATCTTTGGCTTTGCCGTCACGGCTGGTGTGGCCGGCCACTTTCTGGATCCGTTTTCACCTTCTCGGTTGCTGCTGGTTAGCGCAGTCGTTTCATGTATGGCCGTGGCGGTAACGCTTCTAGCCGTATTTCGCCTCGAGCCAAAATCACCGTCATCGGCGAATTCGTTTCCCCGCCATGCCGGGGCTGCAGATTTTCGCCGTTCCTTAGGTGAGGTCTGGCGAGAGACTCACGCGCGACGTTTTACGCTGTTCGTAATGGTTTCAATGCTTGCCTATAGCGCCCAGGACCTGATTCTGGAGCCTTACGCGGGTACGGTGTTTGGGCTTACCCCAGGGCAATCCACTCAAATGGCCGGAGTTCAGCACAGCGGTGTTCTGGCTGGAATGATTGTTGTCGCAGTGTTCAGTCTGTTTCGGTCTCTGGCGACGGTCGTTGAGTTACGGCGCTGGTCGGTCGCTGGCTGCTTTTTGTCTGCTTTAGCGTTGCTCGCAATCGCTTTTGGAGGACAGTGGCCCGATAGCTGGCCTCTTCATCTGAACGTCTTTCTACTCGGCTTGTTTAATGGAGCGTTCGTGATTGCTGCGATAGCGCTCATGATGACGCTTGCAGACCAGGGAGCATCGCGTCGAGAGGGGCTGCGCATGGGGCTCTGGGGAGCCGCTCAGGCAATCGCCTTCGCTGTTGGGGGATTTCTTGGCACGGTCGCGGTTGATCTCAGTCGCTTGTTTATTAGTGACGTTGCGCTGGCTTACGGCGTTGTTTTTTCGGGCGAGGCGGGTTTGTTCTTTCTCGCTGTTATTTTCGGTATGCGAGTCCAGGCAAGTCGCGAGGCCGAAGGTCAGGCGACAGGACCTAGCTTTGGACAGGTAGCAATGGTGGAGATGTTAGATGCAAGGTGAAGACGCGAGTTCAGTTCTTAACGCCTATGACGTCACGGTAGTTGGAGGCGGACCGTCTGGTGCCACGGCGGCCACGGATCTTGCCGGGGCGGGATACCGGGTGCTTTTACTGGAGCGTGGTTTTCGCATTAAGCCCTGCGGTGGAGCGATACCGCCCCGCGCAGTGGATGATTTCGCGATACCGGATGAGCAGATCGTTGCTCGCATAAAATCAGCGCGAATGGTGTCTCCAAAGAACGAGCGAGTCGATATGCCCGTGGGTGATACCTATGTGGGCATGGTCGACCGGGACCGTTTTGACCCGTTTCTTCGTGAGCGAGCGGCCCAAGCAGGAGCCACGGTACAGCTAGGGTCATTTAAATCCTTACGCTACTGCGAATCCGATTGTGTATGTGTGACTTACGTCTACAAGGACGAAAGCGGTGCGTGGCACGAGCGCGAGGCTATGAGTCGCCTTGTGATCGGGGCCGACGGAGCGAAGTCCCGTGTGGCCATGCAGTGCATACCGAGCGCGAAGCAGAGAAAGGTGGTTCTTGCTTACCACGAGATCATTGAAGCACCTGAGGGGAGTACTTCTGCTGATTACGATCCTCTGCGCTGCGACGTCTGGTACCAGGGACGCCTTTCCCCGGACTTTTATGCGTGGGTTTTCCCCCACGGGCAGCACGCAAGCATAGGCAGTGGCAGCGCTCAGCGCGACTATTCGGCGCACAAGGCTATTGCAGCTCTCCGTCGCGATGTCGGACTTGAGGATGCAAAAACGGTGCGTCGAGAGGGCGCGCCGATTCCGATGAAACCGCTTAAGCGCTGGGATGATGGACGGCGAGTGCTGTTATCAGGTGATGCTGCCGGTGTCGTCGCGCCGGCATCTGGAGAGGGAATTTACTACGCTATGTTAGGTGGTCGGATTGCGGCTGAAGTGGCGACAGAGTTTCTGGCAACCGAGAATCCAGCGACTTTACGGCTTGCACGAAAGCGATTTATGAAGCTGCACGGCCGCGTGTTTTTCGTCCTGGGGCTACTCCAGCGATTCTGGTACACCAGCGATGCCAGACGAGAGAAATTCGTATCGATGTGCCGCGATCCAGACGTGCAGTACCTTACGTGGCAGTCGTACACCAAGAAAGAACTCGTCAAAGAAAGGCCAAAAGCCCACGTTCGAATATTCCTAAAGGATATGGCCCAGTTGCTAGGTCTTGCACGGGCCTAGCAAGACTTGCGAGAGCGGGCCGGTGCTGGCTAGCGACAGCTTGGGTTGGTAGATCGCAGACGGCTGTTCGTCTGGCGCTACCCGGTCATGGGCGACAAGCGCGCGACGGCGGCGACTGATCGCCCTAGCACGCTCGATTAAGAAGCACTGCGTGTGCTCGCTCAAGTGAATGTATCAGCAATTTCTAAATGATGGCGCCGCCGCAAGTCTGATTCTTGCGTTGGTGATCGTCGAGGCGGGGTGCCTCGTATGGCGCGCTCGATCCCCAAAAGGAACGCCATTTTCAGTCTGGGCATCGCCCATGCTTGCCGGTGCGGCATTGGTCATGGCTTTGCTGCTGACTCAGTTACATGCGCCAGCGGAGGCGGTGGGTGTTTCACTAATACTCGCTGGGATCGCGCATGCAGCCGGTTTCAGGCAGCGCTGGATCAACGATAGAAGTTAAAGCCAGAGTGAGCAGATAGCGGCTGTTCGTTTCGTACTGAAAGCAGGGCTACCAACCGAAGTACCTAGTGTCCTGTCCCATTAGTTCGCATAATTTCAGAGCCCACAGCATACGCTGCAGCAAGGCGCGTTCCGCGGTCAATAGTGGTTCTATTTCCAAGGGACGCAACGCGGCGGCAGCGTATGCTGTGGGCGCCCTTCGGGAGCCCACAGCATACGCTGCCGCCGCGTTGCGTCCCTTGGAAATAGAACCACTATTGACCGCGGAACGCGCCTTGCTGCAGCGTATGCTGTGGGCTCTGAAATTATGCGAACT
>JBCCPL010000009.1:0-141406 GCA_039111155.1 Pseudomonadota bacterium | reverse complement strand
TTAACCACAGTTCCTGCGACTGTGATGAGTTGAGGAGCCGGATGCGTCAATCGCGCACGTCCGGATCTGTGGGGGGCGACGGTGGAGACGCCGTCGTCTACCCGACACAAGTCCAGGGTGTCTCTGCGTGGCCTGCAGCGTGCAGTGGCAAGGCGCGGATTGCCGTTAATGGCCTTAGTCCTTAACAAGATCCGCAACGCAGCCATTGCGCGCTGCAGGCCGCGCCCTACGGGGCTGGCAGGCGAACCGTCACTCATCGTTACGACTTTTCGACAGGCGGACGCATGCCTTCAAAGTCGCGCCTCGATAGACGGTTCGCCTGTCAGCCAGAGACACCCTGGACTTGTTCAGAGGCTCCCTAGTGATCGTCAACGATACTCCGCCGTCGTCTGGCTGCTTGGGTGCAGCGTGAGGCCCGCACTACGGCGTTTGGGAGTTTCTTATCTCGTGCTCATGCTGTTCGTCGCTATGCCTTCTGCCGGTCAATCGAGCGCTGACAATGCAGCCGAAGGCAAACCGATAAAAGTGGGCGTACTGCACTCGCTTTCGGGAACAATGGCCATCAGTGAAACGACCCTCAAAGACACCGTGTTGATGCTGGTCGATCAACAAAACCAGCGCGGCGGCTTACTGGGGCGCCCGTTGGAGACGGTAGTCGTCGACCCCGCTTCTGATTGGCCTCTGTTTGCAGAGAAAGCGCGTGAGCTACTGGTGAGAGAAAAAGTTGACGTTGTTTTTGGGTGTTGGACGTCGGTTTCCCGCAAGTCCGTTCTGCCGGTCTTTGAGGAGCTCAACGGTCTCTTGTTTTACCCTGTGCAGTACGAAGGCGAAGAGTCGTCAAAAAATGTGTTCTATACCGGTGCTGCACCTAACCAGCAGGCAATACCAGCGGTTAACTACCTGATTGAGCAGGGCGTTGAGCGCTGGGTTCTTGCCGGCACGGATTATGTGTATCCGCGTACGACCAACAAAATCCTGGAGGCTTATCTGCAAGCGCAGGGAGTGGCCGACGACGACCTGCTAGTCAACTACACGCCCTTTGGCCACTCAGACTGGCAGAGCATCGTCGCCGAAATCAAGCAGTTTGCCGGCGAGGGAAAAAAGACGGCCGTGGTGTCAACCGTGAACGGTGATGCCAACGTGCCTTTCTACAAGGAGTTGGCGAACCAGGGAGTTGACGCCACAGATATCCCGGTAATCGCGTTCTCGGTTGGTGAGGAAGAGCTCTCGGGTATAGACACCGCACCATTGGTTGGACATCTGGCGGCCTGGAGTTACTTTATGAGCGTCGATGCCGACGCAAACTACGACTTTATCGACGACTGGATTGAGTTTATCGGAGACGACTCCCGCGTCAGTAACGATCCGATGGAGGCGCACTATCTGGGTTTCCAGATGTGGGTCAAAGCCGTCGAGAAGGCCGGCAGCACAGACAGTGATCAGGTACAGGATGCGATTATTGGTGTCAGCGTTCCCAATCTGTCCGGTGGCATGGCGACGATGCTGCCGAACCATCACATCACAAAACCGGTCCTGATCGGTGAAATCCTTGACGATGGTCAGTTCGGTGTAGTGTGGCAGAAACCTGATCTGATCCCGGGGGATGCGTGGTCTGATTTTCTTCCCGGCTCCAAAGATCTCATCGCCGATTGGACATCACCGAAGTCCTGCGGCAACTACTCACGCTCCGAATTCCGCTGTCTTTCTGATTAGGTCGGCACGGTAAGTTAAGAACCTGGAGTTTGCACCAGGTGTTGGTCCGGTTGGTCCTGCGCGTATGGCTGTTGATTCCTCTGTGTGCCTGGACGTCGTGGGCCCATAATGCATCAGCGGCAGACGGTGAAACCTCAGATACCGCATCGGCCACAGAACTCGACGAATTGCTCCTGAAGGTCCCAGTGGCGAGTCGGGATGAGCGGCTTGAGCTGCTTCGCGAGATGATCGCGATACCGGATGCGAGAGTCGATTCGATTCTCGAGTATCTCTCGTCCGGTGCGCTCTACATCGATCGAAGAGATGAACGCCTGGTCCAGGCTGTACGTGAGGGATCTGGCTACCAGGTTCGTTCCCTGTTCAGCGAGGACACTGACGCTTCAGTTCAGCAACGGAAACGCCGAGAGGTCCGGCGCTGGACTGTCAACAATCAGCAGCGTCGCGAACTGCGGCGTCTTCGAGCCCAGACCCTGCTATTGGATCCGCGACCGGCAATTCGCGGCGGTGCTATTGAGTTTCTTCTCGACGTGGGTGACACCGAGTCGATCACTGCGCTGCGACAGCTCGCGGAGACAGAGCCCCAACGCGGACTACGTAAGCAGATCCGTGTCGCACTGGCGCTGAATGATCTGCGCGTTGGCAGTGCGCCAGAGGTGACGGCCGCCCTGGCACGGATGCGAGGAGAGAGTTCACAGATTGCCAGGGCCGCGTTTCGCGTTGCCAGCGAACGTGAGGAGCTTCCGGATGCGCTTCGCGCACAGGCGTCAGCACAACTGGCTCACGCTCAGACTCGCGTGCGCTGGATGCAGCGCATCGAGGCCGTGTTTTTTGGGCTGAGTCTTGGCTCGGTACTGTTGCTCGCTTCGATCGGCCTTGCCATCACATTCGGAGTAATGGGTGTGATCAACATGGCGCATGGCGAGCTGATCATGCTTGGCGCGTATACAAGCTGGGTTCTGCAGCAGATTTTTCCGAGTGATCTGGGAGTGGCCCTTGTGCTGGCCATCCCCGCAGCGTTTCTCGTGTCGGCGATCGTAGGACTGTTGATTGAGCGGGTGGTGATTCGTCGTCTCTACGGCCGTCCACTTGAGACGCTGCTGGCGACTTTCGGTATCAGCCTGATACTCCAGCAAACGGTGCGCAGCGTTTTTTCACCGCTCAATCGGAGTGTTGCGACTCCATCGTGGTTACAGGGCGCCTGGGAGATTGCCCCGGGACTAACTCTGACGTACAACCGATTGGCGATTGTTGTTTTTTCATTACTGGTGTTTGCGGGCCTGTTACTGCTGTTGAAACACACTCGTTTTGGGCTTCAAGTCCGCGCAGTCTCGCAGAACCGCGAGATGGCTAGTGCACTGGGGATCGCCAGCTCGCGAGTCGATGCGCTTACGTTTGCCCTGGGCGCGGGCATCGCTGGAGTCGCAGGAGTTGCACTTTCGCAATTGACCAATGTCGGCCCCAATCTTGGGCAGGCATACATCATAGACTCTTTTCTGGTCGTGGTTTTCGGAGGTGTGGGTAACCTCTGGGGAACGTTGAGCGCAGCTTTCACCCTGGGATTGGGTAGCAAGATTCTCGAACCGATGGTCGGCGCCGTTTTGGCCAAGATCATCTTACTCCTGGCGCTTATCGTATTCCTGCAACGGCGGCCGGAAGGACTTTTCAGTATTCAGGGGCGGCGCAGTTGAGCTCGGTTGAAAAAGGACGCCCGTTCGCATTCGTGAAGGCTCTTCTATTACGCCTCGAGGACGATCGCTGGCATCGCTTCACCGTTCTCAGTCTCCTGTTCCTAACAGCCGTCGTGCCGGTCTGTGCGTTAGTTATGCCGGCGAGCTCGCCGCTGGCGATGTCCAGTTTCACGGTATCGCTGCTTGGGAAATACCTGTGTTTTGCGCTGCTGGCCTTGGCTCTTGATCTGCTGTGGGGCTATGTCGGGCTTCTCAGCCTGGGGCATGGCGCCTTCTTCGCACTGGGCGGGTATGCGATAGGAATGCACCTGATGCGTGAGATAGGCTCCCGCGGAGTCTATGGAGACCCGCTGCTGCCGGATTTCATGGTTTTCCTCAACTGGGATGCGCTGCCGTGGTACTGGTGGGGGTTTGACAACTTTGTCTTCAGTGCCGCCATGGCCCTGCTGATACCCGCTCTATTGGCGCTTCTCTTCGGTTGGCTAGCATTTCGATCGCGCGTCAGTGGGGTCTATTTTTCGATAATGTCACAAGCCCTGACGTTTGCGCTGATGCTCGCTTTTTTTCGCAACGAATTCGGCTTCGGCGGGAACAATGGTCTTACGGATTTCAGGGATGTGCTCGGTTTCGACCTGCGCGCGGGAGGAACTCGCGTCGCACTGTTCTGCCTTACCACGGTAAGCCTGCTCGCGGCGTACGTGATTTGTCGCAGACTGACGAGCACCCGTCTAGGCAGTGTTTTGAAAGCGATACGCGATGAAGAAGAGCGTACGCGTTTTCTTGGTTACGATACAGCGCAGTTCAAGCTGCTTATCTTCGTATTTTCGGCGGCCTTGGCGGGACTTGCCGGAGCGCTGTACGTACCCCAGGTGGGAATCATCAATCCGGGGGAGTTTCATCCGGTCAACTCCATCGAAATCGCAATCTGGGTTGCAGTCGGCGGCCGCGGTACGCTGTATGGCCCTATCTGGGGAGCTGTGCTGATCGCTCTTATGGAATCTATCTTGACGGCTCGATTGCCAGAGGTCTGGTTGTTTGCCCTGGGGGCTCTGTTTCTCTGTGTGACACTGCTTGCCCCTAGAGGCATGGTGGGTCTTGGTCGCAAAGTGGAAGCATGATCCCGAGCCCCGATACGCGCCATGGTGTCATCTTGTACGCGGAGTCCGTTGACGTAAGCTTTTCGGGATTCAAGGCACTGGACGGGCTGACTTTGACCGTCGATGAGGGCGAACTACGCTGCATTATCGGTCCCAACGGCGCCGGAAAAAGCACGTTCCTGGATGTTGTCACGGGCAAGACCCGACCTCAGGCAGGGAGTGTGTTCCTTGGTGGCAACATCAATTTGCTGGTTGAAAACGAGGCGTCCATCGCGAATCTGGGAATCGGGCGCAAGTTTCAAAGACCCACGGTGTTTTCGGATCAGTCGGTACTGGACAACTTGTTTCTGGCCCTGGCAGGGCATAGGTCTCCCTGGAGTGCGTTTCGCTACAAGGCCACAACTGCATCGCAGCGTAAAGCGGACGAACTACTGGAGATAGCTGTGTTAACCGAGCAGCGAAATACCCTGGCAGGGCGTCTCGCGCATGGACAGAAGCAGTGGCTGGAGCTGGCTATGCTGCTTGCCCAGGACCCGCTTCTTCTCTTGATTGACGAACCGGTTGCGGGGATGAACGATGAAGAAATCGAGAAGACAGCGGCGCTGCTAAAGTCGTTGACGCCGGAGCACTCCATGGTTGTCATTGAGCACGACATGGAATTTGTGCGCAGCATAGCGCAGCGCGTCACGGTGCTACACGAGGGCTCGGTGTTGATGGAGGGTTCAATCGATGCCGTGCAGAGTGACCTGAGAGTACAGGAGGTGTACTTCGGGGAATGCTGAAAGTTCGCGGTCTAAACCAGTACTACGGTGCAAGCCATACGCTACGCGACATCAATCTCGACATTGGTGCAGGAGAGATACGATGTGTACTTGGCCGCAACGGTGTGGGCAAAACAACGCTGGTCAGATCACTCATGGGATTGCTTCAGTCAACTGCGGACGAGCTGTCGCTTGAAGGGTTGCCGATGCAGGAGTCACGCACGGAGCACCGGGTGCACTCCGGTTTCGGGTATGTCCCTCAGGGAAGGATGATTTTTCCTGATCTGACGGTCCAGGAGAACCTGGAGGTTGTTGGCGGAGCGAGGAAGATCCACGCGGCGTTTGGCGAGGAGCTTATCTTCGAACTGTTCCCGGTGCTCAAAGACATGCGTACGCGCCGGGGCGGTGATCTTTCCGGGGGTCAGCAACAACAACTTGCCATCGCGCGCGCACTGTTGACGCACCCGAAACTCCTGTGTCTCGATGAACCCTGCGAGGGTATCCAGCCCAACATTGTTCAGCTGATTGGCAGCGCGCTTCGTCGATTGCGCGACGAGTTTGGGGTAGCGATGCTGCTGATTGAGCAAAAACTACCCTTCGCCCGCGAGTACGCCGACACTTTTTCACTGATGGATCGCGGAACCGTTGTCGCAGAAGGACCCATGGAAGACTTGGACAAGCAGTTGGTACAGCGTCACCTCGGTGTCTAAGGAGCCTCTGAATAAGTCCAGGCCGCGCCCTGCGGGGCTGACAGGCGAACCGTGAGGCCAAACCCGTGGAGCTTTAAAGAGCTTCCATTACGCATCTGAAGCGGCTACTTTAAGAAGATCAAAGGATTTGGGGGAAGATCTTTTGGTGTTTCACGTCGTAGTTGGGTTGGTTCCGGGCTTCTTTTTCACACTTCAGATAAGCGTCTTGCATGCTTTGTTAAGCGCGCGTATGGCTGCGTACATTCATGACTCTACCTAAGCTCATTTTGGCGTGCTGTTTCGATGCGCACTCATGCGGCGAGCAGAGGTCAGCCAGGGCCACGCATTCACAGCTCGCGGCGGTAGGGGCAGTGGACTCATCAAACCAGTACTTCGTCCCGACGTCGCTCGGACTGCATCGGACCTTGCTCGGATTCGGATGACGTTCATTCAACTGCTAATGGTTCTGCTCCCGGCGGGTGGGGCCCTCGCGATGATGTTTGTAGCAGCGTTCGCGTTTAACGGACCTCGCATTCCCGGGCGGCGCGAGTTTGGTGTGCTGGCGCTCGTAACGGGGTTTTGGTGTGCCATGGCCGCGGCGGAGTATCTGACCGTTGAATTTCAAACCCGAAAGTTTTTTGGGCAGTGCGTCTACATAGGCGCAGCATTTACTCCCGTTGCATGGTTCGTCTTTACCGTTCGTTACCTGGGCGTGGTTCGGCTCATGTCTCGTCTCGTTCAGATCCTGCTGTGCCTGATACCTGTCCTTACCGTCGTACTGGCATTCACGACCGAGAGTCATGGGCTGATCTGGTCAGCCGTGACGATGACGTACGAGCCGCTGCCAGATCTGGTCGTAACCCATGGCGACTGGTTCGTAAGAGTTCATACGCCCTACAGCTACTGCCTGTTTCTGTTCGGCATCGTTGTGCTCATCGCGCATTTCTTTGGTGACCTGGCTCATTACCGCCGACAAATCCTGGGTGTGATTCTAAGCTCGCTCACTGTTTTTTTTGTGAACATCGCTTATCTGCAGGGCACCTTCAACATTTACGGTCTCGACCCGACGCCAATGATGGCGTCGGTGTTTATTCTTGGGGTCACGGTTTCGTTGTTCCGAGGTTTTCTCGGCTTAGCACCCTTGTCCTATCGTGAGGTCTTCATGGTGTCGGCTGACGGTGTAATCATGATGGATGCGAAGCAGCGGATCGTCGATATCAATCCGGCCGCCGAGGCCCTCTGTAACAGCGCTGAGCCTGTCGGAAAGCGGCTTCAGGCAACCTATCCATGGCTGCTAGCGGAGCATAAAGAGCCATCACTGGTGCAAACAGCGCAGCACAACGGACTGGTTTATTCGGTGCGTCAGATCGTACTCAGCGGTTCCGGCGGCCAGGTGGCGGGATCCGCGATTCTTCTGCGCGACGTGACGGGTGAGCATCGGGAGCGAGCAGCACTACAGTTTCTGGCACGCATCGATAGCCTCACAAGAGTTCTGAACCGCGGAGCGTTTTCTGAGTTTGTGCAGGAGCGCCTCGAAGGTCGGTCGCAGACGTCTCCGCTTGTTCTTCTATTTGTCGATTTGGACGGCTTCAAAGCGGTAAATGATGAGTACGGCCATCGTGTGGGGGATCAGGTGCTCGTGGAGACCACGCGCCGAGTTGAAAAGTTACTGCGCCCCGGAGACGTCATCGGGCGGATAGGGGGCGATGAGTTTGTTGTCGCCCTGGATAGAGCTAGTCTCAGCGTTGCGGACGCCCTGGCAGAACGGCTGCGTGGGAGCTTCACTCGTGCTATGCACCTGGGTGAAGACAGTGACCTTGAGTTGCGAGTTGGCATTAGTATTGGAAGTGCGGTCTGGCCCTTCGATGGCAAGTGTCTGGAAGACCTGCTCGAAGTGGCCGATCAGCGCATGTATCAGAATAAGCGCGCAAAAATGGAGAACGATGATCTCAGCCGCCTGGAACCTCAAACCCCCACCAAGCATTAGCGGCACAGTTGCAGCCACAGCGGCAGCCAAGATCTTTTTGTCCAGACTTCGAAGTAGACCGCGCAAAAGCTCCCTGGCAAAACTGGGTTCAATCCTATAGCGTGCGCGGCCTGTTCGGTTAATAGGAATCTTATGTTTGGCACAAGAGATATCGAGAGGTTACAAAAGAACTTCCCACCCTTTATCGGCTTGCTGGGTGGTAAATTGGTCAACCTCGATTACCAAACCAAGAGCGCGCATTTCACCTTCGACGTCCCAACGGACTTCTGCCACTCGGTCGATGTTGTCCAGGGTGGATTCGTAACGGCCATGCTCGACGCGGCCATGAGTCATGCGGCGTTTGCCAGCGACGACTCGGTGATGGGGCTTTCGTCACTGGAGATCAGTACGCGCTACCTGGACGTTGCGAGAGCCGGCAAGCTGCGAGCCATCGGTCGTGTTGTGCGAATGTCCTACAAAACCGCTTTTCTCGAAGGTGAGCTTCGAAATCTCGACGACGTCCTGATCGCAACAACCCAGAGTGTTGCCAAGCTGTCCAGGCGGAAGGAAGAAAACCCCGCTTCTGCCAGAGCTGCCAGTACAGACGCCTCCAACTGATCGGCCGTGTGCGGGCGCTTTAATGTAAGTAGTACGCCGGGGCTCCAGGAGCTCGTAGCGGCTCTCGGATTGTCAATTGACCTTCCGCCTCCTCGCTTCAATATTGCGCCTACCGAAAACGTGCCACTACTTGCGTCGTTTTCCCCATCCCAGGCTATGGAGCTGCGTCACGCGCGCTGGTGGTTGACACCTTCCTGGTCAAAGGGGCCGAGCACTCGCTACGCTATGTTCAATGCGCGCAGCGAAACGCTGACCAAGAGCCCGGCGTTTAAAAGACCATTCGCAAGGCAGCGGGGGATAGTGCCGATGTCTTCGTTCATCGAGTGGCGTACAAGTACGAGCGAAGACGCCAAGAGCAAGCAGCCTTGGCTTATAACGAATGATTCCGAGGCGCTCGCCGTCGCGGCTCTATGGGACGTTTGGAATACACGGGGTGACAACGACACGGACCCGCTTCTGTCCTGCACCTTGGTCACAACAGCGGCGGCGCAAGAATTCGCACCATGGCACAAGCGAATGCCCGTAATGCTCCGCCAGGAGGATAGAGATCGCTGGCTTCATGCTGAATCGATCACCGATGATGATGCGCTGTTCAGCCCGGTTCTTCGGGAGGACCTTTTGCTCACACCCGTTGATACTAAAGTGGGAAACTCCCGAGAAAAGCATCCGGAGCTCATGGAGAGCGTTGGGGAGACCGTCCGTCTTCGGTCCGAGAAGAAGTGACGCTGCTGTTCTTTAGAGACTATCCCTACCGAGCAGCGCCGCTCTCATAACGCACGTACAACGCACGGCTAAACCCCGCGCGCGATCTCCTACTCCGGTGATGCGGGCAATAATGAAGCGTAAATCATGTTACGAAAAATTTCGGAGAGCGTGGTGCGATGCGGGATACTCTGAATCATGAACACGCCTACCACGCTGTTTTCCGGGTCTATCCAAAAATCAGTGCCCGCAGCTCCGCCCCATCCATAGGTGCCTGATCCGCCCAGTTCACCACTGCGCCCGGCTGGATCATTGATCACGCCAACCCCTAATCCAAAACCATCCATGGACCACAATCCCGATGCATCGATTCCAGCAAGATGATCGGAACGCAAAAGTTTCACTGTTTGCGGAGACAAAATACGTACACCGTCCAGTTCGCCGCCGTTGGCCAGCATCTGAGCAAAACGAAGATAGTCATCGAGCGTGGACACGAGGCCAGCACCGCCGCTTTCAAAGGTGCCTCCTTCCAAATAAGGTTTCGTGAGCGCAGGATCGGCGACTTCGAGACTGGATTCAGTCGTATCCGGGTAGACCGATCCCCAATCCATGTTTGCACCAGCCGGCGTGTAGAGCTGGGCCAGGTCCGCTGTCCGGTCTTCGCCTACCCTGAAGCCAGTGCTCGTCATGGCGAGGGGCTCAAAGATCATTTGCTTGAGATAAGCGCCAAAGCTCTTACCGCTCAGGACCTCAATGAGACGTCCCTGAACGTCGACAGAAACGGAATAGTGCCACCGCGATCCTGGATCGTACTGTAATGGGAGTTCGCTCAGTTTTGACGTGAAGGTGGCAAGATCCGGAACCCGAAGCAGATCTGCCTTGCGGTAGCGCTGATCCACCGAGGTGTTTCCAAAGATTCCGTAGGTAAGCCCGGCCGTATGCCGCAGCAGGTCTCGTATGGTCGGTGGTCGGGCCGGGGTGACCAGAATCTCCCGACCCTGTTCATCGACCGCAAGCCGTTTTAGATCTTTGAACTCCGGGAGGTATTTGGCCACCGGATCCCCAAGGAGGAAGTGGCCTTGTTCATACAACGTCAGCAACGCTACGCTCGTCACCGGCTTGCTCATGGAGTAAATACGAAAGAGCGTATTGTCGGTGAATCCTGTTTGGGACTCTCTGTCCGCGAAGCCCCATTCAGCGCGCAGCAGAACCTTTCCCTGCTGTGCGACAAGAGCCTGTGCCCCGGACATCAGCCCCGCATCCACGGCTTCACGCATGCGTGTGTCGATCAGGGCGCGTCGGGTTTCTGAGATGCCGAGAGGGGCCTTGGTTGTTGTATCCTCTGCGGCTGAAGACAGCGCCGACGCGGTCGCTAGCAGAACGAGAAGCAGGACTTGCGGTGCACGTCCACTTCGTCCATCTGATGAGAACAGGCGCCTGCTGCGAACAGCAGTTGGCGATAGTTCGAGTCGCATAGCTAGGTGCATAGCCAGGTTAGCCAGGTAACGGCGCTTCGACCGATTAGCTGGACCGGTTGAGGGGGCTGGTGCCACCGATGCCAGAACATATGGAGGTAAGCAGTGAAAAAGACGGGTGAGTCGTGTAAGTCTTGTGAGTGTCATAAGGCGATTGCAGGCCTCAAAAGCGCTATTGATCTTCATCCCGAGTACTCTGGCTAAGTTTATGCGGCGACTACGATAACTCGCCATCCAGTCACAGGAAAAGAGTTTGCTTACACGCAGAAATATTCTGAGGTTTTGCTATCAAGGGCCACTGTTTGCCGGTGCCCTTACCAGTGGTCGTGTGTCGAGATCCCAAGCTCAGGGACTGGGAACCGACTACGACGTGATTATCGTGGGTGCAGGCGTTGCAGGGCTTGCGGCCGCCGAGTCGTTACTGACTCTGGATGATGAGCTCAAAGTTCTGGTTCTGGAGGCGCGTGATCGCATCGGAGGCCGGGTTTATTCAGTGCGGCGTGACGATCTAAGTCACGACGTAGATCTTGGCGCTCAGTACATAAACGCAATCGGTGGAGTAGAGTGGGAGCCGATAAAACGATTGCAACTTCGAGCAGAGAGCGCGGGTACGAACAAGGTAGAGCTTCGTCCCGGGAGCGGCGCCCTGACTCGCGCCCTGGCGTCGGTTGCCGATGGCAATATTCAGCTGAATAGCCGCGTTTCTGAAGTGTTCTGGCGCGATGGCCTCGCTGGTGTGTACTACGACAATCGCGGCTTAAGAAGCGCAGTAACCACACGTCGCCTTCTGGTGACGCTTCCACCGGCTGTTCTTCGTGCTGGTGGCCTTGTTTTCACACCGACTCTAGACCTGGCTAGGCAAGAAGCAATCTCAGACATAGCGGCCGAGCCAAGTTTGAGTTGTGCCATGGTATTTAACTCAGACAAAGCTCCGCTTCTCGCCGATGGTGAGAGTTGGACCCGCGACTCTGCAGAACAGCACTTCCGCGCGCGCCGCACAGGAAACAGAAATCTCACACTGCTTGAAGCGCAATATCGCGGGGTGAGCGCGGATACGCTCGCTTCCGAGGAGGCATCACTGGTTCTTCGCCTCGCCCTACAGGAGTTTGAGCCCGCGTTAAAAGGTCTTCCGCTCCTGGAGGATTCACTCTGGAGCGCCTACACCGATTGGCAGCAAGACCAGTTCAGTGCCGGTGGGCGCAGTGTCGCCGGCACTGCCTCCGTGCACGCCGCTTTGCGAGCGGATGTTGCGGGGACGCTCTTTTTTGCCGGAGATGCAGCCTGTGACGCCACACTGGCCGGCACGGTGGAAGGTGCTTATAGCAGCGGTCGCCGTGCGGCTCAGGATATCGCCGATTCCCTCGGTCTTGGTGATGCTTCTGCCGGCGAAGAACCCCTCTTTGAGCTGCTCTAGGGAGCCTCTCAGTGGCTGACAGCTGAGGAGTCGCCGCATCACTGCCACTTCGCATACGTTGTAGGCGTCGTATCGTCAATCAAATCGGGATAGACTCCCGCTTCCCAAAATTCAGGCACGGTATGAGCACTTTTTCTCATCTGGACAATCAGGGCCGAGCGGCCATGGTCGATGTTGGAGATAAAGCGATAACGGAACGGACGGCCGTCGCCGAAACCCAAGTGACTATGGCCCTGGAAACTCTGACGGCTATTCGTGAGCTCAATGTAAAGAAAGGTGACGTTCTTACCGTTGCCCGGGTTGCGGGAATTCAGGCGGCAAAACGCTGCGACTCCCTGATTCCGCTCTGCCATTCGCTGCCGTTGAACGGCGTGACTGTGGATTTTGTCGAGGATGCCGAGCTGCCAGGTCTGTGCATCCGAAGTTCGGTTTCTGTGAGTGCCAAAACCGGTGTGGAGATGGAGGCGCTGACCGCAGTCTCGGTTGCCGCTTTGACGGTCTACGACATGTGTAAGTCGGCCGACAAAGGAATGACAATCGGTCCAACGCGCTTATTAAAGAAAGAGGGCGGTCGCTCCGGGACATGGACAGTAGAGGATGACTCATCGCAACAGCAGGGCGCAAAAGATGTATCAGATTTCTAGGCCGCACCTATGGTCATTGCTTGGCAGGCACCGGAGCGTCAACGCGTGAATGTGCTGTTGTTCGCGCAACTTCGGGAGTTGTATGGAGCGAGTCATGCCACAGTCGCAGACGACGTGTTTCCCTGCAAGGTCAGTGACCTTCGAGCAAACCTCGCTGAGCAGAAAAAGGGCGAATTCGGTGATGCATTGCTCGAGCCCAACGTATTCTGCGCGGTCAATCAGCGTGTTGTTGATGAATCGCACGTGATTCATGTCGACGATGAAGTCGGCTTGTTCCCACCGATGACCGGCGGATAGCGTGGCGGGTTTAGAGGTCCTCGTCTCTCGTGCGCCGTTGGTTCCGGCTTCCTTAACGGAGCGTTTCCATGGCGTCGGAGCTCAGGTGGGCGCCATTGCGACTTTTACGGGGGTGGTGCGGGGAACCGATATCAAAGCACTTGAAATAGAGCACTACCCGGGTATGACCGAACGTGTCATAGAAGAGCGCATGCTCACTGCGGTGAAGACATGGGGCTTAAGCGGAGCGCAAGTGATCCACAGGATCGGGGTGCTTCCTGTAGGTGAGCCGATTGTCTGGGTTGCCGTAAGCGCCTCTCATCGAGCCGAAGCCTTCGCGGCATGTGAGTATCTAATTGACTTCCTCAAAGTAGAGGCGCCTTTCTGGAAAAAGGAACACTTCGCCAATGGGATGGCGGGATGGGTTGATACCAGAGATGCTGATATTGAGCGTACGCGTCGATGGGGACCCACCGGTCCGGAAAGCGAAGGTTCGCGTAACGAAAGCGCAGCCACTCACCGCTCCAGGCAAGAGTGCGGCCCTTCAGATACTGCCAGATCTGCCACGACTTACTCTTAATGGCGATTAAGGCAGGCAAGTATCGTCTGGCAGCAGACCGCCTCCACCTCGGCTTTTTCTCTGTACTTGATCGAGACTGGACAAGCGAGCGGTCGTCGTAGGCGATTGAGCCGTCCTGACTGGGAAGGCAATGACTACAGTAGGAAGTTTTGGAGTGCGGCGTACACGTGCCTCGTAACGCCGACACCTGATTGAACGAGGAATCCGCTTAGGCTATGGACTCAAGAAAATTGCGCGACGCTCTGGGTTTGTTCTCCACCGGGGTTTGCTTGGTAGCTACCCAAGATGAGGCAGACCGTGCCTGCGCCATCACTGTTAACTCCTTTGCATCCGTGTCGCTGGAGCCGCCACTAGTACTTTGGAGTGTTCAGAAAGAGTCGGACTTGTATGCCCTGTTCGTCCGAGCGCAGCGCTACACTATCGCGGTGCTTAATGAACACCAACGCGACCACTCCATACGTTACTCACAAAAGGGAAGCCATCAGCTTCTGGACCATCACTACAAAATCGGCAGCGGTGGCGCTCCAGTCATTGAAGGGGCCCTAGTTAATTTTGAATGTACCCAGACAGAAGCCATCGATGGCGGAGATCATACGATCATCCTTGGTCAGGTAGCACTAATAGAACAAGGCGAGGTCGGCAAGCCCCTGGTGTTCTTCGGTGGCAACTACCGGGATTTGCAGTGAAGTACTGCAGTTCGTGCGGTGGGCCCATCGAATACCGCATTCCAGAAGGAGATGATCGAGAGCGGGCTGTGTGCACCCAGTGTGGTGACATTCACTACGTCAATCCAAAGGTCATCGTTGGCTGTCTCGCCAGTTATGAGGACAAAGTGCTGCTGTGTAAGCGTGCGATAGAACCCCGCTGCGGGCTTTGGACTTTGCCTGCGGGATTCATGGAAAATCGCGAAACAACCCGGGAAGGGGCAGCGCGTGAAACCTGGGAGGAGGCCCGGGCAAAGGTGTCGGATCTTGAGCTTTACCGGGTTTTCGACGTGCCTTATATCAGTCAGGTCTACATGTTCTATCGTTGTCACATTCCGACCGGCGAGCACGGTGCCGGACCCGAGAGCCTGGAGAGTGAGCTGTTCACGGAACAGGAAGTGCCCTGGTCCGAGATTGCGTTTCCGGTCGTGAAGCTGACGTTAGAAGCTTTTTTCGAGGATCGAAAAAGCAATGATTTTCCCATGCGCGTCGAAGACGTCCTCTTCCGCAGGCCGCCGGTACAGGCCTGAGCAAGAGGCGTAAGCGACGCTCCGCGATCGCTTGTATCAAGGAGATAAGTAAAGTGAGTAAAGCAAAAATCGGGAATCTCGCTCCTGCCTTTACGTTGGAGGATGAAAGCGGAAAGAAAGTATCGCTCAAGGATTTTCGGGGAACGCATAATGTCGTGCTCTACTTTTACCCAAAGGCCATGACTCCGGGCTGTACGGTGCAAGCCTGCGGTATCAGAGACAGCAAGAAGGAACTTGGCGATCGTGATGCAGTGGTTCTGGGGATTAGCCCCGATCCTGTAGCTCGTCTGAAGAAGTTTATCGACAAAGAAAATCTCAACTTCACGCTACTGTCGGACGAGCATCACGTGATTGCTGATAAGTACGGCAGCTGGGGTTTAAAGAAGTTTATGGGTCGAGAGTTTATGGGTGTGCTGCGGCAGACCTACATCATCGGGAAAGACGGCCGACTCAAAGTCGTCATCGAGAAAGTGAAGACCAAGAGTCACCACGATGATGTCCTGGCCCACTTGGACAACCTGGAGATAGCGTGACCACTCGGGACTTGCCGGAAAGCTCAGAAGAAGCCGCAACTCTTACGCCCAGGCAGAAGGCGAGTGCTCTCTGTGTGGTCAGCTTCAATGCGAACGGCATTCGCTCAGCCCAGCGCAAGGGCTTTTTCGAGTGGGTGAGCAAGCAAGACCCGGATGTAGTTTGTATTCAGGAAACGAAGGCGCAGGTAGATCAGCTTGCCGACGAGGTGTTCCATCCACGCGGCTATCACTGTGTCTACAGCGATGCGGAGAAGAAGGGGTACAGCGGCACGGCTGTCTACAGCAAGGTGGTCCCTAAGAACGCCATCAGAACCCTTGGATGGGATCCTTTGGATTCTGAGGGTCGCTACGTGCAATTCGACTACCAGGGCGTGTCCATCATCTCGCTCTACGTTCCATCTGGCTCAAGCAGCGACGATGCCCTGGCAAAGAAGCTGCGCTTTATGGAAGTTTTTTACGACCATCTGGCTGCGCTTCGACGCAAGCGCCGGGAATTCATCATCTGTGCGGACTGGAATACCTGCCACAAGCAGATCGACCTGCGAAACTGGCGTAGCAACCAGAAGAACTCAGGGTTTCTACCCGAGGAGCGCGCCTGGCTTGACCGGGTGTACGAGAAGTTGGGATACATCGACTCTTTTCGCCTGGTAGATCCGCGCCCGGACCGCTACACGTGGTGGTCGAACCGCGGTCAGGCGTGGAACAATAACGTAGGATGGCGACTGGACTATCAGTTGATTACTCCCAAGCTCAGCGGCAAAGTTCTGGCGGCAGAGATTTATCGAGACGAGAAGTTCTCTGATCATGCTCCGCAGCTCATGTACTATGATCTGGAGCTGACCGCCTGAAAACGCATGCTAGATGTGCAGGTCGGGAGTGAGCAGAGAATTGGTTGGCGGATAAGGCGGAATAAGCGGTTGCAGATAAGTTGCAGATAAGTTGCAGATAAAAAGTTGGCCCTTCAGATCTTGTACCAGCTCTATGCAATCGACGCAGAAGTAAGCGAAACCACACCTTAACCGTACATGAGCCCGCAAAAGTTGGTGCCATTAAAAGGTTGGTGCCACTATCGGGCCCGGTACTTGGTGCCTCGCCTGTTGCTGATAGAAAGTACCGATAGAAATTACCGAAAGAAAGTACCGATAAAAAGGAATCGACGTGTTTATTGCCAGTGCCCACGCTCAAACCGCCCAGGGTGGCGCCGGAGGAGGTGATCCCTTCTTTCTGATCATGATGATCGGACTGTTCGCGATCATGTGGTTCACCATGATTCGTCCACAGCGAAAACGACAGAAGGAGCACCAGAAGATGGTGTCCGAACTGACCAAGGGCAATGAGGTGGTCACGACCTCTGGGATCCTGGGGCGTATCAGCCAGCTGGACGATACCTATGTGGTGCTAAGCGTAGCGGACAAGGTCGAACTGAAGTTTCAGCGTCAGCACGTTCATGCTGTACTGCCCAAAGGCACGATTAAGGCCATCGGATCCTGATCGCTTGCTGGGACCCGAGTTTCCACACCCCTCACTAGATCGAACGTGAGGCCTCGATCATGAGGTCATCCTACGTTTATCTGGTAAACATTGATGATTGAAATCCGCGCCGCAAGCCAAAAGGCGGTCACGGGTTCGTTTGTTATCCCACCTGATTGGAGTCACCTATGGCGGAAGTGATTGGCGCGATCAATGGATTCGCCTGGGGACCAGTGATGCTCGTACTGTTGCTTGGGACGGGTATCTATCTAAGCGTCGGGCTTGGGTTCCTGACGCTTAGAAAACTACCTTCCGGCTTTGTCATGCTGTTGCAAGGCAGAAAGGGCGCCGGAGAGGGCGACATATCTCCGTTCAGTGCCTTGATGACGTCTCTGTCGGCGACGATCGGCACGGGCAACATCGCAGGTGTCGCAACCGCGATAACGCTTGGAGGGCCGGGAGCGCTGTTTTGGATGTGGATCACGGCCCTATTTGGAATGGCTACTAAGTATGCCGAGGCCGTCTGTGCTGTCCATTTTCGCGAGCAGGCAAGCGATGGCAGTTACAGCGGTGGCCCCATGTATTACATACGCAACGGCTTGGCTAAACACTGGCATTGGCTCGCCTGGGCCTTCGCTATTTTTGGATCCCTGTGTGGTTTTGGGATTGCGAACACCGTGCAATCGAACTCAATCTCCCAGGTTCTTTACGATAGCTACCAGGTACCGGCCTGGACCACGGGTGTTGTGTTGATGGTCCTGGTAGGCGCGGTTGTGCTGGGTGGAATCAAGCGCATAGCAACGGTCGCCAGTTATCTAGTCCCGTTTATGGCCGTCAGCTATCTGCTGCTCGGTGTGATCGTGTTGGCAATGAATTTGCCTGAGATACCGCGAGCGGTCGGCGTCATTGTGGACTCAGCCTTTACCGGTTCTGCCGCAGCTGGTGGTTTTGCTGGAGCTACAATTTGGGCCGCAATCCGATTTGGAGTCGCACGCGGTATTTTTTCCAACGAGGCCGGCCTCGGTTCTGCACCCATCGCGCATGCCGCGGCGCAGACCGATCAACCGGTAGAGCAGGGCCTGGTCGCCATGCTGGGGACCTTCATCGACACACTGATTGTTTGCAGTATCACCGGACTGGTGATCGTGATCATGGACGTTCTACCGAGCGGTGTCAGCGGCGCAAGCCTGACATCGATGGCATTCGGCGAAGCGATCCCCGGTGGCAATGTCATCGTCACGCTCGGGCTTTGTCTGTTTGGGTTTACTACCATGATCGGCTGGTCCTTTTACGGCGAACGATGCGTGGTCTTTCTGGTTGGAACCCAAGGAATTCTCCCGTTTCGTCTCGCCTGGGTGTGCGCAATTCCCGTCGGCACATTGGTTCAGCTGGATCTTGTCTGGCTGATTGCCGATACTCTGAATGCGTTCATGGCTATACCCAATCTAATAGCGCTCCTATTGCTCGGCCCCCTTGTGTTTCGCCTTAGTCGCGAGTACTTCATGCGCTGAGGAATGGCGTAGACTTAAGGGTGATCCACTGCGCAAAGTGACAAAGCGATGGGCGTGAATCTAGAGAGTAAGCTGGTAATTGCGATTTCATCCCGGGCCCTGTTTGACCTTGGTGCGAGTCATCAGGTGTTTGAGGAAGAAGGGCTAGCGGCCTACTCGAAGTATCAAATTGCACGGGAAGATGAGCCCCTGGAGCCGGGCGAGGCATTTCCTCTGGTACAAAAAATGCTTCGCATCAACGACCGCTTGGGAGAGGAGCAGGGCGTTGAAGTTGTCTTACTATCTCGCAACAGCGCCGATACCGGCCTACGGGTCTTTAACTCTATCCAGCATTTCGATCTGAACATCAGTAGAGCCGCGTTCTGCGGCGGTGAAAATCCCTGGCGATACATCAACGCTTTTGGCACCCAGCTGTTTTTGTCGAGTGATGCCGAGGATGTTCGCTATGCCCTGGAGTGTGGCGTTGCAGCGGCAACGCTTGTGTCCAATAGCGCAGCGGGTGGCAATGGAGATCAATTGCGTTTTGCGTTTGATGGCGATTCTGTGTTGTTCTCTGATGAAGCCGAGCGGGTGTTTCAGAGCGACGGACTCCTCGCCTTCACGAAGAGTGAGCAGGCCGCAGCGCATAAGCCCCTATCGGGTGGTCCATTCAAATCTTTTTTGGGTGCTCTTCATCGACTTCAGCAGGCTTTTTCTGCGGAAGAGGCGCCGATTCGCACGGCGCTGGTCACTGCGCGATCCGCACCAGCGCACGAGCGAGTGATTCGTACTCTTCGAGCTTGGAATATTCGCATCGATGAATCGATATTCCTGGGTGGTCTCGATAAGACGGCGTTTTTACGGGCCTTTGGTGCTGACGTGTTCTTCGATGATCAACCTATGCACTGTGCGTCAGCCAGTCCGCACGTTGCGACAGGACACGTTCCCCACGGCATTGCGAACGAGTCCTAGGCAGCTTCTGAACAAGTCCATAACGGTTCGCCTGTTAGTCCCGTAGGGCGCAGACTGGCCTTATTCGGACGATCCTGAGTATTCGTTATAGCCAGATCGCTTGAATAAGCCCGCGTTTAAGAGCTATATTTTCTAACAACAACGCTATCTTGTCCGTCCGGCGAACGTCCTGATGGTCTTATCGGTATTTGTTGCTGTACTGAGACCTTCATGTAGGGCTGCGGGAACTTACAGAGCCTGAAACAGCAACGCGATCATCCACGGGACCATGGAGTAGGAAACTCACGAGGTTGCCATGAAACTTCAACAGCTACGCTATATCTGGGAAGTTGCTCATCACGATCTCAACGTATCAGCGACTGCGCAGAGTCTGTACACATCTCAACCGGGTATAAGTAAACAAATCCGGCTTCTGGAAGACGAACTCGGGGTCGAAGTCTTCTCACGAAGTGGCAAACACCTCACACATGTGACCCCAGCAGGACAGGTCATACTGGAAGCTGCGGGGGAGGTGCTGAGAAAGGTAGAGAGCATCAAGCATGTGGCTCAGGAATATTCAGATGAGAAACGCGGTTCGCTCTCGGTAGCGACCACTCATACCCAGGCGCGCTACGTACTTCCGGACGTCATTAAGGGTTTCATCGAGAAGTACCCGGATGTGTCATTGCACATGAATCAGGGTACTCCCATTCAGATCTCTGAGATGGCGGCTGACGGTAGCGTGGATTTCGCCATTGCCACCGAGGCGCTGGAGTTGTTTAGTGACCTGGTGATGATGCCTTGCTATCGCTGGAACCGCTGCGTGATCGTGCCGAGGGATCATGCGCTTGCTCAGGTGTCAGAACTCACTCTTCAGGATGTGGCCGATCATCCAATTGTTACCTATGTGTTCGGCTTTACAGGACGATCGAAATTGGACGAGGCGTTTGTTTCGGCTGGCCTCACGCCCAGGGTCGTATTCACCGCGTCGGACGCGGACGTCATCAAAACCTATGTAAGACTTGGACTTGGAATCGGTATCGTGGCTGACATGGCCCACGACCCCGAGGTCGACGACGATCTGGTTGCGCTTGACGCACGACATCTCTTTTCGAGCAGTACGACCAGCATCGGTTGCCGAAAGGGCACCTTCCTGCGCGGTTACATGTATGAATTTATCTCCGACTTTGCGCCCCACCTGACCAGGGACCTGGTGCAGGAAGCCTTCGAAAAGAAATCAAGATCAGAAGTAGATGAGCTCTTCCGCGAAGTGGAACTCCCCGAGCTCTAATCACGCCGAGTGTGTCTAAGACGTCATGCGGGTTGCCTCAAGCACCGCGAGGAGCCTCCCGATTTTGTCGTGTTGTTCCTGAAACTCCATGGCGGACTGGGAATCATGCACGAGCCCACCACCCGCCCAGGCGCATAGCGTCCGACCGTGGCTGAAGAAACTTCGGATGAGGATGTTGCTGTCTAGCCTTCCGTCCTGCGAGAGGTAGAACGCAGTCCCACACCAGGCTTCTCGAGATTCGTGCTCCAACTCATCGATGATCTGCATCGCACGGAGTTTTGGAGCTCCGGTAATCGACCCCCCCGGAAGGCTCCCCAGGAGCACATCCAATGCGCTGATTCCACTTTTGAGTTGTCCGCTGACACTGCTCACCAGATGGTGGACTGTCTCATAGCTCTCAAGGCTGAACAGCTCATCAACGCTGATGCTTCCAGGTGTGCAGAAACGCCCCAGATCGTTGCGAAGCAGATCGACGATCATAAGATTTTCAGCCCGCTCTTTAGTGGACCTCAAAAGCTCATCGGCTGCTTTTTCGTCGTTATCGATGTCCGGGTAACGAGGTCGAGTTCCCTTAATGGGCCGTGTTTCTACCCGTTGATGACAAACTTCAAGAAAGCGCTCTGGAGAAAACGCCAGGATCGAGTTGTGGGAATCCACGGGAAACAGACCGCTGTAGGGCGCCCGGGCTATTTCCCTCAGCTGACGGTACGCCGTTACCAGCGAACCCTGGTAGGGGGCGGAGAAGGGCTGCCCCAGATTGATTTGGTAGCAGTCCCCAGCTTCTATCAGTTTTTTTGTCTTACCGAGTGCGTCATCGAACCGTTCGAGGTTCCAGGGCCTTGTGAATTTACCTAGTAGCCTGAAAGGAGTTTGTCGATCATCCGTCGGGATCGGGGCCTCGAGCCGGTCCGCAACCCGAGCTGCATTGGCGTGTACATCCGCTGGGGAGCCAACCAGGAAACTTCGTTTTTCGGCATTATCCTGCACTACCGCCCAGGGGTAGAAATGCGCGACCGCGAGGGGCAGTGAAGTGGAAACCGGTTCAAGTCGCGGCTGGAGGCGGCGACCCAGTTCATAACTCAGGTATCCAATGTAGCCGCCGTTGAAGGGCAGTTTTGTGGCTTGATCTACACACTTGTCGCAGAGCGCAGTCGCATGGGCCGCCCAATGCCGTATCTTCTTACTCGAAACCTGTTTGGGGTCTCGGCTCATCAGTACCAGCGAGTACTGTGGATCCGGTGCCGCAGCTATGATGTCGTATCGTCCCCGCTCATGATTCCCACCGCTATCGAGAAGTACGGCGGATCCCAATTGGCGCAGTCGTTCGTACACGTCGCAGGGGTTCGGGAAATAGGGTAATTCCATGCAGGTCTTAGGCGGCTTAAGTTTCGTGTCGATTGATTCTAATGCTTGAGAGTTTTTTTCTGATAGTCATATAAGTTGCTGTTTCTATTGACTGTTACGGGTGGTGACGCTAGCGTACCTCTCGCGTAATACTGGCGACACCGGCGGCTGTGGGTGCTGGAATCGAAGCCAGTTTTGTGCGTTCTGAGGTCATTAAAAGACAGTCGGAACGTCCGCAGAACGTCCGCAGGCGTCTCGTCGGACCTCACACTCCCGCCAGTGTTAAGGCGGCATGTTATTGGTTTTTAGATTTCGGGTTCACGAATACCCAGATCACAGATCTTAGGCCGCTGATGATTCAATTGTGCCGGTTAGGCGCAGGCACGTGGGCAGCACTACAGTCAGGTTAAGTAATGAATGATGAATTGGATCGGGTTGGTAGTGAGTCACTGCCGTCAGACAGTTTGACGTCTGTGGAAGGAGCGGCGGAATCGCTTCCGGAAGCTCCAACCTCCACTAACATCGTACCCGTACTCAGAAACCCGCTGGCCATCACACAAGAAGCCGATCTGACTGTTCCGGGGCAGCTCGAATCAGCGCCCGGACTCTTTGAAAGTGCGCTGCAGGCCGGGCTCAAGCTTCAGAAGCGGCCGTTTGAAGCCGCCGGTGTTCGTTCCGTTCAGCGTCAGCATCTTAAGAAACGCATGACGGTATGGGAGCGCATTGACTGTCTCGCGGATGAGCCACCAACAATCCTCTATCAGAACTGGGGACCCAACTTAGATGGTGCGTCGCTGGTTACAGCGATCATCAAGGTAGCGGGGCGAGATGTCGCCCTTTACGGCCACGATTTTACGGTCAGGGCCGGATCAATGGATGCCACCAATGGCGAGAAGCTGGCCAGACTGTTTGAGCTCGCGGCACAGCGTCGTATCCCGCTGGTGGGCCTTAACGACTCGGCCGGTGCCTACATTCCTGCGGGCGTGGGCGGCCTTGACGGTTATGCCGATGCGTTCACCGCGCTTAGGAAGATTAGCGGCGTCGTTCCCAGCATAATGTGCATGTTTGGCTTCAATGCGGGAGGGGGCTCATATCTTCCGCGTCAGGGTAGTTTCCTGATCCAGCCAGAAGACACATTTTTTGGCTTGACCGGTCCGGGAGTCGTGAAGTCGGTTCTCGGTGAAGACGTGACCCCCGATGAGTTGGGTGGCCCTGGTGTTCACAGTCAAAGCGGCGTTACCGACTTTGTGGTGCCGGATGAAGTGGCCGCACTTCGCAAAGTGCGGGAATTGCTCAATTATCTCCCGAGTCATAACGGCGAGCTCGCCCAGCGGCAGCCGTCAACTGATCCGGGTGAACGCAAGACCTGGGATATCGACATTCTCCTTAAGAAAGCGTTCAACTCACCCACTGGGTTCAACACCCCGCTGGACATAACGGTGTTCATTCAGCAGCTCTGTGATCATGGGGATTTTCTGGAATTGCAGGCGGAGCGCGCGCGCAATACGGTGACTGCGTTTGGCCGTCTTGGTGGCAGCGTCGTGGGGTTTGTTGCAAACAATTCTGCGGTAGCGTCGGGACAGATCGATATTGATGCGGCGTACAAGAACGCCCGATTCATCCGGTTTTGCAATCTGTACAACATCCCGGTGATCTTTCTGGAAGACACAACCGGCTTCCTTCCCGGGCGTGAACAGGAGTCGCGCGGCATTGTTCAGGCTGGACGAGCAATGCTTGATGCCATTGTTGACCTGCGCACCCCACGTTTTCTGGTCCTAGTTCGCAATGCCTTTGGAGGCGCGTACGCTTCGTACAACAACTACAGCACGGGTGCTGATTTTGTTATTGCGCTGCCGACGACTCGCGTAGCGGTGATGGGGCCGGCGGGCGTCGAGTACGTTTACAAGGACGAGCTTCGAAAACTGCGCTCCGATGTTGCCGAACGGTTGCAGCAAGAAATCGCAGCGCAGCGGTCGGCTGGATTGTCCGCAGAGGATGCTCGCGACGTGGCGCAAAAACTTGTAGATGACTGGGTCGGGGCCCAGGAGCAGGAGCTCGCCCAACGTTACGAACGCGAGCTTATGAACCCCAATGAGGCGCTGAGCCTTGGGTCCATATCACAGATCGTCATGCCGTCCGATCTGCGACGGGTGCTGACCGAGCACATGGACTTCTGTCTTCGCCACTACGAACCCAAACCTCTGGCAGGTGTTCAGCGCGAGTTCCACTGATCTTAATCCTGCTAAACCCACCGCACTCACTCTGCTCTCTGCTTTCCGATTGGATCCTGCTACGTGTCTAACGAACATTACCTGCGCAACCCGCTAATTCACCGAGACCGAAGACTCGGACGGAGGCCATCCCCGTGGGTGAATCAGTTCGATTGCTCTCACCTGCGGCCGTTGATTATTTGTCGCGGGCCGATCCGTAAAGAAGCTATCGACGTGTTCCGTGAGATGGGGATAGGTCATATCGGGATCCTGCTCTCGGAGAAAGACTCTATCGTCTATCAGAACGCCCTGGCGCCGGAATTGCGGGTGATGCCGGAGCCAGAACATGTTCATCGCGTGCCGGATTACACCGGGGCCAATAAAGAAGAGCGCGATCAGCGCATTCAGCAGATCATCCGTATCGCGAAGTCGAATGACTATAACGCGGTATTCGCTGGCTACGGCTTCATGGCGGAAGACGAAACGATGGTCGCGGCTATGGAGCAGGCTGGACTCAACTTTATAGGTCCGTGTTCGCGGACGGTGCACGATGCCGGGCTGAAGGACGAGGCGAAACGCACAGCGCTCAAGACCGGCGTCTCTGTAACACCGGGAATCGACAATGGAACCGCTCTTACGCTCCTGAAGAAGCACCCGACGCGTGAAGCTTTACTTGCCCTGATCAGCGAGCAGGACCTTCCCTGCGATGGGTCTACTCTGTCCGAAGATCTCGAGGCCGCAGCGGATCAGATTTTGGCCGCGAGTTACGAAAAGGGCATCGATCTGTACACCGTCGATGAGCTCTGCGCCACGCTGACGGAAGCGGTCGCGAAGATGAGCGAACAGTATCCGCAGAATCGGGTACGCCTGAAAGCGATCAGCGGCGGAGGCGGCAAAGGGCAGCGAATCTTAGGAATTGGCGAGTCAGCGAAAACTGCAGAGCTGGTGCGTGAGATCCTGAACGAAGTAAAGACTACCGGTGTTGGCGACAACAAGAATGTACTGGTGGAACTCAACATTGAAACGACCAGGCACCAGGAAATACAAGTCATCGGTAACGGTGACTGGTGCACGACGCTCGGGGGTCGGGACTGCTCACTCCAGATGCATGAGCAGAAGCTGCTGGAGGTCTCGGTGACAATCGAGTCACTCGAGCGGGCTATCGAGGAGGCGAAGTCGCAGGGGCGAGGCGCGGAGCAGGTCGTGCTCGAACAAGACCTTGCAACGCTGCTGGCCATGGAAGAAGAGGCCTCGCGCTTCGGCGCAGCAGTTGGGCTCGATTCGGTTTCTACATTCGAGTGCATCGTCGATCGC
Source organism: Pseudomonadota bacterium (assembly GCA_039111155.1). Taxonomy (GTDB): domain Bacteria; phylum Pseudomonadota; class Gammaproteobacteria; order Pseudomonadales; family Halieaceae; genus Congregibacter. Next base: position 115,946 of record JBCCPL010000009.1, on the reverse strand, counting down.
GATAAGCACTTTTTTATGGAGATGAACACGCGAATCCAGGTAGAGCACCGTGTGTCTGAGCTGTGCTATGCGCTTAAGTTTTCCAATCCTGAGAACGCAGATGATGCGTTTGTCGTCGAATCTCTGGTAGAAGCGATGGTACTGCTCGCGGCCCATGGACCCGCACTGCCGAAACCCGAACGAATTCCAAGGTATAACGACAGTGTAGAAGCGCGCCTCAACGCGACCAATCAGGCGCTGCAACCCAGTGCGGGGGGCGTTATTGAGTACTGGTCAGACGCGCAAGAGGGCGAGATCCGTGACGACCAGGGCATCAGCCTGCACAACCCCGATACTGATGTTTTCATGAAGTATGCGCTCGCTGGTGCTTACGACTCAAACATCGCGCTGTTGTTAACGGTAGGAGATACACGGCTCGATACTTACGAGCGGATGGCTGAGCTGATTCGTCACACGCAGCTGCGCGGTAAGGATTTAGCGACGAATATCGAGTTCCACTACGGCCTGGTCAACTGGTTCGTTGGAAACAACATTAACGCCCGCCCGACAACGCGGTTTATCGTGCCTTATCTCACAGCCGTAGGACGCCTCAAGCAGCAGGCGACATCCATAGATCTGGAGCACGCCTGGAGAGCTGTGATGCAGTTGGAGCTGGGTCGGGCCGACGGCACTGACCAGGTGGCTCTGAAAGAGACACTGGAACTGAAGCACACTCTACTTATACGACCCATCGAAAAGCTGTTTGCAGAACCTCATCTATTGAGTGGCTGGCTGAGTACGCACCAGGACGCCTATACCTGGATCGAGGAACGGGTGTCATGGAATGAAAACCCCATAGCTCTGCTGGCTGATCTCTATCACTACCTCAATATGGATTACGTGGCCGGCGCTGCAGCTGCAGAGATGATCTGGATGCATGACCACGAGCTACTGCAAGAGGCCCAGAGTTTCTATGCGGACCTCCTGCAGTATCTGCCTTCTGATGATTGGGTGGCGATCGACCACATGCTCAAGAGCGAGGCCATTCCCGAAGGTTTTTCGGCTGGGGCGGATCTCTGGGAGAGTCTTCGAGCAGCGCACCTGGGTTTTCAGGCGGGTTGCACGATCCTGGGGCTGTTGCCGTCGATCGCCGACGCGGTCGATTTTCATGACCTGCACGTCAACGAAGACCTGACTATCGCTATTCCTGAGGTCCTGCTGGATCAGGATTTGCAGGCCGACATGGCTAAAATCCTGGTTCCGCCGCCCGTAGCGAAAGCCAATGAAATCGTGGCTGAAAGTGGGGGAATGTTCTACGGAAGGGAGAGCCCGGAGTCGGCGCCTTTTTTGAACAAAGGAGATCACTTCGAAGCAGGCGATCCTCTTTACATCGTCGAAGTTATGAAGATGTTCAACAAGGTCTATGCGCCCTTCGCGGGCACTGTAGAGGAGATCCTGGTCGATGCCGATGGCGTAATTATCGGTAAGGGGCAGCCAGTATTGAAAGTGACTCCTGACGTGAGAGTGGTTGAAGAATCGCCCAGCGAGCGCATGGAGCGCCAACGGGAGAGCACTAGCCAATATCTGGACCGTTTGTAGTCATTGAGGCGATTGAAGGGCATCCGTGGCCTGAGGAAACCGCGATAGATCAAAGGAGAATGTGTTGTGATTACCGCGCTTGACCACATTGCAATTGCAGTGCCGGATCTAACCAAGGCCATCGAGAGGTTTCTGGATGATTTTGGTTTGAACTACGAAGGCAGAGAAGATGTGGTCGCGGCTAAAACGTCTACGGCTTTCTTTCCTCTCCCCGCCACCAGCATTGAACTGATCCACCCTCTTGAAGGTGAAGGCCCGGTGGCCAAGTACCTCGAACGGCACGGGGGTGGACTGCACCACTTGTGCTTCCGCTCCGATGATATTCACGCTGATGTGGCGCGCCTGAAGGAACGCGGGTATCAGTTTTTATCGGAAGCACCGAGCCCCGGGGCACACGACTCGCTGGTTATTTTTATACACCCGAAGAGCTGCGACGGAGTGCTGATTGAGCTGAATCAGCCAGCGCACTAGCAGGGCAGGTTTCAGGAGAATCGCGCATGAACAGTTATAAAAAGGCAACGCCTGAAGACCTCGCCGCCTGGGATGAGCTTGCCACGAAACAGATGAGAGGGCGCTCACCTACCGACCTGGTCAATCAGACGGCCGAGGGAATCGAGCTGAAGCCCCTCTACACGCGAGCGGACCTCGATGCGTTGGAATACGCCGACACGCTACCGGGAATGGCTCCCTACATACGCGGACCACAGGCCACGATGTACGCGGGCAGGCCATGGACGATTCGCCAGTACGCTGGCTTCAGTACCGCTGAAGAGTCGAATGCCTTCTATCGTAAGGCGCTGGCCGCAGGCGGGCAGGGCGTTTCCGTTGCATTTGATCTGGCAACACATCGAGGCTACGACTCCGACCACGAGCGGGTGACCGGAGATGTCGGAAAAGCCGGAGTGGCCATCGACTCTGTGGAAGACATGAAGATCCTCTTCGACGGCATTCCGTTGGACAAAGTGTCCGTATCGATGACGATGAACGGCGCGGTGCTGCCCGTGCTTGCCGGTTACATAGTTGCCGCTGAGGAGCAGGGCGTCTCCCAGGAGCAGCTGGCGGGAACAATCCAGAACGATATTCTCAAGGAGTTCATGGTCCGCAATACCTACATTTATCCGCCCGCGCCTTCGATGCGCATTATTGGTGACATCATCGCGTACTGCTCCAGCCATATGCCGCGCTTCAACACGATCTCGATCTCTGGGTACCACATGCAGGAGGCAGGCGCGAACGCTGCGCTGGAAATGGCGTACACGTTGGCCGATGGCAAGGAGTACATCCGCACGGCGCTTGCAGCTGGCCTCAAAATCGACGAATTCGCCCCCAGGCTCTCGTTTTTCTGGGGCATCAGCATGAATTTTTATATGGAGATTGCCAAAATGCGCGCGGCGCGCAAGCTTTGGTATGACATAGTCAGTGAGTTCAATCCAGAGAACCCGAAAAGCTGCATGTTGAGAACCCATTCGCAGACCAGCGGCTGGTCGCTCGCGGCGCAAGACCCCTACAACAACGTGGTGCGCACAACCATCGAAGCCATGGCCGCTGTGTTTGGCGGAACGCAGTCACTTCACACCAACGCGCTTGATGAAGCTATAGCACTGCCTACGGAGTTTGCCGCACGGATCGCGCGCAATACTCAGCTAATCATTCAGGAAGAAACGGGGATTACCGATGTCGTCGATCCCTGGGGTGGCTCTTACATGATGGAGACGCTGACCCAACAGATCGCTGACAAAGCGCTGGAACTGATCGAAGAGATTGAGGCGGCGGGTGGTATGGCAAAAGCCATTGAAACCGGTTTGCCGAAACTGAAAATCGAGGAGGCCGCGGCGCGAAAGCAAGCGCGTATCGATCGCGGCGACGACGTTATTGTCGGTGTCAACAAGTACCCACCCGCGCATGAAGAGCCGATCGAGGTTCTCGAAATCGATAACGAGGCCGTGCGCGAAGCACAGGTTAAACGGCTCAAGGAAATCCGGGCGAATCGTGATCAACAGTCCATAGACGATATTCTGGAGCAAATCACCGCGTGCGCCCAGGGTGCGAGCGGCAATCTTCTGGAACTGTGCATTGAGGCGACAAGGCGCCGGGCAACGGTTGGAGAAATCTCCGACGCTATGGAGTCAGCGTTTGGGCGATTTGCAGCACAGTCGCAAACGGTATCGGGAGTTTACGGAGCCGCCTACGAGGAAGACGCCGGGTGGAAAATGATCCAAAGTGATATCGAGCGCTTCGTTACCGAGGAGGGGCGAAGGCCACGGATGCTCGTTTGCAAGATGGGGCAGGATGGCCATGATCGAGGCGCAAAAGTGGTCGCCACGGCCTTCGCCGACGTCGGCTTCGATGTGGATTTGTCCCCGATGTTCTCCACACCCACTGAGGTGGCTCGTCAGGCCGTCGAAAACGATGTGCACGTGGTTGGGGCTTCCAGCCTGGCTGCGGGACATAAAACACTCATCCCGGAGCTCATCAGCGAGCTGGCGCGGCTCGACGCGCAGGACATAGTCGTAATAGCGGGAGGCGTTATCCCGGAGCAGGACTACGACGAGCTTCTGGGTGCAGGCGTAAAATGCATCTTCGGCCCTGGTACCCCGATTCCAGATGCAGCGCGTGAAGTGCTGGACGCTGTACGCAAGGTGGCCGCCTGACCTTTGTTCGCGAGTGAGTGAGGCAACCGAGCGATCATCGTGACCAGTCTTGATGTCCCTGGTCTCTGCGACGGCGTCCGTGCGGGAAACCGTCGTGCGCTCGCTAAGGCAATTACCCTAATCGAGAGTTCTCTGGAGGCGCACCGGGATTCCGCGCAAAGGCTGTTGGAGGAGTTACTCCCCAGCACCGGCAACAGTGTACGTCTGGGTATCAGCGGAGTTCCCGGGGTCGGTAAGTCCACGTTTATCGAGGCTTTTGGTGAGCTTCTGGTCGACCGGGGGAAACGCGTAGCGGTCCTCGCCGTTGACCCCAGCTCACCGATTGCGGGCGGCTCAATCATGGGTGATAAAACCCGCATGGAACGATTGTCGCGCAGGGAGGAGGTATTTATCCGTCCATCACCGTCGGGCGGTGCGCTCGGTGGTGTAGCCCATAAGACCCGCGAGAGTCTATTGCTCTGCGAGGCTGCAGGCTATGACGTGATTATCGTAGAGACCGTCGGTGTCGGACAGAGCGAGCATCAGGTGGCGGGAATGGTGGATTTCTTCATGCTGCTCGTACTGCCGGGCGGTGGAGATGAGCTCCAGGGTATTAAACGAGGTATCGTGGAGTTAGCCCATGCTCTGGTAGTTAACAAGGCGGACGGTGACGCCAGTACGATTGCCGAGATTACGCAGCGTCAATATCAGTCGGCAATGAATATGCTGCAGAAGGAAGGCGCCTGGAGTCCTCGCGTCATGCGCTGTTCCGCTCTCCAGCACGAAGGACTCGAAGAGATCTGGACCATGATCGAGGAGTTCGTCGCGCTCTTAGCCAGCGATGGACGGTTAGCAAAGATAAGAGCTCAGCAGAGCCGCGAATGGATGCATCAACTTGTCCATTCAATGCTTCAGCAACGTCTGCACGGCAACTCAGCAGTGCGCGAGCAAACCCCGGTTCTTGAGTCCCAGGTTGAGGAGCAGATCCTCACCCCTTACGCTGCGGCGCGCGAGTTGATTACGCTTCTCGACGCCGGCTGAGGCTAGCAGGCTGTTGAAAAACTACTGCGGGCCGGTTCAGCGGCGTTGCAGGCGCGCCTGCGGTCCTCATTTATCGGCATAAACTCAGGTACCAGTCTTGCCTGCGCCTTGCAGAACCGGCTCCTCGCTACATTCTTCAACAGCCTGCTAGACGTATCAGCCTGGCGCCGTGAAGTTTTGTAGCACCTTAGCTGGTAGTGTAAGGGAATAGGACTCGCTCACGGGCGTCGTTACAATAAGAGATCCTCTGCATCACCTTGACAAAGTCTCCGCCAGCTAGCTTGTCTGCCTGGCGGATTGTCACTGTGCGGCTACGATGTATTGCTAGTGCGTTCAAGGGTGAAGTATACCGGGCATTCAGCCAGCCAAGAGTGACACTGTGGCGGCGGATTTCGTGGACTGTGCATTTAGTTAGAGCGGCGCTTGCTGACTACAGGTATCGATAAATCCCGCCGCTCTTAAAGGGAGTTAAGGAAGCAGTGGGGCGCTCGTTGAAAGTCCAACTTCGCTCACAGCGAGAGAAGCAGGCGAACGAGAAATAACGAGAAGTAACGAGAAATAACGAGAAGCAACGAGAAGTAAGAGGTAAAGACTCCATGTCGTTCAGGCGTACCGCTCAGCTAGCGAAAGCCTTTGCCGTATCTGTGTTTGCGCTTGTATGCCCAATATTTGGCATACCTGCAAAGGCCGCTTTGGATATGCGTTTCGTCGACGGTGCTGAGCTTGGAATCGATCTGGTGATCGCATCCCAGGTGGAAGCCTGTGGAGATCGTCCCGTGTGGTTGTGGGGGGCGACGGGATGGACCGACCGGTCAGGGTCCTACCTTTACTTCACCTATCATGGGCAATGCGGTCGCTCGGTTCTGTTTAAACGTAATCCCGACGGTTCCTATACCGATATCACCCCACCGAACTCCGACGGCAACTATACGGGCACGACAAACCCCAATCGAATTACCGGAGTCGGATTGCCCACCGAAAATCGACCCATCGTCGCGGACTTCAACAACGATGGCTATCTCGATGTGATCAGTACCGGTGATGAGACCTCCGGGAGCAGTGCATCGATGATCAGCACAGGCCCTGGCGTTTGGGATTTGCACCCGCAGTTCAAGCTGCTGTGGAGCACCTACACTTCCATCGTTGATCTCGATGGCGATGGGTACCTCGACGCCCGCGCGACCCGACCATCCAGCCGCGCCGAAAATTTCGGCAAGGGCTTTGTGCGCACTGCAAGAAATCTGGCGGGTGAGGGATTTAGCCTTAGTCAGGAGCCTTTGTTGCTACCGATCGGAACGCCGCAGGAAGTTGTTGATCGGGTTAACACTGCGAGTGATCGTTTTCATTTTTCCCGGGTCCTGCCTATAGGCGACGAGTACATCGTCACCTACGGAGGTGCGTATCAGGGGAGGAAGTGGCACTACCTGATCGCTAATGGTGAAGTGCAGAATCGAGGGCTGCCCGGTAACGGTACCGCGATTCCTCCACTTAGGATCGGGGACTCCTATGCGGTACCTATTCAGTACGGTGCCAGCAGTGGTGTCTATCGCTCCGGTGATGACGGACAGTTTAGCCTCGATACCTCGGGCGACATGCCCTTGGTAAACGAAGCTCTCAAGGGTGGGGCTTATCTGGATGAGTTCTGGGCCGTAGATCTCGATGAAGACGGCGACGAAGATCTGGTAATGAGCAATCTTCGCAATGGTTTCGGCTTCATTCTTGAGAACGATGAAGGAACCTTCCGCCTGCACCAGCGCATTGATCACGTAGATGGTCAGGCAATGTCCATTGCCGATTTGGACGGAGACGGCGATCTCGATTTGGTAGTGGCGGGTAAAGGAGATCGTCTGGGTGCAAAGCGCAACGGGCGAGACGGTACGCTGTACATCAATCAGCTACGCCAGCCTGGCGACGTGAGTGGTGATCTGCGGAAGGGAATACCGCTCCAACCAAACTCTGAGGTCCCAGGTTTTGACCTTGAACTGCCATCTAATCCAACCCCGGGACCTGGAACGCCACCGGCGGAGCCAATGCCGGATCCCGACCTGGACCTAGCTCCGCCACCGCCAGCCAGACCCGGTAAGGGTGGTGGCGAAACACCTAGATTGCTCAATGAAGCTTCACGCCGTTATCTTGAGGAGACACGCAGCGACGGCAGTGAGCCTGGCATCCCCGACAATCCCGCACCACTTTTGCCACCGCCAACGCCACCGTCACCGCCGCAACCGGACCCAGATCCTGCACCACAGCCGGACCCGGGGCCCAGCCCGGCACCTGCCCCTGAGCCCGACTCACCCGGGCTGGTCATCCAGGGCGGAATTCCGCTCCCGGATCACGATCCCGGTAGCGACGCGTGGTCCAGATGGGTGGCTCAGGTCGGTGATGATGGAGGCCGTGCCCAGGATCACGCGCTGATTTCGCAGGCGACCGGCGAACGCGAACACTGCGAGACCGCGATTCGGAAAGCGCAGTGGATTGTTGATTCGGATACCGTCGCCGGGAACCAATACCTAGCGGCCGGGCGGATGTTCTCGGGCGTGTTTCAGACGCTGGCGTGGTGCGACGTACCCAATGAGCAGGCAAGCGCCTGGGCCGCCTGGGGTCGAGGACATCTGGGAGAAACCGATGGTAGCGTGGGTCACCGTGGCGCGAAGATCTGGTGGCGAAACCGCTGGTCGCGCAATAACCCGGCAAACAACTACTACCACTCATTCATAGTCGCCACCACTGTGTATGCGATGGCAACGAATGACGAGGAGTGGCTGGCCTGGCTCAGAGACGATCGTCTGCCACGGATGTACAACTACTATTCACGCAGTCCGGAAGGGGGTAGTCGCGAAGGGACGGGCTATGGAGAGAGTCATCGCGAAGTCTTCCGAATTGCAAAGATGTGGCGTGACTATGATGGAACCGAGATCCTACCCCAGGAGTTCATCGATAACTCAATTCGTTATTGGACTCACGCCATAGCTCCCGGTCATCGACGTCTGGCACCGATTGGAGATCAAACCCGCGCCAAGGGTAAGATCGACGGCTATCACTGCGATATTCTCGATAACGCATTACAGATCGCTCAGGATCCCGACGCGATCGCCCTGGGTAGGTGGCAGCTCGCGAAGCTCCCTTGTTTCGGTAGTTCCGTTTTTCGTCGGCTGATTTTGCGAGACTATCCCGAGACCCCGCAGCCGGCTGACATACCGCTCGTCTACTTTGCTGAAGGAGCAGGTGTACTCTTCGCTCGAGATAGCTGGGACGAGAACGCGACGTTCACTTTTTTCACGGCCGGTAAGAGAGACGAAGCTCACCAGCACGACGACCAGGGAGCGTTTGCAGTTTGGGCCGATGGCCGCTGGCAGACGATTGGTGACTCGATCTGGACGCGAAATGGAATCGCTCAGAGTGTCGACTTTCAAAATGTGGTTCGTTTTCCGAGTGCGCGGAATATCCGGGGACGCTCCGGATCTCTCACATGGAGCAAAGACTGCTGCCGTTTGAGTATTCAGATGGATTTGAGCGAGGTTGTTGGTGAGAGTTGGCGTCGCTCCATCGAGTGGGTTCTGGGTGATCGGCAACTCGTCATCGTCGATCTGTTTGACAATCCCGATGCCGAATTTGGTTTTGATATTCCCGGTGATGATGACCAGCGTGCTCCCTATGCAAGCGACGCGCGCGCGACTGTTGAGCGAACCCCGACGGGTTTCGATAGCGTCATAGCCTGGTGAAGTTCTGCCCTAGGACGCTCCCTAGAGCGAGAAGGATCGAAACTCCGGACTTACGTGTCCGGCTGACCACAGTTCGTCGAAACGCGTAAGAGCCGTTCGTGTTCTGGCACGATCATCGGGCCGATAAAACGCGGTTGCCTGCTCCCCGGTGGGTTTAGTCAAAAGGCTGTCCCTATCGCGAATCACAGCGGTGTCGCCATCCCACTGCGGGTGCTCCCGAAGCTCGCGCATATCAATACCTGTCGTCAGGCGACGGGCGAGTTCGAGAATACCGTGCCCCCGGGTTACCAGGCCCTGAGCGTCCTGAACCAGAATGTAAACTCGGCTCATACGACCGCGCTGCAGCAAGAGACGAATCGCGGAAAGCAATTCAGCCTGATCGAAGGCGACCGGATCGAGTCGTGGACTCAGAATTCGGAGTTCTCTGCGCGCGTGCCTGGCCTGAGCGATGATCAGTTGGGAAAACGGCTGCGGATATCGGACGGGATAGACCAGCTCGTTGCAATCTCGGTAATCGAGCATGAGCTCCATGTGACGATGGGGAATGCCGGCTTCGACGAACTCGTCACCGACGGCAGAAAAACCGGCATTCTCGTAGAATTTCAACGCATGGGTCTGTGCGTGCAGGTAAACGCAAAGGTCACCCCGCCCCCGGGCCAGTTTCAGAATCGCTCCTAGTAGCTTGGCACCAAGCCCCTGGCCTCGATAGTCGCCGAGCACGGCCAGCCGACCGATGCGCCCATCAGCCAGCAAGCGCCCGCAGCCGATGGCAGTACCGTCCTGGTGTGCCATCACATGCACGGCACCCTCATCCTGTCCGTCCCATTCGATATCACGGGGTACCTGCTGCTCTTCAATGAATACGAGCTCTCGCAACCGACGCAGTGTCTCCGCGTCTTCCGGCCAATAGGCCTCGCGTACCCTGGTGGCGTGTTGCGCTTGCTCCGACGCTGAATTTGAGGAGTCACTCATAAACGTCGTCAGATGAATGCAAAACCAGGGCTTGCAGCTGAAGAGCCTGTTGGATGGTTGCCTGACTCAGGGAATCGAGATTTCGAACCTCGTTAGTTGGCACGCCATTGCCGGAACAAAGAGCGCGAATGACAGGCTCCGCGCTGGCTGGAGCCGTGATCGTCTCTCCATTCGCAAACACCAGAAGCTGACCTTTATCCCGATACCAGGCCATGGAGGATGGCCGGTCCAATCTCAGTTCTCCGTCAACGGAAAAGTCTATGCCAGCGACCGCGTCCTCTCCATCGGGCTCGCCCGCTCCGTGGGAGAGACTTCCGGTCACTACCTCACCGAGCGCACTAACGCTCAGATGCCTGAGGCAAGTGCTGAGTTGCTCCCGCAATAGCGAAACATCGTGCTCGCTGATCTGTCCGGACATGCCGCTGATTGACCTGTTCGGGTCTGCCCACAGCAGAGATGGTGAGATGTCGTCCAGCAAACAGTCGGTCGCTCGAGCGAGCAGGTCTGAGATCCTGGGGGCACGGCATCCGATCGAGAAGCTTGTGGATTCGCCACGACTTACTCCCCAGTGCGCCACACCCGGGGGAATGTAGAGTAGGTCTCCACAGCGTAGAACGTGCTCCTCCTGGCAGTTGAAGGATTGCAGGATCTTCACGTCCTGGTTCGGTAAGAGCTTGGTGCCCTCATCGCAGCGTTGTCCAAGCTGCCAGACGCGCTCTCCTTCGCCCTGGATGATAAACACGTCATAAAGATCGAAGTGCGGGCCTGCACTCGCACCATCGGTCGCGTAGCTCATCATCACATCGCTGAGACGCCAGTTGGGCAGGAATCCTACAAGTTGCAGGAGGTCAGCCGCCTCCGCCCACAGCTGGTCGATCTCCTGGACCAGGAGGGTCCAGCTACCGGTACGCTCTAAATCGACCGGCCGAAAAGGGCCCTGCAGCTGTGTCCATATCCCATCGTCAAAGGTGAGAATACGAGCATCGACATCGTCTTCCAGCGCAGCACCGGCCAGTGTGTCGGCATCTACGGGTGGCTCAAAATCCGTGACTGCCCGAGACAGAACCAGTGGTTTGCGCTGCCAGTACTCTGCAAGAAACGCCTCCGGATCGAGTTCCAGGCGTTGCTTCATCAAACGCGCTTAGCCTGTTGAGCGGCATTTCCGGTGTATTTCGAGGGAGTCAACTCAAGCAGGGATTCGCGTGCGTGTTCAGGTATGTCGAGAGTACGGACGAACTCTCGCAGTCCTTCGCGGGAAATGCGCTCTCCGCGAGTCAGGGCCTTTAATTTTTCATAGGGTGACTCGACTCCGTACCGACGCATCACTGTTTGTACCGCTTCTGCGAGTACTTCCCAGCTGGCATCCAGGTCCGCATCCAGAGCGTGGGTATCCACCTCCAGTTTTGCCAGACCTTTTCTGAACGAGGCAATTGCTACCTGGGTGTAGGCAAATCCGACGCCCATATTGCGAAGCACCGTAGAATCGCTCAGATCCCGCTGCCAGCGACTGATTGGCAACTTTGCACCTAAATGCTGAAAAACCGCATTGGCTAGACCCAGGTTGCCTTCGGCATTCTCGAAGTCGATTGGGTTCACTTTGTGAGGCATCGTAGACGAACCCACTTCGCCGGCCACCGTCTTCTGCCGAAAGTACCCAATCGAAATATAGGCCCAGATATCCCTCGCAAGGTCGATCAGAACCGTATTCGCCGCGGCCACTGCGTCAAAGAGCTCGGCCATATAATCATGTGGCTCGATTTGGGTCGTGAGTGGATTTTGTTCCAGACCCAAATCCTCGATGAAGCGCCGTGAAAGTTCGCTCCAATCGACATCTGGGTAACTGGCCAGATGGGCGTTGTAGTTACCCACCGCACCGTTCATTTTGCCAAGCAATGCTACGGCATCGACCCGGGCTAGTTGCCGCTCGAGACGCGCCACTACGTTTGCAAACTCTTTACCCAGAGTAGTGGGGCTCGCTGTCTGACCGTGCGTTCGCGATAACATTGGGCGCTCGGCATGCTCGTGGGCAAGGTGTCGCAGCGCGTCACAAAGACCGGCGAACTGGGGCCGCAGGTGCTCCCGCAAGCCGTCACGCAGCATAAGCGCATGAGCGAGATTGTTGATGTCCTCGGATGTGCAGGCGAAGTGTATGAACTCACTAGCGGCCGCCAGCTCATCATCGCTCGCGGTCGTGTTCTTCAAAAAATATTCGACGGCCTTAACGTCATGATTGGTTTGTGCCTCGATTGATTTGATCCTTCGGGCATCGTCAAGGTCAAACTTATCTGCAACATCCAGCAGCTTTTGCCGTGCCGGCGCCGAAAACGGCCGAATTTCCTCTATGGCTGCTTCCTCGGAAAGAGCGATAAGCCAGCGAACTTCTATGCCGACTCGCTGTTTGATCAGGCCATACTCGCTGAATACATAGCGTAGATCGCCAACCTTACTGGAGTAGCGGCCATCGAGGGGGCTGATCGCGGTTAGCGGGTCGGCGCTGACTGCTTCGGAAGGGGTGGCTGAGCCTGAACTCGGTACTGCGTTAGTCATAGGGTCGACTTTTAACAATCGGATCGATGAAAGGCCCGCTGCTAAACGAGCCCAAGGCCACGCGACAACTCCTGGGCGTTGCGTAGGAGAGCACGCCGCTGAAACGCGAGCTTCCACCGCCGGCCTCCGAGTTGGCGCCACAGGAAGGCGGATCGCACGCCTGCGAGGAGCAAGCTGCGGACCACATCGGCGTTATCGGAATTCTCAAGATGTTGCGCACTGCCGGTAATCTTTACTCGCCGGGGGAGCTTGCTGAATGTGTCCTGGTAGATGCCAGCCACGTTATGGCAGACCTCGCGTACATTTCCGGAGAAGTGCTCCGCTTTAAAACTGGCGTGCTGCAGGCGATCGCGTACGGTACCCTGCAACTTTGTGTCGCCAGCAAACTGCTTTTCAAGAAACAATATATTGAAGAAGTAGCGTACGGCATCGCGCTGTTCCTTTTCGGTCTGATTGGCCAGCAACACGCAAAGATTCTGAAGGCCGAGGCGAATGCCCGCCAGACCATCGAAAAGATCCTCGGCACTGTCCATGTCAAAAACGAAAAGCGAATTGATTGAAGATTCCAGAAATACCGACGGAAAACTGCCCGTTTTCGAAATCTGATCAATTATGCGACTTGCCTGAGCAATCCCCGCCAGGGCAACCACCTGCTGTTGCTGCTGATTCATGCGGCGAGTGCCTCGTCGGAAAGTGCGGCTTCAATAACTCCGCCACCAAGGCAGCGATCCCCGTTGTAAAAAACCACCGACTGCCCGGGAGTGACCGCCCGTTGAGGCGCATCAAACTGCACTCGATGCGAACCCCCATTCCATACCACTGTGCAGGGTTGTTCGGGCTGGCGGTAGCGCACCTTTGCCATACATCTAAGTGGTAACTCGGGAGCACGTTCTTCGATCCAGAAGGGCGGCTCCATGCACAACGTGCAGGAAAATAGAGCGGGATGATCATTACCCTGGACGACCAACAGCCTGTTTCGCTCGAGGTCCTTACCAGCGACGTACCACGGCAGATCACTGCGAGCCGCAAGCCCACCAATGCCAAGCCCCTGACGTTGCCCAATGGTGTGGTACATGAGCCCCTGATGTTTGCCGATAACCTCACCGTCGCCGGTCACGATGGGGCCGGGATGCGCGGGCACATACCGCTTCAGGAAATCAGCGAAGCGGCGCTCACCAATGAAGCAAATGCCAGTTGAGTCTTTCTTGTCATGGGTCCGAAAGCCGGCCCCAGCCGCGAGTCTGCGCACTTCTGTCTTTTCAAGCGAGCCTAAAGGGAACATGGCGCAGGCGAGACTCGTATGACTCACGGCATGCAAGAAGTAGCTTTGATCCTTGGAGTCATCCGTGCCTTTCAGTAGGGATGCGCGGCCATCTTTCATACCGATTCGCGCATAGTGGCCGGTTGCGATAAAAGCGGCACCCAGGGCTTTTGCGTAGTCCAGGAAAGCTCGGAATTTAATTTCGCGATTGCAAAGTATGTCCGGATTGGGGGTTCGACCCGCCTTGTATTCGCAGAGAAAATGCTCGAATACATCATCCCAGTATTCTGCCGAGAAATTCGCTGCGTGCAGCTTTATGCCCAGTTGGCTGGCAACAGACTTCGCATCCGCGTAGTCCTCTTTCGCTGTGCAATATTCGGTTCCGTCGTCCTCTTCCCAGTTTTTCATGAAAAGTCCCTCGACCTGATAACCAGCTTCGAGCAGGAGCAGGGCCGCGACGGATGAGTCCACACCCCCAGACATGCCGACTATGACTCGGCCGCGACCTGGAGACGATGAAGGATGGGATGGATCAGAAAGCAAGGGGACGCACTATCGGTACTGGACAGCCCCACATTTTATCAGATCGATCAGACAAGCAAGTCTCAGTGACGACGCCGGCCACCGTGACGGCTTGTTACACCGGTTCCAGAATCCCTGCAGGCTCGGCCAGGCACGTGAACTCGCAGCTGGCGAAATTGCCCCGGCTCAAGGTTACCGAGCTCCCAGTCGCCCACGGCCGATCGCACCAGGCGCAAAACCGGCAAACCCACTGCAGCACACATTCGACGAACCTGTCGGTTCCGACCCTCGGTGATCTCGAGACACAACCATTGCGTGGGAACATGCTGGCGATACCGTATCGGAGGAGTTCGTGGCCATAGGCTCGGCTCTTCGATAAGCCGTGCTCGCGCGGGGCGGGTCATACCGTCTTTCAGGATCACTCCCCGTTGTAATTGCTGAAGCTGCTGCGGGGTCGCGAGTCCCTCGACCTGCACCAGATAACGCTTCCAGGTTCTGGTGTTGGGTTGCGTGATGCGAGCCTGAAGTTTCCCGCTGTTGGTAAGCAGTAGCAGTCCCTCCGAGTCGTAGTCCAGGCGACCCGCAGGATAGATATCTGTTTGCGGTAGGTAATCCTTTAGTGCGGCCCGTCCCCTTGAATCGGTGAACTGGCTCAGAACTCGGAATGGTTTGTTGAACAGAATGAGTGTCGCGGCTGGCATGTAGTTGTGGTTGGCTTGCTTTTCCGGGTGCGTTTGTTTTCGATGTACCGCAGCGGAGTCGCTACGGCTGACACGGACCCTCACGGGCTTAAGTATCGCACGGGAACACGGCCTGGAATTGCAGCAGGCGACGCATCGGTTTGGTAGACTAGTCCCTTTCTGGGGGAAGCTATTCGGTCGTTATAAAGCGGCGCACCAACACTGCGTGGAACCAACCGGAACTTCAAAGCGTCTCATTGACTGCATCACGTTGATCGTTCATCGGTCAGTGGATTGCTCGGTCGTAACCTTTGTGCCAAGACCAGGTAAGACGAGTTTTGTCGCCTGGTCCAGAGGCTTTAGTAGAGGCTAGCGGCAGCAATATAGCCTGCAGTACAGGCTTAAACAGGCTGAAATATAGGCGCAAGAACGGGCGCAGGAACAGGAATAGGAACGGGTGCAAGAGTGCTTCGGATGGCGGCCGGGATGGTCGCTCACACCGCGACTTGCTCACCCGGATTACGCCGGATTAGCCTGTTGCTATGAACGCTGAATGCATCGAATGCTTTCAGGAGTTCGGTTTGGCGGTCCATGACTGGGTGCTCCGGCTGAATGTGCAGATTGTGCCTTCCGAGAACGAGTTGCCGACGCTCTCCCCGAAATCCATGTTGCCGTCGCGGAACTGACCAATCGCGTAGGTAACAACGTAATGCTCTGGCCTTTCGATCGCGCACTGACCGTGGCGAGCAAGGGGCAGAGACCGATGACACTAAGATGACACTAAGTAGTCACATCAGACTGGAGCGTATCGATGGGATACCAACACATAAAAGTGCCCCAAACCGGGGAGAAAATAACGGTTAACGCCGACAACAGCCTCAATGTACCTGACAATCCGGTCATTCCCTACATCGAAGGCGATGGCATCGGCGTCGATATAAGCCCGGTCATGATCAGCGTCGTAGATGCCGCCGTCAGCAAAGCCTACGGAGGTCAGCGAAAAATCTCCTGGATGGAGATCTACACGGGAGAAAAGGCGGCTGAACTGTACGAAGGCGACTGGTTCCCGCAAGAGACCTTAGAAGCCATCAAGGAATACTCAGTCGCCATCAAAGGTCCGCTGACGACTCCGGTAGGGGGCGGGTTTCGCTCGTTGAACGTCGCCCTCCGACAGGAACTCGATCTGTACACATGCTTGCGCCCAGTGCGCTGGTTCGAAGGCGTCCCGTCTCCGGTCAAAAACCCGGGTGATTGCAATATGGTGATCTTCCGAGAGAACTCGGAGGACATCTACGCGGGGATTGAATATGAGGCTGATTCGGCCGAAGCGCAAAAGGTCGTCGACTTCATCATCAATGAAATGGGCGCCACCAAGATCCGCTTTCCTGAGAACGTCGGCATAGGGATCAAACCAGTATCTGCCGAGGGTACGCAGCGGCTGGTTCGAAAGGCCATCCAGTACGCAATCGATCAGGACCTGCCGTCTGTGACGCTGGTGCACAAAGGCAACATCATGAAGTTCACAGAAGGAGCGTTTCGTGACTGGGGTTATGAGTTAGCGATCAATGAATTCGGTGGCGCTTTGATTGACGGCGGGCCCTGGGTGGCGATCAAGAACTCAAACAACGGTAACGAAATTGTCATCAAAGACGTTATTGCCGATGCAATGCTGCAGCAGGTGCTGACGCGGCCAAAGGAGTATTCGGTAGTTGCAACTCTGAACCTGAACGGTGATTACCTGTCTGACGCCCTCGCTGCCCAGGTCGGCGGCATCGGTATCGCCCCCGGGGCGAATCTTTCGGACACGGTCGCCCTGTTTGAAGCAACGCATGGAACTGCGCCCAAATACGCGGGTCAGGACAAGGTAAATCCTGGATCTCTGATTCTCTCTGCCGAAATGATGCTCAGGCACATGGGATGGAACGAAGCTGCTGACAAGATTATCGATGGTATGAATGGCGCTATTCAGCATGGCACTGTGACCTACGATTTCGAGCGTCTCATGGAGGGTGCGACGCTTGTTAGCTGCTCAGGGTTTGGTGAAAAAATAGTTGAAGCCATGTGACGCGTAAGGACGAGTAAGGACGTGTGAGGACGTGTGAGGACGCGTAAGTAAGTGCAGATGGAACTGCACGACCATCACGTCCAGAGGCTCACGCCAGAATCGAGCGAAGGGCGACGGTGCCAGCGGTACGCCGTCGTTCTTCGATTCATTGGTGGGCAGGATAGGCGTGAACGGCGCGATGAGCGCGATAGATAGATTCGTGCTTCATGAGTTGATCGTCGGGCGAAGATCATCGATCTTGCTAACAACCGGATAGGTCAGAGTTCTATAATCACCTTGCAAACGATCCGACCGGTGCTCTGGTGTCGTACTCTCAGCAGAAGCTAAGACACACAGATCTGTGCGAGAGCGGTGTAAGGACTTGAATTCAAGGCGTAAGGCGCAGGTAGCGCAGGCAGCGTAAGGGGGCAGATGAGTCAGTTGCGGCCAACAGCATCGACTAGTGTTCGATTGAGTAAGGACCAGGAAGACCAGCGCGAGGGAGATGGAAGTCTTCTTCTTGAGGAGACCAAGCCTCAGGTCAAAAAGCCTCCTTTGTATAAGGTTATTTTGATCAATGACGACTACACCCCCATGGAGTTTGTCGTCGAGGTTCTCGAGACTTTTTTCAAGATGAACCGGGAGCAGGCCACGCAGGTCATGTTGACGGTACACACCCAGGGACGCGGTGTTTGTGGGATCTACACCAAGGACATTGCGGAGACCAAGTCTGCACAGGTGAATCAGTACGCCAGGGATCATCAACATCCGCTTTTATGCGAGATAGAAGCTTCTGAGAGTTGATGCAGGCCCTGGGTAACGGCGAGCCGTTTTCGGTTTCGCTCCAAGTTTGAACGCGTGGGAGATACCGCATGCTGAGTAAAGAGCTTGAACACACGTTGAACGATGCGTTCCGAGCTGCAAGGACACGGCGACACGAGTTTATGACGGTTGAGCACCTCCTGCTCGCGCTGCTCGATAACAACGACGCGATACGCGTCCTTAAGGCTTGTGGTGCAGAAATCACAGCGCTCCGCGGTGATCTCGTGGAGTTTATCGATTCCACGACGCCCCTGATTCCGGAAGAAGAGCAGGATCGCGAGACCCAGCCGACTCTAGGTTTCCAACGGGTCTTGCAGCGGGCTGTGTTTCATGTCCAGAGTTCCGGCAGAAGCGAAGTGACGGGGGCCAACGTGCTCGTCGCTATCTTCTCGGAGCAGGAGTCCCAGGCCGTCTACTTTTTAAAGACCCAGGGAATTTCGCGCCTGGACGTGGTGAATTTCATTACCCACGGGATATCCAAAGTCGAAGACAATTCGGAGGACGGGGACGCCGAGCGTGAGACGACCGGTACTGAGCAGGCACCGGAGGAGGGCGAGAAGAACCCTCTGGATGCGTTTGCAACCAACCTCAACGAAGAAGCGCGCGAAGGCCGCATCGATCCTCTGATTGGTCGTACGCAGGAGGTTGAGCGGGTTATCCAGGTATTGGCGCGAAGGCGCAAGAACAATCCTTTGCTTGTTGGCGAATCAGGCGTCGGTAAAACAGCGATTGCCGAGGGGCTGGCCAAGCTCATCGAAGACGGCGAAGTTCCGGAACTTCTGCAGGAATCGATTGTTTATTCGCTGGATCTGGGGGCTCTCCTGGCTGGCACAAAATACCGGGGCGACTTCGAGAAGCGATTCAAGGGGCTGCTGGCTGAGCTGAAACGGCGTGAGGGCGCGGTTCTGTTTATCGATGAGATTCACACCATCATTGGGGCAGGTGCCGCTTCTGGTGGTGTTATGGATGCATCAAATTTGCTCAAGCCTCTGCTCACCTCAGGCAAGCTCCGTTGCATCGGTTCGACCACATTCCAGGAATACCGTGGCATTTTCGACAAGGACAAAGCGCTGAGCCGCAGGTTCCAGAAGATAGATGTGCTGGAGCCCAGCACAGAGGACGCGTACAAGATACTCAAGGGACTCAAATCGCGGTTTGAGGAACATCACGGCTTGCGATACACGGATCAGGCTCTTCGCGTGGCGACGGATCTCAGCAATCGATACATCACGGATCGGTTCCTTCCGGACAAGGCTATCGATGTGATCGATGAAGCTGGTGCGTTCCAGCAGTTGCAGCCACCGTCCAAGCGAAAGAAGGTTGTGGGTAAGCACGATGTTGAGGCAACCGTTGCCAAGATCGCTCGTATTCCGCCCAAGTCCGTGAGTCAGAATGACAAAGAGGTGCTCAGAAAGCTTGAGAACAACCTGAAGATGGTTGTGTTCGGTCAGGATAACGCTGTCACGAGCCTTGCCACATCTATCAAGCTGGCCCGGGCAGGTCTTCGCGGTGGGGAGAAGCCCATCGGATCGTTCCTGTTGGCGGGACCGACGGGTGTCGGCAAGACGGAAGTCACTCGTCAGCTTGCAAAAATACTTGGTCTCGAGCTCATACGTTTCGACATGTCGGAATACATGGAGCGACACACCGTGTCCCGCCTGATCGGGGCTCCCCCTGGGTATGTCGGCTTTGACCAGGGTGGTCTGCTCACCGATGCAGTAACCAAGCACCCGCATGCTGTCGTGCTGCTCGACGAGATCGAAAAAGCCCATCCCGAGGTGTTCAATTTGCTGCTGCAGGTGATGGATCACGGAACGCTCACCGACAACAATGGTCGGAAAGCGGATTTCCGCAATGTCATTCTGATCATGACCACAAACGCCGGTGCGGAATCCATTAGTCGGCGCTCCATTGGTTTCACGACCCAGGATCACAGCACAGATGGCATGGAGGCAATCACTAAGATGTTCACGCCCGAGTTCCGTAACCGGCTGGACAACGTGATCCAGTTTGAGCCACTGGGCGAGGACATCATCCTCACCGTGGTGGACAAATTCCTGGCAGAACTTCAGGGTCAGCTCGATGAGAAGCGGATTACGATCGATGTTGATGAAGATGCGCGATTGTGGCTTGTTGAAAAAGGCTACGACAAGCACATGGGCGCGCGTCCTATGGACCGTGTCATTCAGGAGCACATCAAGAAACCACTAGCCGAACTTGTTCTGTTTGGTCCGCTGGCGAGCAAGGGAGGGACTGCGCTAGTTCGGCTGAACAGCGCCGGTGATGGGCTGGATGTTACGGCCGCTGAAGATGAAGCGGCCAAAGAGAACGAAGCTCTTTTAACCT
This sequence comes from Pseudomonadota bacterium, assembly GCA_039111155.1. Lineage (GTDB taxonomy): Bacteria > Pseudomonadota > Gammaproteobacteria > Pseudomonadales > Halieaceae > Congregibacter. The sequence goes on along the minus strand of JBCCPL010000009.1, from coordinate 95,781 downwards.
AAGAGCTTAGGAACTGAGGTTTTGTAAGGTTTTATAAAGGCCCGTGGTTTATTTTGCGGGCCTAGGGTTTTCTACCGTTCTCGGTATGTGATTCGCCCTTTGCTCAGATCGTAAGGCGTGAGTTCGACGCGCACTTTATCGCCAGTAAGGATGCGGATGTAGTTTTTTCGCATCTTTCCCGAGATATGGGCTGTCACTATGTGCCCGTTTTCAAGCTTCACTCGAAAAGTCGTGTTAGGCAGGGTGTCAACAACCTCACCTTCCATCTCTATTTGATCTTCTTTTGCCATTCCTACCTATGCCATTCCTATTTGTGCCATTCCTGCTTGTTTAGGTCCTGCCTTATTAGACTTGCTCGGGTCGGTCCTGTTTAAGTCGACTCCACTTCGATCATTCCCACCCGCATGAACGTAAGCGGGACTTATCTACCAGCCTTAAGAAATGCGGACAGCGAAGAGCTGCTGGTCTTATTCGCCTCGCGGGCTTATACGCTCATGCATAGAAAGAACTGACCTGCCCACTCGTTTCGAGCCCACGCTATCACCCGATCGACGAGAGTCAGGTTTCTGGTTTCACATCGGTGCCGCTGACCTCGAAGCCTGGCCGTTAAAATTCGAGCGCGCATTCTGCCGCAATTCAGTTTGCAGAACCAGAGAAGACTTGCCGGTTATCCGACAGCGATTAGGTTGTCATCACCACGCTGCCACTGATTGTTGGTGAGAAATTCAAGCGGGCGATAATCGGCTTTGTAGGCCATCTTTCGGCAGTTTTGGATCCAGTAACCGAGATAAACGTAAGGAAGGCCATGATCCCTGCAATGTTCCACCTGCCAGAGGATCGCGTAGCGGCCGAGGCTTCGCGCCTCCTCATCGGGATCGTAGAAGGTATAGATGGCTGAAAGCCCGTCAAGCATGATGTCGACTACCGCTACTGCCACCAGGCGTCCGGACACTCTGAACTCAACATACTCCGTGCATCCCCAGGGATCGTTCAAAAATGAATCGAACTGATCTCTATCCGGCGGATACATGTCGCCGTCGGCATGGCGAACACGTATGTAACGATCATATAACCCGTAGCACTCATCTCCGGAGATGCTGCGTTTTACCGTGACCTCAAGGTCCTGATTCCGTCGCAGGCAACGCTTGTGCCCGCGTCGATGTTTAAACTCCTGAACGGGAATTCGCGCGGGCACGCACGCGCTGCAATGGCTGCAGTGCGGCCTGTAAATGTGATTTCCGCTGCGTCTGAAACCGAGCAGCGACAGGTTTGTATAGAGAGCTTGATCCACCGATTGTCGTGGATCGATGAAAAGGGTAGTGGCTTCCTCACCGTCCAGATAACTGCAACGGTGCGGATACGTGGTGTAGACCTTCAGGTCGCGTAGTGATGAGGTCATGACTCAGACAGTAAGCACTGCGTTTAGTGCAAGTGCAGGGAAGGTGTCAGCCTGATAGCCGATCTGCGCACTATGCAGCTCGGGCCTCCTACGTGACGACGCCCGGTTTTCATTCTGCAGTTGGCGGCTCGGCGGCTGGATAGCCTGCTCAAGCGAGGAAAGCGACTGACCCATGTCCCGCTCAATCAGCATGGCTTTCGGCCCGGTCAAGGGCTCACAAACCTCCTGTTTCAAAACTTGGTGTCGCCCCCCAAGGACCACAAACTCACGTAAGTGTACTCCTAAGCGGCAATGCCTGCATGTGTCGCAATTACATTGTGATGCGGTGCACAGAATCCGCTGTGTGCCTCATTTAGGCAGCATCTGCACCAGTTCTTTACAGGTCGAAGCAGGGGCTGACCAGTGAGCGGGCTCGAAGCTACGCTGAGCTGCATTGATGAGCAGGTGTTCGAACTGATCTCTGGGAATCAACCGAGCTCCCAGGCTGCTGAGGTGTTCACTCTCGACCTGGCAATCCACCATATCGACTCCTTTACTGCCCAGGGTGACTATCAATGCGGCCATCGCAATCTTGGACGCATCACTCCTTCGGGAAAACATGCTTTCGCCGAAAAAGCTGTTGGCAAGGCACACGCCATACAAACCTCCAATAAGGCTTTCGTCTTCCCAGACTTCGACGGAATGTGCCCAGCCAGCCTTGTGCAGCCCGATGTATGCGCGACGCATCTCTGTGCCTATCCATGTTCCACCCTGTCCCATTCGAGGCTCGGCACAGGCGTCCAGTACGCGAGGAAACGCCTCATCGAACGTTAAGCGGTAGCATTCGCGCCGCATGGTTTTCTTTAACGAGCGAGACAGGTGAAGTTCATCAACGAACAACACGGCCCGTGGGTCGGGCGTCCACCAAAGAACAGGCTGGGGTTCTTCGAACCAGGGGAAGATCCCGCGCTGATAGGCACGCAACAGGGTGTCCTGAGTCAGGGATCCGCCTATCGCGAGGAGACCGTTGGGTTCAGTCAGCGCGGTGTGCGTTGGCGGGAAATTGTCGCCCGGATTCAGAACAGCAGGAAAGCGCAATGTAGGCTACGCAGCCTCGGCGATTTCATCCAGGTACTTCTCCGCATCGAGTGCGGCCATGCAACCGAACCCCGCGGACGTCACCGCCTGGCGATAAACATGGTCCCCCACGTCCCCCGCTGCAAACACGCCGGGCACACTGGTAGCAGTCGCATTCCCTTCTAACCCACTGTGCACCTTAATGTATCCACCCTCCATCTGGAGTTGGCCAGAGAAAATATCGGTGTTCGGCTTGTGCCCGATCGCAATGAATACACCTGCGAGGTCTATTTCCTTTGCGACGCCGGTGCCGACGTGCTTGATGCGCATACCGGTCACACCTGAGTCGTCACCCAGAACATCATCCAGCACATGGTCCCAGTGCAACTCCACTTTGCCCTCTTCTGCACGCGCGAACAGGCGGTCTTGAAGTACTTTTTCAGCTCGGAGACTATCTCGACGGTGCACGAGCACGACTTTTTCAGCGAGATTAGCCAGATAGAGTGCTTCTTCTACCGCGGTGTTACCGCCCCCTATGACCGCAACGCGTTTGTTTCGGTAGAAAAAGCCATCGCAGGTAGCACAGGCACTCACGCCTTTGCCAAGAAAATGTTGCTCGCTCGCCAACCCAAGGTATTGAGCGGACGCGCCAGTGGCAATAATCAGCGAATCGCAGGAATACTGGTTCGACCCCCGCAAAGTGAAAGGTCGACTGCTGAGATCTACGGACTCGATGTGATCGAATATCACGCTTGTTCCGAAGCGCTCTACGTGGGCCAGCATATCCTGCATGAGCCCGGGTCCTTGCAAGTCCGCGGAGCCGCCGGGCCAATTTTCAACCTCGGTTGTGGTGGTGAGCTGTCCGCCCTGCTGCATGCCGGTAATAACCACCGGATTGAGGTTGGCACGAGCCGCGTAGACGGCCGCTGTGTAGCCGGCTGGCCCCGAGCCCAGAATAATGAGTCTGTGATGCTGTGTATTCAACGTTGGTCGCCATCTGTAAAAAGCTCGCCATGGTAATCCACCTGATGCAACCGGGCAAAGATCAAATCCTTTTAAGGAAATCTCCTTAAGCTATTGAATATCCTGATAAACATCGACAAACTCACATGGTAAATACCAGAGTGTCCATCATGGCGAAGCAGCAGGCTGGGGAACAGACGTTGATATCTCCGCGCTGGAAGGAAGGTCTCCTCATCGCGCTCGCTGCCGCTTGCGCTTATTTGCTGGTGAGCTTGTTGACCTACACCGGCAGCGATCCAGGTTGGTCTGCGACCGGGAATGGTTCGCCCGTTCGTAACCTGGGAGGTCCCGCAGGAGCGTGGTTGGCGGACGTGTTTTTTTCGCTGGTCGGCTATCTGGCCTATTTGTTTCCACTAATGCTGGCTTACAGGGCCGGGGTGCTGTTTGCGGATCGCGAAGATCCATCTGCGTTCTCCGGTGCCGCACTTGGCCTACGGCTCATCGGCCTGATACTGGTGATGGCTTCGGGCACCGCCCTGGTGTTCCTCAATATGGGCACCGACGGCGCGTTACCGCAAGGGTCTGGCGGTATTGTCGGCTACTCTGTAGGACAGGCGGTACGAGAGGCCTTCAGTGCATTTGGCGGGCGTTTATTGCTCGCTGCGGTTTTTTTGTTCGGCATTACTATCTTCACCGACTTAAGCTGGCTGCGCCTGATGGACCGCCTTGGCGCCCTGACTCTCACTGGGATTGACCATGGATATGCGTTTTGCGTGCGCTTTATCGATGATCTTCGCGACAGACGTGCGCGGGAGAGGCAGTTAGAAGCTCGTAAGCAAGTCATTGAGCATCACGTTGAAAAAGAAAAAAAGCGTAAACCACCCAAGATAAAGCCGCTGAAGGCTCCGGCCGAAACCTCGGACCGCGCAGAACGAGAGCGGCAGGTACCTCTGTTCGATGCACCGATCAGCGGCGAGGTCCCACCTCTTGAACTGCTCGATGAGCAGACTAAGGACCCGACACTGGGTTACTCGAAAGAGGCGCTGGAAACGCTTTCGAAGCTGCTCGAGCTTAAGCTTGCCGATTTCAGTGTCACCGCCGAGGTTGCCGCCGTTTATCCCGGTCCGGTGATTACCCGTTTCGAAATCCAGCCTGCCGCTGGGGTGAAGGTATCTCGAATCTCGAATCTCGCTAAAGATCTTGCGCGCTCGCTTGCTGTAATTTCGGTTCGTGTGGTCGAGGTGATTCCGGGCAAGAGCGTTGTCGGCATCGAGATTCCCAATGAGCATCGAGAGATTGTGAACTTTCGCGAGGTACTTGCGTCGAGAGCGTTCGATCAATCTCCCTCGGCACTGACCCTCGCTCTGGGACATGATATCTCGGGCCAGCCTGTCGTCGCCGATCTGGCGAGAATGCCGCACTTACTAGTCGCGGGTACGACCGGCTCCGGAAAGTCCGTGGGCGTTAATGCCATGTTGTTAAGCCTGCTCTATAAGTCAACGCCCCAGGACGTGCGCCTGATTCTGGTTGATCCAAAAATGCTGGAGCTGTCCGTCTACGACGGGATTCCGCATCTGTTGACTCCGGTCATTACCGATATGAAGGACGCAGCGAACGGGCTGCGCTGGTGCGTGGCTGAAATGGAGCGTCGCTACAAGTTGATGGCTGCGCTGGGCGTGCGCAACCTCGCGGGTTTCAATCGCAAGATTCGCGATGCTGAGAAGGCTGGTCAATCGATGAAAGATCCACTTTGGGCGCCGGACCCGCTGTCGATGACTCCGGTAGACGAGCAGGAGTGCCCGGATCTCGAAGCCCTGCCAGCCATCGTCGTCGTTATTGATGAATTTGCCGACATGATGATGATAGTCGGTAAAAAAGTGGAGGAACTGATCGCTCGGATAGCTCAGAAGGCGCGCGCTGCAGGCATTCATCTGATACTGGCCACTCAGCGTCCTTCGGTAGATGTAATCACTGGATTGATAAAGGCCAACATACCGACGCGCATCGCGTTTCAGGTCAGCTCGAAAGTCGATTCCAGAACCATCCTTGACCAGGGTGGTGCGGAACAGCTCCTCGGTCATGGCGATATGCTGTACCTGCCACCGGGTAGCGGGCTCCCGACCCGGGTACACGGTGCGTTTGTGTCTGACGATGAGGTCCACAGAGTTGTGGCGGATTGGAAACGACGCGGTGAGCCCACCTACATCGATGGTCTTCTGGACGAGGGCAGCACTACACCGGTCACGGCAGCGGAACTGCAGTCGGGAACTTCCGATGAAGATAGCGAGTCCGATTCTTTATACGACGAAGCCGTACACTACGTGACTCAAAGTAGAAGGGCATCTATCTCCAGTGTTCAGCGCAAACTGAGAATTGGCTACAACCGGGCGGCGAGATTAATCGAGGCTATGGAAACAGCTGGCGTCGTTTCAGAAATGGGGACCAATGGCCAACGCGAAGTGCTGGCGCCTCCGCCGGTCGAGGGTTAGGGCAGCTCACGAACCGCATGCTTTGCGCGAGTCCAAGACTTATTGAATAAGCTTCTGATGAACTATTTTCGACTATTGCATCTACCCCTACATCGATCCGAGTGGGCTGCTCAGTCTTTCGCTGCGCCAATAGCGCATCAGTTGAGCGAGGTGGTAAATCATCGGGTGGCAAAAGTGTGCCGCCGGTTACTTTTGCTTTTTGCGATCTCAACGGCCGCTTTGTTCGTCAGCGCTACAAACGCGGATGAAGATCTGTGGAAGGCTTTAACTAAGAACGATCGTGTGATGGGACACTTCGAACAGCGCCTTTTTGACGAGCAGGGGGAATTGGTAGAGGAGTCGTCGGGACACTACAAAGCACTGCGTCCCCACTTTTTTCGCTGGGAGATTTCCGACCCAGACCAGCAGGAGATCATCGTGGATAGCGAGTCGTTGTGGCACTACGACATCGACCTAGGTACGGCCACTCGACGACCGGTTTCTGAAAGCCAGGATCTGAATGCGCTCGAAGTCCTCACCGGTGATGCAGACCGGCTGAGTTCCCGGTTCAGCGTCAGCCGGGTGGAGGAGGGGCGTTATCGCCTGCTACCCCAGTACGCTCAGGCGGGTTTTGTCTCTCTGGAACTGACTCTGAGCGACGACAAACTGGTTGGAATCGAAATCGTTGATCGCAGCGCACAGCAAATCGTTATTGAGTTGGCCCCGCAAGACGATGCATCTTCGCTTGAAGTCTCTGATTTCGAGTTCATCCCGCCCGACGGTGTTGAGGTCTTCGACAGCTCGCTCTGAATCGATGAATGACGAGCTTTTTCCCGAGTTGCCTGCGCAATCCAGGGACACGTCAGCATCCCAGAATCCAGGCGATGCGTATGTGCCTCTCGCGGCGCGGTTGCGCCCCGGTGCACCTGGTGAGTTTGTAGGTCAGTCTCACCTGCTCGACGACGGCGCTCCGCTGGCCGTCGCCCTGGAGCGACGAACACTGCATTCGATGCTGTTCTGGGGGCCACCCGGAGTTGGCAAAACGACGCTTGCGATGATGTTGTGTGAGCGTGCCAATGCGCAACTACTCGCACTTTCTGCGGTGACTGATGGTGTTAAGGCCATTCGAAACGCTGTCGAGATTGCTCAACGAGATCGAAGTGCTGGACGCCAGGCGGTTTTGTTTATTGATGAGATCCATCGCTTCAACAAAGCACAGCAAGATGCCTTTTTGCCCTACGTGGAAGACGGCACGTTGATTCTTATCGGGGCCACAACCGAAAACCCCGCCTTTGAACTCAACAACGCGCTGCTCTCGCGGGTTCGTGTCTATCGACTCAATGCGCTCACGACTGACAATTTAGTGTCGGTGATCGATAAAGGTGCGAAGCGTGTCTCGTTGCAGCTGAGCAGCACGCAGACTACCCAACTTGCGCTGAGCGCCGACGGAGATGCAAGACGTGCTTTAAACTTGGTTGAGTTGGCCACAGCGCTGGCCGACGAGAAGGGCCAGCTCGGCGAAGAGGAGTTTGAGCACCTGCTCGCCGATGTGCCCCGGCGTTTCGATAAGGGCGGAGATGACTTTTACGATCAGATATCTGCATTGCATAAGTCCGTTCGTGGGAGCTCACCAGACGCTGCACTCTATTGGCTATGTCGTATGCTCGACGGGGGGTGTGATCCGCTGTACGTCGCCCGGCGCGTAGTCCGTATGGCCAGTGAAGACATCGGCAACGCAGACCCACGAGCCCTGCAGTTGGCGATGGATGCGTGGCAGGTCATGGAACGGTTGGGCAGCCCCGAAGGAGAGCTTAGCCTCGCACAGGCGGTCGTCTATTTGTCCTGCGTACCCAAGAGCAATGCGGTCTACGAAGCCTTCAAAGCGGCGCAGAAGCTGGCCAAAGAAAGTGGTAGTCAACCCGTGCCTATGCATCTGCGCAACGCACCCACTGAACTTGCGCGATCCGAGGGGCACGGCGCCGACTATCGCTATGCGCATGATGAGCCGGGGGCATTTGCCGCTGGTGAAAACTATTTTCCTCAAACGCTGCAGTCTGTTTCTCTCTACCAACCAACGGATCGGGGTCTGGAGGCGAAGATAAAAGAGAGGCTTGATGAGCTTCGCCGGCTCAACGATCAAGCCGACGACCAGAGGTACGGTGATTGAGTTCACTGATGCGGCCTCTCATGCTCACATGCGTCGTTTTAGGCCCACAATTTTGCGCCTTCGTCAGCTCACTCGTACAATAGCGATTTCATCATCCCGCCATGCATCATGTTTTTTCCATTGCTCTGGGAGGAGCTGCCGGAGCCCTGGCTCGCTACTGGGTCGGTAGTTATGTGCGTGAGATTTGGCACGGATCCTGGCCCCTAGGCACTCTACTGATAAACGTCAGCGGGTCATTGCTTATGGGGATGGTGTTTGTACTTATCGAGCGGGCTCAGCTCCATCCGGACATTCGCAGCATTTTCATGGTGGGGTTTTTAGGGGCATTTACCACGTTCTCGACCTTTTCGATTGAGACTGTAGAGCTATGGGAACGTGAGTCTGCAAGTCTTGCACTGGCCTATGCCCTGGGTACGACCGCAAGCTGCGTCATCGCTGCAGCAGTCGGTGTATGGATCGTAAGAAACCTAGTGAGCTAAGGGTGAATTGTCAGTGAGCTGAGCGTCAGGTGGGGCTCGGGTGGCTTTCACGTGAAGATCGCATATTGCATGTGGCAGGTGCATGCGGAGTTCATGTGAAGTTCATCCAAAAGGGTGCGCGGGTCCTGGCCGAACGTGTTCGCAGGCACCGACCAGAACAGCAGTTTCTCGCCCCGCGCAGTTTTTTTCCCACCTTGCCAATCGCAGCAAGCCCTGATCCAGGGCCATCATTTTTCGCATAATTTGTGCGCCCACTGTCGGATGATCCGTAGCGCTCTCTGGCAAAATACGCCCTTCGGTAACAAAACGAGCGGCCGCAAAGGCGCCGCGGCTGGTAAGGATTAAAAATGCTGGATTTAAAACAGGTTCGCAATGATCCCGCGGGAACCGCTGAGGCCCTGGCGATACGTGGATTTGAGTTTGACGTAGAGGGATTCACCGCGCTGGATTCCCGGAGAAAGGCCGCCGATGTGAGCGCCCAGAGCCTTCAGAGTGAGCGCAAGACAGCCAGCAAGAAGATCGGCCAGCTCGTGGCTGAGGGTAAATCGGTCGACGAAGCCAAAGCACAAGTCAGCGAGGCTCTGGAACACATCGCCCGTCAGCTTGAAGACGCACAGCGGGAAGCAGAACAAGCCCAACAGGACATGCAGGACCTTCTGGCCGGGGTCCCGAACATCCCGGACCCCAGCGTACCCCCGGGAAAAGACGAAGAAGCGAATGTCGTCCTCGAAAGCTGGGGCGAGCCGACCACGCTTGACTTTGAGGCCAAAGACCACGTCGATCTGGGTATGGCCCTGGGCGGTATCGACGCCGAGATGGCCGGCAAAATCACTGGATCCAGATTTACGGTCCTGAGCGGGCCACTGGCGCGGCTGCATCGCGCGCTCGGGCAATTGATGCTCGATATGCAAACCGAGGAGTTTGGTTGCCGTGAAGTCAATGTCCCGGTGATCGTCAATAGCGACTCCCTGTTCGGCACTTCGAATCTGCCAAAATTCGAAGATGATCTGTTTCGGATCGACTCCGACCATGGCTACTACCTGATCCCGACGGCGGAAGTCCCGGTCACCAATTTTGCGCGCGATCGTATTTTTGAAGACAGCGAGCTCGGCGAGAACGGGTTGCGTTTTGCCTGCCACAGCGCGTGTTTTCGCAGCGAAGCCGGAAGTTACGGGCGCGATACCCGGGGCATGATACGCCAGCACCAGTTCGAAAAAGTCGAGCTTGTGTTTCTGGTTCGACCGGAGCAGTCCGAGGAGGCCCATGAGCAGTTAACGGGCCAGGCCGAGGCCGTGCTGCGCCGACTGGATCTGCCGTATCAGAAAGTTCTGCTGTGCGGAGGAGACCTGGGCTTCGGTTCTCGTAAAACCTACGACCTCGAAGTCTGGCTACCGGGACAGCAGAAGTACCGGGAAATCTCGTCCTGTAGCAACTTCGGCACCTTTCAGGCGCGTCGCATGCAGGCCCGCTGGCGCAATCCAGCGACCGGCAAACCGGAGCTAATCCACACGTTGAATGGATCGGCGCTGGCGATTGGGCGCACCCTGGTGGCGGTCCTTGAGAACTATCAGGCGCAAGATGGCAGCATCGCGGTGCCTTCTGCTCTTCAGCCCTACATGGGAGGCCGAGAGCGCATCAGCATAAGCTAGGCGCTTTCTTTACGGTTAAGGTACCTGCGAATCTAAGCGCCTATGGACTACCTGCCGATCAGTCTTCGCTTACGAGGGCAGCCCGTGGTGCTGGTCGGTGCCGGTACGGTGGCATACCGGCGCGCTGAAAACCTGCTTTCGGCTGGAGCTCAGCTCACAGTCATTGCCCCGGAGCGAGATGCGCGCTTTTCTGTTCTTGCCGAGCAGAATGAATTCATGTGGCGTTCGCGAGATTATGAGCCCGGCGATTTAAAGGGTGCGGCTCTCGCAATCGCCGCGACGTCGGATCCCGAGGTAAATCGAGCGGTTCATAACGAAGCTACTCACCTTGGCTTACCGGTAAACGTCGTAGACAACCCGGATCTTTGCACTTTTATTTTTCCCGCCATTGTTGACCGATCCCCGTTGACAGTCTCTATCAGCAGTAGCGGAGGAAGCCCCGCGGTCGCCCGCTCCATCCGCGCGCGCATCGAAGCCATTTTGCCTATGGGCACGTCAGAAATTGCGCGTTTCGGTCGATCCTATCGAGACCGGATTCGCGACGCTGAGATCAGCGAAGACGATCGGCGACGCATCTGGGAATCCATCGTAGACGGATCGATCGCGCAGCTGCTTTTGAGTAACCGCTGGCAGGCCGCCGAGCAAAGGCTGGCCGACCTGCTCAGCCACAATACGGCTTCGGTGACGGGCGAGGCTTATCTTATCGGCGCCGGACCAGGAGACCCGGAACTCATGACGTTCAAGGCGCTGCGATTACTACAGCGCGCGGATGTGGTTCTGCATGATCGCCTGGTGAATCCCGAGATCGTTGCGATGGCGAGACGAGATGCTCAGAAGCTCTACGTGGGCAAACGGCGCTCTGAGCACAGCGTACCCCAGGAGACAATCAACAAGACCCTGGTGAGCCTAGCGAAGGAGGGCAAGGTGGTGGCCCGGCTGAAAGGTGGAGATCCGTTCGTCTTCGGTCGCGGCGGCGAGGAGATCGAAGAGCTGGCTCGTGAGGGCATTGCCTTTCAGGTGGTGCCTGGAATCACCGCTGCCAACGCCGCGGCCTGCTACTCGGGCATTCCGCTCACGCACCGCGACTACGCGCAGTCGGTCCGCTTTGTCACAGGTCATACAAAAGACGGCAAGCTGCAACATCGCTGGGAGGAGTTTCTCAGCGATACGGAGACCCTGGTGTTCTATATGGGGCTGGTAGGCCTAAAGATCATCTGCGAGCAACTCATTGCTCATGGAAGGGATCCAGACACCCCATTGGCGCTGGTTGAACGGGCAACGTCACCTGATCAGCGTCTGTTAACCGGCACACTGGCCACCGCAGCCGAGCTTGTGGAGAGTACGAGTCCCCAACCCCCGACATTGATCATCGTGGGTAAGATCGTAGAACTGGCAGATACGCTCCGTTGGTACGGCGCTGGCTGACGCGGAATGGTAACTCTTGCCAGGCGCTATTTCTTGGCGCCCCAGATCTGGATGTTGCTGCTTCTCTATTGCATTGCCGTTCTGGTCATCAGCCGCCAGATTCCATCGCACCTACCAACAGCCCCGTGGACGAGTATCGTGGGCCCGGCTGGTGCTTGGGTGTTGTCAGACGGTATGGCCCTGGAGCATCGAGATGGTGAGGCCACGCAATGGACCGGCACGGGCGAGAGTACTCATTTTGGCTCGCGATGGATCCGGGTCACTGGCGGGCCTCAATTTTTAGAGCTTGAACTTTGCTTTGCGAATCCGCCGATTTCGGGCGTCGCCAACGCCTTTCTCGCGTCCGTACGTTACGGTCGACTCGACTTCGACCGTCAGTATGAGTTGTACGATATCGGCGAGTCCGGCGACGAACTTTGTACCAGCGCTCAGTTTCCCAGGCGTTTCGCGGACGGTGCGGCCGCCTTCCAGATCCAGGTACAGAAGCCTGACGTGCCGCTGATTGTTACGAAGCTGCAGGTGCGTCCCCTCGAAGAAAACCCGCGATGGCTTATGACGCGACAGGTCTTGCTCGCCGTCGGCCTTTTACTAGTGGCGACGGCTTTTTTACCGTATCTACGACTTGGCTACCCTCTGGTAGCAATAGCGGGCACGGGGATCGTTGCGGGAATCCTGTTTGGATGTCTGGCGACCGTAGAGGTAAGGGCTACGGCCTACAAGCTTTTGACCGGAGGGCGCGCCGCGCCGGCCGCAACCGTATTCTCCGATGCGGCAGCGAATGCATCGACGGCGCCGGTTGCCCTTGAATCGGCGGATCGGTCGCGGATGCGTGACAGTGTCGAACCTGCGACGCCGAACCGCTTACTGACCGAGCCGTTTCCGCTGGGCGGTTTTTCTATCTTTACCTATCTGCACGCTGTGCTGTTTTTTGGGGCGACACTAGCGCTGGGTCTCATCAGAAAATTCGCGCCACTGGAGCTGTTCCTGCTCGCTCCTGTCACCGAGGTCATGCAGACCCTGGTGCCGGGCCGGGGGCCCGGGCTGTCAGACGCGCAGGTCGATTGGCTGGGGGTCGCTGTTGCCTGGGCGCTACTCCTGGGACTGCGACGAACTCGATGGTGGAACCGTCGAGGCAAAAGATTGCTTCTGCATTAAGAAGGCATCGACCAGGATGGCACCTGCCTCTGTGAGCAATACGTCCTGATGAGCCAGATCGTTGGCCTGCACCACCAGCTGATCTTCATCCACGCCGCTGCTTGCTTCCTGCTCGTTCGCCTCGTCTAGTTTTTCCAGACTGGGGACCGGTTCCTTACCCTGAGCGACTCGAAGTCTGTTTTCGATGGCTAGGGATCGATCTTCACGATCCTTGCGCTGCCGCTGCCGTTCGGCTTCGTTGAGAGAGATGCTCTCTATGGAGCGATTTTCTTCGGCAATTTCGAGCTGGTCCTTCAGGTAGCGGAACTCAGGGTTCTTCTCGCTTCGTGCTCTGAAAATCTCTGCCAGGCGAGGGACTAACGCGTCAATATTGCTGTAGCGACGATGACGAACCGCATTGATTTGGTCCCAATCAAGTGCGTTATCCAGCGAGGACTCCCCGATCTCGTCCGGGTCGTAAAGCGATGGAAAATCGATGTCTGGCACAACGCCACGATTTTGCGTGCTATCACCGGAAATGCGGTAGAACTTGCTCTCAGTGATCTTAAGCTGACCTTCGGTGAGGGGAACCATTGTCTGCACCGTGCCTTTACCGTAAGTACGGTCACCGACGATCAGTCCGCGCCCGTAGTCCTGGATAGCTCCGGCGAAAATCTCGGAGGCCGAGGCGCTCAGTCGATTAACCATCACCACTAATGGGCCGTCATAGAAATCCGATCGCAGGCGTTTGCCGTCACGCCACACGCGGCGGGACGAATGGCGGATCTGAACGGTGGGCCCATACTCTATAAACAAACCCGTGAGCTCGTTCGCTTCCTGCAGGCTGCCTCCGCCGTTGTTGCGTAGGTCGACAATAATCCCCTCAACGCCCTCATCCTGAAGTTCAGCAAGAAGCAGCTTCACATCACGGGTAGTGCTTTTATAGTTTTCATCGCCCCGGCGCATGGCCTCAAAATCGATGTAGAACGTCGGAATATCGATCACGCCGACGCGAATGCTCTCGCCGTCGCCGCGCGGTAATTCAAGAATTCGTTTTTGAGCAGACTGCTCTTCGAGCTTTACTTTATTGCGAACGATCTGGATGGTTTTCGCCTGCGCACCTGCGGGGGAGTTTGCCGGTAAAACCTGGAGTCGAACGGTGGAGCCCTTCGGGCCGCGTATGAGCTGAACCACTTCATCGAGCCGCCAGCCAATCACATCCTCAAACGGCCCTTTATCTCCTTGCCCAACCGCGATAATGCGATCTGAGGGCTGCAGTTCGCCCTGCTTATCGGCGGGCCCAGCGGGCACGATGCGGGCTACTCTCGTGTACTCATCTTCCGGCGACAGAACTGCACCAATGCCCTCAAGGGAAAGGCGCATATTTATGTTGAAGTTCTCGGAGCGACGCGGAGAAAAATAGTTTGTGTGCGGGTCGTACAGCTCGGTCAGCGAGTTGGCAAAAATCTGGAAGGCATCCTGTGCATTGTATTGCTGAACGCGATTCAGTTGGTTGGTATAGCGCTTGCGCAGCGTGGGCTCGATTTCTTCAGCGGACTTCTCGGCAAGTCGCAGGTTTAAGGCCTGATTCTTTAGCTGCAGGCGCCACCGCTCGTTTAGCTGGTCTTCACTGAGAGCCCATTCACGCGCCTCGGTATCGAGATCAAGGAAGTCGTCTTCCTCAAAGTCCATTGCCGCTATTTCATCCGCTAGCGAGTCCAGAACCCACTCCAGGCGGTCCGACAAACGCTCGTGATACACATTGAAGATATTGAAACCTGCGTCCAGCCTGCCTTTCGGCAGGTCCTCGTCCATCTGAAAGCGATAGCGCTCAAACTCAGCAATATCACTCTGCGTCAGAAACATGCGGCCGCCGTCAAGGTTGTCGAGAAAGCTGTCAAGGTGAGCGGAGGAAAGCTCATTGCTATACGGCATCTTGCTGTAGTGCCGCTGTTCTAACTGCTCTAACAGCTCGGCGACTGTGTCCTGCTGGGCTTCGGTATATTCGATGAGTGCAGTCGCAGGCAGAGCAATCAGGCTGGTTATCAGCCCAGCAACCTGCACACATTTTCGCGCAAACGTTGCACCTTCAGGTTGGCGCTTGATTGGGCGGTTGGGAGCGAAGGAGGGCGAACGCTCGGTAGCAGGGTCGGTCGCGAAGGCTGTAGCAGTCAAAACAATTATGTCCTCGTTGTTATTCGAGTAGTCATAAGAACTGGCTGAAAGGCCGTACTCGGAGTGAGTGTAACTGCCCCCAACGGAGCGTGAAAGTGATCGCTTTTGCAGGCGTATCGGCTCGTACTAGACCGCATCGCACAGACAGGGTTTAGCACCGAAACAACGGCATGCGGCGAACTGCACCGGCAACGTGTGGCCAGCGCACCGTGTGACCCAGTGTGCAGCCCCGAGCTCCAGTGATAACTATTCAATGCTGAACACCGCTTGTACGGTCGCTGTGATTGTCAGGTATCCCGCGTTGAAGCTATCGGCGGATTCGCTTACCGCATCGGTCGAGGCTGCCATCATGACAGCACGTTCACGAACCTGGCTCATCGGCCTTGGAATCACGCGAGAATTGGCTTGGAGCGTGAGAACATCGCCCACTGAAGCTCCCAACGCGTCAGCGAGGGCGTCGGCACGGTCGCGCGCATTTTGTGCTGCGTCAGCGAGAACTTGCTGATATAGCAACTCTTCCTCTTTGACTTTGAGTACCGGTGAATCCACTCGATTGACACCGAGTTCGGCAAGCTTCACCAACAGCGCGCCCAGATCTTCTAAATTGAGCAGCCTGACTTCTATCGAACGAGCCACTTCGTAGCCAGAGAGCTGCTGCTCCCGGTCTCGCTCCGCCCATCGATACTGTGGATTCACACGCAGACCTGTCGTATCGATATCGCCATCCTCAACGCCGAGTGCCCTAAGTGCATCCAACGCGTCAGCTGTGACTTTATCGGTCTTTGCACGCGCTTCATTCACGTCTGCAGCGCGTTCAAAAACCTCAACCGATATCAGGGCCATATCGGGCTGTACCCGTCTCTCCGCTTTTCCGGAAACGCTGATCGTGCGCTCGGAGATTCCCACAGCGCCTTGTTGCGCAAAAGCTGGAATCGCCAGGCTCGGCAATGCGGCGAAGACTGCGCATACGAAAAAGTGTGCCAGTGGTTTGGCATGCGTCTGCGTAACAGGCTTACGTGCGATGAAATTAAAACCTTGGGGCCGCATGATCCTCTCTAACCGCTATTTACAGTGCTGCCTGAAAACTTCGCTCGTCTGTCCTAACCGGCTAACGACCAGAAGCAAAAGCTTATTAGAACCGAAAGCGCTATCGCCATGCAGGTTCTATAACTAATCGACCGATAAACGATGTTTTGGTTCCGCGGCGGTAAACACCAGCGTCGGTGCCCGGGGCGCCCACAAACGTCGAACTCGGTTTACCTGCGAATCGCGAACCTCGGTGAGGATGTCATTGGTAAGTACGCTTGACTCTCTCCTTTGGTTGACGAGTGAAAAAAAGAACCAGCTCTCTCGGCTGCCGAGCTCCATGCCCACAAACCTGAAGCTTGCGAGATCGGGCGTACTGCCCAGGTAAAAGCGCGCGCCAATGTAGGCTGCGAACATCGACCTGACCTCTGGCGTGTCTCGCAGCACAACCGACCTACCGGCCATGGCCGACAGGGCGAGTTCAAGATCTTCCGGGTAGAGACGCATCGCCACGTCGAGGCGACCACCATCAGACCATTCGAGCTCGCTGTAACTCTGATGCGATGGGTGGGAGCGGGCGAAAGTCGATAAACAAATTAGGGTGAGAATAAGAGCCGACCGCGACACGGGCTTTAGGGGACGTAAGCGCCACAACACACGCTCGTGACCTTGAAAGCCCCAGCCCAAGCGAAGGACAAACTTCGGAATGATCTGCGAACCCATGGGGCCTTTTCCCAGTTGTCCTACTAATTTCTTACCGATTCGATCCCACTGTGTCGGCGTTACTGAATCGTCTGCTTCCAGTCCTCTTCGTTCTGCCGCCTCATCGGATTCGGATCCTCGCTTTCTTTGAACATCCGGAAGCGACTCTTCTGGATCTTGCGTGGCCAATCGTTGTCCATCTCGTTTGCGTCGGCGGTCTGTCGCTGGGGGTCAAAGCTGATCGACGTAATCTCGCGATCACGCACCAGAACCTTCGTGACCTGGTCGGTATCACGTCGCCAGATCTCGGCAGGGATCATAAGTTCCTCGATGTCCCCATCGGCGTAGGTGATTCGAAGCGGTAAAGGGGTAACAAGGTCCCCCTTGTTCGTGAACGTCACCGCATAGAAGTTGGCGCCTTCTTTTAATATCGCCAGCTCCCGATCGGTCAGCTTTTTCTTGAGCTTCTCGAACTGCGAGTAGTCCCAGGGGGTAACATCGTATTCATCGTAGCTGTTGTAAAAGTCTTCGAGCTCTGGTCGTCGATCGATAAATCGACCCGTTCCTTCGTTCCGGCTGTCGGTGATGTTGGCCTCCAGCGCTGCCTCCTGCTCGCGGTGCCACGCTTTTTCGATATCCGGATCGCGGGTGTCAATTTGAAAGAGCTCGACGTTATCGATGGCGATATCGACGAAGCCGGTGCTGTAGAACCAGGCGCGCCAGAACCAGTCGAGATCAACGGCCGATGCATCTTCCATCGCTCGGAAGAAATCGGCCGGGATAGGCCGTTTAAACTTCCAGCTGCGTGCATAGTTCTTGAAGGCGTAATCAAACAGCTCGCGACCCATGATCGTTTCGCGCAGCACGTTAAGTGCCGTCGCGGGCTTACCGTAGGCGTTGTTGCCAAACTGATAAATGGACTCGGAGTTGGTCATGATCGGAACCTGCGGCTCACTGGTCATGTAAGGGATCATTTTCTTTGGATAGCCGCGCCGAGATGGGTAGTCCTCTTCCCACTCCTGCTCCGCAAGGAACTGGAGAAAACTATTGAGCCCTTCGTCCATCCAGGTCCACTGCCGCTCATCTGAGTTCACAATCATCGGAAAGTAGTTGTGCCCGACTTCGTGAATGATCACTGAGATCAGCCCGTACTTGCTTCGCTCCCAGGTTTTATCGCCGGGTTTCTGGCGCTCATCCCAATAGGTCCCATCCTCATAGGGTCGCGGTTTATTGAAGGTGATCATGGGGTACTCCATGCCACCAACTGGGCCGTTGACCGATATCGAGACGGGGTAGGGGTAATCGAAGGTGTATCGGCTGTACACCTCCATCGTGTGAACGATGGCAGGCGTGGAGTACTGGCTCCAAAGCGGCTCCGCTTCGTTTGGGTAAAATGACATCGCCATAACGGGGTTGCCATTTAGCTCGACGGTCTGCGCGTCCCAGATGAACTTGCGGGACGAAGCGAACGCGACGTCGCGTACGTTTTCGGCCCGAAAACGCCAGGTTTTCTCACCCGGGGCTTTGTCAGCCTGATTGGTACTTGCCTCGTCGGGTGTGACGATAAAGCTCTGATCGCCCGGTTGTTCTGCTTTGCGATAACGTTCCAGTTGCACATCACTTAGGACTTCTTCGGCGTTCTGGAGCTTTCCGGTCGCGGCAACCACATGGTCCTCAGGTACTGTAATCGCAAGGTCAAAATCACCCAGCTCCAGCGTGAACTCGCCGCTGCCTAGAAACTGCTTATGCTGCCAACCCTCGTAGTCTGTATACGCTGCCATGCGCGGGTACCACTGCGAGATCTCGTAGATATAGTTATCGTCCTCGTCGAAGTATTCGTAGCCGCCACGTGCCGGCATGAGCGTTGCGTCCACGATGTTGTGGGACCAGGCCACGCTAAAACCAATGCTCGCACCCGGTGCGAGAGGTTCGGGCAAGTCGATACGCATCATGGTTTTGTTAATCGTGTAGGGCAGCGCACCGCCCTCGGCGTCGCGGACGAATTCGATGCGTGCACCGCCATCGAAACGCTCCTGCTCGACCATGCGCGCCACGCGGCCGTAACCAATTTTGTCAAAGCTCGCCGTAGTTTCGGTTAACGAAGCATCCGATTTGATGGCGTAGCGATTTTGATCCAACTGCAGCCACAGGTAGGGCAGAGTGTGTGGGCTGTTGTTGTGATAGGTGATTGTCTCGACACCTTCGATGCGCTGCTGATCGTCGTCCAGACGAACATCAATCTGATAATCCGCACGCTGCTGCCAGTACCCCGGTCCGGGAACACCGCTCGCGAGGCGCGTGTCAGTCGGCGTATCCAGCAGATAGCCGAGCTGAGCGAAGGCATCGGCACCGCCCGCGCTATTCCCACTCAGCGGCACAAAAAAACCAATAGTCCCGAAAAATATAACAAAGGATATCAACAGCTTGGAATTCATCGCTAAAGCATCGAACAAAGAGTGAGCGACGCAGTATATAGTGCTGTTTGGAACCTGCCCACGAGCTTATCGACCGTAGGTGCTCAGACTCTTCCCAATGACGGGTTCCGGATGATTCAGCGAGCCTGACCAGAACACCGGAAAAATCAGGGCATGCCTGGCTAAGCACCATGTGGTCGCCGAAGAACTCAATCGAAAATTCGATCAAAACTTATGCCGACTTTGCTGCTAAAAAACGCTGACGTTCTGGTTTGCATGGACGACAAGCGCCGCGAAATCCCGGGTGGCGGGTTATTCGCACGCGACGGCATCATCGAACAGGTAGGCGAGAGTCATGCGTTACCACGGCAGGCCGACCATGTTGTCGACCTCACAGGTCATGTGCTGATCCCTGGGCTGATCAACACGCATCATCATCTCTACCAAAACCTCACCCGACTGCTCCCTGCGGCGCAGAACGCGCCGTTGTTCCGCTGGCTCCAGGCGCTCTATCCCGTGTGGGCCCGCATCCCACGCGAGGGATTCAGGGTTGCTGCAGAGTTGGGGCTTTACGAGCTTATGCTCTCCGGATGTACAACCTGCGCCGACCACCAGTATTTGTTCCCCAATGGGGCCTGTCTCGACGACAGCATCGAAGCTGCTGCGCTCACCGGGATTCGGTTTCACGCCCTTCGCGGGAGTATGAGCGTCGGCGAAAGTGCGGGCGGCCTCCCTCCCGATAGTCTGGTCGAAGACGAAGACGACATCCTGGCTGACAGCGAACGGCTGATTCGCACCTATCACGACGCCAGTGCCGGGTCCCGACTGCAAATTGCTCTCGCACCATGTTCACCGTTTTCGGTCAGCGAAGACCTGATGCGCCGCTCCGCCGAGATGGCCCGCAGCGAGGGTGTTCGTCTACACACGCACCTGGCAGAAAATGACGAAGACATAAAGTACTCGCAGGAACGCTTCGGTTGCACCCCGGTCGAGTACGCCGAACGCCTGGGATGGCTAGGTGATGACGTTTGGCACGCGCACTGCGTAAAGCTGTCACCTAACGATGTTGAACACTTCGCCAGAACCGGTACTGGAGTATCGCACTGCCCCTGCTCGAATATGCGGCTCGGTTCGGGCATTGCTCCGATCGCGTCGATGGCACGTGCTGGAGTCCGGGTGAGCCTTGGGGTCGATGGAGCCTCCTCCAACGACGCAGGGCATCTTCTCGATGAGGCGCGCCATGCGTTGCTGCTCCAGAGACTGGCGAACGGCGGCGATGCATTCACGGTGCGCGAAGCGCTGGCTATTGCCACACGCGGCGGTGCGAAGGTCCTGGGGCGCGAAGCCCACCTCGGACAACTCCGAGTCGGCTACCAGGCGGACTGCGCAGCATTCGCCGTGAACGACATCTGGCATATCGGTGCCGCGCACGACCCCGTTGCCAGTTTGCTGCTCTGCTATCCGACGCCTGCCGCCTACACGGTCGTGGGAGGGGATGTGCTGGTGGAGCAGGGGAGGTTGGTAGAACCTGGATTGGAAGAGCTGCTTTCCACGCACGCAAAAATTGCTGCGACTCTGACTGACTAATAACCCGTATAAGTGAGGTGTCTAGAGTCGTCGCCGACTACTCACGCTAGGATAAATGCGACCGACCTGTCTCGATGGAAGCGGCGAGCCGCTGGCCTAGCAAACAGTGCCGCAACACGTGGCCAGAAAGATAGTGAAAGAGCAGCCATGCAAAGACACGTCTATGTTGAGAGCTTTAGCCCCGGTCACACTGAAGGTTGGTCAGACAGCTAATCGTCACTCCATAAACCGATATACGGGCGCTATGTTTATTAAACAACAGAGGCAACAATTGATGGCTTAATGCGAGCCCTAAGGAACTACTACCTGCTTCAGAAAACTGAGCGGGCTGGGTATCGGATCTTGCACTGCTGTCAGAGATGCCTGGTATCCGAATTCGAAAAACGCCAGCTTGGGTGATCTGGGAAAAGACCTAAAATCCTGTCTGCGGCGATGAGGCGAACGTTTTCAACGGAAATTGCCGGACGTTGCGCTCCTACTGATCTGGACATCGGATCAAACTGCATCGTCGTCAGTAAGCGATTGCTGTGATTTCGCTAAACAGAGCATCCGGATCGCGTCGTCTGCTACATCTGCCACGGCAGCGGTAAACTTTCTTGGGAGTGATTTGATAATGAATAAGCGCACCTCGAGGCTCTTGTTCTTCGTAACCATACTGTTTAGCAGCTACGTGAGCGCCGAAGATACCTGCAACTACGACAATCATCCCTATGCGCGGGCCGGCGGGGGTCAGACAGTTGACTACAAATATAAGCCAGCGCCTATTGGGGAGCTAATCGATGTGGGCGACGCACAGTTTGTCCTTGTGAGAATGCCCTTCGTTGATTTAGAAACAGGGGATAGATATGCAATCACGTTCCCCGAAAAGGTCACTTCAATTAAAGCACCCCCAGGGTTTGAGGATGCGAACAACATTATTGCGCCTAGTATCAACATCGAGGAAAACCTGTACGACGATACTGGATGTAGCGACGTCGCGGTAAAGGGTGTGGTCAGTCATAACAAGCGAATTTCGGTGCAGAGTGGTGGCTCGGTCGGCGTCGGGTATGTGAACAGAAAACGCATGCTTCGCGTTAGCCGGAACATCGGGGTGTTTTTATCGTTTCGGACTAAGAGCACAGCGGTGTTGGTGAATATTCATCTTAGAAAGAACACAGCAGTGAACTGCGAGAACCTAAAGCAAGAGTTGGCGACGGGGACAATGGAGGGGGACTGGGAGTGCCCTGCGTCGATCGAAAACTATGATCATGATCTTGTTGAGCATATCGATTGGAACAACCTGTCCAAGCCGCCTGAAGGTCTGTTGAATCAACTGGACCAGCTCGTCGACTATGTGGTGATCGAAGCGATAACGGAGTAGCTCACAAGGTAATGAGCAGTTTTTTACTCTCCGACGTGCCTGAAGTATCTGACACTTATACTTACCAATTTCCGCCCGCAGTTTCTCTATAGCGATCTGCCACGGTTCTCGGAGTGATCCGGATTCTGCGAGATTTTAGCATCGACGAAACTGTTTCTAAGCCCTAGGGTTTGTATTGGTGGACGCACTGCGAGGGCTTTGCAGCAAGTCTTTCACTGGAAATACTCAGCGACCTTACAAGCGCCAGTTCGCGGTCGTTTACAATATCAGCAGTCCAGAATTAGCTTACCGAACTTTTGATCACATCTCCCCAATCCATTTTTGGCCAAGCTGCGTCAGTTGCTGTAGCGGTCGTTGTACTGACACTGGCGTCCCGCGTAGCGATACCTATGTATCCTGTTCCGATAACGCTTCAGTCGCTATTTGTGCTTCTTGCCGGTGGAATCCTTGGACCACGGTTGGGTTCCGCCGCCATCGTCTGTTGGCTCTGTCTAGCGATGATAGGGCTACCGCTGCTAGCTGACGGAGAAGGCGGTTTGAAGCCCTTTTTAGGTCCCACCGCCGGTTACTTAGCGGCTTTCGCCCCGATGGCGTGGATTGTTGGGCGTGCGATGATGCGAGGCAAAGGTAATACAGTCGCCGCTTTATTCACCGCCGGCGTAGCGGCGCACGCACTTTGCTTGGGAGTCGGCGTGATTTGGCTCTCGCGGTTTTTGCCGCTTGGTGAGGCGCTTGTTCAGGGAGTCTATCCATTCATTCCAGGCGCATTGATAAAGTCGGCGGCTGCAGCGTGCCTACTCGCAGTCCTAAGGCAATACCGATAGCTTGGATTATCTCGATGCGGAGTGGCCCTACGGGCTTCACTATCGTTCCGGCATGAGTTCGTCTTTTCCTCGTCCAGTTAAGGTTGGTGCCGCGAAGCTATCGTAGACGTATTTGTGTGCGGTTCACGTCAGTACTCAGAGGAATGGTTTGCAATCGGAGTTAAATCGCTTACTTGTAGCCGCAAGGTACTGGGTGGTTCGTGCCGCGATGGCCATGTATGCCTCAGAGTATGCAGGGAACCAGTAGTTGCGCTGGCTGTGGTGCGTATTCCTTTCAGTCAACTGGTCTGAGGAGAGAACCAAAATTTGTGGGGTGCCGATACCGAACTCATTACGCTGCCAGCTTGACCGGCTAATGTTCGCGTCTAGCGAGCCCCGAGGACCTTATCTCCGGATGCCATTTCTCAAAACGGGTGCGTAACTCGCCGTTCAGCGCCACCGTTCGTGTCTGCAGAAGGCAGAGAGCACCTTCTCGCGACCACTGCATCTGCTGTTTCTTCAGCATGCGCTTCGCAACCGCCTCGTTCACCGTCGATTCCAAGAAGGCAGTGCTGATTGTCAATGATAAGTTTGAGTTTGACGTGCATGATCGCTCTCCTATTGTGGAATTGCGACCTGGGAGCCACGTGTGCCAGCGCGAACTTGGGTACGAGTCCTTCAACTGTTGGTTGATGGCACGGCGGCTGAAACCCACAGCGTCATAGTGTTGAAGCCAGCCGAGGAGCTTTACGACCACCAGTGCGCGTAGCTGTAGGCATAGGTGAAGCGGTCACCCGCGTCGAATTCGGAGTCGTCGAGCAAGACTTGTTCAGCGTTATGGCAGAAGGCCTTGCCGGCTGGTTTGCTGATACCGTAATCGACACCGTGGATGTGGAAGAGGTGCAAATGATCATTGTCCCAACCCATGGCAATCTGGACGATACGATGCAGATTGGCAAGGGAGGTGGTGCCGGCGAGTCGCAGGCGTCGCCAGATCATCGGGCTGATACCGCGGAGTGCGCCTTTGATCGAGTAGATGTTCACTGACACGACCCATCACAAAATGGTCTTCGAGCTTCTGCTACATCAGGGCATCAGAAAAGCTAGGATCGATCTACTCCACGAATTTTGGTGCTCTCCTTGTTGCGTCACCTTCATTCCAACGGTATTGACGTGGTCTACTTCCCTGGAATTTGGGTGTGGGAACCCCGGTACTTCGAATATGGGGTACCAGGGCGAAGTTAAGATTGCGGCGGGGATGTCCCTAGTACGCCTACCTCAATGAAGACTGCAACTCGAACTCCCGCGTTTGCCCTCCAGCGTCCATAAAGGCCTTCATAACTCTAATCGCTTTCGGATGGCGGGCAATTTCGAGAAAAGCCCTATGCTCGACAGCAAGTCGTTCTTCAATCGGGCTTTCCAGTTGTCCAATTCTTTTGATCATTGCAACAGCAGCGGGAGTGAACGATGCAATTCGCTTTGCAAGCTGATCCACAAAGTCGTCCAGCTCGACGTCCAGAAGAGCGCGGTTTACTAAGCCGTATTTTTCGGCAGTCGCGCCATCGAAATCAAAGCAACCAATCATGAGTTCCATCGCGCGAGCATATCCGATCAAAGACGGCCAGCGACTTGCGCCGCCTCCCCCTGGAATCACGCCCAGAGTCAACTCTGGCTGGGCAAGTGTGGTGCGCTCGATGGAACAAAATCGCATGTCCAATCCAGCAAGCATCTCAAGACCGCCGCCGCGAGCAACGCCCCTAATCTTTGCAATCGTCGGTTTTGCCATAGTCCTGAATCGTTCGGTCATCTCGTGAACAGGCGAGGACGCTGGGTCTTCGTCTGCGCTTTTACCGGCAATTTCCTGGACATCATTAACATCTGCATGCGCAATAAAGAATTCGGGGTCTGCACTTTGGACTACGACTACCCTTACTTCCTCATCTACCGCGAGCATTTCGACTGCATTATTCAGTTCTGTAGTTAGCACCGAGTCTAAGAGGTTGATGGGAGGATGGTTGATAGTAAGTACCGCGACACGGTCCTCAACGTCGATGGTGATAGTGCTAAAACTGCTGTAACTCATAGCTTGTGACCCCGAAAAACATATAAAAACATATATGTTGTTTTTTTAAATCAAATCGATGGTTAGCTGCTTGGCCCGATGGTCGACTCGACCCTTACTTGAATGGTTGGCTCGATGATTGGCCTGTAAGTTACCACCAAAAATCAGCCGCACTGGACTGGGGTGCGATATCACCGCTAGACCTACGGCAGGGCCTGAGCGCTTCG
Source organism: Pseudomonadota bacterium (assembly GCA_039111155.1). Lineage (GTDB taxonomy): Bacteria > Pseudomonadota > Gammaproteobacteria > Pseudomonadales > Halieaceae > Congregibacter. The sequence continues at coordinate 70,685 of JBCCPL010000009.1, read as the reverse complement.
ACGCCTTGGCTAGTCCAAATCAAACTTTGAGTCTACAAAGCCGCGAAGCTTCTCCCGAGATGCGACAAGATTTTCGACAAATCCCGGCCGACTTTTCATGGCGATTGTGTGCTTTACAAGGGAGGGCCAACGATCCGCGTCTGGTAGTCCAGCCACTAAATCGATGAACACCATTTGAGCCCCTACCGAAATATCGGCGAGCGAGTATTTGCCGCCTATGAAAAAATCCTCACCATCGAGAGAAGCCTCAAGATAGTCAAAGATTCTCGGTAGCCTCTCCCGCCACGTCGTCCTGGCCGTTTCGAGATCGGGTTCATCGCCAGCGAACAAAGGAAAAACGAGAGGCCTGAATAGCTTCATGCCGCCGGTGACGGCAAGTATGCTGTCACAGTACTCTTCAAGCCAAGCAATGCGACCGGTTTGAAATGCGTCCTCACCATAGAGGCCCGCATTAAATCGTCGATCCAGGAATAAGCAGATTGAAGAAGAGTCTGGAATCGTGCCGGCTACGCCGTGTGTCCCCACGCTGTTATCGCGAAGAACAGGGATACGTTTGGCGGGACTGATCTCCAAAAACCAGTCCGGCATAGACGCTATCTCTATCTCCTGAAAATCGTAGTCAGCACCCGTTTGATGGAGCACACCCTGCACCTTTCGGACAAAGGGTGATAAGGGCGTACCGTAGAGGACGAAGTCCGTCATACCGCTGTTCCTTTGGATCAAGAGGCAACTCGCCTCAAAACGTTTAATTGAAGACGAGAAAGTCCTGTTACCAGATGAGCGGCCGTAGACTATGCAATGCGATAACCAGTAGACGCAGGGTGCATACACGATCGCCTCAGCAGCTCACAGTGGACAGTTTTGTCTCACTTACCCATGTCAAGGGCATGAGGCTTCACGCGCTTTATCGGAAACGGACCGATCTAGCGCCATGCGAACGAGGATTTGGCTTCGATCGTCTTCCAGCAACGATCGTCGCCGTGATCTTAACTTCAGCTACCGCCTCTCATGTTTGCATCGCGCACCCGCCCAGAGCAGAAACGTCACGGCGAGCAAAGCAATCCCATAAGCTGGGACAGTTGGGACGACCTCCGGCTCGGACGCCAGCTCAAATTCAAAGGAGATTTTCTCTGCTGAGATACCCGGATTGCTCTGCGCCCTCCATTCGACCGTTTCGAAGGTCCCGCTCATCGTCATGGTAAGTGATCTACTGCTTCCTCCGATATCCGAGAAAACGACCTCATTGATCGCAACGACATTACCTTCACTGTCGAGACCTACTAGCTGCGCCGACTCACCGGGATGAAGCCGACAGAGCTTTTGACCATTTTGAAGACACCTCGTACCCCATTAGAGGTTGTCTCTATCCACAAATGGTAGGCATGCATTAAAAACGCATTGCCTCGCTCAACGCTACCGCGTCCTTAATCTGGTCTCCATGCTGTCATACTTCAAGAACTCTTCGAGGCTTATCATCCCGTCCTTGTCGATGTCGATGAGCCGCATTCGAAGCTGGTTCGAAGATGCCGAACTGCGAAGCTCCTCAAGCCGGAGTTTGCCGTCGCCGTTCTTGTCCAGCTCCTGAAAAACACCCAGTCTTCTTTGCTCAGCAGATGGGAGGGCACGTTTCGCGGTTCTGGAGTCTTCTGGCGATTCAGCAAGGCTCTCAAACGGTAGCGCCATCCCAATCACCAGGATCGTTCGGACTATCTCGGTCAATCCAGTCGTCTGAAGTTGATCTGCCATTCGGTAATTACTCCCTACTTTATTGCACGTTAACTATCGTCGCGTTTCCTGTTTCGATGACGGACTCAAAAAAAGAGATAACCTCTCCGACTGCGGCAGCACCATCCTGGGCGCAGAAATGGCCTTCATTCTGAGCCTCACATCCAACGGAGGCTTCTATCCCGATAAGACTTGCAGGTACGTACTGGACCAGTCCCGCTGTGGATCCATCGGACACATTGCTTGCAAGTGGCGCTGGCGCGATCTCAAGCAGTTCCACTCGATCAAAAGCGGGTTCGATTTGAGCAATCTCAGAAATTGCGGCTGTAGTGACACGTGTAGAGGCATTGGGTATGAAACTGTCCTGGAGACCTTCCTGAATCAGTAAGCTCGGTCGAGCGTGAATACGGGTTGAATAAAAGCGGGCATAGCTTGCCGGTGTTTCTTTATCAAGCAACTGCTGGATCAGACCAGCTCCCGCGAACGCCGTTGTTTGCGGGAGGTTGAAACCAGCCGTTTTCAGAGTTTGCAGATACGCGCCGGAGTTAATATTGCCTGCGGTGGCTAGAGATTCACCAATACGGACGCCGCCGGCGGACAACACAGCAGCCGCCAGGTCATCTTGAAAGGGGAGAAATGAAAACCCCTTATTCGCGCCCTCACTCCCGCCGTAGTAGAGCAATCTTGAAACATCAAGATCCGGTACCCCGTCGCCGCCAGTTTGGCCGTTTCGAGGCGGTAGCACGTCTAGGGTATCCAGACTTTTCAGCAGTTTTATGAACACCAGCTGCTCGGCCAGAGACTGCAGCGTCTCGTCGCCAAGTGGTCGTCCATCCTGAAGCGCTAACAGTGCGCGGGTGACAAAACTCGGATTCCCGTCCCCTCCCACTGGGTTTTCTCGGTTCTCCGCGTCCGTGAAACCAATACCGGCAAAGCCTCGGGAGCTAAGAGTGTTTCCAGCGGCATCGCTATAGGCCTCAAGAACGGCTATGACTTGTTCTGCATCACCTGGGTTGCCGTGTTGAACCATGATCAGTGGTGCACCGGCGACCGGTGAGCCGGCCTGCGAGGGGACCGAGAGCGCGAACGGCACGTCGACTAGCCCTGTTTGCACAGGCAATCCATCTGAGTCACGGGCCAGTGCGCCCGTATCGGGATCGCGAAAATCGGGTGCGCTCCAGGTCCCACGTATCTGAAACGTGTTCAGTCGATTCGACACTGTCTCTACCTTTAAGCCCCCAACCGGGAACGATTCGGCCAGCGTTTGAAGGTGTTCAAGACTTTGAGTCACTTCGGACGCATCGCGCACGGTAAATCGAAGAATCAACGCGACGTCATTTTTATCCAGCTCGACGTTTGCACCTTGATTGAGTGCTTGAAGAGCCGATTCTGTAATCTGCCTCGCTCGCTGAATATTCACTGTATCCTGCGGTCCGGGTTCGCTGAGAACGGATTCGAAAGCCATGGAAGGCTCGAGCGGTCGACTGGCGTCCGATCCCAGGAACCGTGTGACAACAAGTGCGTAACTCGTACGTTCACTGAGAACCTCAGCGGGAAAAACGGACAGTGTCGTTACCTGGCTAGGGCTGACGGCGTTAGGGTCGTCTCGCAGCTGAGCCGTGAAGGGAACGCGTCTCGCAGACGATACGCCCGTTGCAGAAAGTTCGAACAGTTGTATGGGGGCATCGACTGAAAGCGAGGCGGACGGCGTGGCGGGAAGATTACTCGCTGCAAACGGCTCCGCTATACCAATTGTGGCCGGTGCGTGGATGGACCAACCGCTGCTTTCCGACACTTGCGCGATCAGATTATCAACCACGAGCTGAGCCAAATCGTCATCCAACCGCGGTGAGATGACCAGCGGGGATACACCTGTGACGGACATCGGATTCTCACGCAAAAAGAAATCATCCGGCAGGGGCGCCAACAATTCGGGCGAGTCCCGGTCGTAAAGGATACGGGCTCCCGAATTGATCCCCGCCGTCTCAACCACCCATAGGAGCTCGCCCGTGCCCGATTTCAGTTCGCAAATCGCGTTCGGCAACAGGTCGACGCTCGGATTGAACACAAGAGCATCGCCGGTCAGGAACGCAGAACCTGGTATCACTTCGTCTTCACAATTCAGACTTATTGACGATAAGTCGTCTATTCCCCCTGGGAGTGGCGCGGTAACCCAGCCAAAAACCGGCACGTTCGCCTGATCCGGTGCAGCAACGGGCGGGATGGGCTCGGTCACATCCGGCGAGGAAGCCGTGGAGCCAGAGGACCCGCCTCCGCAAGCAATCAGCGCTTGTGTGATAACAAGCCAGATAAAAAAACGCAGAGCCGCTTCTGCTTTTGAATTAGAAGCGTGACTCCGAATTGAAGGGTCCAATGTTTCGAATCTCGATGGCAATCAGGCGGGAAAACGGCAGTCCGGTACCTTCAAACCGACTCGGAGCGGTACGGCAGAGCACATATCCCAGCCATAGCGGCCTTCACTCGATTGCCATCGATCCATCCCTCGGTTTACAAAGACTGCAAGCAACACTATCAGAGACACTTCTATCTGCTCGAACTAACCGGGAGCGGCCTGTTTAAATTACGGTTTCGGCTTGCTGTTGTTTATTGAGCTTCACGGCCTTTCATTCATCATCTGCAGTTGCCAGTTGTACGCCCACTTGCAGCTCTCTGACCGTATACAGATGTTGTTCGTTCGATACTCGAAAACAGATGCAAACGAATTCTCTTGGCCGATATACAAAATCTCCATACCTTGTCCGCAATGCAGACAAGGGAGCTTGCGAGAACACGTGCAAGCTTTTTGGTATCACCGGCTAGCAACCGTCGATTGGACTAAGTTCACCAGGATTGGCCACTCCTTTGGCGATGGACTCTGCATTCTTTACCGTTGGTAGATCAGCCTTATGCAGTGCGACGCAGAAATCGACAGTCATTACGAACGGTCAAGGAGTACCGATGGTAAACCGATGCACAGTCTGCAAGTAGACTAAAGATCAGCGAAAAAGCGGGCCTATTGCAAGGTGCATTACATACGACTTTCGCCAGTTCGGGCGATAGGCGTCGAGAACAAATCCTTCGACCGCCCCCATTGCGTAGAAGCTGATTCGCTCAAGATCCGCTATCTTTGCAGTTTTTAATTCCTCAAGGGTATAGAGTGCGCGCGCCCGAGCCGACGCTTGCACCGCTTCGTCTGGATGAAGACTTCCGATCACTATCTCGCTCCATCGTGCGATCCCTTCTTGCCAAAGCTGGAATTCGGCATAGAGCCAGTCGTTCTCGCTGACTGATCGCGCGAAGGCTGCGCGTTCCTGCAGATAAGATCTTGTCAGACTTTCGAACTCCTGAGTGCCGATAGCGGCGTACGCGGTCAACAACGCATCACGGGTCTTGATAAAAGTTTCTTCTACGCCGGCATCTTTGTAGGGGAATGGGTATTCGAGCATCCACATACCAGTCTTATCACCGCCTGAAAGACCAAGTGCTTCAACACGGTCGTAATAGTCGGGCAACTCGGACTGCCACTGGTGAAAATGCTCATGCAGCAAGACTACCTGCCACTCGGCGACGCCTATACCGACCCCTTCGGGGCGCCCCATAACAATCACCGACGGAGGCCCGAACACCGGCATGGCTGCCAGCATTTGCGGCGCACGCCAGGATCTAGGGCCTAGCGCCATCGTACAGCCGGTCACCGGTTCGCTGGCAGTAGCTTCAAACCCTTGCGGCACGCGGTTGTCACAGAGCAATACTTCTCGGTTAGCCTCTATTAGAACGATCCCGAAATGAGCCCCTGCATAGCCGGGCCATACCGTATCTCCATCTTTCGCGACAAACTCGCGAGTTCGTGCAAGAGCATGGAGCGCTTCATCAGGGTTAGTGAGGGCCACCACTTCCGCTGAAGTTGATACCTGCATTCCGGAGCATCCGGAAATTGCGAGGCCGAGAGAAAGAAGGATCGCGCTCACATGGCTTTTTATGTATCTAACCATCGTGTTGCTGCGCATCCGATCACGGAAACTACCGGGCGGATGGAGCGGGAAAATGTATCCAGCGCATACAAAGCAACTTTTGCTAAGGATCTTCACTGCTAGAAATGCCGAGTCAAACCAATGCGCCGGCCTGTTCTCCGATTTACTAGCAGGCTGATCTGATGCAACGTTTGGATAAGGTAGCAGAGTTGTATCTTCGCAGTCAGCTGTCATTCGTCCGCTTCTCATTCAAATCTGTATCTAGCGCTGGATGCGAAATCGCTCCACGTTCTAGAGAGACAGGAAATCGCATTCACGTAGATATCTCGTTTTCGAGTCTCGTGGCGCCTTGGCCATGCGAGGTCTCCCGATCAACATCAATATCGGAAAACTGCAGCAAAACCCGCCAGTAGGTGCTAATTCGGCTGCAACCGCCGTTCCTTCTGTGACCAGTTTGCGTCACTCATCTGTGCGCTTTGACCACACATTCAGAGCTCAGCCAAGGCCCAGCTGAACGTTCTCTGTAATTCGAGACAGAAACACGAGGTTGAAGCGCGCTTCACTCTACTGCGAGGTCGACCCAACGCTTGACGGGCAGGTACCAGGTCCGTTTCGCGCAGGGGGTGCGGGCCAGATCGTGAACTCGACTGGTGCAGCTCTACGACACAGTCACACAATCAATGATCTCGCCATTGAAAAGATAACTGTTGTCTCACCGCGAGCAGCACGGCCAGCACACAGAAATCGGTACCAATCGGTTTGTCGCGTCCTAGTAGTTGTAGAGCAACAAAATCTGAGGTTTAGGCTGATTCTGGCAGTGCGCAACGACCGAATTGGCAGGAACTTAGGATTTTTCCTTTGCCACCTGACAGTGAACATATGCAAAAAGACGAGCAAGATAGACGGCCGACGATGGGAAATGACCGCTTGACAGTTCAAACCGTTTCCGCAACTTTAGCATCGGTTTGAGCCTACTCAACGGATAACTGCCATCAGTTGTTCACTTAGAATCTGACGTTTTTTTGAAGGAAAGAGCGGTAGAAGCATTGGCCAATCAGTCCCACCGCAACTATCTTACACAGCTGTCGAATACAACTCGCAAAAACGAACCCCAGCCAAAGGTACGGACTGCGGTGGAGTGTATCGCGCTGAATTTTGGCAAAAGTGACGGGTAGCATGAGAAGGTCAACAGATTGCCTGATAAAAGGCGATAGCACACCCGTTGTTGTTGACAGGTAAGGCGCCCGACATGCTCAAGACCGACAAATCAGGACTCTCCACCGGATACGGGTTGCGGCTCGGTATCGACCTGATGGGGAAAAGCGAAGACTGTCTGCTCGGCAGTACTTTAGGCCAATACCGTCTCGTTGAAGTCATTGGCGAGGGTGGTATGAGCCGGATCTACCGAGGCGAGCGCGCCGATGGTAACTTCGAACACGACGTTGCGGTGAAAGTCTCCATGGGCGCCTCAATCAGTGCTGAACTCCGTCGACGATTTGACCAGGAACTAAGTCTTCTGGCGGCACTGGATCATCCAAACATCACCCGCCTCTACGATGCCCAAGTCAGTGTCAGCGGTCGTCCCTACATGGTGATGGAGTTGATCAGGGGAGAATCGGTAGACGCTTACTGCGATTCGCGCGGCAATCCCGTGTCGACGGCGGTAACACTGCTGCAAGCGATTACGGCAGCTGTTGCTTATGCACATGCTCACCTCATCGTCCATCGTGATATCAAACCAGGCAATGTGATGGTGGATTGGTTTGACCAACCAAAGCTGCTGGACTTTGGAATTGCCAAACTTTTGGTAAATGACACCGACAGTGGCACGGCGATACGCGCGATGACCCCGCACTTTGCTAGCCCCGAGCAGCTTTTAGGGAAGCCAGTAACAATTGCGTCGGACATCTTTCAACTTGGTGCATTGCTGTATCGCTTGCTCACCGGGCAATCGCTGCTGCCGCCAAACGCGATTGAGCAGGCGATAGCGATCGCTGCTCGAGGCGAAGATCTGTCGATTCCCCCTAAGTTTCGGCGATCAATCCCAAGGGATCTACAGCTGATTGTTGAGCGGTGTCTGCGAGCAGAACCTCAAGCCCGATATCCGTCGGCAGACGCACTGGCAAGAGACCTCGCGGCCTTTCAGGGCGATTATCCGGTGTCTGCGGCGAGCCGAAGCGGCACCTACCTAGCTGGCCGCTTCCTGAAGCGTCATCGAACCGTCGCTTCAGTCATTGCTGCCGCCGGAATCGTGCTGATGGGCATCACCTTCAGCTACACGCGGTCTTTGAGCAAGTCCGAGGAACTGGCTGAGGCCCGTGCGGCGAGCGCGACACGGGCTAGCAAGGCATTGTCACGGCTGCTGACGGAGTCGATGTCGGACCTTCAGGATCATGTCGCGGAGCAAGAAACGGGTTCTGCAGCAATCGTTAAATCAGTTTTTGAGGACGCTATCCGGCTGGCGTCGCAAGAGCTAGCTTCGGACGACGCAACCCTGGCAAATCTCATTCGTATTCGCGCCAATGCCGAGTGGCGACTCGGTCGTCTGAAGGAAGCAAAAGCGAGCTTTCGCGAGGCTACAGTACTCGCCTCCGCGGTGGAATCTCCTGACCTTTTTACCGAGATTCAGCTGGACACCATCCAGCTCACTCTTCAGGACCGTCAGGTTGTTACTGCAGATGAAGTGCTTGGTCAACTCACGCGAGCGGTTGCCGTTGACCAGTTGCCCGCGGCGATCAGGGCGCGCTATCTACGCACCCTTGGCTATCTCGCTTATGCCAAGGATGAATTTGAGGTCGCCACAAATACCTACTTGCAGGCGATGGAGATCCTTGAAGGTCTAGGAAGCGCTCACGATCGCGAACGCGCGGACGTGCTAACTTCGCTGGCTTGGGTCGAAATCGGTAGAGAAGACTTCGAGATGACCAGAGACTACGCGCAGGCTGCGGTGGACTTGCTGGAGAAAGACGAATCACCCATGAGCCATCGCTTCATTGATCCGCTACGAACACTCGCTCTAGCGCTGGGATTCACCGGCGAGTACAGCTCAGCGTTGCAGGTTAATGAGCGTGCCCTCAGGCTGGCCAATGCCAACTATGGCCAAACGCATCGCACCGTCGGAAGGGTCCACAGCAGCCTGAGCAGTCTGTTCTATCGGCGGGGCGACATACACCGTGCTATCACCCATGAAGAGGAGGCACAGCGTATCGAGCAGGCGCTCTACGGCGGGGACTCCTGGGATTCGCTGGTTAGTGCTAACACGCTGGTTCTTTATCTTGGCGAAGCGGGACGAATTCCCGAGGCACTTGCGGCCAGCGAGTCACTGCTCGCCATATTTGCGGCTCGCGAAGGTCCAGAAGGACGTCGAAATCTCGAAGTATTGTTGGCCAACCAAAGCCGTTTCCTGATCCAGGCGGGAGCCGTGGAAGAAGGGGTCGCTGCCAGCAGGCGGTCCCTTGCACTGCGCCAGGCACTGCACGGCGAGGGGAGCTACGGCGACTACGACTCACAGAGATTCCTGAGCTATGCGCTTGTGGCTGCGGGTCAAATCGATGAGGCCAAAGACCTTTTTGACACCGCACTGGCCGGACTCATTGCGCTGCGCGGTAGACAAAACCAGGACTTCGAAACCTGGTCCATGCACCAGTATCTCTTAGAGCGGGCTAATGGCAACTTACGGTCAGCGCGCGAGTACCTGGAACGTTACTTTGAGCTGATCAAGCAGCAGCAAGTGCTTGACAGCCCGCATTTCCTTACTCGAGTCGTGGACCTTGCAGACATCCAAGCGTCCTTGGGCGATGTTGCCGGAGCATCCCGCGCGCTCAAGATGGTGTCGCAAACGCTAACGCGATATCCCAATCATCCGGATGTGCTTCGGGCGAAGCTCATTGAGGCGGATCTTCTAGTCAGAGAGAAGCGAGCTGAGGAGGCCATCGATTTGGCGAACGCTGTGCTGCTGCAGCTGCGGCGCGACTATCCGCGGCGCGAAGATCTTCTGAAACGCGCGGAAGGTCTTAGCGGTGGTGCTGTAATCTAGTCATGATAATGCGGGGCAGCTAGAGCGGTTCTCGAAACAGACTAATCAGTTCTGATAGCGGATCGGCACTGCGTTGCGAACTCTCTCCGAGTTCGAACTTGAAAAGCGGGGCTATCCATTCCTTTGTTTCTGAACGGCTGCAGCGATATTTTCCGCGGTAGGGGTCACGCGGCTTTGGCCAACTGTAGACTGTCGTTACTCAAGTGCATCAACCACCACTAGAACTTCACTGACATCGGTGTACGGGTCTTCTTCGAGTGCCCAAGCACACGACAAAACGTTCTGGGCGTAGCCCCAGGCGGCGATGCGACTCGCTTCGAAACCAGTGATCGATGCCAGTTGGTCAACACGACGACGGACTCCACGCGAAACTGCGCCGTGAAGAGATCCCAACGCATTGCGGAGCATGGCAGCACACTCATGACTCGGATCACCGATGACCCCTTTAGGATCCGTTACGATCCAGCAATTATTGTCGTTGAGTAAGTTGTAATGGTGGAGGTCGCCATGCAGTAGTCTTGACTCACTGGCATGCACTAACTCGCAGAATAGACCGTACGCCCGGTCGATACGTTTGCAGAGCTTGCGCCGTGACGCTTCGCTAGTGTGCTCTAGGAGAGTGAACCATTCTCGGAGATTGGGATAGCTTGGCTCCAGCGGAATCGTTGTGGAGGATTCGGTAAGACTGTTAATACAGCTTCCGATTATCTCAGTCGCAGTGTCATCGGGGATGCGATCCACACTTATCCCGGGATCAAGTCGTGGCATAAGATAAGCGTCATGGCCATCGCGCTCCAATACTGGGACAACCACGCGGGAGGTGTGTTGGCCGTAATGTGTAAGCCAGCTGCTTTCTCGATGAATAGCCTTTTCTTCCCGACCGATCTTAAGGACAACCCTCTGACCGTCGCGAATCGCGTTTGCTAAGAAGTTAACGGAGAGATTTGTTAATGGCACTACGTCGGCCAGTTGCCAAAGCTCAACCAGTCTTTCGATTCTCTGAGTAAACCCGGCGAACGAGTGTTGCCCATTCTCATCTACGCAGCCCTTTGCATTGTCGGTAGGGCGGATTGAGGAGTCGATCATTAGGGTAGGTTTGGGCACTCTCGGTCACCTTCGCTACGAGCCTCAGTTTTTGCCCTACGTACGTCAGCCATCGCGCTTTGCTGGGTGCGCATCGTCGACCCGTGCCGCATACAAGGTTTGTGACTGGGTCGTCAGTACACCTGCTAGGGGCAAACAACCTGCCGCTTTAAGGACCTGTCGTCGCCGCAACATCACAGCGTTGTCCTACGGATATCGGGTCCGTAAAACGCTTGCCAATAAGCGGTGTCCACATCGGAATTGGGATGGAGTTCAGGGCGCTCCCAGCTGAAGATCTTTACGATATCACCCGCAGTGACGTCAGTTTCTGCCTCGCCGAGATCAATCATCATATGGTTGTAGTTGCGTCCCTCAGTGGCGTTGTAAAGGCGTCCGCGTATTTCCACACGTTTGGTTCTTCCCCGCGCTGGGTAGTATCGCAGGCCATCATGAACGCCGATGCCGATAGTTGCGAAGTAGCGCGGTACCGACAGCTTAATCGGCAGTCCGGCGATGGCTCCGTGATCGGGCTCTAGCTTTTCAACGCGCAAGATACGGGTCATGAGTCGATGCGCAACCTGCAGGTCCAGACGACTCGCCTGCCATCGTCGAGCGTTTGGATAGACGCCGTAAATGATCAGTCCGGGTCGAGTAGCATTGCACCCCTTCAGTGTCTGCGGCCGGCCGAGAATCGGATTGGAGTGGGGTGCGTGGATTATCTCTGGCCGCAAACCGGCCGCGGTGATCTGCGCGAGCGCCGTATTGAAGCGTGCGATCTGCGTGTTTGTGACTGCTTCATCGTCTACGTAATAGGTGGAAACGCCCTCCAACCGCAGATGATTAGCATCCATGAGTTCGCGGGCCCAAAGCTTGGTCTCAGAGTAGAGAGCACCCATTCGCCCGTAACCAGTGTCGATCTCCAGATGTACCGGGATCGGCTCACCTAACTCGCTAGCGACGTTGGCGAGCATCTTGATTTCGTCGAGCGAAGTGAGTGATAAGCGCACGCCGCGAGAAACAAGTTCACGAGCCGTCGTCTGATCGACTCTGGCTCCCATCAAAAGAACCGGTTTGCGGATTCCGGCTCTCGCAAGCCGTAGCGCTTCTTCTGGTCGCACGACCATCGTGCCCCAAACCGCAGGCGCGTCGTCCAGGGATTGGGCAACTGCGATGTCACCAATCCCGTAACCGTTTGTCTTTACCACCGCGACAATTTGGCGCCCGCCCGTCGCTGCCGAGATGACAGATGCATTATGACGAAGGGCTTCAGTACGAGTCTCGACCCAAGGAAGAAAGTATCCGGTATCTGTTTCTCCGATCACTTCCGTTGCGCCCGAAGCCGATGGGGTGCCCAGCAGCAGAGTCGAAGCTAAAGCCGTCTTACCAAACGTTCGGCGGCTTACGCCCGAGTCAACCGACACAGTACTTCCGGAATCCTTAGCCATAGATCTGCCGCCCTACTACTGGATTTTCTGCGCCCCTCAACATTGCTTTAACTACCTGACATTGGAACAGGTAGGCTAATGTCGGTGATCAGACTAGCCGACACTTGCCCTCGATAGCTGGTTCTTCAACACGACTTTCGTGCTCGGCCCCACATCGTCGATTGCATGTCTGCCACACCGCCAGATCAAATTGCAGCTTTAGAGTTCATTCAAACTTGTAAATTCAATGGCTTAACACGGAATATGCGCTGTTCTCTTCTCTGCGTGCCGATTGGGCTCCGTCAACTCGTATGCAGAACGCGGTAATGCATCGGGTGGAAGAGAGCGCCTTAACGACTGTTGACGAGGCATTCAAAAAAACAGTGAATCGTTGAAAGGTCGGACTTCACCGGCGAGCGCCTCGAAACTGGTTTCGATTTGGCGGGTAGGCCTGTCCTCCACCACATATCTCTATCCTACAAGTCGCTATGCTTCCAAAAAGATTGATCGAAATCTATCCGCCGAACGATGTGTGTACGTGCTCCAAGACTACGCTTTGAAGACTTTTTTCATCGCAATCTCAACCTTGTCCATTTCGGACTCTGTGACGACACAAATGGAGGTCCATGTTGCTCGCTCACCACCATAGCCGCCGCTTCGAACGAGTATGTTTTCTGACAGCATCTTTTTGTGAAAGTCGGGTACGGGCGTACCTACATCGAACAGAACGCCATTGTGCATCGGTGCTTGAACGTAATTGAGGCCCAGATCGTCGATCAAACCGACGAGCCGTGCGCGCCCAAGTTTGAAACGCTCACGCATCTCCTCCTGGAACGCAATGTCTTCCAGACTCGCTAAGCCGGCGACCAGACCAGCAAGGTTAACGTGGTTTGTTAGGAGCTTTTGGATGCTCGCGACGAGTTCAGCTGGCCCCATCGCATAGCCCAGGCGTTGACCGGCGAGGCCATGCATTTTGGACAGGGTACGAGAGACGATGACGTTGTGCCCTTCGGCGACCAGACCAACCATGGAATTGGCCGGATAGTCGGGCGACATATCAAGGTACGCCTCATCCACAAAGACCGGCCCATATCTTGCCGCTTCAATCACGAAGGCACGCAGCTCAACAGGATCACAGAGACGGCCCGTGGGGCCGTTTGGATTACACACATATGTGCCGATCGTTTCGTCATTTAAGGCCGCCACCATCGAGGCAAAGTCCCAATCATCGGTTTCCGTGAGCGGAACCCGAACGAGTTCGGTGCCAAACTGCTCGGCCGAACTGTTGAGAACGAGATAGGTCAGGTCAGATGTGACCAACCGACCACTGCGGCGCGCGAACACCGCGCCCGCTGCAGCAAGAATCGGCTTAGATCCATTGCCCAGAACGATCTGATCCGCCGAGACTCCATTGGTCTCAGCAATATGTGCGATCAACGCCTCCTTCTCAGCGCCAGCATAGCGATTAACGCCGTGAGCGTGATTCACGATGGCTTCATAAGCTTTTTTTGAACAGCCCCAGGCGTTTTCCGCCAAATTCAGTCGAACAAGGCCGTCCGAATTTGGCATGACGGCCAGACCGCTCGAAGTGGCTTCCGGTCCTGCTTCTGTTGCGCAGCCAGCGGTCAAACCGGCTGCAACGAGACCGCTCGTTACGAGAAATTCTCGGCGCCCGACAATACTATCCATTTCGCAGTCCTTTTCTCAGGCCAAATTAATCTCTTCAGAGTTTGACGTTCTTGTTCCCCGGCAAAGACGACTAGAGATCAAGTGAAATCTTCGCTGCTACGCTGTCAACAGAATTCAACTCCAGCAAAGAGTGTGGAGAGCACCAAAGTCTGTCGTGTGGTCACGGCCCCTAATACAGCGCCAGCTCGAAACAGCCCCTGTTCACGACTACCGCACCACAGGCAACGTATATGGGTGCCGTTGCTCGAAACGGGCTCGTAGCTTGCCGCCTACATCATCGTTTCTGGCTGCATGGGGGTGAATGCACTCCCTCGCGATCACCGGTTGAGGCAATTCCTCACGATGGCCTTTGCTTCGACACGATGTACTGTCGACTCCAGAACGGCGATTGCTTGACCGAACGCCTGCGGTCTGAGCGATCTACTGTAGGTGCTGGTAAATAAGCAATTTAGTCCAGACAAGTAGGATAGGCGAACTTGACCAAAAAGCATTCTCGACACCAAATCCTCGCCCGGCACTGGGCTTGTCGGTTGTCAGCAGTCATCAGACCAGGATAAACGCCGACGCTCACTGGCTTCAAAGCATGGCATCGGTTTTAGTCGGATCACGCACAGGGTATGAGTAAAAATTCAATATGCAACGACATAACCGCAGAATCGACCACAGCGGCTCATTAACTTTTGTATATAAAGTTAATGAGTTGGACCACTCATTGAAGAGGCCCAGTGGATGAGAGCGAGATAGATAGGGCGCACTGAACGCTGTGAGGCAGAGCTACCGGAGAAGACGCAACGTGTCCGGATTCACGCCTTGTCCTTGTTCATTGGCCACCGCAAGAATTGCTTGTGTACGACCAAAGCGCCGTCCAACAATCGGGGTCGGCCTCTACACGTTGCCCCGCTCCTGCAAAGGCCCCTTTTCAAATTGCGACTTAACGAGCGACTTAGCAGGCAACGGCTGCGGTGTAAGTGGTAAGACTCTGAAATAGCGTTGTCATCGTGCGGGCGATATTTTCGTGAGCTCTTATATTCCAGGCTCACTGCTGTGCTAATCGAAGTTCCCCGTCCGGAAAGCAAAACACTGGCGCTCACGTTGCGACCGAAAAAGCCGGTTGCTGGTACGGCGCAGGTCTGGAAGCTGGGCAGTAAATCCATCGCCAAGGATGCGCATATCACCGGTTTGCAGATTTCTTTCAGTTCAGCGTCGAGCCAGAGCGAACGCTTGTCAGAGTCGTTGACCATGAAGATCAATAGTGATCCCACGGTACAAACCAGGGAGTCGATCTGGCGATTCATGCCCCAGGGCCTATTTTTCGCGACGAATGCGGGCGACTAAAAACGCTGCTTCGAAGTCGTGACAGCAGACGATGGCAACGAACTAACTGCTACCGTAACGTGCCGGCACAATGACGGTGAAGATTTCAAGTTTAGCTCTCTCGTCATGCACACGCATTTGAGGAGCGGGATCTACTTTGCGGCTCTTACTACATATCGGCACTGAGAAGACGGGCACGACAGCGCTTCAACAGTACATACAAGAGAACCGCTATCGAATCCTGCGGTCTGGAATTATGGTTCCGGACTTTCTAGAAGGCGCAAATCATCTAGAGCTTGCCTGTGTATTCATGGATAGCACCAAGAACGATGATTTTCTCCAGGCTGCAAATCTTGTAACGCCAAGGGCTCGGGAGGACCGGAGAGGCGCGCTACTGGAGTCCCTCTCAAAGCAAGTTCAGAGGCAAAGAAGAAAAGTGGATACGATGTTGATCACCTCTGAGCACTTCCAGTCGCGGTTGACATCTAATCGCGAGGTGGGGCACTTCGTTGACTCGATTAAAGAATACTTCACTGAAATCAGGGTCATCTGTTACCTGCGGCCGCAAGAACGTATGGCACTTAGTTTCTACACGCAAAAGCTACGGGGCGGATTCGTACCGCCTTTCATTCTGCCGATTCTCGGAATCAGGAAATGCAAACCCAATCTTCCTGACTTCTTTGACTTCGAATCTCTGCTCGATCGTTGGGCCTCAGCCGTTGGCCATAGCAATGTCACACCCTACGTTTATGAACGCTCATCGCTGGTTTCAGGCAATGTCATAGCCGATTTTTTTGAGCGAATCGGCTGCACTCTGCCCAATAAAATCGAAGAAAGGCCGGTCAATAGATCTTACGATGCAGCAGGGCAGCTGGCGATGCTGACCTTCAACCGACTCAATTTTGAACGTCGCGATGAGGTAGCTCCTACAAGAGAAAAGCTCGATCGATTTCTTCAAGGCGCGGAGGTCGGGACTCCTCTTCTACCTCCGCGCTCCGAAGCAGAAGAATTCAATACAGCATTCATTGAATCAAACCGCAGAGTCGCTCAGAAATGGTTCGGTCGGGACGATCTTTTCAATGAGCCTGGCCTCGTTTACCCAACCCACGGCACGGATCCGCCATGGGAGGACGCGACTAGGCTACTAGCAAAGTTTCTTTCGGATTCGGAGGCCGCGTAGGCTCAAAGTAGCAACAGCGAGAGATCAAGAGCAACTCAATATAGCGACGAGAATTTTTGCTTTGGACTTGTTTGGATTACGGGCGTTTGTCTCTGGGCTTGGTAGAACGGTGAGTTCTCAGCCGTTCGTAGGCACTGAACCGCAAAGGCTAGTAGAAGCCGAAGACGTAGAAGCCAACCCAGAGCTCATAAAGCTCGCGGTCGAGATAGAGAAACGAACGGGCCGTTACTCCGGTGGTCCGGTAAAGTCCTTTGAGGCGGTGGGTCGAGACGCTCTCGCTACTTTGCTTTCGGAGGGACTGCTTCCATCGCATAAGCTTTTGGATTTTGGATGCGGCTCTTTGCGTCTCGGGTACTGGTTAATACGATTTCTGGATGAGGGTTGTTACTTTGGGATCGAACCGTTTCGCAAAGGCGTGGAAGCTGGCCTTGAGCTTGGCATTGGCGAGGAGCTTCAAGAGTTTAAGCGTCCGCGTTTTAGCTTCAGCAACGAAAACAACTTTGGGGTTTTCGACGAGCAGTTTGACTACGTCATTGCTCGTTCAATCCTGACCCACACAGCGCCCGGAATGCTTACGTCAATCTTAAAAAGCTTCAGAACGACCTGTCCGGCGGGTGTGTTTCTGGCTTCCTACTGGCGAGAAGACTCTAAGTCGCACTACCACACGGTGCCTAATAGGACGTCCGGGATTGAGGCTGTCGGAGATTCGCTTGACATAGATGACCAGCGATTTATCGCTGTGGTGAGGTATACGTTTGCTTACATCGAAGCCGCAGCGCGATCAACAGACTTAGCAGTAGAAGAGCTCAATCGCCCAACGATCAACAAGCAAATCTGGCTGAAGTTCACGCCGATCTGAAGCCCTTTGCTTGGGCCGATGTAATGACCCAGCCAAAACTGCACAGCTACGCCGCTAATCTATAGGTTTCCCTGGGCGTTTTCATACCCAGGGCCTGATGGGGTCGCTGCTCGTTGTAATAACGAAACCAAGCCCCCAATGCCTGCCTAGCCTCGTCCAATGAGGCAACATTACGGAGCCACAGGCACTGCTCCTTTACAGATCGTATCAGCCGCTCAACCATACCGTTTTGCTGTGGCGTGTGAGGGCGGATGAACTCTTGCTTCAGGCCATAGCGATACACCGTTCGGGTGTACCGCCGACTGGTGAAGACTAAGCCATTATCCGATCGAATCGTCAGGTCATCTTGGGCCCGACCCAAGATGCCGTAGCGGCTGATCAGGGCTTCTTCCAACGCCGCCTCAGCAGCTTTGGCGTTGCCCGTGGGGCTAAGCCGCCAACCGATGAGCTCCCGCGTGAAGCAGTCCATGACCAATGTCAGTGCACACCAGCGGTGCTGATCGCCGCACCAGACTCTTGCCATATCCGTCGCCCAGCGTTCATTCGGCCTGGACGCTGCCGAAAGCAAGGATCGCACGCGCGGTCGATGACCGGATTTGCGTTTCCTAACCTGCCAGCCCTTGATCTGGAAGATCCGCTGTACGGTGTTCTTGTTCTCGCCCAGCAGCCAGGCCACTGTACGGTAGCCCGCGTACGGCAAGGCATCGATCACCCGTTTGATGCGCTGTATCAGGAACTCATTCACCTTCGGTCGGCGACGCTTGGGCTTGTAGTAATACGTGCGACGTGACAGGTCAGCCAGCGCACAGGCCTTGCTGATCGAGATCGGGCAATCTTGCGCAGCCATCTCAGCAATGAATTGCTCTACGACTCCTCGGTCGAGGCGAGATGGCGTTGTAACTTTTTTAGAAACTTCACCTCGAGCATGGCTTCGCCATACGCTTCCTTGAGCTCACTTAGCTGTTTCTCATATTGCTCGGTGATGTCTTTAGGGTTGGCTTTTAGCGCGTTCTCCATGCCGGCCTCGGCATCGTTCATCCAGCTCTCTATTTCAGCCTGTGTCAGATCAAACTCCCGGGCAGCCTCTGGAAGTGTCGTCTGCCCTCGATAGATTTGCTTAATCAGCTCTGCCTTACGTTTGGCCGTCCAGCGTTTGATTTCGGGTTCTTGCATCATGGTGATGCCCTCAAGTATCGGAGCGACTATACCGTGTGCAGTTATTCACTGGGTCATTACAGCTTCGCATAGCTCTCGCTCCTTCACGAGGGCCAGTCTCTCAAGTTTCTAGAGGCTCGAAAATCTCCGGGCAGGTCAGGGCGACTCCCACGATAGCGCGATGGCCGAGAGCGTTATCGGCCTCTTCAAGACGGAGGTCGTTAAACAAAAGGGACCGTGGAAAACCTTCGAAGCCATTGAATACGCCACACTGGTCTCGGCCGATTGGTACAACAACCAGCGGGTGCACAGCGCTATTGGCTATGTACCACCGGTTGAGCATGAGCAGGCGTTCTATGATCAACTACACCAGTCAGGTCAGGTAGCCTGACTTACACCAAAAGGCCTCCTGAAATCCCTGAGCGATTCAATACTGTATTTTTTCAGCGGACTGGGCGAACTTGACCAATCTCTTGCGACGTTTTTCACCAAGCTCTCGGTTCGAGCAGCGGTACGCTGAGATTGTCTGATTCCCGAGTAAAAGTTGGTTCGGCAGACCCTGTTGAGTTTGGCGACTTTCGTCTATCTCTGGAGTCTGACACCGAAAACACCAACGAGCGCTACGGTCAGCAAAACTACGGATGGCGGAACCGGCACCGATGTCGAGCTCATATCATCAAGAACTAGCGGCGTAGAAGACCCGAAGGTGATGTTATCAAAAGCTATCTGATTGATGGTTCCACCGAAATCGATGGATTGAGCAATGCCAGAAAATTCTACGCCGATAGGTAGAAAGGGGCTAAATTCACCAGTCGGATCTGGCGCTCCATTGGTAGGTGTGGGTGGTAGTACAAGGCTAGCTAGTACTGAGCCTGTTGCGTCAGGCCCGGAATAAACATCGATCGAACCAGTGAAATCTATCGAACTGTAGAAAAATGAAAAACCATCTGTAAACCCAGCACTGGAGGTTACTGTGGCCGCGGTTCCTGTCAGAAAGAAGAGTGCGGTATCGGGCGTTGGCTCGCCTCCGAAGTTCCCAGATACAAACGGTAAGCCAACAGCATCTGCATCGATAATCGCGAGAGCATTGCTGGAAAACGAAATGCCAAAATCGGTACCTGGGCCACTACCTTGAGTACCAGTTCCTCCATTGTAAAAGTCGCCAACGCCTTCGATGAATCCTGTGCCAAATGAGTTCGTTTGTAGTACTCCCAAACCCTCGAAATCCAACACTATCGGTCCAGCCGAGACAGTCGAAGAAAATCCAAAGACCGAACACAAAAGCGACGCTAGGAGGGCGTATCTGGCTTGCTTCACTTGCATTTCGTGCTTCATCTCACTCATCAGACAACAACAGAGCTAGTCTAGCCACTTAAGGACGCGGAAGCAGCAGATTCGCTTAGTTTGCAAATATCAGGAAAGCCCAAGTATGGCGCTGCGCTCATCAGTGTGAAGCGCACGTAGTTTCTTGAATCAATAGAAGCCTTCTGTTTCAAATTGAAAGTTTGTCCACTTCCCTGGCCATTGTCTGCTGGTACTGAGAGCGAATCAAAGTCCCCAGGAAGGCAGAGTGTGGATTTCTGCTTGTGCAGTCACTGACCGAGATAACATGCAATCCAGGCAGCCGCTGCAAAAGCCTCGAATACAAGGCGAAATGAGCTATTTCGCCCGACTGAACCGCCTTGGGTTTACCGTAGACCTATTATGTTGAGAGGGTTCTCCGATGACAAAACCGACACGATACTCCCCCGAAGTCAGAGAGCGCGCTGTACGGATGCTCTTGGATCAAGAGCCATCGTATTCGTCGCGATGGGCGGCACTGCAGTCAATTGCTGCGAAGATTGGCTCTACGCCCGAGATGCCGCGCAAGTGGGTTCAGCGAGCTGGAATTAAAGGTGGCCAGATTCCTGGCCGGACCAGTTCCGAGATCGAAGAACTCAAAGCACTTCGGCGTATTTTGCCCCCTTACTCGCTGGCAACAACTTCCCATCGTCTACCGAATTTTTTATAGCGAACACCACCGTACTCAAACTGTTTGTTGCGAGTCCCTGCGACAGCTATGGCGCCAGCGGGCAATCGGTCCACCCGCAAACCCAGCGGTGCCGGGGTGATAACAAATTCATTACCAACTTCGGTGTAAAAAGTGCCGTTGACGAAGTAGTAAGGTGTGCTGTTGAAGCGGATTGTGGTGAACCCCGGAGGCAGGGTTTTGATTGCCTCCCCACTGTACAAAACACCTCGTGGAGGGGGCATAGGCCGCGGCGGAGGCATCTGCGCGTTTAAAACTGAGCTGAGCGTGCACAAAACAAGCATGAGTACGAAATACTTCATTTGCGAAAACCCCGGCACCTTTCATGTGTTGGCACAAGAAAGCCTAGCGAAAAAACTCTGGATTAAAAGACTTATATGAGCACACCTATGTGCGAAAAAGCAGCTCATTCACGCGGCAATCAACTGCTCCGAGTGGCGCCTGATGTCGTTAGGGAGCCGCTGTACGAGCTCTGGATGATTTCCATTAGTGGGTCTGGCCAACATTTCCATGTGGTCTTTTGTTGATTTGAGCGACAAACCCGACCTCCAATAACTTACTTACGATATGACTTATCGTAAGCTATTACCTCTGAACTAATCAGTCAAAAAGCTTCTAAGGCAGGTAACTCGCGATCCATTCGCTACGAGTTAAATGAGGCAAATGTGAGAGTTTGTTTTCAATATTTGCTCCACCAAAATAGGCAACAGATCAGCTAACCCGATCGAGCAGAACGAAGTTCCTCAGCTTTCCTTCCACTAATCAGATCAACGCTGTAATCATCCGGATTACCCGTAAGTCGCACGTTTACAAATTTGACGCGCTCGCCTTCTTCCGCTCGGATGATCTCGCTCCCTGATGCATTCTCAGCATCATCGCTTTGTCGGGTGAACCAGCCAAACAGCTTTTGTTTACCGGCCTTGATCACGAATCGCCAGGGTACCCGGACTAGGTAGTCGAGGTTTAGATCGATGTCCTGCTTACCACTGACTTCGAAAAAACCGAGGGACGAATTGATGCGCATATTGGGAACAACAACCTCGCCGTTTTTGACATCGAATTGGTTCGAGAGCGTGTCAAACGCGACGCGGCGCAGATCGGCCTCTTTAAAGTAATCTGTCAGCGCCGTCAGGGGTTCGTAATCATCGAGCCGCCCATCGAGGATCTCTACATCCAGGTGCAGTTCGCTGTCATCAATCATTGGCGTAAGGTCGGCGTGTAGATGTACGTTGCCCGTCAGTTCCCCGCTGATGCGGCCATGCAGGTTTTCTGCAACGAGTTCATCCTGCCCGAAGTTGTCGAACTTCAACAGGAGCTTATCCAGATCCAGCCCGCTGAACCTCATGGTCGGAGTGAGGTAGATCTGGGTACGATCGGCGGCACTGAAGTAGCCGTCCAGATCGATCGTTCCGTCCGCGAGTTGCAGATGCAATGCGTCGACAAATAGCTTCTGTTCACGACTGGAGCGAAGGTCAGCCTTGAAATCGCGGACTTCTACGCTGTGGTAATTCAAGCGCGCAATCTCAACGTCGTACGTCATATCTGGAAACGGGACATCGAAGATCGAAAACACGCTGTCGTGATCGATGGGTTCGATACTTTCTGGCGGCTTCCAGGAAAACAGCTGATCGAAGTTCAACTGGGTGGAACTGAAGTTCAACACGTTCGTATGTTCTGTGGTGTTGCGCCCACGCATGTCGTAACTCAGGTTGAGCGTCACATCGCTATCGCCAACGCTGGCTATAAGATTCTGTACGTCCACCGTGCCGTCTTCCAGATGCACGCGGCCACTGACTTTATCAAGGCGCATCTCGTGCGATTGGAGCGACGTCGCAAAGTTCTCGATGCTGATATCTGCAGAGTGCAGCTGATCCACAAAGTGCAAATAGGCCTGACCATTGATCGTCAGGTCATCGAGCACCTCCTGACGGTAATCGGGTGGTACGTAGTTTTCACCGTCGTAGCTGAATAAATCCTCAAGCCGCAGCCGGTTGGATGAGAGATTGAAGGCGAGATCGGTATCACCCTGCGGTTCTTCTGCAAACCAAAGATCGTAATGCCTGAGCGATGCTGCTATCCGAAAATCGCTGTCATCGACAAACCCGTTAAACACGATCTTGGGAAGGTCTTTCTCGCTGATAGCAACCTCTGCAGAAAAGTCATGCAATCGATGCGGGTAGTTTTGCAGCGTTACGTTAAGTCGTTCGATGAGAAAGTCGCCCACGGGAAGATACGTGGACTCGGTCAGGGCTTTAGCCGAGGTATTGAGCACAAGCGTGGCTTCGAGATCAGAGAGAACTTCGTTCACGGGGTCACCGTTTATGGATTCGCTGTTGGTGAGTTCGTAAAGGTCAAAACGATCGGAATGCAGAGCCAGTTTTGCGGTAACGGGTATGTCGGTGTGGTGCAGGACGGCCGGAAGATCATCGAAGGAGCCTGCGAGTGTTATGTCACTGGAGCCTATGCGAAAACTGAGCTTCTCAATTTCTGCGCGATGACCATTCACACTCATGTCCAGGTCAATGTCGTCAATGGGCAGATGAAAGTCGGGGGATTTGAACCCCAAGTCCGTGATTGTCAGTTCGGTGTAGTAGGACTCGTTTAGTCTCGCGATACTGGTTTCTGGGTTCGCGAGATCGACGATGTCGTGAAAGTTCATCTGTAGCGCGACATGTCCACGGAGATCCTCAAGATTCTCAACGTTCAAAAAGCTCGCAAGAAAATCGAGATCAAAGTCACTATCCAACCGCAGATCGATGTCGGGTGAATCGAAGTTCTTTACCGTGAGTTCACCTGTGAACACGCCAGCCTCGGGACGGATACCGAAGCTGTCGATGGCAAATTCCATTGCGTCGAGACCGCGATCCTTTTCGGAAAAGAAGTGTCCTCGGAACCGCATATCTTCCAGACGAGTGTCGTTTAGATCGTTGTTGAAGTAGCCATCTTTACACCCAAAATTGGCGCTGATCGCCGGCGAGTGGCCGTTCGCAGACTGCCCGGTCAGCGTCGCGTCGAAATAGATCTCACCGGCATTACTGTAGCGATCAAGCGCCGGCTCCAGTTCCGGTGGCGCAAAGGCAAGCAGTAAGTCAAAGTTGTCTTTGCGTCCCTCGATCCTGAGATCGAGGTTGGCGTCGTTCTTAAGATCAATCGTGCCTTGTACGTTAAACAGCGCGTCTTCAAGCTTGAGAGTGGAAGATCGCACGGAGGCAAGCCGAGACACTCTGTCCAATTGAACACCGGTACTGAGCTCAATATGCTTGTCGTGAAAGAAACTGGCGCGGTCTTGATCGAGCACAGTGACTTCCAGTAGACCTGATAGTTCGAGGTTCAGATACTGGGCGTCGCTCAGAAAACTTGTTTCTGCCCACTCGACAACCGTCGAGACTGAAAAATCACTGTCTACATCGTGCTTGTTCACCGTCAGCGACTCGATCGCCACGCGCTGGAGCTTCAGGTGGAGGTCTTCCTCCGGTGCTTCCACGCCGTCGAATGGGGCAAGCGCGTTGAGCAGGTTAAGCGACCCATCGGGGTACTGGACAAGATCAACGTATCCGGAAGCCACTCTCACTGATTTGATCTCGAAGTCACCGTTCAGAACCGTGAACACATCAAGGCCAACATACAGATC
The DNA here is from genome assembly GCA_039111155.1 of Pseudomonadota bacterium. GTDB lineage: Bacteria > Pseudomonadota > Gammaproteobacteria > Pseudomonadales > Halieaceae > Congregibacter. The sequence goes on along the minus strand of JBCCPL010000009.1, from coordinate 46,589 downwards.
CGGTACCTCCAGCACTGGAGATGCTTCGGCTTGTTTCTGCTCAAAGATGCGCAGGCCCTGAAGATCGACGGAGAAGTAGGGCAGGTCTCCAAAGGGTGAGAGCCGCGATCCCTCAAGGGTGATCCTGCCCTGAAAATCCGCGTTCGCAGCGGTGATCAGTTCCTGCACGATCTCATCCTGCTTAAGCCAGACAACACCAACCGCAGCACATCCCAGTGCTACGACGACCACCAGAAAGGAGAAGACCAGTTTGAACAGAAAGCGCATTAGGCGGATTCGGGCTGTTGGCTGTGAAAATCGAGACGAGCACGGCCTACTTAGCAAGCTGGCCGGCGCGAAGGTTAATTGGTTGTTATACGGCGACTCTGGTTGGGCGGGATTAGCGCCTGCAGACGGGAAGCACGGGCTGGAAAGCGCGCTGTCTAGTTGGCTCTATGCGAAAAGCAGGACGATCGCCGTCCATAAAACTCCCGCCATGACCGCCGCAAAGGTCGCCGGTACGATCTGGGTAGTCACATGGTCCATCAGGTCGCACCCCGTCGACATGGAGCTGAGAATCGTGGTGTCGGAGATTGGGGAGCACTGATCACCGTAAACGCTACCGTTCAGCACAGCGGCAAAGCACACCATCATGTAGAGTTCAGCGTTTGCGACTTCCGGCTGCTGGGCGACGATCCATGCGAGGGGCATGGCAAGTGGAAAGGTAATCGCATAGGTGCCCCAACTTGAGCCGGTCGAGAACGCGGTTACGACTGTCAAGGCCTGCAGAGCAACGGGCAACGCCCAAAACGCGATCCGATTCCCCAGCAGATCTACCATGTACTGACCCGCACCTACCTCCTTGCTGATCGCGCCCACGGTGACCGCCAGCATCAGGATCACCGAGGCCAGTACGACACCTTTCAGTCCATCTCCGAAACCTTCAACGACGTTCTCAAGGCTCATACCGCGAGCGAGGGCACTCAGCGCCGCGATCATCAGCGCGGCTGCGAACGCCCAGTTCACTTTCGGAACGCCCAGCACCACGAAAGTGCCTACGGCAATGCTGATGAGCACAGTGAGGGGGACTACAAACTCCAGAACATGCGGTTGGTAACCGGCGGGTATGTGTGTCTCCTGCAGCTCTTTAGCACGGAGCGGTTTGGCATCGGGTGCGTCCAGCTGACCGGTGGCTCGCGCACGGCTGGCCGCGGCACGAATGCCTGGTCCAGATAAACGCGTGAACCCCAGGCTCAGCAACAACGTGCCGCAGACCGCAAAAATCCCGTAAAAGCTGAACGGGACACTCGAGAAGAAGAATGCGATTCGATCGGCTTCGGTTGCTAAAAAAGCGGCCCCTGGTACGTAAATCAGCGCCTGTACATAGGCTGGCCAGGCATTGAAAGCGATGACCGACGCAATAGGTGAGGCTGTTGAGTCGACAATGTAGGCAAGTTCTTCATGACTCACCCGGTGTTCATCCGCCAGGGGTTTCACGGTCGAACCCACCAGCACGGTGCTCATGGTGCCGCCCTGAAAGAAGAGTACGCCCAGCAACCAGGCAACGAGTTTGGCGGATCGCGGACCTCGTACAAAGTGTTGGGTCATGAACGTTGCAAAGGCTTGTGCGGCTCCTGTTCGCGACCAGATGCCCAGAAGTCCCCCGAGCAACCAGAGATAAAGCAGCAGAACCGTGGCGGCGCTCTCGGTTCTCAAGTTGGGTATGAGGACCGCATCGGTGATGTCCAGTCGCCCCAGAATCAATGCGCCGGAAAGAACCCCGGTAAGCAGAGCGGTAAGGGGTTCTCTCGTGATGAGGCAGAGGGCTACGGCAATAAGCGCCGGTAGGAGCGACCAAATACCGTGATGCGAAACCGGGGTCAGCAGCGAGTAGATCTTCTGGCCATCCGGGCTCACCTCATAGACCCACTGGGCGTCTATCGAAGGCGGACCGTCGAGGTCATCAAGAGACGCCTGGCGCAGCTCCGATTGGGAGTAGGGCACGACGTTATCGATAGTGACTCGTTCACCTTGAACAAAATAAGACAGGACTCCGTCCAGGGAGACCTCGACCGCGTGAATTGTCTTACGCTCACGCCACTGGCGCTCGGACGCCTGGCCGACGAGGAAGGCCATCGTGAGAGTAAGTAGAACTAGCAGGAAAGCAGATTTACGTGGCGCGCCCCACGATCCAGGTTGTTTAGCGATGGTGAGTGTCCCCTAGATATCCATCCCATTGATCGAACCTGAGACCAGAACGGATCCCGTATCGCCATCCTCCTGAACTCGAAGAATCAGACCGTTTCCAACGCCGTACCAAAGTTGAAGTGTCGATGTTTCACCGGCGCTGACTTCGACCTCGGTGAAGCGGCAGGCGTCAAACGTTCCAGCGGGAACGGTGATGGATTCAATGCCGTCAAAGGTCACTGTTCTTGCGATGTTTCGAATGAACGTTGTGGTCTCGCCATCAATCGTCGTGGACTGTGTCTCTTCAAACTCCTGCGTGTAGCTTTCGCCCGCGCTTAAATCGCGTCGTTCGAGCCGGGGCGGTTCATACTGATCGACTGCTGTCGTCGATCCAATCGATGGATCCGGTGAATCAATTTCGGTCTCGGTTCCCAGATTCAGAATGCGGGCGTCGGACACGTCCTGAAAGTAGGAGCGCGAGGTACCACTTACGAGCATTCCACCCGCCATCGCAGATGAAAGAGTGGTCACCAGGCGTCCCGTTCGACCATTAAAAGGCCCACTGCCGGCGATGGTCTGCTCAAAATCTGTGTCGATGCTCGGTCCGATGCCGGTGCTGCGACGAGTCGTCAGAATAGTCGTGCCTTCGGCCTGAAGCGCCGAGTTCCAGCAGTCAGATCCGCTGCCGGTCCCGCTGCCTGGATCGCTTTCCGGCTCGAACACAGCTTCGAGAAAGAACACGTCATCACTTGCGAGGAACGCCAGCAGAATATCGTTCCCCGCAAATCCACTGGTAAACAGCCTGCATGGATCACTGCTCCCGCCACAGAGACCTCGATCACGTCGTCTCCAGCCATCAAAGACGAAGCCGTCATCAGGCTCGGCGACGAAAGTCTCATCAAAGGTTGTGGTCGAAACATCGACTTCGGGGCAGGCCGCGCCGGGAGCGCAGGTCAGGCTTCCGGACAGGGTTCGCACGGACCCTCCGGTGCTGCTGCTTACCTGGATCTTGCAGCCCGCCAGGATTGGTACCGCGAGGCACAAACACGAGAGGGCAGCGCGAATGGGTCTATTCATACCTTTACCGGGTCTTCACTTAGGGGTGAGTTGTATTCGGTGTGCGAGACCATCGCACTACCAGCCACTGGCTGAAGAGCATAACACTCGCACAGGCTGAATTATTGCTGCCATTGCACTACGGCCTTTTAAGCTATTGAGGTGCGTGTTGCGGACGAATCTACTGCGTTTACTGACGGTTCTCGTAGAAGGTTATACACCTTCTCCGGGATCAAGGGCGAGAAGCGAGTAACTGCGCTACCGGACAGGAGCGATCCGGTCTACCGGAAATCCCCAGACACCTACGCCACGGGTGCGCGCGATTTTTTCGAGGGTCTGGTACTCGATAGGTGCATCGGGAAGTGCGACAGCCCAGCCGAGTTGGAGCAAATAGGCGCTAAGGTCTTCACCTTGATCGAACCGAGAAGCGTTGACACGACATCGGCCGGTGAGTGATCGGTCCTGTCGCTGCTGCAGAATTTCACAGCGTACAAATCCGCTGTTCTTGAGCTCCAACGCGACCGAGGCTCGGCTACCGCACACCGGGGGTCGCCGGTTGTTTGCGCACGTGCGGTTTGTGGCGGGAATGTGCACGCCGTAGAGGTGTACCGTGCGTCGATCAATGCGCAGACTGCCGTCCGGATTGATAAAAGCGTAACTCGAGATTTCTCTGGCGGAGAGCTCGCTCGCGCTAAGAATCAGGAGCAAAAACGACGTAAGTAATCGAGCCAATCCGGCGATTGGCCTGGGGGTGACATCTGCGCGTTTGTTGATTTGAATCCCAGCCAAGTTCGAATACCGATCTGCGATTACCTCGAACGAATAGTAGACGAAATTTTTCTCTCTGACCCGCTGGAGCCCGCTGACTCACAAGTCTGAACGGAGCATGTTTATTGAACCCGTTGTGCCATCTCGCAGTTCATGGTTGGGCTCTGGTACGACCCAAAAAAGGTTCGTTACACTCTTTGAACCGATGTAGGACCAGAGAGTTCCCGAGATCGCTAGCAGCAATGATGGTCACCTTGCCCTTTAGAGTTGTGGCGCTTATTGCTCGGTTGCTGTTTGACAGCACGACGCTATCGACGGACGTAACAGCGCTTCCCAAAAGACCAGGTTTCGCCGACGACTCGATCATCCCCCAGCGTAATCAGGGCGAACAGAGTCTCACTGATCGTTTGCGTTCTCTTCAGTCGTTCTGCAATTTGTGGCGTCGCGTTCAGATCGAGCACGACGAAGTCGGCCTCTTTACCGGCGGAGAAGTTACCGATCTTGTCATGCAGATCCAGCGATGCGGCGGCCCCCAGGGTGGCCAGGTAGAGGTTTTCCAGCGGGTCGAGCGATACATTTTGCAGTTGCTGCGTTTTGTACGCCGCATCCATTGTGTGGAAGCAGGACAAGCTTGTCCCGGCGCCGACATCTGATCCAAGACCGACGGGTATGTGATGATCTCTTGCCGTGTTCAAGGCAAACAGACCAGACCCAAGGAAGAGGTTTGAGCTCGGGCAGAAGGCGATGCTGGACTGGGTCTCGGCCAGGCGATTCCACTCAGCGTCCTGCAAGTGAATACAGTGCGCGAAGACGCTGCGTTTGCGCGCCAGGCCCGCCGAATCGTACACATCAAAGTAGTTCAGGCTCTCGGGATACAGTTCGCTTACCCAACGTATCTCGTCGTGGTTCTCGGACAGGTGCGTCTGCATGTAGACATCCGGGTACTCAGCGAGCAGGCGCGCTGCGGCTTCCAACTGTTCGGGGGAAGAGGTACATGCGAAGCGCGGCGTAACGGCGTAGGCCAGACGCCCGCGCCCATGCCAGCGTTCGATCAGTTCCTTGCTTTGCGCATACGCTCTTTCGGGATCGTCGCGGAGCGTGTCCGGTGCGTTTCTATCCATCAGGACTTTGCCTGCGATCATGCGCAAGTTAAGTGCTTCGCACTCGGTGAAGAATGCATCAACGGATTCTGGGTGGACGGTTCCATAAACAAGGGCAGTCGTGGTCCCGTTCGCCAGCAACTCGGTGAGGAACCGTTTGGCGACAGCCTCTGCGTAGGTTGGATCACCGAACTTTGCCTCCTCCGGAAACACATAACGTTCGAGCCATTCGAGTAGTTGAGAGCCGTAGGAGGCGATGACATCAAGCTGGGGGTAATGAACGTGCGTGTCGATGAAACCTGGCAGCAGCAAGGAGTGCGGATGTTCGATGACTTCTGTTTGCGTGTCGCGCCCATTGATCAACGCCCCTAGGGCACCTGTTGCCACTATGTGCCCGTCCTCTACTAACAGTTCGCCGTCCGGGAAGTACTCATAGCAGCTTGCCTTGCCAGGTTCTTCGCATTGACCTGGATCGGCGATGAGATGAAGCAGGGCGCCCCGATGCAGTTGACGTTTCATGGCTGAACTAAGGATCGCTTATCGCGGAAGGGTTAGTTTTAGTGGGTTGGCAAGTGCTACCTCGTCGCAGTTCTCCCCAGGCCCAACTCGATCAATCACGACAAAGTCAGAAGCACCTTCCAGGGCCAGAAGATAGTGATGCCAGGTGCCGCGATGGTACGTAATGCTTTGCTGGGGTCTTGCGATAAAACCCACTATCTTGCTTTCATCGAACTCGCCAACGGGGGCGACCACGATAGCGTAGGGATAAGGCGATAGATTGACGAAGGTTTGCGAGCCAAGTGGATGGCGTTCCATGCCGTGCATCACAAAGCCATCCTCTACTGGCGACGCGCGAAAGATGCTGATCACGGGCTCGCCATCTTCGTTACTACAGTCGACGCGGGATAGCGCGTGATGACGGGTTGTTCGCCCCGCATTGATGGGATACTGATCGCAGACAACCGTGCTGTCGACGACATCGCCAAAGGCCGAAAAGGCATCCGCGGTAAGAGCAGAAAGAGCGAGATTTTTCACTAAATTAAGCTCGCAAATATCTGTTTTTTATAGGCATTTAAGTTGCAAATCTCAGGCGGTTCAGATCATTGACAGTCCGAGAGCCAACCGCCCTACGACTAGCTGCCGCGGTAGGTGGAGTAGGAGTAGGGCGAGAGCAGCAGCGGTATGTGATAGTGCTCTCCGCCATCCCTGAGATGAAAGACCACATCGACGTAAGGATAGAACGGAGCACTGTCTTCAGTCTCCGATAAGGCCGCTGCGTGCAGGCTGAGATAGGGCCCGGTGGCAAAATGCATGCGGTACTCACCGGCGGCGAGTATCGTCTCGGGCGGCAGAAGATCGCCGATGCGGCCATCTGAATTGGTCACACCGTCACCGCGCAGCACCCATTCGTCGCCATGCCTCTCAAATAGCTGAATGGCCAGGCCGTCGGCGGGGCAGCCCCGAGCGGTGTCCAGAACATGAGTGGTTATCTGGCTCACAGTAGAGTATCCAATCGAATTTGTGTGATTTTGCGCTGCTCTTGTGCGGCGATTGAAAGCTCTTCTTCCCGCGAATTACCCAGCCTTGCTTCGAGGAGATCCAGCATTTCGTCGGCGCTCTTCCCCGATGCGCAAACGATAAAGATAAAGCCGAAACGCTCTTCGTACTCGTGATTCCCCGCAGCGAGTCGCTCTAGCGTATCGGTCGCTGCTCCCTGAACCCCGGCCTGCTCTCCGGCAGCAAGCGCCTGCGTATCGGCGTACTTTCGCTGGAGCGATGCCATGTCGCCGATTTTGGGGTGGCCCTCAAACGCCTCGAGCCAGTCGTTCACGCCACAGTCGTGCCAGACCTCGTCACTCGCCACACGTAAAGTACTTTCGCTGTCGAACGGGCGCCGAGCCAACATCCCCTCTATCCATCGCGTGCTTGTACAACAGTGCTCCAACCGTGCATAAGCGTCGCTGTCGCCAAGGGCGTTAAACGCTTGTAGCGTAGTTGCAATCACGTGACTCACGGTGCTGACCAGTTCGCATGCCCCAGGATTCTCAGGCGACTGACGCCGCCATCCGGGTAAATCTGCAAACGCACGTGCGTAAACTCATACTCCGGCGGACATATCACATCTTTTGTGAATAGATGTTCTCGATCTGGGCACAAGCGGTGCTGGTGGATCACCGGGCTCCAGCCCACATCGTCGTCGGGCACAATGGTGTTGGGGGCGTTACAGGCCTCCAGGCTGAATCGATCCGGGTAGTTGCCACGCAAGTGCGCGGTGTCCAACAGTACCTTACGAATCGTACCCGGACGCCCTAAACGGATAATCGCCCAGTCATTCCCTTCGTCGCGGCGACGGCGAGTCTCCCAACCGTCCCCCATGTTTACTCCCCGACCGGGCATAATCAGATTGTCGGTGGACGAGAAAAACTGGTCCGACGCCGCCACACCGCGACCGCCCATGGCGGCTGACGCCAGATCAATCAACTCCCCGGACACGTAGTCATCCGGATTGGGTATCACCTCGCCGTACACGCGCAGCCGCGATACACCTCCGTCTGGATATATCCTAAGGCGTAGATGCGACCAGCAACCCTCGTTGTCGCACGGTATTGGGTTTTGCTCATCGGGCAGAATGTCGGTCAGCGGAATGATCTGGGTCCAAACCGTACTGGGTTCCGGGTCGAGGGTGACTTTCGTGGCATCCACAGCGACCTGGAGTGGGGCGTTCCCCCGAAAGTGCAGGGTATCGACGTCGACGCCGCGTACTACGCCCGGTAGCCCTAGCCGCAAAATGCACCAGTCATGGTCGATTCCGGAGCTGCGAAACCGCCGGCCATAGCTGCGCCTTGATTCCCAGCCATCCATCCACTGCCCACGCTCGGTGAACCGACCCTGTTCGAATACGCCGCGTCCTGGCTTAACCAAATTGTCGCAACTCGCGAACCACTGATCACTGCAGTCAATTGCACGTCCACCCACACGCTCCGCCAGCAGATTGATGTAACGAAACATGAAGTCGTCCGCATAGCGTTCGGTATCAGCGGCAGTCATGAGTTCGTGTCCACGGGAAGATCGGATTCTGCAAGCGTTGATTCACTGGTTTGCAGCAGGGTCTGCAACTCTTTCCATCGCGGAGCTGCGCTTGCAACGCCACTGTGATCGATGTACTTCTGGTAGGCCACAATGACTTCGCCGGCCACCGAGACAGCGATCTCGGCCGGTTGCTTGCCTCGCACTTCGGGTAATCCGATGGGGCATCGCATCTGGGCGATTTGCGCTGTGGAAAAGCCACGATGCTCCAATCGCATCCTGAATCGCTGTGCCTTGCGCTCAGAACCAATGACGCCCACGTAAGCTGCGTCTTCTCGCTTGAGCGCCGTCTCAGCAAGCGCAAAGTCGAGGGGGTGCTCGTGGGTCATCACGATGTAAAAACTGCCAGCGGATGCGGCGCTAAGCTCGGCGATCGGGTCATCGGTGCAAACCTTCACCACATTGTCGGGTATCGATTCCGGAAACTCGTCGAATCGCGAATCGATCCATTTGAGCCGTATTGGCAGCGACGCTAAGACCTGTGCGAGTGCACGACCCACATGTCCTGCTCCGAACAGCAGAATCTGCGGGTAGCACGGGACGAACAGTTCGAACAGTAGAGTCACGCTGCCGCCACAGCATTGACCCAGCTTCTCGCCAAGGGGAAAGTTCTCGACCCATTGGCCGCCGTGGGGATTGCTCAGGCACGTTGCGGCTTTCTGCAGCGCGAGGTACTCAAGACGACCACCACCAATTGTGCCGTAGACCGTGCTAACGATCCCAGAACTGTCTTCGCGACCGTTGGACACCAGCATCTTTGTGCCTGAGTCTCGGGGCGTCGAGCCGCGGGCACCCAGCACAGTGATCAGCACATAGGCATGCCCCTGCAGTTCGCAGCTTCTGACCCACTCGCTCCAGTGCGTATTCGAGGACCTCATGGCGTCTTCTTCCCAAGAGCTTGCATGGCCACACAGGCGTCTAAAACCCGCTCAGCGGTTGCGGGCGGATCGAGCGGAGGGTGCACTCGATAATCGGCTAGGCTCGCTACCGCATCGCGAATGGCGGACCACACTGAGATAGCTAGCATGAGTGGTGGTTCACCAACAGCCTTGGATCGAAAGACGGTCTCTTCAGCATTGGGGCTGTCCGGCAAGAGCTCGACATTGAAGGCTGTTGGTGTGTCGCCGATTGCCGGGATCTTATATGTCGCGGGACCGGTCGTGAGCAGTCGGCCGCTGTCGTCCCAGGCCAGCTCCTCGGTGGTCAGCCAGCCCATACCCTGGATGAATCCTCCCTCAATCTGCCCGATATCGATGGCCGGGTTCAGCGAACGCCCCACGTCGTGACAGATATCTACCCGGTCGACGCGATACTCGCCCGTCAGCGTGTCGATCACCACCTCAGATACCGCCGCACCATTGGCGTAGTAATAAAATGGGCGGCCGGTCGCGGTGGCCCGGTCGTAGTGAATCTTCGGTGTCTTGTAGTACCCAGTTGCCGAGAGCTGAACGCGATTCCGGTAAGCCAGTTCTGCCAGCTCTGCGAAGCTGAGCTCCCGCGTGCCCACACGCACATGATTGCGACTGAAGACCACCTCATCGAGCGGTACGTCGAAGTGAGCCGCGGCAAAGCTCTCGAGCCGCCTGCGAATGGTGCGGGCGGCAGCGAGCGCCGCCATTCCATTCAGATCGCTCCCGGAAGAGGCAGCGGTCGGGGAGGTATTGGGCACCTTGTCCGTGCGGGTGGCCGTACAGCGAATCGTGCCGATATCGACCTGTAGCTCATTGGCGACCACCTGAGCCACCTTTGTGTAGAGGCCCTGACCCATCTCGGTGCCGCCGTGATTGAGCTGGATGCTGCCGTCGGTGTAGACATGCAGCAACGCCCCAGCCTGATTCAGGTGCTTGAGCGTGAACGAGATCCCGAATTTCACGGGCGTAAGTGCAAGGCCACGCTTAAGAACACGGTTGGCCGAGTTAAATTCCTGAATCGCCTTCCGGCGCTGCCAGTAGTCCGAGCTACGCTCAAGACGATCAATCAACCTGAGCATTACACGTGTATCTACGGTTTGCCCATAGTGCGTGACGTTGCGATCACCGTTCGCGCTGTAGAGATTACTTTTACGAACTGTCAGTGGATCGACGGCGACGGAGCGGGCAACGGCGTCGATGATGTCCTCAATGGCCACCATCCCCTGTGGTCCGCCAAAGCCGCGAAACGCCGTGTTCGAGACGGTATTTGTTTTAACTCGGTGACCGATCACGTGCATGTGGGGTACGAAATAGGCATTGTCCGAATGGAACATCGCGCGATCCACAATCGCATCCGACAGATCCGGAGACATGCCGCACCCACCAGCCAACGAAAGATCCAGAGCCTGGATAAGACCTTTATCGTCATAACCCACGGTGTACTGACTCAAGAAATGGTGGCGCTTGCCCGTCGCGCGCATGTCTTCGCTGCGAGCCAGACGAAGTTTGACGGCGCGCCCGGTGCGACGGGCATGGACTGCCGCCAGGCACGCCCATTGATTGGCGTGGGTTTCCTTGCCACCAAAAGCGCCACCCATACGGCGCGCGTCCACGGTCACCTTATGCATCGGCACTCCCAGTACCTCTGCCACCAGCTTCTGACCTTCGGTAGGATTCTGGGTGGAGGAGTACACGAGCATACCGCCGTCTTCTTCGGGGATACATAGAGAAACCTGACCTTCCAGATACATCTGCTCCTGACCGCCTATCCTGAGCTCACCCTGAAGCCGGTGCGGGGAAGCATCGAGCGCAGGCCCGACCTCACCGCGTCGCTGCGTGTGGGAAGGGCGCACGAAGGATTCTACTGCCAGGCCTTCTTCAATGCTGAGCACTGGGGGCAGCGGATCACAGACGATTTCGGCAAGCTGTACGGCTCTGCGTGCCAAATCGTAGGACTCGGCCGCAACACAGAACAACACCTGCCCGTGAAACTCTATTTCGTCATCTTCACCAAGAAGCAGCGGATCGCCCGGATAGACCGGGCCTATGTCTTTATGGCCCGGGATTTCATCGCGGGTCAGTACATCGACGACACCGGGCGCACTGCGGACCTTGTCTAGATTCAGGCTGCGAAGTCGTCCTCGCGCGACCGTCGAAAGACCCACATAAGCATGCAGAGCTTCCATTGGAGTGGGTATGTCGTCGACATACAACGCAGCGCCACTCACATGCTTGGCCGCACTCTCATGCGCCGTCCGCTGACCGACCGTTCCTACCGGTGATCCGCGCGACAGGGGCAGGGAGTGAGGATCGGTTCGATCCATCAGCCTGGCTCCGGGTAAAACGCTACTACCGAGTGCGTATGAGTTCGAGTTGCTGTTTGCCCACCAAACTCGATGGCAACCCTGCGGAGTAAATTCGACGCGACACGACGCCGGTAGCCTGCGCTTGCTCGTGCATCACTGATGGGATCAAACTCGTCATGGAGTACCTGGGCCGCGTCATTGAGCGAGCGCTCCGACATCGTGCGCGTTCGTAATGCCTGCTCGCAACTCTTGGCTCGCGTGGGAACAGCTGCCATACCGCCAAGCGCCACTCGCGCCTCGGTAATGCGAGGCTCGATCTCCTGGTCGTCTAAGCGCAACGCGAAAACTCCGCACACGCTCGATACGTCGTCCTCATAGCGTTTGCTAATCTTGTAGGCGCGAAGGAAAAGGCCGGCAGGTCTTCTGGGGATGTGTATCTCGCGCAGGAATTCCCCGGGCTGAAGGGAAGTCTTCCGGTAGTCTAGGAAAAACTCATCGATGGGGAGTAACCGCTGGGCGACGCTCGACTGGATCACCAGGGTCGCATCGAGTGCCAGTAAAACGGGAGGCCAGTCTCCGATGGGGGATGCATTGGCAACGTTGCCTACCACGGTCCCCTGGCTTCGGATTTGTAACGAACCAAAACGCTCGATTAGCTCTCTAAGCTCCGGATAATCGGCAAACACCAGGTCCAGCGCTTGGGCATGTGTGACAGCGGCCCCTATTCTGATGGCCGAAGCGTCGGCACCCAGTTCCATCAGCTCGGGGACAGACTTAAGATCAATGAGTTGAGCGAGCGGTTTCAGTTGCTGCGTGTGCTCCAGGAGCAAATCCGTACCCCCTGCGATCAATCGAGCTTCTGGGAACTGTTGCAGTAGGTCTGCAACACCCTGACCGGTGCGCGGACGAAAGTAGCGGCTGTCCTCACATTCAAGTTTTGCTGGCTCCTGGTGATCAGCCTTAAGCCGTTTAAGCTTATCGAGTGTTTGTTGTTCCTGTCGCTCGAACTTGTCGGGCGATCCGGTGTGCTGCCTTTGCGTCACGGCATCTTTGGCCGCATCAACGATGGGGCGGTACCCAGTGCAGCGACACAGGTTACCGCCGAGCGCCTCGTGCACAGCATGATCATCCACTGGGTTTGCCAGTGTTGGATCAGGTCCAGTCCCCTGGGCTGTGCGCTGCTGTTGATGAAAGAAAGCAAACATCGACATCACAAAGCCCGGGGTACAGAAACCGCACTGGGAGCCGTGATTGTCGACCATCGCTTTCTGCACCGGATGCAAACCCTCGTCATCAGCCAGCTGCTCAACGCTGATCAATTGCTTTCCATGAAGACCGCCGAGAGTGGCGATGCACGCGTTTATCGGCTCGTAGTGCAATTGCCCGTTCACCGAACATGCGGTCACGACCGTGCAGGCCCCGCAGTCGCCCGACGCGCACCCTTCCTTGGTGCCTTTCATGTTGCTTTGATCACGCAGGTACTTAAGCACCGTCGTATCGGCGCGAGCGTCTCGAATTGCGACTTCCTCAAACCCGTGCAGAAATCGGATCATCAGCGTGTATTTGGTTCAGGTTGGCGCACATTGAGCATTAGGTGTTTGGCATTGCATCAACAGAGGGAAGCATTCCGGCACGGACGACAAAATCCCGGATCGTGGGGAGCCCTTCCTCGCTTTTGAGATTACTGAACACAAACGGCTTGTCGCCTCGCATCTTTCGCGCATCACGATCCATAACCTGAAGGTCAGCGCCGACGAGTGGTGCAAGATCAGTCTTGTTTATGATCAGTAGGTCCGATTTGGTAATCCCCGGTCCGCCTTTGCGGGGAATCTTGTCACCGGCTGATACATCAATGACGTACAGCGTGAGATCAGACAGTTCAGGGCTGAATGTGGCAGCCAGGTTATCCCCACCCGACTCAATAAAGAGCAACTGCAAATCGGAGAAGCTCTGCTGCAATTGATCCACGGCAGCAAGATTCATTGAGGCGTCTTCGCGAATCGCGGTATGCGGACAGCCTCCGGTTTCGACGCCCAGAATTCGATCGGCATCCAAGGCGTCGTGGCGCAGGAGAAACTCCGCGTCCTCCCGTGTGTATATGTCATTGGTTATTACCGCGAGGCTGTACGCATCCCGGAGCTGCTCGCACAAACGTCGGACCAATGCCGTCTTTCCGGATCCAACCGGACCGCCGATTCCCACCCGTAACGCCGGGCGCTGATTGCCGGCACCTTCGCGTTTGTCTGTTAAGGGTTTGCTGGCTTCATTCATGGCAAGCGTTCTCAAGATCGGAAGAGCCGAGTGTGCTGATACTCATGTCGTGCGGACGCGAGGGCGAGACCCGGCAAATTCAGCCCCAGATCCTCATCGTCAATCCTCCATGCGTGTTCGCACGCCTCGGGTATGCGGTTCAGCATAGCAAGAAGCATCCGCTGAGCCTCCGTCTGCCCCAGGGGCACGAGCTTGGTCGCCGCTGTGATTTGATTTTCGAGCCAGCTGTAGCAGAAAGCGTGACATGTGCTCTCTACCGATATCGACCACCAATACGCCGCCAAGGCAAACATGACGCTGTATGAAGGAGACTGAGTGAGCTCTGGCTGGCGGAACTGGGTTGCGTTGCGTAGTAGGCGTGCAAGTGCCAAGCCGAGTTGCTGGTCTTCCAGCAGCAGTTCCTCGGTTTCGCGAAAGGCAAGCACCGTATCGTTCCATTCGTTCAAGCGTTGCCAGTCTTCGCATGCAGCCGCATCAAACACTCGACGAATCACCGGGAGCTCAAGGTGGGCCAGCCCGAGTTGCAGGCCGTCGTTCAACCAGCTTTCCAGCTGGCTGCCACGAATCCCCATTTCTTCAATCGCCTGTTCCAGGCCCTGCGAGTAGGCGTACGCACCTATTGGCAGAGCGGGACTGGCGAGATGAAGCAGGTGCAGCTGAGTGAGGGCGGCTACTGACTGACCAGACGACGCACCCAGCTCGATCGACTGTTTGGAAACTTCAGGCACGAAACGAGGATTCGTCCGAGTCAGAGACGCCATGTTCATGAGCGTGCGCATGCGAGGTATAGGCGCCCGCTTCCGGAGTAAATGCATCATCAACCTGGCGCAGCTGCAAACCCAGGCCTTCCAGCATGTCTTCCAGAACATGATCTCGGGGGAAACGCAGAGCGCGGGGAAGCACCTGGAGACTTACGTGCCGGTTCCCCAGGTGATACGCAGCGCGCAGCAAGAGATGGGGGTTATCACTGTACGCTTCGGTGAGGGACTCACTCGCCGCCCGGATCATGATGATCTCCTTGTTCTCGCATACCAGCGCGTCGCCATCGCACAGCACAATTCCTCTCGGCAAGAACCAACCGATGTCCTGCCCGGCCTCGGTCGTGGTTCGGTAGCGGGACCGTTCACGCTCTGAGTACACCAGGTGCACTTCGTCTTGCCAGTCTCCTCGGTAGGCGGCGGTGTGGTCGAAGGCTTCTAACAGGTTGTCTTCCATCGGGTTGCTCTTCACTCTCGTTACGATTACTTCGTGCTTCGTATGTACTCTTGGGCAGGCTTCTGATTACTCGCAGCTACCCTGGGCCGCTAGGTAAATCGTAGTAGCCAGGCTCCTGGTTGCAGCACATAGGGCACCGAGGTCCCCCCTTATTGTGATTGCACCCTGCATGTCACGTGTTGCATCAGGAACGTTCGGCATGGCGTCTTCACTGCGTTTCTCTTCGGCGCCGTGTTCGCAGCCTCCAACTCTTAGAATAAAAAGTACCGCTGCGCCATCGGCAGCACAGTCGCAGGCTCACAGGTTAGAAGCTCGCCATCGGCCCGCACCTCGTAGGTCTGAGGATCGACTTCCATTTTGGGTTGGTAGTCGTTCAGTACCATGTCGGCCTTAGTGACAGTGCGACAACCACGCACCGCTCGCAAGGGGCGTTGCAGTCCCAGCTTCTCTGCCAACCCCAGCTCCAGGGACGCTTCACTGACAAAGCTCACACTGGTCGTTCGAAGCGCCCCTCCAAAGGCGCCGAACATAGGCCGGTAGTGCACCGGCTGGGGCGTGGGTATCGACGCGTTGGCATCTCCCATAGGCGCCGCTGCGATGGCGCCACCTTTGATAATCAGCGAGGGCTTTACGCCGAAGAACGCCGGCTTCCATAAGCACAGATCCGCAAGCTTGCCCTCCTCGATAGATCCAACCTCGTGATCAACACCGTGCGCCCGCGCCGGATTGATCGTGTACTTGGCGATGTAGCGTTTGGCGCGGAAATTATCGGCGGCGCCGTCTGCGAGCTTGCCGCGCTGCGTTTTCATCTTGCTGGCCGTTTGCCAGGTTCGACAGATTACCTCGCCGACACGCCCCATGGCCTGAGAGTCGGAGGAGATAATCGAGAACGCGCCCAGATCGTGAAGAATGTCTTCCGCCGCTATGGTCTCCTTACGAATACGCGAGTCTGCAAAAGCCACGTCCTCGGGGATCGACGGATCAAGGTGATGGCACACCATTAACATGTCCAGGTGTTCGTCTACCGTATTGATGGTGTAGGGGCGCGTGGGGTTGGTAGAAGAGGGCAATACGTTTGGAAGCTCGCAGGCCTTTATGATGTCCGGCGCGTGGCCACCGCCGGCACCCTCAGTGTGATACGTGTGAATAGTGCGCCCTTTAAAAGCAGCGATTGTGTCCTCGACGAATCCCGATTCATTGAGCGTGTCGGTGTGAATGGCAACCTGCACGTCAAACTCTTCGGCGACCGACAGGCAGTTATCAATCGCCGCAGGTGTTGTGCCCCAGTCTTCATGCAGCTTCAGACCCAGGGCACCGGCCTTTAACTGCTCACGCAGCGCGATCGGCAAACTCGCATTCCCCTTGCCTAAGAATCCAAGATTCATCGGGAATGCTTCGGCCGATTGCAGCATCTTGCCGATGTGCCAGGGTCCGGGTGTGCAGGTGGTGGCGTTGGTACCGGTGGCCGGTCCCGTACCGCCCCCAATCATGGTGGTTACTCCGCTCATCAGAGCTTCTTCGATCTGCTGAGGGCAAATAAAGTGGATGTGGGCGTCGATTCCCCCGGCCGTCAGAATCTGACCCTCACCGGCAATGATCTCAGTTCCCGGGCCAATCGTTATGGTGACTCCCGGTTGAATGTCGGGGTTGCCTGCCTTGCCAATAGCCTGAATTCGCCCCGCATTTAACGCAACGTCGGCCTTAACGATCCCCCAGTAGTCAAGAATCAGAGCGTTGGTGATCACCGTATCGGGGCTGTCGGCACAACTTACCTGGGCCTGCCCCATGCCGTCGCGAATGACTTTACCGCCCCCAAACTTGACCTCTTCACCGTAGAGCGTGCGATCAGACTCTACTTCAATGAACAGGTCTGTGTCGGCGAGACGAACCTGATCACCCACGGTTGGCCCATACATGCTGGCGTAGTCACTGCGGTTGATACTGCGCATCAGAGATCTCCCATCACATCACCGCGAAAGCCAAACACCCGACGGTCTCCTGCGAGCGCCACCAGCTCGATCTCGCGTCGCTGACCAGGCTCAAAGCGAACCGCCGTACCGGCAGGGATATTTAATCGATACCCGCGCGCGGCTGCACGATCAAACTCCAACGCCATATTCGCCTCTGCAAAGTGATAGTGCGAACCCACCTGTACCGGACGATCGCCGTGATTCACGACCTCCAGCTCTCGGGTTTCGCGACCCTCGTTGAGGGTGATCTCACCCTGCGCACATACAAGCTCACCGGGTTTCATTCGCGACTTCCGATCGGATCGTGGACGGTCACGAGTTTGGTGCCATCCGGAAACGTTGCTTCAACCTGCACCTCTTTGATCATGTCGGCAACGCCGTCCATGACCTGGTCACGCGCTAATACGGTGCGGCCCTCGCTCATGAGCTCGGCCACGGTTTTTCCGTCGCGCGCGCCCTCGAGAATGGCCGCACTGATCATCGCCTGAGCTTCGGGGTAGTTGAGCTTCAGCCCGCGTGCCAGTCGCCGCTCCGCTAACAACGCCGCGGTGAATAGCAACAGCTTGTCTTTCTCTCTGGGCGTTAGCTCCATGCTTAGCCTTCTAATTCGGTTTGATGCGAGTCCATAAATGGACCTCGTTGTTCAGTCTCGCACTCGCTAGCGGCTTACTTTGCACTCTGGTGCTGGTCGTGGGCTGTATCTTAGGCAAACGCCTTACACAAGCAGCTCTGAAATCGACCTGATCACTGCAGCGACTTGTGCGCAGGCCACCGTCGGCGATCCAACAGCCAAGGACCAGCGCCTGGGTCAAGGCAAAAGCATAGTCACGGCGGGCTGCTCATCGCAAGCATCATGTGTGCCAGATTCTGGGCTCTGATACTTGAAGTCCGGCGCTTATCTTAGTGGTTGTTCTCCACAGATCGGCAAACCCCGCGCGACAGCGCTGCGCATCATCACCACGGTAGCGTGCGATCAGCAGTCCGGACTTCTCGGTAATCGAAAACTCTCCTGCCGGATCGAGCGCTGCCACTCGGCTGAGCCAGCGCTCTCGCTCGGCTCTCTCCAGCCGATGGGTGGTGACCAGTGTTCCAAGCGTACTGCGTCCGCCCAGACCGATCTCATGTTGCGTCGTTGAGTCGCCAGCGTTTATAGAAAGCCGTTCTTTCAGCACCGGCCGTCCGGATCGGAGGCAAGAGAGAGTTTGCCACAGGCGCCCACAGTCAAAGCGCTCACCGCAGGCGGGTAAGCCAAGAACGACTATGTCCCAAAAGTACAGGGCGGCGGAGTCACCAAACTCGACATTGGTCGTGAGCTCAGCGTTGGCTCCGGGAAACAGTATCGTCTCCTGCGGGAGCCATTGCAGCGTTCCCTGATCAACCGAGAGCCTGATCGTCTGTCGTTGAGGCTGCTCGAAGGAGCCTGTGCCGTAGAAGCGAGCGGCGGACGTGCTGGTGAGCAACGCGTTCCCGCTTTTTACATCCGCGTTAATCGAAAGCTCATCGCCTAGTACCACACCACCAGGAGGGTGCAGTAAATAGCAGTGAGCAGTCTTATTGCCATCAGGATGGAAAAGTCGCTGTACTCGCAGCGGTCCTTTATGGGCACAATGCCGAAGCTCGGTTCGATGGCCATTACTCGCGAACCGCAAGTCCAGGTGCGCGATCCACTGTCTCGCTGGCGTGCTAGTCTCAACGGCGGGCCTCGGCATCTGAACATTCATGCGCAACACCATAACCGAATCACTTGATCGACGTGAGAACTATTGGCGCTCAGGCTTCAAGCGCTGGCGCTGCGCCATTGCGTTAGCACTTTCTCTGTATCCCGCTCTGAGACTCCATGCTGCAGATCTGGCTCTTATGGACCCAATCAGCAGCAGGAACCTATCTCCGATTTACCAGAGTATCGGGATTCCCGTGCTGCGAAGCGCCAGTCCGGTGTCTAGCGGTCGCTGGCGGGTGGAATGGGACGCAAACGTCGCTTCCCATTCAGTGCGCGAAAGTGCGAGGGAGCGTCTATACGAACTTGATGGGGAGACTCTGCGGAGTGATCTTTCTCTTCGATTCGGAGTGTCTGATCAGCTCACTTTGACTATGAATCTGCCGTTCGTACGTCACTCAGGAGGGCAGCTGGACTCACTGATTGATGGCTGGCACGCATTCTTTGGATTGCCGGACGGAGCCCGGGACTCCCAACCCCAGGATCGGCTGCTATTTGACGTCGCCAGTCCGGGCATAGAGCCGCTCGAGAGATCGGTATCCGGTCTCGGGGATCCGGAGGTCGAACTAGCAGGCGCGTTCGCAGGAACAGGTTCATGGAAAGCGGCGTGGTTGCTCAACCACAAATTTGCGTTGGGCGATGAGAAGGACTTCCTGGGCTCGGGAGAGAATGCAACGTCACTTGGGTTGCGACTGCACATCGACGACTGTCTCCTGAGAACGCTTCGTTGTTACGGACAAGTGGGGGCGACCTGGCTATGGGGTGAACTCCCTGATCAGTCTACCGATCAGCTCATCCCCTTTGCGTCGTTTGGACTGGCCTGGCAAGCCCGTCAGAGTATCGCGCTCGTCGCGCAGCTGGACTATCACGAAGATGTTTATAAGGATTCTTTGCTTATCCGAAACGGACCACCGGTTTGGGGCACGCTTGCTCTACGCTGGAGGGCCAGCAATAGCTGGCAGATCGAAGCAGGCTTTGCTGAGGATCTGGCCGTTGGAGCTTCTCCCGACATCAACTTCCGCTTCTCATTGCACTATCTGGATTTTTAACGCTGGGTAAGAAATCCGGTGTTTAATGGCTCTACCCGAGAGCTTTGGACGAGCTGTTCGAGGTTCGCCGAAACTAAGCTGATACTACTGATCGAATAAGAGAGAATGGCGGCGCAACAACACCGACACTCAAGGTTTAGCAGGGGACTAGACGCATGAACACAATGGTTTATCCGACCACGAATTTTAAGGCGACGGAGCAGCTCATCGTCGCCCAGGGGGAGGGCGTTTACGTCCAGGATGCGGAGGGTAAGCGCTACCTTGAAGGCATGGCGGGTCTTTGGTGTACCGCGCTTGGCTACGGCAATGAGGAAGTCATCGCCACTGCCGAAGAGCAGATGCGAACGTTGACCTACAGTCATATGTTCGGCGGCAAGACGCATCCTGCGGCGATGGAGTTGGCGGATACCCTCGCTGACATGGTTCCCATCCCCGATGCGCGTGTGTTCTTTGGCAACTCAGGCTCCGATGCAAACGATTCGATCCTTAAACTGCTGCGTTATCACGCCGCCGCCACCGGTCAGCCCGAGCGCTACAAGGTGATTGCCCGCGATAAGGGTTATCACGGTGTCACCCTCGCAACGGCCGCGTTGACTGGCCTGCCTGCCAACCATACGCATTTTCAGCTCCCATTTGATGCGCTGGGAATTCTTCGCACCGGGTCTCCGCATTTCTACCGAGAGGCTTTGCCGGGTGAGTCGGAGGACGGTTTCGTAGACCGCCGGATGAGTGAACTTGAATCACTGATCCTCAAAGAGGGCCCTGAAACGATCGCCGCTTTTATTGCCGAGCCCGTTAACGGTGCTGGCGGTGTCATCATACCTCCTGAAAACTACTTTAATAAGCTTTCTCAGCTCCTTGATAAATATAGAATTATGCTCTGGAGCGATGAAGTTATCTGTGGGTTTGGCCGGCTCGGAGAAGACTTTGGTGCCACCGCCTTGGGGATCCAGCCGAAAATCATGACGCTGGCCAAGGCGCTGTCGTCGGCCTACGTACCGTTGAGCGCTGCCATCATCCCCGGCGAGATGTATGAAGCGCTCGTTGAACCCGTCGGGAATGTAGGGGTCTTCGGCCACGGTTACACCTATTCAGGCCACCCGGTGGCCTGTGCGGTTGCATCGAAAGTGCTGGAGATTTATCAGCGTGACCGACTGTTCGAGCACGCCAAGCAGGTAGGTTCGGTCCTTCAGGAAAGGCTTTCGTCCCTGAACGAGCATCCCCTCGTGGGAGAAGTTCGTGGCATGGGCCTAATCGCGGCGGTTGAACTGGTCGCGAATAAGGAGACGCGGCAGCCATTTCAGGGCAACGGTATTGGCGCTTATTGTCAGAAGCAATGCGAGGAGCAGGGGCTGATCCTGCGCGCCCTAGGTGGAAACAGCGTAGCCATATGCCCGCCGCTGATCATCACAAAAGACCAGATCGAAGAATTGGTCAGCAAGCTGACAGTTGCCGTCGATGCAACGCTGGAATACGCGCGAACTGAACAACTGCTGAACTGAATTTGCCGGCTTGAACTGCGAGAAACACTCTGTGGAGTGTGCAGCAACTCATCTCTCAGCTCACCGACTTGCGGTTTAGGCGACGAAACTGCGCAGGACTGCATCCCAAGGGCTGTGCGAAAGCCGTTAGCGAAGGAAACGTCGCATCAAAAAATGAACGCCCAACAGCACCATGCCTAACACACCAGCTACGGAGTTCACCGGTTCCAGGATGAATGAGATCCAGTCGCCCTCAAGTTCTAATACAGAGCTTTTCATTGCGGAATTGAGGGCTCCCATTGACTGACTGATCGGAGATTCGAAAACGAGCTCCAGCGCGATCAGTAGAATAACAATCCCCAGCTGAAGCGCACGAAAACCGATGCGCCGCCGGTCGACCCCCGCCATCACACACGCGGTGAAGTCGGTGCTGCCAGGTATCGGCTGCTGCTCTTCAAAGAGTGATAACAGGTCAGGATCCAGCTCGTCCCTCATGAAGTTACCTCGTAGTCTTTCAACCGTTCGCGCAAGCGAGCACTACCCCGACGTATGTGAGATTTAACGGTGCCCGCAGGCAAGCCTGTCGCCTCTACAATCTCTGGATGAGTCATGCACTCATGGTAGGCCAGAACCATGCAGGTCCGAACCTGCGGTGGTAGTTCGGACAACGCAAAGTTCAGGTCGATCGCCGTGGACGGGGAGGGCATGGTCGTCGATTGCGCGTCTTCGTCAAAGCTTTCATCCCAATCTGATCCATATTTTCGTTGATGGTCTATCCATTCGTTAATCGCGATTCGTTTTAACCAGCCTGCGAATCGTTCGGGATGCTTTAGGGAGCGGATTTGCTTCCACATTTTTAGGAAAACCCGCTGGGACAAGTCGTCCGCAAGTGTCGGTTCATTGCAGAAGCGACGAAACAGTCCGCGTATCCATACCTGGCGGCGGCGTACCAGTTCACTGAATGCCGCGCGATCACCGCGCGTCGCCAGGCTGACGATCAACGCTTCGGGACCGTCCTCATAGTGCTTTTGAACATCACGCATCTGCGCTGGTTAGAAGCTCTGTTGGTCACGCGCAACGTAGTGAGAGGCCACTCGAAGCCCACCGGCGATACAAGCTACAAGAAAGGACACGCCCATCAGCACCCAACGAGCATCTGACGACACAATGCCCAGAAATAGGCTGAACACGAACAGACCTAGCGCCACCCCGCCAAGCACGTAGGAACCAATGCGATACTCACGCTCGTTGTCACGCGAGTCAGCACCGTTCAACAACGCATCTAAAGTCTGCGCATTAATCTCCTGGCCGCTCTCAACAAGCCGGCGCAGGGTTTCCTGCTTGGACTCTTTCGACTTTACATCGCTCCAGATACCGCCAAGAACCGCAGCCGCAATGAACATCCAGAATCCGAACATCCCGAGATCGCCCACACTAGCCTCCTCATGTTTTTGATTGCGTCGTTTATGGAGACGTGGGATTAGTGCAGATGGATGCAGCGGGTGTAAAAAATTTTCGAAGCATTGCCACCCAGTCACGAGCCACCGAGCGTACAACCAATAGAGCAAGGGCATGGAGCATCTGTGGTAGCGACAACGCCTAACTGCGGCGTGTTTAATCACGTCTTATCGCAGTGCGTGTATCCAAGGGTACCAATTGACGTGAGCGGCAGCTGAATGGCAGACGATATAGAGAAACGAAGAATCGAAGCGCTAAACAGTCTAGCCGACTGGAGCAAATGGGCGATTTCGATTCAAACGTTGTCGGCTGTCGGTATCACGATAGCCAAAAGCGCTGTCTTTAGCATTGAGACATGGCCGGGACGCTTGTTGATCACTGCTGTAGTGGCGTTACTGATATCAGTAATTGCCGCGACGTTACTGGTCGGGGCCATCCCAGCCGCAATACAGAATGTCGCCAAGGATGGAAAGACCATAGAACTGACTGAGAGCATCTACGAAAACAAGTGGCAGGATTGGATCCGGTTCGACACGCTAGCTTTCATTGAGCACGCGGCTTTTCTAGTCGGCCTGATTGCCCTGGTTGCCTCCGTCGCGTTGGGTTAGTGCGCCGATCTCGTCTCGACTTAATTGTTTCAGTTTGCAATCGCTGCCCTGATGAATTGCTTTCTATAACTCTAAAGAGTGCTTTTTCACTCAACCGTCAAAAATCTGTGGTCTTCATAGGGCGGGATTTAGTCCCTCGCAGCCTGTCTCTATGCCGCTCGATGCGGCCCTGTTTGGAATGCTTCGGGTGATCATGATCAGACTTTCTTTGACCTGCGGCTATCGCTACGTCCGATTCGCCTCTCGACGAACCGCAAACCAGCGGTTTTCGTCGAAGCGTTAACTGTCTACTCACTCGCTTGCCCGATTACCACTGAGTCGGTGAAGCGTTGTTTATCAAGGTTCGCTTAGCGAACTCAGTAGAAGCAGCTACATGTGCAGGCGTCTACCCGCGTCTCGCCGGGAACATGTAATAGAGAGAAATCTTTGTATCTCGGTGATTTTCTGTGCGAACCGATACCATACCGAGCGCAGGGCGCGGGTCTTCAATGCCAATCCATCGATGTGGGTTTCTTAAGATCTGGGATCAAAGGCAATTCCCGGCTTAACGCTCCGAAGACTCAGAGTAAGGCTCAAGGAATGACCTGAACTCCGGCAATCAGGCGCTTATGGAAGCCACAAATCCATGCGTCCATGCGCGTCGGGTGTAACGCCACTCAGGCTTGTTCAATTATCCTTTCAAACTATTACATGTAATATCATTTTAATCTTACATGTAACATGCTACGCTGCATCCATGGTGATCAAATCTTCAGCGCATTATCAACGCGAATACCGCAAGCGGTTACGCCAAAAAGGCTTAGTGAAAAAAGAAGTCTGGATTCGCCCCGAGACCTCGAGGGAATTGTTGCGGATAGAGAAGCTTTTGCGTGAGGACCGTGATCAGCTCAAACCGGAAGGAGGTGTAAGCATGAGTGAGAAGGTGGATTTTTGGAGTACAAAAAGCCTATATGAGGCGCTCAGCGATCACGAGATGACAACTACCGGGCGCGCGAGAATCGAACTCATTGATGGTGTGGATGCATCACTGCATATCGTCATGACCGAATACGGGGATCTACCGATTTTTCTCACCGTCTCGGGGGAGCAGATCATTGCTGAGTCGGTGCTCTGGCCAGCCAGTGACGTGGTAGATGTCGCAGCGTTCAACGATGCTGTGCTTCGAACACACAAGTACTTTCCCCTTTCAACGATCAGTCTCGACAGAATCAGCGATGATGATGAGGTCTACCAAATGTTCGGTGCATTGAGTGCCGCATCCAAGCTGCAGAATGTCGTGCTTGAGATTGAAGTGCTAGCGAGCAATGTATTGCAGGCGACACAAGCCTATATGGAGTTTCTCGACGTTACGGCAGAGGCCGTCTAAACGGAGGCAGTAAGAGCTATGAATATCTGGGCAAAAATGATGACGGCGCTTCGTGGTGGTGTGAATGAAGCGGGAGAGGCGATCGTGGATTCTCAGGCCCTGAGAATTCTCGACCAGGAGGTTCGAGACGCAGCAGAAGAATTAAAGCTATCGCGGGACGGACTGGCAGAAATACTTGCTCACCAGAAGCTTGCGGAAGAGAAATCGGAGAGTTTGGTAGCCAAGATCGAGGAGCACGAAGGCTATGCCATTCAGGCTCTCGACAAGGGTGATACTGCTTTAGCGCGGGATGTCGCTGAGAAAATCGCAGATATGGAAAACCAGCTTACCCACGAGCGGGAGTCCGTTGCGGGTTACAAAAAGCAGGCCGATGATTTACGCGCGGCGATCAATCAAACCGAACAGAATTTGAAACGCATCAAGCAGCAGGTGGATACAGTCAAAGCCACAGAAAACGTACAGCGCGCACAAGCCGCTGTTGCCGAGCGTCATAGTGGTTCTAACTCAAAGATGCGTACCGCGATGGATTCGTTGGAGCGCATCAAGGAGAAGCAGGCGCTGAATGCGGCGAGGATGAACGCGGCCCGCGATCTGGCCGATGAGAGCTCCAGTGAAACTCTACAGACCAAATTGGAGCAGGCGGGAATTGCGCCGTCAGGCGCGAGCGCCGATGAGGTGCTGGACCGTCTCAGGGCAAAACAGTAGGCGTAGCGACCTGTTGTTACCTCAGCGCCGCACTGCTGCGCGTCATCAGACCTGAATCTGCCCCGGAGCTTTCATGTTCGCGATTTTTCTGACTGAAGGTATGAACCCGTTCTACCAGACGATTGCTTCTTTTCCGACGATTGTCTTTACCGTCCTTCTCGGTGTGGTACTGCTCTACTGGGCGATCGCAGTTCTTGGGCTCGTAGATATCGAGTTTCTCGACTTTGACCTGCCCGAGACAGATAGCGTGCTTGGAGCTGCAGATCAGGGGCTATCCAATCCGGATGTTTTGGCTGGCCTGCTCTTGCGCTTCGGGCTGACCGGTGTCCCCGTAACGATCATCGTGTCCTGTATCGCGCTGTTTGGGTGGTTGATCTCCTATTATCTCAGCCACTTTTTTCTTCGGCCCCTGCCGGAAGGTTTTCTGCGTTTCGGTGCGGGTATTCCAATCCTTGGCTTGGCGCTTTACGTGGCAACGATGATCACTGCGCAAGTGATCAAACCAATGCGTCCGCTGTTTAAAAAAGCGCTTCAACAAACCGTCAAGAAGGTACTCGGACAGTCGGCGGTCGTACGCACGTCTGTTGTCAATGCAGAATTTGGCGAAGCTCTACTCGAAGACGGCGGCGCAGGCCTGATCCTGAAGGTTCGTGCTACCGGTGACGCGACCTATACCCGCGGTGATCGGGTAGTGCTGCTTGAACATCGCAAAGATGAAGGCGTGTATCGGGTTATCTCGGAAGATGAGTTTCGTGGTGGCTAAGCGGCCAGGCGTTTGTACCTAACGATACTTTTATTCAAAAGAAACTGGAGTAAACACTATGGCTGACCTTTCTGTGTTAATGCCTATTGTGACTGGCGTAGGCATTTTCTTTGTCATCCTGATGGGATTTGCAGCCATCTTTAAGGCTTTCTATGTGAAGGTCGAGCAGGGGACTGCGCTGATTGTGAACGATATGAGTTCGCGTCCGAAGGTTCATTTCACGGGCGCACTTGTTTACCCAATCATTTACAAGAAAGAGCTAATGCGTATCTCACTGATCACTCTGGAGATAGATCGGCGGGGAACGGATGGACTGATCTGTAAAGACAATATGCGCGCTGACATCGTTGTCGCGTTCTACTTACGGGTGAACGAGACTGCGGACGATGTTTTAAAGGTCGCAAAATCGATCGGAGCGAGCCGTGCATCAGACAGGGTCGCTGTGAACGAGCTGTTCAATGCCAAGTTCTCTGAAGCGCTGAAAACTGTAGGCAAGCAGATCGACTTTGTGCAGTTGTTCGAAAATCGTCAGGACTTCCGAGAAAAGATTATCCAGGTGATCGGAGACGATCTGAACGGCTACGTACTCGAGGATGTTGCCATCGATTATCTTGAGCAGACTCCTAAAGGCTCTCTCGATCCCACCAATATTCTAGATGCAGAAGGCATCAAGAAAATCACAGAACTTACGGCAGCACAGAACGTCCGCACAAATGATCTCGAACGTGACGAAGAGTTGGCGATAAAGAAGAAGAACGTGGAGACCGTCGAGGCCATGCTCGAACTGGAGCGCCAGCAAGCGGACGCGGAAGCCAAGCAAGAGCGTGAAATAGCGACCATTCGTGCCCGTGAAGAAGCGGAGACTAAAAAAGTACAAGAAGAAGAGCGGCAACGGGCTGAAACTACTGCGATTCAGGTAGCGCAGGAACTTGCCGTACAGACCGAGAATCAGCAGCGGGAGATCGAGGTGGCGGAGCAGAATCGTCAGCGAGCAGTGGCTATCGAGCAGGAGAAGGTGACGCGAGCACGCGATCTGGAAGTTGTATCCCGGGAGCGAGAGGTCGAGCTGCAAAAGATAGAGGCGGAGAAAGCCGTTGAGGTTGAAAAGAAGGAAATCGCCAACGTCATTCGTGAAAGGGTCGCCGTCGACAAGACCGTAGCAATCGAGGAAGAGAACATTAAGGAGGTTCGTGAAGTTTCCGAGGCGGATCGCCTTAAGCAGACCCAGGTTCTTGCGGCGGAAGCGCAGGCAGAGGAGGAAAAAACCAAGCAAGTGAAAGCTGCAGAAGCCGAGGAGGCCGCCGCTCGCCACAAGGCAGTGGAAATCACAACGATCGCTCAGGCTGAGTTGGATGCAGCCGCAAAAGAGGCCGATGCAAAGAAGCAGCTCGCCGAGGGTACACAGGCGGAGGAAGCCGCAACAGGGCTCGCCGAGGCACGAGTGCAGGCCGCAAAAGCCGATGCGCTAGAAAAAGAAGGCCTTGCCGAGGCAACTGTGATCAAGGCGAAGGGCGATGCCGAGGCGGATGCTCTTCTCGGAACCGGCAAGGCCCAGGCCGAGGTTACCCGAGAGCAGTTCAAGGCCGAGGCCGACGGCCTAACCGATAAGTTCGACGCAATGAACAGCATGAGCGTGGAAGCCCGGGCTCACGAGGAGTACCGCATGGGTCTGGAGACAGCCCTTAGGGAGGCGTTGGCGTCTATCGAAGCCGGTAAAGAAATAGCTCGCGAGAATGCGGAGGTTCTGGCAACTGCGCTTGAAAAAGCAAAGATCGATATTGTGGGTGGTGAAGAGCACTTCTTCGACAACTTCGCCAAGTCACTATCCATCGGGAAAGCGGTGGATGGGCTTGCGGAGAAGAGTGGCACGATCTCTGCCCTTATTGACCGGGTTTTGGAAGCTCGCCCCGAGGCGAGTGTAGCGACAGAGCGCGATTCGATTTGATGGTCCAAGCGGCACCGGAGTAGCACGAGTGAGCCAGGAAGAGTCACAAGTCGATGATGCCGTCGCGCAGGGGGGCGCCTATGAAGTCATCCGCAAGCGACTGGATATGCAGTCGCAGGACCTTCAGGCACAAATAGCCTCCCTGAATCAGGCCCGAGTAGATGAATTCGGAGCATCGGACATGCGGGTTGTCGGTCGTACCCGCGTGCGTACCGAAAACAACTGTGTAGCGCGCGACATCGTTCAGGTAGGCGGGCACCTACTGTTTGGCTATAACGTTTTCATCGGGCTCAAGAGAGAAACCCGGGTCGCCGATGTCTTCGCACTGTTCGACGTCAACACTGACACTGACAGTGTGGATATGACGGCCGTACCACTGGTTGGGAGTTTTTTAGCGGAGCAAAGGTTCGTTAACGACTTCGACGAACTATATCGTTATTACAAGCACACGCAGTTGATCGAACTGACGGTTCGCGACGGTAAGCTGCTTGCTGGCTTCCAGATCGGTGAGCGCCTTAGCGATATACGTGTGTTTCGCTGGACCCTTTCCCCCGACGGTTCTCGTGTTGAATACATCGATAACCGCGGTGAGCGTGATATCAGGCCGCCACCCGCCTTTGACTTCGATTGGATTGAAACTAGTCGTGATGACTTTGTCCACGGCCGCCACGCGCACATCAATGTTCGCGACCGGGTATTCGTTGAAACCTTGGACGGCACATTAACGGTCAAAGTTGAAAACAATACAGAAGACGGTCTCGGCATCTACAGCGAGCCGGTGGAGGATGCTACCCAGTCCCTTGACGACGTACAGCTTGCTTACGCGCTGGTTGGCAATCTGATCTTGCTAAAGGTTCGCCCTTACAGAGAACAACAGTGGCGTTTTCTCATTTTCAATTCACTGACTGAGAATGTCACGCGGGTTGATGCCATCGGCGCATCGTGTGTGCAGCTTCCCGATGATCACGGTGTCATTTTTCCGGGCGGTTATTTTCTAGAGACCGGTGAATACAAGTCGCTCAGCGATTTCGTACCCAACTTAAAGTTTCGTCAACGCGTTCGTTCACCCAATGGTGAGGACGTGTTGTATGTTTTTTACGCACCGGAGTCGGGCACGTCGGCATTGTTGGCCTACAATCTGATTCGGAAAGAGCTCGCCAATCCAATCGTCTGCCACGGCTATGCGCTTGCCGCTGATGGCGGCCTGGTCATCTTTTCAGCTGAAGAAGAAGCTACCCGCGTGCATCCAATGCAGCTCTGGCATACACCGTTTTCCAGTGAGGAACATGCGGCATACAAGTCAATCGGACAGACCTTTTACTCTCGGATCGGTAATGCTGAACTGGTCCGCGGCGTATCGGATCTCTACGCCATGTGTCGCCATATTGACAACGAAACCGTATCAACAAGGCATTATGAAGAACTAAGGCGTATTGCTAGCAAGTTGTTTGATGATCATTTTTGGTTGGCGGACGATGAAGTAGCTGCGGTGGGCCTACTAGCTCGGCAAATCGCTGAAACCGCCGATCTTGTCATCGATGAATTTGAAAAAGTCCACGCAATTCGTGAGCAGTCAGAAATCGCATTGCGCGATGCGCGGACAGAACAGAAGGCTCTCCTGCAGTCGGTGCGGCCAGAGAGTTGGGACTCCGCAGAGCAGTACGTAACTACTCTGGGTAAGCTGCGCCGCCAGCGCGGTCATCTGGTGACAATCCAAGAGCTTCGTTACATAGACATTAATCAGGTAAAACTGATGAGTGTCGATCTAGAGGCTGTCGAGCAGGAACTGAGTGCGAAAACCACAGCCTTTCTGTCCTCTGCAGACGCACTGACTCCTTACGAAAGCAAGGCTCAGAGTTTTGAAGCTGCGCTCGAGACCGCAAAAACGATGTCGGAGCTTAAGCCGGTACTCGAAAGCCTAGAAGCTACATCCTCCGATCTTGACTTGCTTTCGGAGCTTGTCAGTACCCTGAGTGTAGACGATGCAACTCTGCATACGGAGATCATCGATTCGATCTCTCAAGTCTACGCGCTGCTTAATCGTATTCGCGCAACAGCGAGGCTCAAAGCCAAATCGTTGGGGTCTGAGGAGGCGACCGCTCAGTTCAGTGCCCAGTTCAAGCTGTTTTCACAGAGCGTGGCTAACAATTTGAGTAAATCGGACACGCCGAAGCGCTGTGATGAGCTTCTGTCGCGCCTTTTGGTTCAGTTAGAGGATCTGGAGGGCCAGTTTGGAGAGCATGAGCAGTTCATCGGTGAACTTGTAGCAAAGCGGGAGGAAGTCTACGAGTCCTTCGAGACGCGTAAGCAGCAATTGCTCGATGAGCGTCAACGTAAATCACAGTCGATTGCCGATGCAGCAGAGCGGACACTGGTAAATATCGAAAAGCGCTCTCTTACTCTGGCCGATCAGGATGCATTGAACACCTATTTTGCATCTGACCCCCTAGTGCTTAAAGTTGGAGATTTCTGCGAGCAGCTCCGCGATTTAGGGAGTGCGGTAAAAGCCGATGACATAGAGGCTCGATTCAAAGCCGCCAGCGAGCTGGCACACCGTTCGCTTCGTGATAAGAGCGATATTTTCGAGGACGATGGAGCCGTCATTCGGCTTGGGCCCCGGCATCGTTTCTCCGTCAATACACAGGAGCTTGATCTCAGTATCATCCCGCGGGAGGGTCGTCTCGACCTTCATCTCACAGGAACTGATTTCTTTGAGCCAATCGACGACCCGAGTCTAGATGCGCTTAGCGACTACTGGGAAATGACCCTTGAGTCCGAGGGTCCGACGGTATACCGGAGCGAATACCTTGCGTACACGGTCCTTGTGGAGCTGCAACGGGGACAAGACTTTGCGAACGCGACCGCAGACAATGCGCCAGTCGACCGCAAGAAACTTGAGGCTCTAATTCAGAGATTTGTCACCAAGCACTACAAAGAAGGATACGTAAAGGGCGTTCATGATCACGATGCGCTCCTGATTCTTGACGAAGTCACCTCGGCCATGCAGCGCTGCGACCTGCTGACCTTTGACCCGGCCAGCCGCGGTCTTGCGCAGGTGTTTTGGGCGAACCTGCATGCCACGGAGACGATTGTCGAAATCGATCCCGGCACCCCGGTGCAGCGCCTTTCGCACGAGACCTGGCGTGAGCGTGCGCAATCCGGCGCACAGATGAAGTCAACATTTGCACGTAGCGACGCCCTAAGCCTGTTGTCCCAAGAAGTGCAGCGAGCGCTTCAGGACTTTCTCGATCTGCATCCGATTCCCGTCTCGACGCTGCAGGTGCAGCGGGCTGCTCAATACTTGGTCGAAGAGTTGAGTCGTGAGCATCTTGAGTTTATTGGCAGTAAGTATGCGCAATCGTTGGTCACAGAACTGACAACGGCCGTTGGCGAGCGGACCTGGCGACAGCTAAAGCACGCGCTGCGGCAAATGAAAGGCTGGCCTGCCCAGCGATGGCAATTGAGCACGGCGTGGCTTACTGCCATGGTCAAGAGCAAAGGACTGTCTCACTACGAGCATTATATTCCTGAGGCGGTAGCACACATCAATGCGGAAAAGACCCTGACCCGGCGGGCTACCTCGGTTGAAACTGAGCTGCGAGTCGGCGGACTCCTTGGGGAACATCCCACGATTAAAGATCAGTCTCTCGAGTTTGCCATTGATACGTTCCTATTGCGTTTGGAACAGCATAGAACCGAGGTTGTGCCCGCATATCAAAGCTATCTTGAACAGCGTCGGTCGGCAGTTTCTTTCGCTCGTAAAAATCTACGCCTTGAGGAGTTCCGGGCCCGACCACTGAGTTCGTTCGTTCGCAATCGCTTGATTAATGAGTCATATCTACCACTCATCGGGGACAACCTAGCGAAGCAGATGGGTACTTTCGGCCAGAGCAAGAGAACGGACCTCATGGGCCTGCTGATGATGATTTCACCACCGGGTTACGGTAAGACAACCTTGATGGAATACGTCGCCAGTCGTCTGGGTCTTGTTTTCATGAAGATCAATTGTCCCGCACTTGGCCACGACGTTAAGTCCCTCGATCCGCTACAAGCGCCAAATTCGACTGCTTCCAGTGAGCTTGAAAAACTCAATCTTGCACTTGAAATGGGCTCCAACGTAATGCTGTACCTAGACGATATTCAGCATACCCATCCGGAGTTTCTACAGAAGTTCATATCCCTCTGTGATGGCACGCGACGCATCGAAGGCGTTTGGAAGGGTGTCAGCAAGACCTACGACATGCGTGGAAAAAAGTTCTGTGTAGTCATGGCAGGTAATCCCTACACAGAAAGCGGTGAGACGTTCAAAGTTCCCGATATGCTGGCCAACCGCGCAGATATCTACAATTTGGGCGACATTCTTGGTGGAATGGAAGAGCAGTTTGCGCTCAGCTACGTCGAAAACGCCCTGACTTCCAATACTGCTCTGGCACCGCTCGCGACGCGGGAGATGGGCGACGTCTACAAACTCGTTGCTATCGCTAAAGGCGCAGAGGTCGCAACCTCTGATCTCAGCCATGCCTACAGCGCCGCCGAAATCAATGAAATCACCGCTGTGCTGCGCAAGATGTTCGTAGTTCAGGACATCGTCTTGAAGATCAATCAGCAATATATCGAATCAGCTGGCCAAGAGGACGCGTATAGAGTTGAGCCACCGTTCAAACTACAGGGCAGCTACCGCAACATGAACAAAATGACGGAGAAGATTTCCTCCGTGATGAACGACGAAGAGCTTCAGCAAATGATCGAAGATCACTATCTCGGCGAAGCACAGCTTTTGACCACTGGAGCGGAGGCGAATCTTCTAAAGCTGCAAGAATTGCGCGGTGTGATGAGCGCGGAGGAGAGGCAGCGCTGGGAACAGATTAAGGCGGATTTTTTGCGTAACAAAGCCATCGGCGGCGACGATGCCGATGTGGGCAATAAAGTTGTGGCGCAGCTCGTTGACCTGGTGAATGGAGTAGACGCACTGGCAACAAAGGCTTCTGCGTCATCCACGGAGCAAAATGAGCAGGGTCGTGCCGGCGTTGAGGAATTGGCAGATCGTTTGGTGACCGCGATACAGGAGAATGCACCCGCTGTGACCGTCGAGAACAGACCCGTACCGGGCATTGATAAGGTCTTAAATGCGCTTGCCGATTCTCTAGAGCACAGCATTATGCCCCTGATTCGCAACATGGATAAAAAACTCGATATCGATCTACGCACTCACGAAAAAATGGTCGAGGTTTCGCAACAACTCCGTAGCCTACAAGACGAGCTGCACGACGCGGGCGAGTCTCCACCAGGTAGTTAGATGCTGCGGCGATTGGCGAAGGCACTAACCTTGGTTACCGCCGTTGTATTGCTAGAGGTCCTCGCTCATGCCGCAGCAATCGGGGTAGGTCTGCGCCCAGAACTCTACGGTGTCCTCCCGCGTTCAGACAGCCGTTGGTTTACGATCTTCAGCGCGCCATTCGTACATGCGAACTCATCACACTTGATGAGCAACTGCACGGGTCTGCTCGTATTTGGATCCATGGTAGCTCTCCGATCGAGACTTCTATTCCTGTTCGGCAGCGCCTGCATCATCGCCATTAGCGGTGGCTTGGTCTGGCTTTTTGGTCGCGAAGCGGCGCACTTGGGTGCAAGCGGTTGGGTTTATGGACTGTGGGGGATGCTGATCAGCATTGCCTGGTTAGACCGGAAATTGAAAAGCGTGCTCATGGCCGTCGTCGTAGTTTTCTTCTACGGCGGCATGGTATGGGGTCTTGTGCCCTCGGATTCACGCATTTCATTTGAAATGCATCTTGCGGGTGTAATGAGTGGAGTGTTAGTTGCGGGCCTGTATGCGCGACTGACAAGCGCGTGCTTGTCAAACTCATGAAATTGAATCTCGAACTCTCTGAGTTCGAAATTTCGCGGGTTCGCTAGTGAGGATAGAGAACTCGTCCTGGGGTGCAGTCCCTGCTGGCCCACGGCGCGAAAAGCAGGTACAAAAATCAAGCGGGGTGTCGGTAGCGAAAACTGCTGCGCTGCTAAAACCGCTACGTTAACGCCTACAATGCGACGCCGGGGAGAAGCTAGGGATTCAGCGTCGGATGGACGTCGCGTGAGGCGTTAGTTTTTTGCTACCGCCACTGCGACCGGCGGAGAAACTTCGTTGGGTACTAACTCCTGTGCTTCTCGATCGGTTGGCCGGTTGTACCAAACACTGTTCTCAGGGCCGTTCTTCGACCGGTGTGATACTGCGCGGGCGATTCGCAAGAATAAGACGCCCATCGTGAGTGCCATGACGTCGATCACGAACAGTGACCAATGGCCTTCGACAAAGCTCTTCCATAGCGGCATACCGATCAGCGTCGCGTCGACTACCGGGATCGCGCAGCACAGTAAGGCTGATAGGTTCAGTAGATCACGCGTTCCCTTTGCGACCGGGCGATAGATTGACCAGCCAAGTCCAAGCAGAAACACAGTGTAGTAAGCGAACTCGGTAAGATCCGCCCGGCCCTCCAGGTTGCTGAAAAAGCGACTCGCCAACATCGCCATGGCGATACCTGCGATCGCACCGATACACACGCCACTGTTAAGTTTGGCCAGCAAGACTGCCTTGCCGGGCTGTTGCTGCTCCCGGCGCTTGCGGCGGCTCTCTACGAACAGCAGGTTGCCCGAATAGAACAGGAACGCCCCGAGCATCGACAGCGTAAAGAACGTCCACTTAACGAAGTAGCCGCCGAAATCCACGAAGTGCAGAGTCATTAAGCCTCGGTAGAAGGTGCCCCCGGGCGTCGCCTGGGCAGGATCGAAGTAGGAGATGACTTCACCGGAAACCGCATTCAAAGTGACGCCGGCTCCCGTTACCAAGGTGCCCGTTGGAGCGTCCCCGTACACTGAGACGCTGCTACCTGCATCGCCATAGTGGGCGAATCTCACCTGTTCGGGTTCCATTCCAGGTAGTTCGCGCTCTACGATCTCTAAGACCTCAGCAATACTCAGCATCTCGGCAGGCTCGTTTTTTGGTTCCACGGCGTCCACAAAACCAAGTTCCGGACCGACGAGTTTGGTGAGATCGTCATCAAACACCAGGTATTGAAACGGCGCGAGAAAGAACACGCCAATCGCCAGAATTGCACTGCTCCAGGCGAACAGAATGTGAAAGGGCAGCGAAACCACACCAATCACATTGTGTGCGTCCAGCCAGAAGCGCTTCGGGTTCTTGCCTCCTTTACGCACAACCAAGAGGTCTTTTAAAAAGCCGGGGATAAAAAGCAGCACGCCGGAGAACAGTGCCAGGCCATAAAGCACACAAATGATACCGAGGGCATACAGGCCCAGACGTGCCGGCATCAGGCCACCGGTGTAGTGCAGTCGATAAACGAAATCCGCCACGTGTGCGGTCTCTAGCGATGTGTCGATGCCTCCCGCATCATCCATGCGCCATCGATGGGTCTCAAACGTATCGTTCTCGAGTCTCTCGTACCAGTAGACCTCGTTCTCGTTGCTGTGATGGCCTGGTAAATATAGCCTCAGGCTTTCTGCCGCACCCGGCTCGTCGAGTATGGCTTGCTCCACCAGCAGCTGAGCTTCCGCGATGGTCTGTTCCCTTGGTACTTGCTGGGCGTAGCTATCCCAGTCCCCCAGCTCGTGGTGAAAAACCGTCAATGCACCGGCAAAGAAGGCGATAAACAGAGCCATGCCCGCGCCTACCCCGGTCCAGGTATGCAGGCTCTTGAAGGCCTTGACCGTGTCCGGCTTGATGAGTGTCTTCTTCGCAGCTGCGGCGAGCGCACGCGCCTTCGCTTTATCACGCGCAGGCGGTGTGGCTTGCACGCCATTTTTTGGTTCGTTTGCCGTATCGATAGTCTGATCCACGGTTAGATACCTGCTATTCCAAAGTATTTAGTGGCTTCAATAAGAGCAAAACCCACGCATGCAACAGCCACCATCAATGCTACGGCTACCTTTGTACGCGGAATAAAGTACGTTGCGGCCCCCACACAGATCCACAGAGGAAAAAACATCAGCAAAGATGGAAGTACCTTGGCAGGCACATCCGGGGTCCATACAAGAAACAACCCGAGAATCGCTGCCGCGGCGGGAATTGACAGAAAAAACGCGACTAAGGCCTTAGGCAGCACGGCGCTCTTTCCACCAAAACACACCCCACGGTAGGGTAATGCACCCCAAAAAGAAAACCGACAGCATCACGTAGAAGCCCGTCCAGTAACCATAAGGCTGCTTGGCCATGATGCTGGACAGCACAAACACTGCAAGAGCGCCCGTCAGCAAGCCACGCCGGTGCCATCCCGCGAACCTTCGGATGCCAACGAATGTCATCAGAGAAGCAATCAGGCTGAGAAGCGATGCTATTTGAAGCATTTGTTCACTATCTGTCTACTATCGTCCGAGATTAGGGTCTTAAACGACGCAAACGGCGCCTGAGGTCCCGAAAAGAACTGTTACTAAGTAAGACGTTTATTATCGGCACAAATGCGGTCAGCAATCAATCGCATTTAAAGGTAAAGAATGCATCCAGTGACGTAGTCGGGCGCGATATCATCTAGCCATGCAGAAGACCAATCGCGATTTTCTGAAGCTTTGTATCGAGCATCTTGTGTGGGCCGGACCGGTCTACGAATTTGGCGCGCTTCAGGTATCCGGCTCGACTCTCGAAGATCTACGTCCTCTGTTTACCGATCACACATTCATCGGCGCAGACATGCGAGAGGGCCCTGGTGTAGATCAGGTCTTGGATCTGCATGGCCTTGACTTGCCTGATGATTCTGTCGGCTTCGCTGTTTGCCTGGACACACTTGAGCATGTCGAAAGACCGTGGACAGCGGTCGAAGAGATGTACCGCGTCTTAAAGCCTGGTGGTGTGCTCGTGATGAGCTCTGTGTTTGAGTTTCCCATCCATGGGTATCCGAACGACTATTGGCGATTCACTCCCGAGGGGTTTCGATCCCTGCTAAAGCCCTTTACCAGCGTGCTTGTGTCGAGTTATGGACGGAGTGACGCGACACCGCAAAACGTTGTGGCCGTAAGCCGCAAAGGGGAGGGCGGAATTTCCGAAGCCCTAGTTGCGGCGGTCGACCAATGGTCGCGCTGGAATTCGGGTCTTTGTCGACGATTAGCGGCGAAGGAGCGCGCGGGGGAGGTCATCAAATCCTGGAGTGACTAGCCAAGAACCGCAGGGTTGAGCTCAAGCAGAAAATAATTGAGTGCCATGGCAAAGCTGACCCACAATAAATAGGGCATTAACAGGGCACCGGCCAGGCGGGTGATACTCCAGAATCCGACGATCGATAAGGCGATCAGCGACCAAAGCGCGACGATATCAAGCAGTGCAGGTAACCCCAGCTGCCATGCGAAGAACAGCCAGCTCCATAGCGCATTACACGCGAGCTGGGCGATGAATACCCAGGCGACCCAAGGACGTTCCCGAAAGCCTCCTGCACGCCAAACTAACCAAACCGACACGGCCATGAGCAGAAACAGCACCGTCCAGACGGGGCCAAACAGCCAGCCCGGCGGTGCCCAGTCGGGCTGCGCCAGGTCGCCGTAGAACGCGCGCGCCTGAAAAGATGCGGCTGCGCCGACTGCAGACACTGCGAAACAAACCAGAACAGCGGTGAGCAGACCCAGTGCCTGCTGAACAGCAGTGGGTTGTGAAGAGGAGGGTGTCAGTGCGGTCATGGGATGATGCTAATACCAATCAATCAGCACCGCTAGAAAGATCTCGAACGTATCTGCGGACGGGTTCTGCGGCGTTGCAGGCTGACCTGTGCCATGCAGAATCCACTCCTCGCTACGTTTTTTAACAGCCTGCTGGCATGCCGTCGTTTTCCAAGCTCAACCAACCAGCTACTCAGGCGCCATGACAAAAGTCTTGTGGTCTCGCGTCCAATAGCGGGGCAGAAGGGCGCACCCGCCTTAGAGTCAGCGATTTCCGCCGCCTTATCAAAAAAATTTCTATGGCTTGAACCGAATGTCGACCAGCTGCCTCTTAGCCTGTGAGACCGCTCGACACAGGGTCGACGGCTCGCTCACTCGGCGACTGTGACCGGCCTACGCAGGCCGGCCCGGCAGGTAAGGAATATGAAAACTAAGAAGACCACACTATCGATCGCGCTGACCGCTGTCATGATGGGCATGCTGGCGCACACCGCAGGAGCGCAAGATACCGATGATGATGACGGCGAACTTTCGCTTCCGTCGATCATCATTAACGTGACAAACAGCGCACCTTCTCGCGGCGCTGCACAAACTCCTTTCTGGGTCGGGATACACGACGGCTCTTTCGATACATATGATCGCAATGTACCTCTAGGTGCCGCAGGCCTCGTTCCGTCTCCAGCGGTAGAGAGGCTCGCAGAAGATGGCGCAACCGGGCCTATAACCGAGGCATTCGAGGATCTCTTACCTGGTGCGCCTCAGGCAACGATGTTTGGACCGACGGGACCATTTGCTCCTGGTGATCGTTCGGCCATCACGCTGCAGGTGGAGCCCTCTATCGACCGTTATTTCAGCTACGCTTCCATGGTTATCCCAAGTAATGATGCCTTTATCGCAAACGGTAACCCGCTGGCGCACGAGCTCTTTAACGAGGAGGGGCGTTTTGTTGGCAGTTCATTTGTGGTGGCCGGAAGCGAAGTGCTCGATGCAGGTACCGAAGTAAACGATGAGATCGCGGGCAACACCGCTTTTCTTGGCCAAGCCGCACCGGATACCGGCGTTACGGAAAGTATGGGAGTCATCCTTCATGAAGGGTTCTTAAGCGGTCTTGCCTTCCCCGATGGCGTTTTGAGTCATCCTATTTTCGGAATGGCCGACTTTCTGGCGTCCACATATCGAGCGGCCGAGTTTTCGTTCCGCTTTGTCGACCTGGCTCGGGAGACACTCTTCTCATCGCGTCTGACACCAGGTCAGGAAGTCACCGCTGTACCGGTACAAAGCCGTGGTGGTGGTCTTGCCACTCTCACGTCCTATAACGCTCAGGAGCTGGATGTGTTCATTGCGCAGGGCCGATTGTCCGGACCGGTCGTTATGGCTCACCTTCATCTTGGGCAGGAAGGCACAAACGGTCCGGTGGTTGCCAACCTTACTGATGCCATCAACGGCGAGATAATCGATACGGTGATCGATGGCTCAGCTGTCGTTGGTCCGCTTGCCGAGGGCGATGATCCCTTCTTGAACCTATTAAACGAGATGGCGGCCGGCAATATCTACATCAACCTTCACACCGAGGCGAACCCTGGGGGTGAGATCAGAGGACAGGTGCGGCTGCGGCGCAACTAGCAAAAACGCACCATAGAGTGATTACGTTCAAGGGCGGTGCTTGTAAGTACCGCCTTTTTTCTTTCGGTACTACAGTGATCGTTTTCAGTGGCTACGGAAAGCGAAGCGCCATAACAGGAAAAGCAAAAAGGCCCAGAGAGCAAGCCTGCACTCCGACTTTCGATTCGCAGACTTAATTTAACATAATACATATTATGCGCATGTATTTACATTGTTAGACCCGGAGAGTCGGCGTTTATAAGCACACACGATCACAGAAAATCGGTTTGTTGCCGTTCTGGCTGATATGACCCAACAACAATGCCCCCAGAAACTATCGCAAACTAAAACTAGAAGACGGCCTGACGTTGACGACTTCTGATGCTGGTATGGCGTCGCCACACGCTGGCGAGCTCTGAGGTCAACGGACCGGCTCATGCGAGGTGAAAAGCGGTACCAGCTCACACTATTGACGGCTGCTTTAAAGAGCGAAACGGCGCTGCCGAACACTTCACTAGGGGCGATCAAGGCACGGAACGCAAAAAAAAGTGACCGCCTTCTCAACCGGGGCCGTACATAAGATAACGATGTGTCGATGAGCACATATTCAGTCGCACTCGATCCAGTGCCGGCCTGGAATCGTCATACTGCAAGTCCTAAGTGGTAACGAGGATAAAAAAGCATGAACCAGAAACTAGAAACTGCCCTCCTGGCGCCAGCCACCCCGGTGATCGCTCTCAACTCAAGTGTGGTTGAACACGCGCTTGCATCGGGCGGAGACAGCCTGGACAGGTCGTACGCTCTTCTGGTTGATGAATTCGACTGCTTTATGAATGATATGGTTGCCGAGTACCGCTCACTCGATGCTCGTTCCGAAGACGTTGGATTAAAGGCAGAGGAGCTCGCTCAAGCGGTGGTTGACGCAGCCGATCGAGTGGGTGCCGCAAGAATATCGCAGCTGGCCAGTGCGATTCAGCGAACATTCCAGGCAAACAGTTTCGAGTTTGCAGCGCATGAACTGTCTACGCTTGTGACTGACATGGAAGCCGCTTTGGATCTGTTTCTCACTTACGCAAGCCCCTATGGCGTAAGCCGTCGAGCGGCTTAAGTTCTGCTTGGGTTTCTCGTGGGTCCCGGCTGTGCTGCTGGGCTACGGTCGTATATCGCCTCGCGCTGCAGCCCTCTGCCCTCCCCTGAGATTTCTCAGACTGAACGGTATCGTCTTTCTTCTACCTCACTTCTAGACCAGTTTTAGTCAGCCTCTAGTCCTCTGAACTCATTTCTATTCGACGCTCAGGTTCACACTCTCCGACTGCTCGTCATAGCAATCTGATTTAAGCTCCTCGCACGGTTTAAGGCGCTGGTCGGTTTCGCTGTCTGTCAGCAATGCCTCAATCCCGAACACCATCCCTGGTAGCGCAAAAAACACGGCGCCGATGTAGCCGAATGCCCACACACGATTGCGGTCAACCAAAGATCCGAGCCATTCGCTGGAGCGAACAGGTAGTTCTCTTAGCACTGGTGTCAGGGTGAACAGAGCTACTCCGATTAAGTTGTAGAGCTGATGCACCATAGCGATCTGCAGTGCGAAAATCTTACTGGTACCGGTGATCGACATAGCTGCAAGCAGAGCCGTTACGCAGGTGCCAATGTTAGCGCCCAAGGTAAAGGGATAAACCTGGCGAGTAGTGAGTACACCGGCTCCCGCGAGCGGCACTACCAGACTGGTTGTTGTCGAAGAAGACTGAACAAGAATAGTGACGACCGTGCCCGAGGCAATGCCCGACATGGGTCCGCGACCGATGGCGGTGTCTACGATACCCTTTGCCTTACCAGTCATAACTGATTGAAGTACTCTGCCCAGGTAGATCACCGAGGCAATCACAAAACCAATACCCACGCCGATCGTACAAAGGGCCGCGGCGGTTTGTGGTAATGGGCTGAAGAGTTGCAAAACTAACTTTGCCGCAGGACTTGTAGCTTCATTAATAAGATTGAAACCGCTAGCAGCTGACCCTGTGCCCCTAGCTAGTAATTTAGAAAGCTCAGCCCCGACCCGCTCCAGCGGGTGAAACAGAATCTCTACCGGCAGGAACACCAGGATGCTGTAGAGGTTAAAGAAATCGTGAACGGTGGCAGCTTCGAAAGATTTGCGAAACGCACCGCGCTCGTTCAGGTTGCCCAGGCTTACGATCGTATTGGTGATCGTCGTTCCCATATTCGCGCCCATGATCATCGGTACAGCGATCGACACGGGGACCCCGCCTGCGACCAGGCCCACAATCACCGAGGTCACCGTGCTCGACGATTGCACGAGCGCCGTTGCCAGAGTACCGAGAATCACTCCAAAGAGCGGATTTCGAGCAAAAGCGAAAATCGCGGCTGCGCCATCGGCCCCTCCGGATATCCACTTGAACCCGGCTCCAATGGTGGCCACACCAATTAAAAGAAGGTAGATAAGAGCAACAACGGCCATCCAGACTCGAAAGGAGGCTACTGCTCTGACCATTTTGTTCGGGTGTTTAGGTGACGCTGAGGATGTCGTGTCTGATGTGATAAACGTGTACGCCCTACTCCCGATATTTGCCGAGTTTGCGTCAACGAGATGACACTTCTGTGTCGGTTAACCTCGTTCATCTGTTTCATGCCTGCCGCGATTGCGCGACGGATGAGCCAGGACTAACGAGGATTGGGTGAACGAATCGCGTGAGGCCTTCACACACCAAGGCGCATTAGATATAGCTCAAGCACGTACGAAACGTTGATGCCTGACCCAGGCACTACGCTTCTAGAATTCGTTTAGATACACGGCGGCCACTTAGCGCCATAACCGAAGCTGGGCAGAGGGTGAATTTTGCCCCCAGTTTTGATTTCGTTTCGAACAACAGACAGGGAGTGACTGTGAATATTCGCAAGCTGATCCAACTATTCATATTGATAGTGATGGTCACTATCCGCATACCACCGGCGATGGCAGACGATCAGTCTTCCTCGACACAGAAGCCAGCGCAGGCCGTTTCGCTGAGCGGCAAACCGCTGTACGCGGCGCAGCCGGGTAAAGAGACGCTTGCAAAATTGGCGAAAGCCCAGCTCGCCTACGAGGCAGACCCTAACAATGCAGACAACATCATATGGTACGGACGACGTAGCGCCTACACAGGGGACTACAAGCGCGCCATTGAGATTTTCGGCGAGGGTATAGAGAAGCACCCCAGCGATCCGCGCTTCTACCGACACCGTGGCCATCGCTATATCTCT
This sequence comes from Pseudomonadota bacterium, assembly GCA_039111155.1. Lineage (GTDB taxonomy): Bacteria > Pseudomonadota > Gammaproteobacteria > Pseudomonadales > Halieaceae > Congregibacter. Next base: position 4,133 of record JBCCPL010000009.1, on the reverse strand, counting down.
ACTCGTCAGTTTGATCTTGCGATCAGCGACTTCCAGCGCGCCGTCGTGTTGATGCAGGGTATGGACCTGAAAGTAGAGCCTGACGGGTTGCCGAACGCGCAGAACATCCCCCTCACAACTACGCAGGGCAACATCTGGTATCACCTCGGACTGGCCTACTACCTGAAGCAGGACTGGCCTCTCGCACTGGCGGCTTTTCAAAGCGGGTATCGGCTCGGAGGCTACGACGACAACCTTGTTTCCACCGGGCACTGGATTTACATGATTCTGCGGCGAATGGGCGCCGCGACAGCAGCTGACCAGGCTCTCAAGGACATCAACGCGGACATGAACATCATCGAAAACGCGAGCTATCACCGGCTCTGCCTACTTTACAAAGGTGATCTCGCACTTGATGAACTACTGGATGTGAACGCCGACAATCCGAGTAATGCGGCCTTTGCGTACGGGCTCGCAAACTTCTATTACTACAACGGAGACCAGGCAAAGTCTGATGCGTTGCTGAAGCGCATCGTGGAAGGCTCGAGCTGGAGTTCGTTCGGCTTTATCGCTGCAGAAGCCGATCTCGCGGCACGCTAAGCCCAGGCTGCGCTGTGCTCTCGGGCGAATCGCTCAAAAGTTCGGGGCCTGCGGCCCAGCAAACGCTCGGCGTCAGGGAGTACTTCGGCGTAGGCACCCGTTGCAAACAAATCTTGGATCTCGGCGAGTGCGCGCGCCGTCCATTCCGGCATTCCATTGGCTAAAAACGCGGATTCCGCCTGAGCGGGGCTCACGGGCTGGTAGGTGATCTGTCGGCCGCTCACATCGCTCAGGATTGACGCGACCTCGTGGAAGCTCAGGCTTTCGGGGCCCGTTAGATCATAGCTTTGACCAAAATGGTCATCACTAGTCAGTATGGACGCGGTGATCTCGGCGATATCCGAAATATCGATCGTGCTTTGTAGAGCATCTCCCAGAGGTAGATAGAAGCAATCGTTAGCCGCAATTCCGGCGGACTGCGCAAGCATGTTTTGATGGAACGAGTTGGGCCGGATGATCGTGTAGGGAAGACCGGTCTCTCGAAGCATGCGGTCGGTATCGCCATGTTGCCGAATAATCTCTGATGCACTCCCCGGTGAAGAACCAAGGCCTGAGAGTTTTACAAGATGACTGACATCGGCCGCTTCGGCGGCGTGAAAAAAGTTTTCAAATAGTTTGCGGGCATGCGGCTGAATCGAGGTGACGATGTATGCTCTGGTGACACCCTCGAACGCTGCAACCAGGCTTGAGGGGTCCATAAGGTCCCCTTGTACGAACTCAAACCGGCTTCCCTGCTTTTCTATTAGCTCATCGGTGATCATCATCGGATCTCGCACCAGCGCACGCACGCGTACATCGGTGGTATCCAGGAGCATCCGAACCAATGCGCGACCATTGGTTCCCGTCGACCCTGCAATCAGAATTCGATCTGCCATAAGGACCTCATGTCCAGTACATTCTACTTAGCTGGCGTTTGGTAACGGCCTGTGCGAGGTGTGCTAAATCTGAACACTTCATTCTAGCTTCATGTCGCATCTACACGGAAAATGCTACCTTAGCGCGCTTTTTTCTAGTGACAGTTGAGGTACCCGATGTGTGCAGACAGTACTGACCCTCAGAATTACCCGCAGTTCGCCTTGCGGACCTCTATCGAACAGGTCGAGGAAGGGGTGACGTTGGCACCAAAGTTCGATCCAGATGGCCTAATTGTATGCGTAACCACTGACAGCGAAAGCGGCGAAGTGCTTATGCTGGGCTACATGAACAGAGACGCGCTAGCGGCTACGATCTCGACCGGCGAGGCCCACTACTGGAGCCGAAGCCGCCAGTGCTTATGGCACAAGGGCGCAACAAGCGGGCTGGTTCAACAAGTGGTGGAACTACGTATCGATGATGATCAGGATGCGGTGTGGCTGCGTGTAAAGGTCGCAGGATCAGGTGCTAGTTGTCACGTCGGATATCGCTCGTGTTTTTACCGGTCCGTGAAGCTGGGAAGCGCAACGGATGATCCAGCAGAGCTCGTTTTCGAAGAGTCCGAAAAGTCCTTTGACCCTAAGGAAGTCTACGGAGACGCACCCAACCCAACGCTCTTATAGCTCTGGATCGCCGGGTCGTTAGGTACCGTCGTTAGTACGGATTTAACGTAACTTTCAGCTACAGCCCGGGAGGCCCGGCGTACAATGCCAGTGGCTGGGGGGGCAAGACACCGAGAGCGCCTGGCTCGATCTAGCGCGGGGCTGGGTTATGCGCCATGAAGTGTCCCATTAAGCCGTCGCTTCGGGCGAGTCCACAGGCTCCTTACCCGCCGGGATGGCCGGGGCGTTCGATCAGTTCCAGGCTTAGACCGAAATCGGTCGCCACTTCTGCGATTCGTGCCGACTCGCCTAGAACCTGTCCGGATCGCACACCACGAGAATAAACAATCCCTCGTGACTCTCGCTGATCGAGCAATCGTAGTGAGTGGTCTAGATCGTCCACAGCGATCCGCGCAGTAAGGAGACCCGTTCCCGGTGGCAGCGTGCTTCGGTGCAGATTGCTCGTCGTTACGCCGTTGTAACTTACAATCTCCAGTCGGCCCCAGGCCTCAATTGCGCCATAAAGCCGCATGTGTAGGCTCGCACCGACCGGAAGATTGAGCATCGTCTCCATCGATGGGCCGGCGAAATGCTCATCCAATACCAAGGGCATTCCGATGCCTTCCACGAGGGCATCCACCGGCTCCATCTCAGGTACGGTAAAGCACACCGCCGCGATCGGTCCGATACCGAGTTGATTTACTGTGTACTGCCCATCGACTATTTCTAAGAATCCGATATTGAGTTCATCCGGCCCGATGGCGTGCACATCACAATAGGATACTCCAGCTTTTTCATACTCTACCCAGCGAGAGCGAAAGACGACACCTCTCGCGACAAGCTTCTCGTAGACCTGCGGCAGATCACGGCATAAAAAGTTCACGGTTTTTGCGCAGGAGTCATGGCTCGATGCTCCCGCTCTTACCGGCATTCCTGGTGTGCTGAATTCCACAAGGTGCAAGATTGGCTGCCCGTTTTTGGAATCAGGATCAGCATGAGAAAAGACAGGTTGTTCCCGTGCGATCGGATAATCGCAACTCGGCAGCGGCGATGGCGAATTGCGAATAGCAGCAGCATCAAGACCGAGGCTATGCTCGAAGAAGCGCGCGGTCTGCGTGATGTCGGAGCAGCTGATTAAGAGTTCGGACAGCCTGGGCATCAGAGTGCTATTCCATAATCGAGGGTCCAGCGAACAGTGCGATCACCTCGTTTCCCTTGAACTACAAGTCGATCTACAACCTGCACGAAGTCGGCGTTAGTAGAACTTTATCGGGTGCTTTATGCCATAGAACGCAGTTTTCAGGTACCGCGGTGCGACACAGAACATGCGAGGTCCCCGCCATCGCTTTAAATAGCTCCCCTACCCCAGTTGCCGGTGCAGTAGTGAGGTTGCTGTACTCGCATAAACAGTGCGCAGCTGCCAAGGCAGGTTTTTCTTCAATTCCCAGAAGAATAAGAAACCGACCCATTCGTCTTTGCTATAGACATGAAATAAAAATTCGCGGCACAGACCCTGTTTTCAGGAAGACGAGCTTCCGATGATTTGTGAGTCGGCTCCCAGATGTGCGTTCTGCCCAGCTCGCCCTGCATTCCATCGGACCGACACAAGGTCGGTTGCTGTCGCTAGTCTAAGAAGGACATGTTTATGCGAACCTGCGCCAGGGTGTCCCGACAACACTTTGTATTCCCCGTCAAATCCCCGATGGCAACGGCAAGAACTATGACTAGAACAATTACAAAAACAATGAAAAGTCGATTCCAGACTCTTGTACTTGCGGCCTTAGTCGCGGTGTCTACCAGCAGCATCTCAGAGAATTCTTTTTCGCAGAGCACACCGGATCCCGTGTTCACCTGGGCCTTCGAAGAGACGTTTGATGGCGATCCATCGGCGCCTTCTCAGGACCTGCTGCCGCGTAGCTTTGAGTACGTCGCCACACATCGCTCTCATCCCAAAGAGATGTTCAGCAAACCCTACGCTGCTTATCCCGCAGATCATGGCATTGACTGTGCCGGACCCAATCCGGACGTATCTCCCCTGCC
>JBCCPL010000008.1:0-152194 GCA_039111155.1 Pseudomonadota bacterium | reverse complement strand
CCCTGCCCTGCTTTGAAGCCTGCGAGTTCAAGATCCCGATACCCGTTCCAAAGTTCGTGGCGGAACCATTCGAGATCAGCCTGGGCGTACCTCAAGTTCAGACGAACCCCGTTCCTATTCCCATACCCGTGCCCACACCCACTCCAACGCCCTGGTCAGTCCAGGTGCCGGGCTTTCCCGACGTTAGTCTTGCACCAAACCCGCTTGGACCGATCGTCATTCCGTATCCGACCATTGGCGGTCTGATTCCCGGAGTGCCCGGTGCTGGAGGTACGGGGTATAACCCAGCCGTTGAAGCCCTGGTGACACGCCTACTGGAACTCGCTATGGACGACGCGAAAGATCATCTGCGTGACATGGCTCAAGAGGTAGCCGACTGGGGTGATGCACTCGGCAGTGAAGTCGCGGCGCTTGCCACCAAACCTCGCGCACTGGCAGAGCAGCTTGCATCCCTTTGGACTGAAGTTCGAGAAAAAGTGCGCGAGCTTAAAGACCAGCTTGCAGCAACCGTTGGTTTTGTCACCGACGCGGCTCGAGGTATCGCGGTGCTGCTGCGCCAGCTATTGCGCGGTGTGCTCAGCGTATTGAAGGAGTTGCTGAAGACAGCTCGCAACATCGGGCGAGAACATGCCGAACGTGCCGTTGGTGCCCTGGCAGACATCGTCAATCCAGTAGGTGCCATCGTCAGCGCGATTAGGTCGATCTTCCTGATCGTCAATTGGATCGCGACGCGGGTGTTTTCTATCGCAGGGTTCGCCCAGGAACTGTTCGAGGAAGTTATCGAATTTGGTGCCGAATTGAACGCGGCACTGGAACGTTTGGAGTTAGTTGCTGAGACTGCATAGCGAGCCGCTGTTCATCAGGGCGTTCAATCTGAGGGGCGAACGCGCCGCTGGGACACCGGTATCGATTGGTCATTCGTTCGCTGCTCATTCTCGCAGCCGTTTTCCGACTACCGACTACCAATCACCAATCACCAATCACCAATCACCAATCACCAATCACACTCTAGACGAGAGGAACCCGTCGTAATGACACGAGGATTTGTCTTCCGCAGACGCAAGATCAGCACGGCAACCGTCTTGTTCACAATCTGCCTGGCGGTGAGTCTCACCAGACCCAGCGTGCTATTCGGGCAGGAGGACGACCAACCCACAATTGCGCTTTTGCCTTCAGCACTTGGGGCTTATTCGTGGCCCATTACGACGAGCAAGCCCGAGGCACAGGCCTATTTTGATCAGGGTATGCAGCTGCGCTACGCCTACAGCATGCGCGAGGCAAAGCTCTCAATGGCCGAGGCGCGCCGCGTCGATCCAAACTGCGCTATGTGCTTCTGGGGTGAAGCGTTTGCGCTTGGCTCCTTTCTCAATCGACCGATGACCGCCGAGAACGCCAAGCTCGCCCATGCCGCGATCACCCGAGCCGCCGAATTTATCGACGATGTTCCATCACTCGAGGCAGACCTCATCCGGGCCGCCATCGTTCGCTATCCCGCGGATTTTGATCCCGAAAATCGACGCCCGGTGGATCAGGCCTTTGCCGATTCCATGGCCGAGGTGCATGCGAAGTACCCGGATCATCCCGAGGTCACGATCGTCTATAGCATCGCCCTGTTTCTGCTCGAAGAGCGACGCGGCTACCGTGAACTTACCGACCCTGATCTACAAAAACTGCACTCGCTTCTGCTGAGCGTGATTGACAGCAACCCGGCGCACCCGGGCGCATGCCATCTTTACATTCATGCTACTGAATCGACAGCGCGGCCTGAACTCGGCCTGCCGTGTGCCGAGTTGCTGGGAGCAGCGATGCCCGGCGCCAGCCACATTCAGCACATGCCATCGCATACCTGGAATGAAGTCGGCCTGTGGCGTCGGTCCGTCGAGGCGAATCTCAAGGCACAGGCTGCCGATACCGCCGCTCTGAAGCAGGAAGCATTTTCTTACGGCGGTTCACACAACCTCCACATGCTGGTGTTCGCGGCGTCTTACGACGGCCAGGGTCCAGTCGCAATAAAGGCAGGTGATGACTACGAAGCACTGACCGGTAATCCGATGTACGCGCTGTTCACCCGGCTTCGCTTTGGTCAATTTGAAGAGATACTCAAACACGACCTTCGGCCAGAATCAGCGCGAGACGGGGCGTTTTTTGACTTTGCCGTTGGCTACGCCCGCCTCCGAAAAGGAGACATAGAGAAAGCTCGCTCCTATCGGGACGGTCTGTTCGCCTACGCTCAGGACACAACCGATCGTTTTCGTTTTCACGATGCGCGGACCCTGGTGAGTATTCTCGCCAACCTGTTGGACGGCGAGATAAAGCGCGCCGAGGGCAATCACGGTGCAGCGATACTCGCGCTGAGCGAAGCGGTCCGGATTGAGGACACGCTGGACTACGACGAACCCGAGCCGTTTCCCTTTGCAGCCAGACACTGGCTTGGCGCGGCGCTGCTGGAAGCGGGCCGACTTATGGAGGCGGAACTGACCTACCGCACGGAACTTGCCGATCACCCCCACAATGGTTGGTCTTTGTTTGGGCTAAAGCAGGCGCTCGCCGCGCAGGGACGCGCAAGCAAGAAGGTTGAGCTTGATTACGCTGCGAGCTGGGCGAGAGCAGGCCTTGAGCTGCCGGCGTCTAGGTTCTGAGGCTACTGCAGCCAAGTCGTAACTGAGTGACGCTGATGGATGTGGGTGAGTGATGGAACTCGTGCTGTTTTCCTGACGAACTGCACCATTACTGCGTGATTGGCACCTAAGCTAGGTTTGTCGAATTACTCATAGGAACCTCGTCATGAGCATCAGTGTTCACAGGTATCGATTCCGTAGCAGGCATTGGCCTCAGATCGTAAAACGGACGCTCTATGCGAGCAGCCTCCTGCTGGTGAGTGTTGCGCTGATCACAGTTCATACTTAGTCGATACGCCCACGGCGGCGGCCAGAAAGCGATCATCTACCGTCTCACGAGTTGGCCTTTCAATAGCTCATACTCGGATCGCTCATCAGGAAAAGCTCTGCGCAGTATCGTTCTGAATATACTCCGCTGGTCCCGCCTTCATTTTTGTCATAATTGGGCTATGGATCTCGTCATATACGCACCCCCTTTCTTCATCGCCGCCATGCTCCTGGAGCTTTGGTGGGGTCGGCGCCAGCAGCGCAACACCTATCGCACTAACGATGCGGTCGGGAGTCTTTTTCTCGGGTCGCTGTCGCAGGCACGAAAGTTCGTCACGCTAGGCGTCGGTGGTTACGTCTACCACCTCGTCGCCGAACACTACGCCATCGCTCAGCTCAGCAGTACGAGTATCTGGACCTGGATTCTGGCGACCTTTCTGTACGATTTCTGCTACTACTGGCTCCACCGCCTTGGGCATGAGCGCACCATACTGTGGGCGGCTCATGTCGCGCACCATCAGAGCGAGGACTACAACCTATCAACAGCTCTACGGCAAACCAGCACGGGGTTTCTGCTGGGCTGGATCTTTTATGTCCCCATGTTTGCGCTCGGTATCCCCGCAACCGTGGTCGTCACCGTTGGCTCGATCAATCTTTTATATCAGTTCTGGGTGCATACAGAACATGTGGGCAAGCTGGGCTGGTTCGAGTGGGTTTTTGTAACCCCGTCGAATCACCGCGTTCATCATGCACAGAACGAGATCTACCTCGACCGCAACTACGGCGGGCTGTTTATTATCTGGGATCGTCTGTTCGGTACGTTCCAGGAAGAGCTTGAAGACGAGCCACCCATATTCGGAATTCGCGGCGCGCTGAAGAGCTTTAATCCTGTAAAAGCACTTACGCACATCTACCGGGATATGGCGCTGGATAGTTTTCGTACGAAGCGCTGGAGCGATAAGTTGCGAGTCTGGGTGAGCCGTACTGGATGGCGACCGGACGACGTGATGACCCGCTACCCAAGGGATAAAACCAATCTCGCTCGATTCGAAAGATTCGATCCGGTCATCGGATCTACAGCGAGGTACTACGCGCTGTTCCAATTGGTCGCCGTCGTGGTGCTGCTAGGTTACCTTCAGATGGGGATCGCCAGCAGCTATGCCATAGGCGCTGCTCTCGCCGGTTGCATGTTATTCATGGCTGTTTGCACAAGTTTCTGGCTGGACGCGCAACCAGTGGTTTTCTCGCTCGTATGGGAGGTTCTGCGGCTGGCGCTATTCTCACTGGTACTCGCCGTAGGTAGCGCAGCCCTGCAAGTCGGTTTTTTCATAGAGGTCGCATCGGGGTACCTGATCGCAAACGCTGTCTGGCTGTTTTTGCTGTTTCGTGAAGGCGCGAAACCGTTAGAAGACGAACGACCCATGGCAGTCGCAGGTATGCAACAGCAATAGCGCCCGCAAGCTGAGAGCGGCTCTAGCTGTGACCCCCGCCCCCGTCACGAACGGGTGTTTATCTATTTGCGCTAGGCGCTGGCTTAGAGTTCGATCGACGCCTCAGATTTCGCTCCAGCGCGTGCCCAGAAGAAAACCCCGTACGCAAGCACTATGGTCAGCGGTAGATCGAGAAAGGTCGTGTAGGTGAGCCACGCATCCTCGCTGAATAGTTTCGCAACCAGATAGTTCAGACCAGCCGAGAAAACGCCTAGCACCCCCAAGCCGACTGCCATTCTTCCGGGATGAATCGGTGCAGGCATGTAGCGTTGCATCCGCTCACCAAAGTACCGGCCACCGCGAAGCAAGCCGTCCCCGAAAAACAGGGCGGCCGTCAGCAGGCCGAGCACCGTGCTTTTCATCTGAACCATAAACTCGCTTTGAAACGCGAGAGAAAATGCTGCCGAAATCAAGAGCATCACCGTACCAAAGACCGCAAACCCGCCCAGCAGGTCAACGCGCACGAATCGCTGGATAACTACCAGCGCGAGACCTGCAGCAGCACCCACAAGCGCAGCAAGCGTAAGGTCACCGGTTACCTTGCCAACGATGAAAAACAGCGCGCCCAGCCCCAGATCCGCGTAAATCGAGTACTTGTTTCGCTCCAGCCGTTCGGCCGCCTCAGCTGCAGTTTTCGGATCCTGCTTCGGGAGTGCATTGATAAGACGATTGTCCGCCATAAAGCGGATACTTCGTCCGGGGTGACTCTCAAAAACGATGTCGTCACCGCGACGCACCAGTACTCCAAGTCGCAGCCAGCTGACGAAGCCCACTTCGACCTTTAGCGCCTGGTTAGAATCAGGCGGGACCAGGGTGTGTTCCAGGTTTCGATAGCCGCTATCGAAAAATAGCTCGTCGCTGGCGATCAGCTGGCCGTTGAGAAACACCTGAGACGACAATCGCGTGAACCCATAGCGCGCATCGATCCGAAGCTCACCTTCCGGCAGCTCAACGCTTCTTTGCAGACGATTCAGTGACATCGGGCTGATCTAGTGTCCGGAAGCAAAGAGGGGCGAACTAGCATGCGATCTGCGCGAATCCAGGCTGGGATTCGATGAACTTACGGTGAACCCCAAGGTAGGTTTCGGTGTACAGACGATCCAGCTCGTCTCCGCTCATGAAACCGGCTGCGAACCCGGCATAGACTGGATCGATAACACGTTCCGAAGCCTCGGCCATGTGTGCGATCAGCTTGCGTGGGTCCTCCAGGCCTACCGAAATGCGAATCGTCGTTGGAGAAATACCGGCATCTCGCTGGGCATCCGCCGATAGCTCGGAGTGACTCGTAAGGCCCGGACACAACGCAAGTGTATTGGTCTGCCCGAGCGATACCTGCAAGCCGATTGCGGGTTCCAGGCTATCGAAGAATCGCTTGAACACTTCCGAACTTACACGGCCGGGCTGCCGTTCGAAGTCAATGGTAAACAAACCCGCAGGTAGGCCAAGATGCATATTGGCCTTAACCAAGGCGTGGTTAGGGTGATTTTCGAGCGCTGGGCAGTTGACGTTGATATTGGGATGCTTATCGAGCGCCCTGGCAAGCGTGATCGTGTTTATGGCCTTGGTGATCACGCGCATTTCATAGGTCTTCATGCCGCTCAGCACTTCGAAGGCTTTGTCCAAGTCAAGGAACGCGCCTTTGATGTAGTACACGTTCCAGAACATTGTCTGATCCCAGGGAATCACCTCTTCCTCACCGCGCCAGTTGGTCACTGTAACGCTCTCACCCTTCGGCATGAACATGCGTTCCATGCGACCGATTACGCCGCCGGCCGTCGTTGCGCCTCCGCCGGTGAGTTCCTTCGTATAGGAGTGAATGACGTAATCGGGTCGTTCGATCAGTTGCGGATTTCGCAGCACCGGCGACAAGAACGGGGTTCCAACCGTAGAGTCTACGGCGAGCGTCCACCCACGCTCATGGGCGATACGAGACATCGCTGCCACATCCAGCACGTTGCCATGAGGGTTGCAGGGGCTCTCGATGAAGCAGTAGATCCTGCGGCCTCTACTCAATCGATCGGCATGGCGTTTCTCTGCGCATTCCAGTGCCGCTGTAAACGAAACACCATCGAATCCATCGAACCATTCGATCGCAACGTTGAGGTTCGATTCCTTCGCAAACCAGTCATGAAGCAACTGATAGGTACCGCCGTAGACATTTCGTGACGCCAGGATGATGTCCTCATAGCCCACCAGATGAGATAACAAACCGTCGATCGCCGCCATGCCAGAGTTGTAGTTCCAGGCAAGGTAGTCCTGGCTTTCAGAGCCACACTCGATATCGACAATATGATTGGCAAGACTGATCGAAGTTGGGTTCATCAGCCGCGAGTAGATCTCGTGGAGGAACTCCCGACCGCGAAACGCATCTTCAGCCCATTCGGTGCAGGCATAGATGTAGGTCGCCGTGCGAGTAATGACCGGTGACGCCGAGAAGAGAGCGGTCACGTTATCGAAGAGTGGATAAGGTCCCTTGCTGGAAAAGCCACTGTCTTTGGTAGTCAACGACTGGTACGTCATGCGCATCGGATTCTGAAGCGTGTCGAGCACTTTAGCGAGCTGAAAGCACAAGAATCGTTTGGCGTTGAAATAGGTAATCCGGTCTGAGCGGTCCAACCCCTCGATCGTCTCCAGCGTGCGACTCCAGAGCGTGTGAGCATCGACGTTCAGCTGATAGAGGTGGCGTGCGAACGTCGCGAGGGCCTCGCCGTAGGGAGTAGTTCCATCGATACCGAAATGGGCGAGCTGTTCCAATGACAGCTCTTCGGCGTTAGCGGCGCAAGTGCTATTGCGCAGCGGACTGAGCTGGCGCAGCGGGGTGATATCGTTCATGTTGTCTCTCTACTTTTGGTTAAGAGCGTTTATCAATCGCCTGCCCCTCGTGAGGGCGGCGATGTGGCGCGCAGTATAGAGCCAATCCGAACCAGCGAACACGACGGATCAGGCCGATGCAACGACGACAATTTCTGAAGCTCACTACTGCACTGGCGGCGACGGCCAGCGTTTAAGAATGAGAAGCACACGAAGTCTCAGATACGCACACGGAGTATCTCGCGGTACGACCGAACGACTACAAGACGTATGCGCTGGCCGAAGAACACGGGAGTGGCGCAATTCCCGGGCGAGCGGAGCGAAAGCTCGTCGAGGCGCTAACTTATAAATCCTGCGGCTAACCAGCCTGATGCAGAGCGAATATTAAACCCTGTGCCTAGTGTCCTGCGTGGCTAATTCGTTGAATTATCTCGGCGCTTTTTCGCGCCTGGCGGCGTTGCGTATCGTCGCCATAGCTATGGCTATGACTCCTCACCGCGCCTTGTCAGGCACAAAAAATCACTCGAAATTTATTCAACGGATTAACCATGCAGGACACTAGCAGTTCGTTCGCCCTGGTCTTTCGCTACTGAAATTTCAATGTTCAATGAGTACGCGGTTGCGTTTTAGTCCGCCGGCAAGGGCGCCCGAACGTGCGGAAGCGACTGCGACTCGGCCCAGCGGTTAATCGGCTCCAGGTGATCACTTGCAATGCTCTGTAAAGCTGCTTTTTGCAACGCCCAGAGCTTAGCCAAATCCTGGTATCGATCCCGAGCGCCCGAGGTTACGGGTGCGCCGCCGCGTTCAACAACTCCCAGCAGGTGCCGTAGCTGCCCGTCGATCTTCATGACCCAGGCGTCTTCGTCTTCGAGGGTCTGATGGCGAAGCTCGGTAATTCCTGCTTCCCATTGATCTATCGCCTCGAGGGCCGCAACAGCAAGCTCACCCAATTCCGGTGTCTGGTTCGACGTCGTCAGAGCGTGGATCTCGGTACGTGCCTTGCGGGCCTCATCGAGCGCCGCCAGCACTTCCTCCAACGTAGAAGCGATCTGGTCCTGCATGCTAACCCAGGCTGTCATCTCCTCCTGACTGGCAACAACTCTCGGATCGGGCAGAATTTCGACGGGGACTGTGACGGAATTCTCTCCTGCTGTCACACGCACCGAGTAGTCCCCGGGAGCAATCATGGGACCGGCATAGCCATCAAACAGAAAATGGCCGTCGACGCACCGCAGGTTAGCCGCGTGCAGATCCCAGTGCCAAAGCTTAAGCCCCGCATTGGTGGACGGATAGCGGATGGTGAACGGGCTGCGCGGATCCATACCGGCAAGACGACAACGATCATGCTCGGACTCAGCGCTGCCGTAGTGGCGAATGACCTCGCCGGTCGAGTCGAGTACCTCGATGCTTAGCGACGTGTCCTGGTCGAGATCTTCTGCCAGATGGTAATAGATTGGTAAGTGTGGCGAAGGGTTAGCTCCTTCAGATTCCCGACCTCGACTCGAGGGCCGGCCCATCGCGAGTGGAGCTGGCGTATAAACGTGCAAGCCCGAGGCCGATGCGCTCGCGGCTTCGCGGACCACGAACAAGTCATCGAGCACCCAAAACGCGCGTCCCTGAGTTGCGAGTGCTAACTCATTGTCGCGCACTCGAAGATCAGTGATCGGAACCGCCGGCAGATTCAGATCCATACGCTGCCAGCTGCTGCCGGAATCCCAGGATACAAACAGCCCTTTTTCCGTACCGGCGTAGAGCAGACCCGAAACGACGGGGTCTTCGCGTACCGCTCGCACGAAGGCGCCATCTGGGAGACCATCGTCAATTCGCACCCAATTTTCTCCATGATCATCGGTACGATAGATGTAGGGCTGAAAGTCGTTGAGCTTGTAGCCGGTCACCGCGACAAACGCAGTACCTTCAGTATGGGGTGACAGCTCAATGGCGTTGATCATGGCCTCGGTGCGATGCGGAGGCGAAATGTCAGTCCAGTTCTGCCCGCCATCCCGGGTGATGTGCAGCAGACCATCGTCGGCACCGACCCAGATTGTGCCTTTCTCATTCTCGGACTCGACGATATAGAAAATCGTGTGATAGTACTCAGCGCCGACATTTTCGGGGGTGAGTGGTCCGCCATTGCGCCCCAAATTTTCAGGATTGTTTCTGGTCAGGTCGGGGCTGACTTCTTCCCAGGTGTTACCGCGATCGGTGCTCTTCAGAAGATACTGCGTACCGTAGTAAACCACCGAGTGATCGTGCGGTGAGGTGATGACGGGGGGATTCCAGTTAGCCCGATACTTCAGGTTTTTGGCGTCTTCGCCGTAAACGCGTTCCGGATAGGGCACGATCGAGCGACGCTTTTTCGTCTTCTCGTTGAACTCGGTCAGAGTCCCGTTGATGGTGGTGGCATAAATCAGGCTGGGATCATCCGGGTCAAAGGCGATGTGCGCACTTTCGCCGCCGCCCACTGCGTGATAGTCGTCTCTACCGATCGAGCCATCCCAGGCCCAGGCAGCAATGGATACGGTTGAGTTGTCCTGCTGACCACCATAGAGCCGCCAGGGAGTCTGGCGGTCAGTGCTCAGTCGGTAGAACTGTGCAGTGGGTTGATTGTGCAGCGTTGACCAGGTGTTGCCGCCATCGAGGGACACGGTGGCACCGCCATCGTTACTATTGATCATAAAGCGACTGTCCTTTGGATTGATCCAATGGTCCTGATGGTCGCCGTGCGCCATTCTGATCTTGGTGAAGGTCTTGCCGCCGTCAATCGATTTCATAAGCGGCACATTTAACACCCAAACGGTATCCGGATTATTCGGGTCTGCCGTTATGTGTATGTAGTACCAGGCACGACTGTGCAGAACTCTATGGGGATTAATGTGCTCCCAGCTCTCGCCATAGTTGTCGCTGCGCCAAAGTCCACCTTTTCCGTATTCAGCCTCTATGATCGCGTAGATTCGGGAAGGCTTACTGTCGGACACATCTATGCCGATCTTACCCACCAGGCCTGGCAATCCTCCGGAGAGCTTGTTCCAGGTGTCGCCTCCGTCGGTGGACTTATAAATGCCACCACCCTCGCCCCCGGATTTGATAAACCAGGGTTTACGGCCGTGGTGCCACATGGCTGCGTAGAGAATCCGCGGATTGGTGGGGTCCATCGTTATATCGGTCGCGCCCGTATCGGCATTGACCTTTAACACCTGTTCCCAGGTAGCGCCTCCGTCCCGGGTTCGGTAGACACCGCGCTCATCGTTGGGCGCCCAGATCTGGCCCTGTACTGCGACCCAGGCAGTGTCCGGATCATCAGGATGCACCTCGATTTTTGCAATCTGTCCCGCCTTTGGAAGACCCATAAAGGCGAAGCTGCGTCCGGCGTCCGTCGATTTCCAAAGCCCCTCGCCCTGGCTGGTTGTGACACCGCGAATGGGCGCCTCACCAGTGCCGACGTAAATCACATTGGGGTCAGACGGTGCAACAGTAATGGCTCCGATCGTGCCCACCGGAATCTGACCGTCCGATATGTTCTCCCACGACATGCCGGCGTTGTTCGTTTTCCAAACGCCTCCGCCCGCAGCACCCATGTAGTACAAGTGCGGGTCATCAGCGACACCGGCGACTGTGGTTACGCGTCCACCGCGCCATGGACCAACCAGACGGAACTCAAGACCGTCCAGAAGCGTGGTTTCGACCGCGGCATAGGCAGTGGGAAGAAAAGATAGGGACAGGGCTACGGCAAGCATCCCACCGAAAATCCTAAACATGAAAAAGTCTCCGGCGTTAAATCAGTTCAGTCTGTGTGGATGGAGAGCACAATAGCGATTGCTGGTCGACTCCACAATCAACATGTACATAACCGGACGAAAATGAAGATGCGAACTGGCGTATTTGGAAGGTAGAGCTGGTGGATGGGTGAATGGTTACGCTTTGATTATTCTTTCACTCTCTTTCGACATGGCTTGTCAATATGACCGCGGTCCGGTACAAAAATGATCCAGTGTTCGAGCGTTGCCGCTGTAATCAACGTGCCAAAAACTGACACTAGCTCCCAGGGATCCCTTCGCGAGCGGCTTAATGTTCAGGCCGAGGCCGCTCGTGCGGCCGAAAAAACGCGGTCCGAGCAGGCATCTGCCAGCGCAGAATTCTACCGAACGCACCTGCGCGAACGCTTGCTGCGCGCTGCGGACTACTTTCAGGGAATCGTAGAAGACCTGCAGACCATTCAATTTGAAACCAGCGCGATGTATCCCTTTGGCCCGTCGGGCGAGCGCGACGTGCTGTTAAAGCAACATGATTTCCTGTTCTCCGTAGACGACCCGGAGCTACCAAAGAAGGTGTCCGTAGCGTGTACCTGCGACTTGAAGCTGCCGGTCAGCCGCACGGTGCAGAATCTTCACGACGCCAATGAGTTTGAGGACTACCTCAGGGAGACGGGGATTCGCTACTACCGTCATCGTCAGACAGACTTGAGCTCCAGCGGAAATGAGAGCTCGCGATTTACCGTTGAGGGTTCGCTAACCGCTGGCTTTCACCTACAGGCGAATCCAGAGAAACAGGGCATCGATCTGCATACACTGAATCTCGAACGACTGCCGACAAGATCCTACCTTTTGCAGCCGGAACGGGTGGAAGATATCTTGTTCGAACGTTTGGGTCGTTTATTACTGCGCGAGATCGATTCGGCGGTAAAAACCGAGGTTTCGCCGGAGGTGCGCAAAGCGCTGCAGGCGAAAGCGGCTCAGCGACAGCGGGAGCGCGCCCAAGTAGACGCCCAGTCCGAAGCTGCGTCGGCACAGGCAAAAGAGGGGCGTGCTTCCAGGCACGCGCAAATCGCTCTTAAAGATGCGGGCAAAAAAACGAAAAAAACGCTCGAAGAGCTCAAGGCCTGGGCAGAGCGTCGCCTGGGAAATCGACTGGATCCGCGGGAGTGACACCCGCCCCTGTTTAAGATTTGCGGCATTTAAGATCTCTGGCATTTAAGAACACCGCTAGATGGCGGAATAGCCAGCCTCAGAGTTACTCCCATACCGCTCAACGGCAAGCTAAGGTACGCTCTGCCTTTGTTTCCGAGTCTCCTTGAGTATCATTCATGTTGCGTTACTTACTGCTTGCGTTCCTCTCCCTGCTTCCTGTGCTCCCAGCGCTTTCGTTCGCCGCGATCAACCAGACCAAAGGCGAGTTCAAGGACACTTTTCGGCAGTTGGACGAAGACCTTCCCACCGCCAACAGTTACCGAACTGCTGGCGGCGAGCCGGGACACGAGTATTGGCAGCAAAAAGTAGATTACGACATTGACGTTCGGTTGCTGGAAGACCGCCGTCGCATCGAAGCTACCGAGCAGATCCGGTACAGCAATCGAAGTCCGGACACCCTGCGATTTTTGTGGCTGCAGCTGGATCAGAATCGCTTCAAGTCAGACTCACTTGCCGAGCGTAGCTCCGCGTTTGCCGACAGCAGCCGTCGCGGACCGAAAGTAGAGGATGCACAGGACGGTAATCCGCCGCGACTGAGTCTGGAGGAACTGCGACGGCATCAGTTCCTGGCGGATAACGAACTCGGTTACGACTCACTATCGATAAGCGACGCGGGCGGCGAACTTGCCTTTACTGTGGTTGGTACGAACTTGCGCGTCGATCTCCGCCGCCCATTGGCGCCCGGCGACACCACTGAATTCGAAGTTGCCTTTGCCTTCAATATCGTCGACGAGAACGCCGTATCGGCGCGTGCCGGTTACGAGCACTTTCCCGATGATGAGCGTGATGGTGGTAACGATATCTTCCTGCTCGCTCAGTGGTTCCCGCGGTTGCATGCCTACACAGATTACGAAGGGTGGACCAACAAGGAGTTTCTTGGGCGCGGCGAGTTCACGCTGGAGTTTGGCGACTACTCTGTAGCCATCACAGTACCGGACGATCACATCGTGGCGTCGACCGGCAAGTTGCAGAATCCGGCCGATGTATTGACAGAAGCTCAGCGCAGTCGCCTCGAGCAAGCCCGTGAAGCCCCGACGCCGGTCTTTGTGGTAACACCGGATGAAGCACTTGAGAACGAACGCGAAGGTGCCACGGGAGAAAAAACGTGGCGATTCAAAGCCGACAAGGTGCGCGATTTCGCCTGGGCATCATCACGCAAATTTATCTGGGACGCACAGGGTTACCAGCAAGGCGGAGATGTTCAACCCGAAGTCATGGCCATGTCGTTCTACCCCAAGGAGGGCGAGCCCCTGTGGTCCAAATACTCAACCGCAGCGGTTATTCACACGATGAAGGTGTACTCACGCTTCTCTTTTGACTATCCGTATCCAGTCGCTCAGTCGGTAAACGGGCCGGTCGGCGGCATGGAATACCCGATGATTACGTTTAACGGGCCGCGCACGACTCTTCAGGACGATGAGGAACGCACGTACACACTGGCAGTAAAACGCGGACTCGTGGGCGTCATCATTCACGAGGTAGGACATATCTACTTTCCGATGGTCGTGAACTCCGATGAGCGCCAGTGGACCTGGATGGATGAGGGACTGAACAGTTTTCTGGACGCCCTCGCGGGCTGGGAGTGGGACCCGGAAATACCCTGGAACAATCAGCCACGCGATATCGTGGACTACATGCGTTCCGAGCGGCAAGTTCCAATCATGACCCAGTCCGACTCAGTGCTACGCCTGGGGCCTAACGCCTACGCCAAGCCAGCGGCGGCGCTTATGATCCTGCGCGAAACCGTGCTCGGCCGAGAGCTCTTCGATTTTGCTTTTCGAGAGTATGCGCGACGCTGGATGTTCAAGAGACCAGCACCGGCCGACTTTTTCCGCACCATGGAAGAGGCCAGCGGTGTCGATCTGGATTGGTTCTGGCGTGGCTGGTTCTACTCCACCGACCACGTGGATATCAGTATTGATCGTGTCTGGAAACTGCGCCTGGATACCAAAAATCCAGATATCGACTTTGATCGGCGTCGCCAGGAGAACGCAGACAAGCCCTCTTCCGTCATCGTTGAACGAAATCGTGAAGAAGGCCCGACCTGGCTGGAACAAAACCCCAAGGTCCGCGATTTTTATGATGAGAACGATCAATTCACCGTAACCAACAAAGAGCGCAATGAGTACAACTTGTTTCTGAGTGAGTTGGAGGACTGGGAGCGCGCTGCTCTGGCTCGGGCCGTGGAGGAAGATAAGAACTACTTTGTACTGCAGTTCAGCAACCTCGGCGGCTTGGTAATGCCGATCCTGTTGGAACTTAAGTACGCCGACGATACGACTGAGCGCCTGAACATTCCTGCTGAAATCTGGCGTCGAAACTCCCAGACCGTCAAAAAGCTAGTCGTCACCGATAAGGAGCTTGTCGAAGTGGTGATCGACCCTCACTGGGAGACAGCAGACACGGACATAGAAAACAATCACTTCCCGCGCCGGATAGTCCCGTCTCGCATAGAGGCATTTAAAGTGCCGAAGAATGAAGCACCGGAATACCGGGACATCATGCAGGACATCAAAACCGAACTGGAGCCCGAGCAGGAACCCGAGCAAAAACCCGAAAAAGAAGAATGAGCTACCAAGAACAAGTGCCAGCTCTCCCCAAGGCATGTTCTTCTTCAGGGTTCTTGCCCCGCTTTGTATTACTGGCGCTTGCGTTGCTCGCGGTTCATGCAGCCGCGCACCAGCAGAAGGAAGCAATCACGCGGATCCTGTTCAACGAACGAACTGGTCATCTGGAAGTCATGCACCGGTTTCTGATTCACGATGCCGAGCACGCAATGGCGACGATACTGACGCCCGCAGCCAATCTGTTCGGGAGTGCATCTGATCGCGATCTATTCGAGGACTACGTGCACGCGGGCTTCAGTCTGCGCGATCAAGAAGGGCGGCTAATAACCCTGACGTCAGTCGGCAACGAAATCGATGGCTCCTACCTCTGGGTCTATGCGGAAGCACCAATTCCGACCGGAGTTAGCAAATTGACTATTAGGCACAGGGCACTTACCGAACTGTGGTCGCAACAATCCAACTTGATCAATGTTGAGAAGAACAACGCGATACGCAGTGCACTCGTTAGCCAGTCTTCGCCGGAGGTCAGCATTCCGCTCTGATGGTGTAGATGGGCGTTGATCGATCTACATTGCCTCGCTCTGTTCTCGTAATCTTCTAGGTCTACTCTCTAGTTCGACTCTTGAGCTCGACTCCTTACCTCGACAACAGCGAAAAACCCTCGCACCGGCGCCGTTCAAACCGCGCCACTGCCGTGACAGAGCCGTCACAAATCTGACACGCGAGCTCAACAAATCATTAACCGTACTTTCACCCGAGCGTCATCGGAGCGTCATTAACGGCCTCTAGGTTCGTGCGCATTCCCCCAGCCGGAGCACACGCCATGACGTTACGTCCCCTCGTCGCCGCCGTCGCGGCCATTACTGCATCCTATGCGCTCGCACAGGAGCAAGGCGCAACCCAAAACCAAAAGGTCGAAGAAGTGGTCGTCACGGCGAATCCTATACGTGACAGCCAACAGGCCGCCCTGGACGCAAAGCGTTTTGCAAACAACGTCGTCGATGTGGTGTCGGCGGATACGATCGGGCGATTCCCGGATCAGAATATTGCGGATTCACTGTCGCGACTTCCGGGAATCGCCGTTGAACGCGATCAGGGTCAGGCCCGGTTCCTGAATATGCGTGGCGCGCCCTTTCGCTGGACCGGTATCGCCTTTGATGGAATCGATGTTCCGGGTGCGGAGAACGGTCGAATTCCGCGCTTTGACAGTCTTCCCGCCACGATCACCAGTCAGATCAATGCCAATAAGGCTGTTCTTCCAAGCATGCCTGGCGAGTCAGTGGCGGGATATATCGATATCAAGACATTCAGCCCTTTCGCTGTTGACGGCCTATCTTTTGCTCTGGACTTGGGCATAGGTGAACAGGACCTCGGTGGTGGTGACGTCTCTCGCAACAGCGTCCGCGGTTCCTGGTCCAACGAGTCATTCGGCATCGTTGGCTTCTACTCCAACAATCGACGCGACCAGGTCACCGATAACCGAGAATATGAACTTGAGCGCGACGGTGACGGCACGTTAATCGTCAACAACCTGGACTATCGAAGCTATTTTGTAGATAGAGAAGACACGGCCTACGGCGGGCGAATTGAATACCGCGGCGACGGTGCTCTACAGTCTGTGTTTGCCTCGACGCTGTATTCCGAGTTTATCGATGAGGAAGAGCGTAACCAATGGGACTTCGACGTGATCGACCCCCAGCCTGGAGTGGCGCTTAACAATGTACCGCTCGAAGTATCGCGCCTACTGGAAGACGGCATCTACGAAAACTCAACGTTTACCAACACGCTTGGCGCAGATTTCGCTTTCGGCGAGTGGCGCGTAGAAGCCCGAATCAACTATACAGAGACGGAATTCTTTCTACGCTTGCCGTTGCCACAAAGCGTCGGCGGGGTGACGAGCGGCAGCTTTGATCTCAGCGACCAGGAAGATCCGCTGCTGTTTTTGGACCAACCGCTCAACACGATTGAGTACGCAGCGACGATCGGCCTCGATTTTTCCAGCGAACTCAACATCGATGCGATGAAATACAAGCTCGACGTGGATCGGGATATGGAACTATTTGGCCTCGATAGCACCGTTGAGTTTGGGGTGATGTTCGACCAGCGCGAGTCCGAGGGTTTTGCTTCGGCGTTTACCCTCGACTTCGCCTTCCCCATCCAGGATCTGAGCGCGTTCGACACGGGTCGCCTCTGGGATTCCAACACCACCAACTCTATCGGGGGCACTTATTTCGACAACGTTGGTCTGCGTGACGCCTGGGAAGCCGCCGGAGGCGTTGGGCCGATCGACGTACCCGACGACGAGCTGGTCGCGATAGATGAAGACATCATCTCTGTGTACGCGATGGCGACGACTCGCTTCGATTGGGGAAACGTGGTGTACGGCCTGCGCATCGAGCGGACCGACTACACCAGTGAGGGGCCCGCGGGCGATGAGTTTTTGTCGGTTGACGACGATTTCCTCAACATACTCCCCTCGCTGCACGTCAACATCGATCTTGCGGAAGACCTGAAACTTCGTTTTTCTGGCACGAGCGGCGTTAACCGACCTACATACAATGAGTGGCGAGCCTCTGCTTCGATCGATGTGGCCGGAGAAGAAATCAGTGGTGGAAACCCGTTCCTTGACCCGGAGGAAGCCCTGGGCGCGGACGCATCACTTGAGTGGTACTTCGCCACAGCCAGTATTCTTTCGGTGGGGGCTTTTTATCGCGATATCGATAACGTCATCTATTCCGACGTAACCACCGTCGACGCGGGGCTGTACTTTTCGCCCGCTGCCGGTGAGCAGTGGATGCTCAATTCGACTGCGAATGGCAGCAATGGCGAGCTGCGCGGACTTGAGGCGAATTTCATGATCTCGGCTGTCGACTACTTGTCCGGTCCGATGTCAGGACTGGGCTTCAGCCTTAACGTCACGTTGATTGATAGCGAATTCGAGACCATCGGTGGTGAAACACTGGGTCTGCCTGGTACGTCGGATGCGATCTACAACGCATCGTTGTTCTATGAAAACTATGGCTTATCGGCTCGAATCAACTATCAGTACCGCGATGAGTGGATCTCGCCGATCGAGGACCCGTCAGAGGTGTGGGGAGAGATGGAGCGGCTGGATGCTACCGTCCAATATGAACTGCCGATTCAACTCGGCGGCGCAAGTGCCAGCGTCTACGCGAACTTCAACAACATCACCGATGAGACCGATGTTCGCTTTGCCGGCAACGGTACGATCAATCAGTCGGAGAGCTTCGGGCGTCACTATCTATTCGGATTGCGCGTAAACTTCTGAGTGAATTCGTAACCCAGAGTTCGAGGGTCGTGGCTTTTAATGGTGCCTACCCGCCCCGGGCCGCGCCTCGAACTGTAACTGCACCCCGCACTGCTCGCAGTCAGCTGTGAGGGTTGCCCAACGCCAAAGATAAGATAAGCCTTCAACTAATATTTCGTACCGCGCGCTTGTCCTCGCGTTTGTCCTCGCGCCTTCCGCCGCGGGAATCCGTCAGCGATCTTTCGGCGCAGAAAAAATTCTTTCCCCGCGCTGCATCCAAATCCCATTCCCCATCGAACACCAGCACTGGAGAGCCTCTGAACAAGCCCAGAGGCGCTTTAGCATCGGTTCAGAGCGCGTTCGATCTGCGTGTGAATTGCCGTCAACGAACACTGTCACGGTTGTGTAGTGTTTGTCGCGAAGCGACGGCGGACCGAATGACCCAGACGGTCGTAGGTAGCTGAACCTATGCTCAAGGAGTCGCAAGGCTCTGGTAGCTAAGGGGCACTCACTCACGGTGCCACCAACCCAAAAAAACTAACGAGGAATATCTCCCATGACGCTCAGCCGCTTTTTTAAATCTCTGGTTGCATCTGTTGCTTTCGCCGGGGCCGCGCCTTCGTTCGCGCAGCTCAACGGACCTTTTTATGCTTGCCTGAACACTCCATTGGCCGACTTTGACGGGAGTGTCGTCGACGCGGCTGTCGCCACACCAGAGCTTTCTACACTGGTAACCGCCGTAACTGCGGCGGGCCTTGCAGACACATTGGCGACCGCCGAAGGCATCACCGTGTACGCCCCCACCGATGCGGCGTTCGCGAACGTACCTACGCCGATCCTGGATGCGCTGCTGGCTGATACAGCACTGCTAACCACAGTCCTAACCTACCACGTGACCGGTGAACCGGCGTTTCGTGCCGATCCGCGTCGAGGCTCGTCTGCCGCACCGCTGCTGATCAGCACGCTGGCCGGCCAATCACTGGCGGTGGGCTTCAACACCGGTGGAGCACCGATGGTGAATCAATCAATGGCCGATTGTCAGGGCGTGAGCACCGACAACGGAGTGGTGTGGATCATCGACAGTGTACTAATGCCGCAGTTCCTGCCTACAGCTGAGTAATCACGCATCGAGCAGTCCCGCCACCTATGGCGGGGCTGCTTTTAGCGTTTGCAGAAGCTTCACACCGCCAAATCCTGTACCGACCACTGTGCCAGTACAGCTCGGAGTACGCTCACGAACGCGATGGGTTCATCCAGCATAAGGTGGTGGCGGGCTCCGGGAATCGCGATGATTGGCATATCATTTGCCCCGCATTCACGCATGTAGACAGCGGAATCATCGTCGAACAGCACGCTGTCCTGACCGTATATGATCGCTTTGCGTCCAGGGGTAGTCGCAATCGTTTCACCCTGCCTAAGTATTCGATCGTTTGATCCAAAGTCGCTAACGAACACGCTCGTGTCAAACTTCCAGGTCCAACCGGCCTCTACCTGCTTGAGGGAGTGATACGCCATATAGTCGAACAGACAGGGGACCGTCACAGGCTGGGCAGGCGACAAAACGAAACGGCCTTTTGCCGTTTCATAATCGGAATAAATGCGGTTTGGACGGGTCCTGTCGGAGCGCAGCGGTTTCTCACTCCCGAAGTGCGCCTTTAATCGCTCTGGGCGCAACACCATGAGGTCGCAGATGATCAGGCCTCGAAACAGGTCGTGGTGATCGTGCATCGCCGTCACCGCCACATGACCACCGTAGGAGTGCGCTATGACGATGGGTTTGATGCTGTGGTCGAATAAGCCGGTAGCACGAGCGACGTCCACTACCTCGGCTGCGCGCACCGGATCAGGATAGGACTCCCGTACACCTGAGTCGCCCATCCCGGATAAATCGAACGCAACAATGTGATAGTGCTCCGCCAGGAACGGTGCGATAAACGCAAAACACCGCGCGTGCGCCAGAAAGCCATGCAACAACAAAAGGCCAGGATTCTCCGGGTTACCCCAGCGGAAGTAGTGGATTTTGCAGCCCCCAGACTCGACCCACCCTTCCTCGCGCGGAACAAGGAGTGCCTCCTCAAACCAGGCAGGAACATGCTGAGAATCCGGTGGAAGTTCAGCGGTGAGATCCGGTACGGAGGTCACGCGAGTTTGCATTTAATTCCAATGTTCTTTGCGACAAGTAGCGAATAGCAGCCAGAACGGTGATCCTGGGCCAGTACCCGGACGGCTTAGGGTGTCGTGCTCGGCGTCTGCGTCTCCGTACTCTAACGCGTTGCAATCACGAAGACGTTGGTAAAACCAAAAAGTGTATTGCAGAAGCTCAACTTCGCGTGCCTAGGGTATCATCTCGGCGGCAAACTAATAAAAGCAACGCGTCTCGCATCACCCCGGCATCGTTTGCAAGAAAGTAGGCAAACGACTCACCCAATCGGTTGTAAGCCCAGGCATCTATAGCCAGGCATCTACAAGTCTCGGGCCAGCGAAGTGAATTGAGAATAAGTTGCAAAGCAGTAAAAAACGGAGGATTACCGTGATTAGCTCTATTCTTAAGAACCCAGATTGGATCCCCACTTTTTTTAGTTTGCCGGCGTTGTTACTGGCTATTTCATTAACGACAAGCGCGGCCATCTCGCGTGCAGAGCCTGTAACCTCACCAAAAGAGTACTTCTCTGACGCCGGCCAGGAAGTGACCGAAGCCATGTATCCGCGAGCTGAAACCGCGCGTCAGATGATTAATGCCCAGGCCGTCGCAGGAGCAGTAAATCGCTTCGTGCATCGTTCTTCGCTGACAGCCACAGACTACCAGCCGGTGGTGCGAATGAACCGCGACTCCTACTACTCCTCTGCGGTTGTGGATGTATCCCAAGGTGCGTCAATCACTCTCCCCAGCGTGCCGGAGGGAAAATACCTATCCATGCAACCCATCACTGAGGATCACCGAACACAGCCGATGTCCTACGGTGGCGGTACCTACGAATTGGCGACGCACACGGGCAGTCATGTGTACATCATCATTCGTCTCGATTCGACCTTTTCTCCCGAGGAGGTAAAACGCTATCAGTCTGGTATGTATATCGATGCAGTCAGTGCGCAGCCCTTCTCGGCGGAGCCGATTCAGCGACAGTCATTTATGGACGTTGAGAACCGACTCAAAGCGAAGCGGAAAGACCTGCTTAAGCTGTTCGAGCCAGACGAAATAGTCCGCGGCATGTTCACGGCGCCCACCGATGCATCAAGGGCATTTTACAGACCGGTACTTCATCAGATTGCGTCAGCCTCGGGCTGGGGTGGCGCACAGGTGCGCGACAATGTTTACGAGTTTGTGCCAGCTCTCGCTGCCGAGGGCTGCTATCAGGCTACGTTTGAGGACCCCGGTAACCGGGCCTTCTGGTCCTTTACCGTCTACAACCCCCTGGGTTTCTTGTTCGATGATGTGGCGCACGTGAATAGTGATCTGGCAACTCCCAACCCCGATGGGACTTTTACTGTAAGCCTGGGTTGTGAGGCTGGCGCGCCCAATCAGATACCGATCATCAATGAAACCGGCAAGTTCACTGTGACGATCCGGCACTACCAACCTTCGGAGCGCGTGATACAGGGCTATCGCCTTGCTCGATTCATCAAGAAGGTAGAGAGCTAGCCGCGCGAGCTCGCTGGGAGACTCGATTGAAAACCCTCAAGGTGCTGTTGGTTCTTACTCTCTGTTGCGTTGCTATCGTTGCGGTGGCATCGCAAAGCCGGCTTGCTAAAAACGCGTTCTATGCTGTCTTTTATGAGCGTCAGTACGACGCGTACTCGCAAACCGACACCACACCTGATGACGACGCCGTATCGACGAGTGCAACATCCGGCGACGCAGCTCTGCTCTCGGCTTTCTATGGAATTGATAACGCCTTGCCCCTCCTGGCCAGCCGGGTGATCTGCAAAGGAGCGCGCGGGCAAGATGGAATGCCGGTCATCTTCTCTCATGAGCTGGACCCAAAGACAGTCGAACCCGGAGATTTCCGCGTAGTCACCCGTACCGGAGTACCGGGAAGCGTCGCTTGCCTGACGCTGGCACCCGCCGATGACAACGGAGAACTGCGTACGGTTTTGCTGGTTGGCCAGTTCGGCAACAACGTCGACCAACCCGTTTCGGTAGAAGTAGTCGGTAATGTACTGTCCTGGGATCGTCGGCTGAATTTCAAAGGTGTCGACGTGAGGGTGACGCCATTAGAGGCCGGCCCCAGCCTGGTCCGGGCCGAGGTGGTGCCAAAAGCGGACTGGTCCCTTGGGCAGCCTGCTACGGGTATACCGTTTGGTGGCGGCAGCGGCTGCCCCCTCGGTACCAAGCAGATTGTTCGTGTTACTTGGGAAGGAGGCGTAACGAAGCCGTCAGGAGAGGATGCTGACCAAAAGGATGCTGCCCTGTATGCGCTCACGTTTATCGGACAGGACGGAGTGATCCGCCAGGGCGGTCCGTTCGCTCTTGCTGACCTGGGTGACGGCGACAACAACCATAAGCTCTGTATAGACACGAACGATCAGATAACTTCAGTGTCCTTTCCGGCCGGTTACCTCACCGACCCTCGGGACGATCTCAATCCAGCCACGACGATCGCGATCACGAGCTCCGAATCGCCGAGAATTCCGTAGCAAGCGACGCGCACTTCAAGTTAACAGTGCTGGGTGAGTCTGGGGCCGCGTCATGCTTGTCTCTGGTCTTGTTTCAGACCGACCTGTACACACGGTTTTGTTGATCCATCAATTTTCGCAGGAAAATGAGTTTCGCCAAGCCGACGCCGAGAGGTACGGCACTGATGAGAGAAGGACGCAAAAGAACCCCGCGCTGACCGGGGTCGTAAATCCGTTCTTGATTTAGACCTTGCGTCGACCCCGCAGACCGATTATGCCGAGACCGAGTAGAGCGAGGGTGGCTGGTACCGGGACCGAAGTTCGTTGGGCCACAGCATAGTCGCCACCGGCAACTCGACTTCCGTCTCGAAAAACAAACGAAGAAAGGTCAACGGTGCCTTGAAAAAATATGGGTGGCTCAAATACGGTAAAGCTAAATTTATCGAAAACGCCATCCACAAACGTAACAGTAGGATCGTCCGAAAAAAAACTGTCTAGCGCCGTGAATGTATTTCCTGCAAAGCTGATCGTGAAATCGAGCAAACCGAACGTGGATGCAAACACCTGAGCACCAGTTCCGGTAAATAGGTTCTCGTCAATAATGAAAGACCCGGTTAGTTCTGCTCCAGGGAAATCATTTCGGAATATCGCGGTTTGTTCGATGTCGAAGATCAGATTTGCTTGGGCCACTTTAGAAAAAAATAGAAGCGCGAGCAGAATCGAGAGTGTTCCGAACTTGTTCATGAGCATCTACCTTCGTCTGTGGCCGTGGTAAAGCGTGTGCAATACTGAAGCTAGTTCAATTGAGATTAGAGTGTGAGCATGGACTACAAATGTGGAAGAATTATGGAGACTTGGCAGAGCAGACAGTCACAGCGATCCTCGATTGGTGCGCCTGTCCTAGTTGCTGACTGCAAATTCGACGCTGAACAACCGCAACGATCAGAACTTCCCTAAAGCCACACTAAGACATCGACTGCAGCAGATCGACTACTTCAATATACGCGGGTAGTTGACGGTTAACAGCCATATCTGGGGTGGACTTCCTCGCAGATAGACACCGCACAGAAGGAGGATTAGAAAGACACTAACGAGGTGAAAAACTGTTGGTCAGCGAGACAGCTGTTATCACCGCCTAGGTACTGAAGCCCAGCACCTCTGGCAGGAACCACAAACTTAAATCTACAGCGGCCAATTTCGCTTCATCGGCTAAGACGATTAAAGTCAGGTGGGCCTCATCGGGTCATTTGATTGCCATATTGAAGCGATGGATGACATTTGCGTTCTCAACCATGTGAAATTCGAGAATAGAAACACATAAGTGTGTCCATGGCTTGCTCACAAGATAAGGCACGCTATGAACAGGCACAGAACGAACGCAGTCTTTTACCCGCCCTGAAACGTTCGTTAGTCTCAAGCAAACTCGGCCCGATCAACCTATCTTTAAGCGAGTTATTACTCGGTCTTCGTAGCCTTCTGGCCGGAGCAGATTGAGCTACTGGCATGTGCACGAAGCGGGGGCCGCACTCAGCTGATCAGCCGCTGCCGGGGGCAAACAAGCCGAGCCACTGAATGGCAGCTGCGATGCGACTGCCGCTGAGCAAGAGTGACAGCAGGCGTAGGGACTACCGCACTCGCCTGCGCCACACTGCCGGGTGCAGAAACCGGCGCTCAGTCCATCCGAAAGACAGGTGCCGATACCCACGCAGTCCGCATCTGTCATACATACCTGACCGACACCGAGTTCCGTCACCGGGAGCGAACCGTCACTATCAGATCCACCAACCGAACCGGCCACGTCTGGAGCTCCAGGAATCGCATTCAAAGTAGAGGTCGCGGTTAGTAGGAAGCTACCTTCTAACGCCGCATCGCGATGGTAAAGCACCTCTGCACGCTCCTCATCGCCCAAGAAGGCCTCAAACGCGGCCTGGCTTGGCATGTAATCGATGTCGATGGCCTCCCAATCTTGCGAGGTACCGGAAAACGCACCCTGAATAACCAGCCTCGCGGTGGGTAGAGACCCTACCTGGGTCGCTGCGCCAGCCGCGCCATCGGCGTAAAGATTCCAAGCCTGTTCTCCGCTGCGCTGTGGTTCATTGGAGTCTGCTTGATACTGGGCGGATTCGAAATAGTCGCGAACACTGATCAACTCGAATGCCGGGTCATCGTCGCTCGGTGGGAAGGGGCTTGCGGGCGCTTCAAAACCTTCGGGTAGCGATGAAGGCTGCAAATGCGTGACCAACACGTAGGTTGTCTCTACACCTGCATCCTTGTTGACCAGGCGTTCCTGAAACCCGGGATTAGTGATCATGGCAAAGAACGCCACAGGACACGGATACTCAACGACGGCGATCTCCTCCCAGAGCGGCGAATCCCCTTCTAATTGCTGATCGACGGATGCGATGAGCACTGGGCGAGCACCGATCGCAGTCAAGTACTCGATAGGGTTGTACAGGGCATTGGCCTCACGCCCTGTGAGATCGGTCTCCCGGCCGTCGGGATAGACCGCCAGTTCGCGAAAACGGATAAGATTGAACATATAGAAAGGACCGGCAACAGGCTCTGCAATCATCCGCTCTAGTTGTGCCGGATTAGACGTGCCGCTCGCAGCCAGCGCCGAGAACACCGGAGACTGGAGTAGCACATCCATGTTCGCGGGATCCTCACAGAGTTCAGCATTCAACGGCAGCGGCCCTGCGGTGAGAGACTCTTCAAACGACAAGCCCGGCCCGTTCGACGGAATCATCAGCGGACCCTGGAATGAGTCCTGATTGTCAGCTCGAATATTCAAGGTTGGATTGGGCAGCGTGACGGTAAGCGATTGAGGCAGGACCTGCTCAATGAGGCTCCACCCCGCCGGCAGCGTAGGTATATCGCTGCTTCTACCCACATCCCGGGTAAGCCGCACATAGCGATCGCCCGTCGGAGAGACCAACAGAGTGAGGGTACTCCCGGCATCGAAGGTCACCGTATGGAACTTGCTGATGGAAGCCGCCTGAAGCAACCCCTCGTCATCGAGTTCGATGTTGGCTTCGATGATTGTGGCGTTGTGGTACCACTGATACCCGAAGAGTTCAGCCTCGATCAACGGTCCATCCTCAGTGGCGTCCGGAGATCTGAGAAAGGATCCGCTTGAGCTTTCGACTTCTCGCGGTTGATTCTTGATCCATCCCTCGGGCAAATCGAGCGCTTCGAACTCCGCCTTCGTGATTTCGGTGCTGATCCAGACAATGATCTCGTCCTCGGCTTTGATTTCTAATATCTCGAATCCAAGCTGCTCATCATCAGACGGTGTGGATGGCTCGGGAGTGACCGGCACAAAAACCGCCGGGTTCTCGTAAAAGTCGATCAGACGACGGGCGATTTCCTCGCCCTGATCGTCCTGCAGAAAGTGACTCGCCTCGGGCAGTCTCGTGTGCGCTTGCCCGGCAGCTCCCGGCACGAGATCGATCAGCGCCTGCTGCGCCTCGCAGGAACCTAAGTTCCCGGGATCGTTTGATGCCCATATTGTGATGAACGGTTTTTCATACATCGCCAGACCGGCGAGCGCTTCCTGGGTCTGCCCCGGAACGTCGTTGATAATCGACGGGAATTTTCTGATGCCTGCCATGTAGTCGCGACTGGGGTACGGTGCATCGTAAGCTGCTTCTTCGGCGTCGGAGAGGGGAAACCAGGTGAGCGCCTCCAACACTTCGGAAGCCGTAAAGGACTCCGCCTTCATGGCGTATTCCATCCAGCTTCCGAAATCGAGGCCCGTCATGTCTGTTGCGATCAGGTCACAGCCATCATAAGAGAGCATCTGCTGCTCTGACGCATCCGCGAAGGGCGAGGGTATATCGATGACTTCGTTCGGGTTCTCCACTACCGGGAACACTTCCACGCCTGCGGGAATTGCCGGTAAAGCGCCATCACCGACGGCTATGGAAGCGAACCAGTCGGGATTCTCGCCGGCAACCTTCAAGCCAATCAAAGAGCCCCAGTCCTGCACGAACAAATTGATGTCTGTGAGCTCCAGCGTTGTAATGAATTGCTCGAGGCGACCCGTATGAGTCAGGTAGGTGTAGTCATCGACGTCGGTCGGCTTATCGGATCGACCTGTGCCCAGGTGATCCATCGCAATAACTCGGTACCCGGAATCGGCGAGCACCGGAATCATTTTGCGATACAGATAGGACCAGCTCGGCTGGCCATGAAGCAAGAGGACCACCTCTCCGTCCTCCGGACCCTCCTCGACGTAGGCCTGACGCAGACCGTCGATGTCGACGTAACGGGCATCGAACGGGAAATCCGCAAGCGCTTCAAAGCACGAGTCCGGCGTTCGCACGAACTCAACTCCGGCCGATGAGAGCATACGTTCCGGCGGCGCATCGCAGGCGACCGTCGCGCCCACGTCGCCGGAACCGGGCGATGGGTCCTGAACGATCGAAGGTTCATCACCATCTGACCCACCGCTTGAGCAACCCGCTAGCAATAGCGACCATAGTGCAAGTTGAAGAAATTCTTTGCTTACTCTCATACCGGCTTCGACCTTGATGGCCTCACGTTAATAGTCGCGCGAGTTAAGCACAGGCTGGTTGTTCAATTGCGGTTCAAGCGAGGGTTTGTGTATGAACGGCTCGATTACGTGTTTGAACGGTCGCGGCGAGCAGGGCGATCTGTTTAAAGACTCATCCAGTGTCGATACGGCATAACGACGTTCGGAAGCCAGGTGTTAGAGTCCGCACGGGCGCAAGCCCTGGCACACCTAAGATGCCCGGGCGATAAGTTGGGGATATAAGTTGGCAAAACTGTTCGTAGACAACCTGACGGTGATGGACTTTTCCTACCTCGACCTGCATCGGGGCGTGGTGGGTGAGTCATGGATTGTAGATATTGAGCTTGCCGGCGAATTAGATGAGCAAGGCATGGTGTTTGACTTCGGCGATGTCAAGAAACAGATCAAGCGGTTCATCGACGAACATGCTGATCACCGCCTTCTAGTGCCTGCCGATTCGCCGGGATGTGAAACGCAGATCGATGGAAATGAACGGGTCGTGGAGTTTCCATTAGCTTCTGGGGCGCTAGTCAGACATCGCTCGCCTGATGAGGCCGTGCTCTTGTTGGAAGGCAGTTCGATAGACCCCGGGGTAATTGCTGCCCAATTGCAGACGCAGTTGATAGAAGTTCTGCCCGAGAACGTACAGGAGGTTTTGATTACTCTGCGCCCAGAGTCAATCGAGGGTGCCTTCTTTCACTACACCCACGGCCTGGAGAAGCACCAGGGACAGTGCCAGCGAATCGCCCATGGTCACCGTTCCCGTCTCGAGATTTCGATAGATGGCGAGCGCAGCTCACGGCTGGAATCGCACTGGGCGCAGCGCCTGGCCGACAGCTATATTGCTACGGAGCACCATGTTGTGGGCTCTTTCGAGTGCAACGATATCGCACATACGAAGCTTGCTTACTCCGCGAGTCAGGGCGAGTTCGAGATTAGTCTGCCTCGGAGTCAGGTATTTCTCATACCGCTCGTAAGTACAGTGGAAAACATCGCGATTCACCTTGCCGGATGTGTTGCTCGCGATCACGCCGAGGCTGGAACCGGCCAGGTAAAGGTGAAAGCGTTTGAAGGCGTTGGTAAAGGCGCGTTCGGGACTGCATGAGGAGTGAGACGCGTGAAGTGCGCCAGGAAAAGTTACCTTTCGTGGGCTGGATAATCGTCCTATACTCCGCGCCCTCGAAAGCAGCGATCCCAATCAATCGCGACCAATAGCATCTTTGCTAATACACGTTAACCAAGCGGCCTTTCGTTGGGGCCGCCACTGAAAAGGGTCATACCATGGTGCAAGTCACTCTCCCCGATGGCTCCTCCCGGAGCTTTGATCACGCCGTTACCGTTCACGATGTTGCTGCCGATATCGGTCCTGGCCTTGCGAATGCCGCACTAGCAGGAAAGGTCGACGGACGATTGGTCGATACCTCTTACCTCATTGAGCAAGATGCCGACATCGCAATCGTCACCAGCAAAAATGAAGAGGCACTCGAACTCATTCGCCACGGCTCAGCTCATGTCATGGCGCAGGCTGTTCAGGAGCTTTACCCGGGTACTCAGGTGACCATCGGTCCCCCGATCGAGGACGGGTTTTACTATGACTTCGCCCGCGAGGAAGCGTTCACTCCGGCCGATCTCGAGAAGATCGAAAGTCGAATGCGCGAGATTGTGGGTCGCGATTTGCCGATTGAAAGAGAGGTCTGGGAACGGGACGACGCAAAGCACGTGTTCCAGGATATGGGCGAGCGCTACAAAGTTGAAATTATCGATGAGCTCATCTCCGAGGACGAGGAGGTATCGGTCTATCGCCAGGGTGATTGGTTTGATGTTTGTCGCGGGCCCCACGTACCGAGCACCGGGAAGATTCCGAAAGCGTTCAAGCTGACGAAACTCGCTGGATCGTATTGGCGCGGAGACTCCAACAACGACACCTTGCAACGCATCTACGGCACCGCGTGGCGAGATAAGAAAGAACTCAAGACCTACCTTCATCGCCTTGAAGAAGCCGAGAAACGCGACCACCGCAAGCTGGGGCGCAAGCTGGAGCTTTTCTACCTCAGCGAGGAGGCGCCGGGGTCCGTGTTCTGGCACCCGAAGGGCTGGACGCTGTTTCGTCAGTTGATTGAGTACATGCGCAAGCGTCAGGACGATGCGGGATACATCGAAGTGAACACCCCAGACGTCATGGATCGCAGCCTGTGGGAGACTTCCGGTCACTGGTTTAACTACCGCGAGAATATGTTCACCACGCAAACGGAAGACGAACGGGTGTTTGCGTTAAAACCCATGAACTGCCCCGGCTCGGTCTTGATGTATGCGCAGGGACTGAAGAGTTATCGCGATCTGCCCCTGCGAATGGGCGAATTTGGGAAGGTGCATCGCTACGAGCCTTCAGGTGCATTGCTTGGATTGATGCGGGTCCGGCATTTCACGCAGGACGACGCACACATCTACTGTACCGAAGAGCAGATGGAGCAAGAGTGCATCGATGTAGTGGCGCTGGTGCTGGACATCTACAAGGACTTCGGTTTCGAGGACGTCGTCATCAAGCTTTCCACCCGACCGGAGAAGCGCATCGGCAGTGACGAGATCTGGGACAAGCTCGAGGGCGCATTGAGCAATGCACTTGATGTAATGGGACTGGATTACGTGCTCTATCCGGGAGAGGGTGCGTTCTACGGCCCGAAACTCGAGTTCGTATTGCGCGACGCCATCGGTCGCGACTGGCAATGCGGAACTCTGCAGGTAGATATGAACCTGCCTGAGCGCTTCGATATTACCTATGTCGACGAGACCGGTGCGCGAGACCGTCGCCCGGTGATGCTGCATCGCGCCCTGTTTGGTTCGTTCGAGCGCTTCATCGGTATTCTCATTGAACACTACGAAGGTAAGTTTCCACTGTGGTTGTCACCGGTTCAGGCGGTGCTTTTGACGATCACGGACAAACACGATGAGTACGTAATGGACGTGGCGCAACGATTGAAGAGCCAGGGCGTTCGGGTTGAATCCGATCTTCGCAATGAAAAAGTGGGTTTTAAAATCCGCGAGCATACGCTTCAGGCTATACCCTACCTGTTGATTGTGGGAGATCGCGAAATGAGCAACGACGAGGTGGCCGTGCGAACCCAGAGTGGAGAAGACCTGGGCACGATGTCGGTTGATGAATTTGCCGCCCACGTCGAGAAACAGGTAGACGAATTAAGCTAGTGCCAGGCTGAACTCCGCTCTATTCCAAAGGCATTCATCGGTCTGCAGTACCAGTCACAAGCGCTTCTGTGCCGTTATTTTCGGTGTGGTCGCCACGCGACCTACGGAACGATGCGTGAGGGCCGCAACGGTTTTACGCTTGGGGACTTGTGCGGTTCGAAGCCAATAGCGGCGATACACCGCTTTGTTCCACTTATTACAAACAATTACATGTTCCCGTGGTGCCGTCCCGCACGTGCCACTAAACTCTCATAATTCCGTAATGATTCGCGCTGCGGTTTGCGAATCCAGCATCTGAATTAGACACCTCAAGCTCACAGCGCCGTCGACCATAAGAACGGCTGCGAGAGGTGCGAATTGGTGGTGAACTGTTTCGTGTTGCCAACCAGTAACGCATGACCGAACGCGGTGGAGTTTTGAGACCCATTTCTCCCAGCGCATAGGCTTGCAAATCACAGCCGCACATCGGTACATCAAAGGTATCGCGGTAGTGATTTTAAGGAAGACCCCATGAGCACCAGCAATACCCACATCGCGATTCGAGAGTCACTTCACAAGCGCATTGTGGCGGGAGAATGGGGCCTCGGTGATCGCATACCAGATGAAGTCGATTTGGCCGTCGAGTACGGTTGCGCCAGGACGACCATGAATCGCGCATTACGCGCTCTTGCCGACGATGGTCTGATCATTCGGAAGCGAAAAGGTGGTACACGGATAAACCCGCTGCCGATCCGCAAATTGACGCTTCCCCTGCCCTCCATGCGAGAGCAGGTTGAGACATCCGGGGCGGAATACCGGCATCACACATTGGAGCGGGTTTTAAAAATCCCGCCCTCTTCTATTCGTACAAGACTTCGGCTGGAACCCGAGGCCGAGGCCTGCTACCTCGAAACGATGCACTTAGCGGACGAGCGACCCCATGCTTTGGAGACGCGCTGGATAAATATGAGCGTAGTCCCGGACGTCCTGGAAGCGCCTCTTGATGACATCAGCGTTAATGAGTGGCTTCTCAAAAAGTCTCCGTACACGACGGGCGATGCGGCTTTCGCAGCGGTGAACGCGGACGGCAAGACCGCTACCGCTCTCGAAGTTGAAAGCGGTGCAGCCTTGTTTACGTTCGACTTTACAACCCGCACGGGAGATAAGTGCATCACGACGGCTAAGTTGTACTTCCGAGTGGGTCACCAGGTCTTTTCAAAGTTCTAGCCCTACAGTGCGCCAGCGCTCTCGAAAATCAAGGTTTGGCGTTGCGCTAGCTTAGCGCTGCGGCCGTGCGACTGGGCAAGATAAGCTCCAATTGGACCTTATCTTTGGTTTCGAACTTTATCCACGATACCCACGGTACCCACGTTCGCAGACCAGCTTTTCAGTGAGTCTCGCCCGCAACGGCTGCATCTGACTACATCTAACCCTGGCTAAGGTCGATACTCCTCAAGCTGCTCCCAATTCTGCTGATTGAGATTTGAGTCCAGGTTCGGATTGTAGTTGTAGTCGTTCGATGGCAGGTACTCGCCGCCGGAATTGATCCAGTAGTTGTTTGCTCCTGCATCGACTTTCCAGGCCTCGCCGGTGGAGGGATTAACCATCGTCGATTGGTCTCGGAGTGCATCGGTGAATTGCTCCTGCACGCGATCCTGCATCGCATTGCGATCACGCCACCCCTGCATGATGCTGTTATTGACCGCCTCGTTCGCCCCCACTATCGCGCGTTGCGTAGCTTCAAAATTGGCCTGATTGCTCCGCATGCGCTGATTGTGGGCCGCCCAGCTCTGCCCCGCTTTTTGAGCCTCGCGCTGATTGTAGGCCTGGATCTGTGCCGGGTTGTATTGCGCCCTGGCCAGGCCAAAAACCAGCTGCTTCTTAGCGGTGTCGAAATACTCGCGTTCTGCCTGCAGGCCGGTTGAATAGTAAAACCATGTTTGCAGACCGTTGGCTATTCCCGCCCCAAGGTGCATGAGTAAAAAGAATCTTTCTCCTTCAGCATTCTGCCAATCACTTCCTATCACCGCGTGCTGCATTTGCGTTGGCACGGCTTGGTACAACTGCTGGTGGTACCACTCGTCGACCCGGGCAACCTCAGGTATGGGGAACGTATTCACCAGGCTGAGACCCTGCTGACG
This sequence comes from Pseudomonadota bacterium, assembly GCA_039111155.1. GTDB lineage: Bacteria > Pseudomonadota > Gammaproteobacteria > Pseudomonadales > Halieaceae > Congregibacter. The sequence continues at coordinate 119,737 of JBCCPL010000008.1, read as the reverse complement.
CGCCCAGGGAACGACATCCTGCTGAATCAACGTATCGACATCGGGCATCGGCCTTAGCTGCTGGCCGCTTTGATGATAGACCTGCTGCATCTGCGGATCATTGGTGTACATGAAGTTCTGCGCAGGGAAGTCGTATACCTGGAGCCCGTTGGGCCCGGTAATGGTCGGCGCGCCCTGAGCGTGGGTTCGATGAACTTTCCAACTCGACGGAAACGGCATGCGCACGGTTACCATTCCAGCCGAATCGTAAAAGGGGTGAAGGAGGAGCTTGCCGCCCTCGCTAATCCCGGGTGTGGTTGAGTTGTCGTCATACGCTGCATAGTCGGCGTGATCTTTATCGTTACCACATGCAGTTAGAGCGAGCGTGAGGCAGCTGATCAATATTGTGTTACGCATGCGGTATGCCCCCGATGGGTCTACGTAAACGTTTTGCAGGCCCACGTTTACGCGCATATATCGGAAAAACCGGCTCATCAATCCCAACTGGGCACGCCGCCTGCGTGCTCCAGGGCCGACTGTGCCGTGTTGATTACGCCAGTTGGCGTTTCCAGATACGGTGAAGTGGTCGTCTATCCTCCAAACCAGGAAAGGCCTGAGTGCCGGGGCTCGTCGTGCTGGCTATCTTGGCATGCAGCTAAGATGATCTTTCGCTTGCTATTTCCCCGCCGTCACAGAAATCTTATCCACACCGACCGCGCGGGCACCTGGACGGCGCGGGTCGGAATAGCCATAAAAAAGGCCATCTTTCCACATCACGGTCTGCAGGCTTCCCATGCCCGGACTGCGCACACCAGGATCGACGTTATGGCCACGATCCTTGAGCATCGACACGGTATCGGAGCTGATGCCGCTCTCTATTCGCAGGATGTCCGGACGCCACTGATGGTGAATGCGTGGTGCCGCGGCAGCGTCCGCGATGTTCATCCCGAATTCCAAAACGTTCAGTACCATCTGCATATTGGTACTGATAATTCTTGAACCACCCGGGCTACCCGTCATCAGTACCGGCCGGCCATCGCTCGAGACCAACACCGGTGACATCGAACTGACCGGTCTCCGACCAGGGCGAATCAGGTTGTCTTCGCTTCCCATGAGGCCGAACGCATCGGGTATGTCGGAGCGCAAAGTGAAGTTACCCATGTTGTTGTTCATAAGAATGCCAGTACCTTCGATAACCACGCCCGAACCGAAGGAGTACATCAACGTATAGGTTGTGCCCACCATGTTTCCTGCGCTGTCCACGATCGAGAAATGGGTGGTGTCATCGCTCTCGAAAACGTTGATGTCTCCGGGCGCAATCTCGTCGGATGGCAGGGCTGCTTCCATCGAAATACGCGCGGCAAGCGCCTTTGCATAAGTCTTACTGACCAATGTCTGTGTGGGTATTCGCACGAAGTCGGGATCACCGAGATACTTACTGCGATCGGCGTAGGAGAACTTCATTGCTTCCGCCATGAGGTGAAGCGCATCGGCGCTCTCCGGCCCCATCGTGGACAGGGGAAAGTTCTCAAGAATATTGAGCATTTGAATCACGTGCGTACCGCCGGAACTCGGCGCTGGCATGGCTTCAATCTTGTAGCCGCGATAGCGGCCCTTAACCGGTTCTCGCTCTACTACGCGGTAGGCATCCAGATCCGCCATGGTGATCAGGCCGTTGTGCGCTTGCATATCAGCGGCTATTTTTTCGGCGACGCTTCCACGATAAAACGCATCTACCCCGTGCTGGGCTATCTCAGCGAGAGTCCATGCGAGATCTGGCTGGACGAACAGCTCACCGGGCGAGTAGTTGGACCCGTCAGGCTTATAGAACTTCTTGAGGCTTGCGGGGTTGTTTCTAAGTCGCTGGCTTCGCGCGAGATCGTTGGCCAGATCATGCGTAACTACGATCCCATCTCGCGCTAAACGGATCGCAGGCGCAAGCACCTCCTTGAGGCTCATGGTTCCGTATTTAGTCAGGAGATGCGCGAGGCCGGCGACCGAACCTGGGACAGCCGAAGATCGATGCGAGAAGCGGTAGATTTCATCCGCCACTACTGCGCCATCATCTCCGAAAAACAGATCCTGATGAGCGCTAGCCGGAGCGGTCTCGCGGAAGTCGATGGCAATCGTCTTCTTCTGCGCCGCTACGTGCACAAGCGTAAAACCTCCACCGCCGATGTTGCCAGCGCGCGGTAGAGTTACCGCGAGGGCGAAACCGACGGCAGCGCTGGCGTCGATGGCGTTTCCGCCCTCGCGCAGAATCTGGGCCCCGATCTCACTGGCTAACGCGTTTCGACTTGCGACCATTCCCTTCGTGCCCACGATCGGATGGTTGAGCTCGCGATACTCGAAGAGCGGCTTCGCGGCGTTTTCCTGACTCAGAGAAGGAGGTACGAATACAGCGGCGAGTATCACCATCATTCCGAGGGCGTGCGGGCATCGTGTCATGTGCAGGTCTCCAGTGCTGAAGTAGCGCCTTGGGCTCGCTAGAGGGCCTCGCGCCATTGCCGCGGATTTTCCAGGGCTCTTCGCAAACTCGCCCAGGCCTCGCTCTTGGTCCTGCCCTGAAGGTGAGAGGCAAGCTCCGCATTGAGAATCGTGTACCCGGCTAGTAGAGCTCCAACCTCGTGGGCGAAAGCAAACAGTGCACGTGGACTGGCGACAAGTGCCTCGCTTTGCAGGCGATTCAGCGCCTCCGCATCGGACAGCTCCCGGTCTTCATGGTCCCGAATAATCAAGGGAATCGCGAGCGCCACCTGCTCCAAATGCGGGCGAATCCGATACAACAGGTCGGCATCCTCCGGCTTTAGACCAGCTAGCGGAAAGAGTACTTCCCGTTCGAACTGTGTCCGTTCCTCCGCGGTAAAGACCATGTGCACCGCATTCATGGCTGCGGCTTCACGAAACGCCGACACCGGCGAACGCAACAGTACAAGCTGATCCTCCAGGGCAAGGCTCGCATCGGGAGCGCTTAACTCAAAGAGAACAAACTGCGCGTGATGCCCGGGATAAGTTTCGTGACAGGCCAGGTCCAGCGACTGGTCAATTGTCGCAACGGCCAGTGGGTTCACCCACAAAGTGCTCCGTGCCTTGCCGTCGAAGCGATGCCAGGCGGCGTCCACATCCCGGGTCCAGATCAGCTCGATACTTTCGTCCTCAGGTAACTCCCAATTGGTGAGCGTCCTGCGACGACACTCATCGAGAGCGGCCTGGAAAACTATCTGCCTTTGCTCCGCAGGTATAACCAACCGCCGACGCAATGATGCCATTCGCGCGCGCACGCTGCCCCGGCCCGGAAGTGATTGGTCGATTTCTGCGAGCGAAGCATCAATGAGACTGCGCTCGGTGTCGATCCAGGGAACGTCGTAGAGAGCAGTTGTCTGCTCTGCGTAACTCATTTTCGTCGGTGCCGCCAGGTAAGCCGCGACAGCCTCGAGTTCAACGATGCGCTGCTTCAGTCTTGCACCACGTAGGGATAGCTCATTGCCCAGTTCGTCACTCATCTCAGCTGCGGCTTCAGCAATGAGTTCGAAGCTGCTCTCGCTCGCGGTTCCCCGAGAGTCCAGTCGTTCTGGACCAAACCAGACGTCTATCTCACCCGGGCGCAGCCTGTCCAGGTGCATCGAAAGCTCGACATAGGTCGAGGCGATCCGGTCCAGACGCTCATCTGGGGATTCATCTGAACAGGCATATAAAAGGAGAGTCGCGGAGAGCGCTGTAAGAATCCGAACTGAGAGAATCAGACCCCTCATTCCGTACGCAGAGCATCGATAGGATCAAGGCGTGCAGCACGTCGCGCCGGATAGCTCCCAAAGACAAGGCCCACCGTGGCGGCAATTCCAATCGCCAGCGCCATCGAAGCCGGGGAGACCGTGGCCGGCCAGCCCAGCGACCAACCTACGATCCAGGCGGACAGCAGCCCCAGAACAAGACCAGCGGCTCCGCCGATCACGCTGAGCGTGACGGCCTCCACTACAAACTGCAGGGCGACGTCACTGGATCGAGCCCCCGTAGCCATACGCAAACCGATTTCGCGAGTGCGCTCCGTCACCGACACAAGCATAACGTTCATGATGCCGATGCCCCCAACGATGAGAGACACACCCGCGATGCTGGCGAGGAGCGCGGTCATCGTATCGCTCGCTCGATCCAGCGTATCGGCCATCTCCTCCAGCGTGACTTCATCCAGGCGCGGCAGGTTAGCGAGGGCAAACGCAGCGGCGGGTGTGTAGAGGCCCTGAGTAAGGGCCTGGGCAGCTTGCGTTTCTACGGTAAAGTCATCGGGAACGCCACCGACACCCCCCTGGGCCGCGAGATAGCCTCCGCCTGCATTGGTCGAACTACCGATTCCATGCCGCTGTCGCAGCAGGTTGCGAACCTCGTTCGCGATGCGCGACGTGTCTCCCGCGCGCTCTGCAGCAATGGTTATGCCATCCAGATGACCGATACCGAGACTTTTCTGGAGAGTCTTCCAGGGTACGAACAACACATCCGCTGAATCGTCTGATTGATCGTCGGTGACTCCATTCACCGTAAACGCAAGGCCTCGAACACGAAGCGTCTTTCCCGGGGCAGACTCTATAGACCCAAAGAGCTTGGCCGCCAATGTGGCGCCGAGTACAACGCCGCCTGATGATTCACTGTCGAACATGGCACCCGCAGGAAAGGCCCAGCCTTTGACACGTTCAAAAGCCGGAGCCACGCCCTGCAACCGAACGAAAGCGCGTGCACCACCATCACCCGTCACGAAGCTCCGCAAGCTGAGAACTGGGCTCAACGCACGAATGCCTTTGACTTCCGCTTGTATCGCCGCGGAATCTTCTGGCACTAGAGTTGTAGCAGCACCGGCACCCGAGACGATGCCAACGCTTGATCCACCGCGCGTGTAGTTTCCTGACTTAACAAAAACAAGATTCGTTCCTGCGGCGCCCACTTCATCGGCAACGGAGCCCCGGGCGCCGGTACCAAGCGCGATCATCGTCAGCACAGCCGCGACGCCGATAATAATCCCAAGCATTGTCAGGGTTGTGCGCAGTGGGTTGCGAGCCAGGCTTCGCAGGGCCAGGCGGATGTTGGGGATCAACTGCTGCACTGTAGAATTCTCCCGAGAGTAAGGCCTGTGACGACCAGAGCCGCTTGCCTGAACAAGGTTTACTCGCTGCGCAATGCAACGACAGGATCGAGGCGCGCAGCACGGCGAGCGGGCCCGAAACCAAAAACAATACCGGTAGCCGCGGCAACGGCAATGCCCAAGAGAAGCATGTCCAGCGATAGAGAGGTAGCCCAGTCGAATCCATGATGCGCCGCCCAGAGACCACAGGTTCCGATCAGGAGTCCTAGCACGCCACCAAGCAAGGCCAACGTCACCGCCTCCACCAAAAATTGTGTCTGAACATCTCTGACCCGCGCCCCCATCGCCATACGCAAGCCAATTTCACGAGTGCGCGCGGTTACGGACACCAGCATCACGTTCATGACGCCGATTCCCCCGACCAGGAGTGACACCGCCGCTGCCGCAGAAAGCAGAAGGGTAAAAGTCTGGCCCGCGCGGCGCAGGCTGCGCGCCATCTCCTCCCAGGAAGCCTTTTCGAACTCGACAACGTTTGACTGCACCGCCAGCGCAAGCCGCGGATCGGTACCAAGACCGGGCATGGCAGCGGCGCTTTGGGTCTCGACACGAAAGTCGTTCAGGGTGTCGTCCGGAAGCTCCCTTACGCGGCGCAGAGTCTGCTCAAGGCTCTGAGCTACTGCACTGGTCCGAGCAACCGAAACGCTGCGAACGTCTATACGATCGAGCTCCCGTTGATCGGTCAGAGACTGCGCAAGTGGCAACGACACAAAAACGTCGGGGACCAGAACGAACCCCTTTTCGATCTCGGGAGTATCTACCACACCCACAACAGTTATCTGCTGGCCTTCTATAAGTAGACTATTGCCCACGGAGTCTCCCGCAGGCCACAGTCGGTCAGCCGCGGCGGTTGGCAAAACAGCGACTGGCGCCGCTGACGTATGCTCGCGGGGCGAGATTTCCCTTCCCTTTAGCAGGCGCCAACCCGACATTTCGGGCCAGGCCTCCTGGAAACCATGCAGGCGTACTGCTCTGACTCGACCGTCGATGGCCGTATCAAGTCGGACATTAGCTACCACGCTGCCAGCAATAGCACGTACGTCGGCGACCGTATCGGCTATTGCCTCAAGTTGGCTGAGCGTCAGCGGCCAGGCTGGTGAGCGCACCTTCATCTGGGCCGCCGCCCGGGCAGCGGCCTCCTTCTCTTCTCGGAGTGCCAACGCGGCCGCAATAGCATCAGCATCATCAGGAGAGGGATCGCCATCTCCGCCACCCAAACCTCCCTGAGACAAACCACCCCCGCTGCCCTCTTCAAATTCGGCTGCAGCAATAGCGGCGGGTCGGAAGTTACCCGCCCTCACAGTGATGCGGGTTGGGCCTGCACGCTCGATCGAATCCTCGATGCGCAGCTGAGCACCCCGACCCAGCCCAGCCACGATGACAACCATGGCTATGCCGATCGCCATGCCACTCAAGGTGAGCGCAGCCTGCAATCGATTGCGGGAGAGGGCTTTTAACGCCAGACCGAGATTAACGAGCATAAGGGAAGCCCGATCCTGGTTTGATCATTGCCGTCTCGGACGGTTTATCACTGCTCGGCTCTTCGGAGCGCAAAGCCGAAAGCGGAACCGCGTAGACATAGGGGGCACCGAAGGCAACAAAGGCCAAGTGCAACATGGTGTTCTCTTGATCAACCAGTGGCGCGCTGCTACCGCTCCAGAAATCACCCGCCTCGCTCACTGCCATCATTACGACTTCGTACTCTCCACCGAGGCGTTCGATCTCGACTGTGACATCGGAGACAGACGCTGCAGGCATGGGCGCGCGCATCGCGTCGCTCAGATACAACAACACGCCCCCCTCCGGCTTACCCACGAGCTCAAAATGAAGTAGGCCATACATGAGAACCAGACCGCCGAACTTGGGGTTGTGATCGCCATGGGCAGTTCCACCGTGGTCGCTCATATTGTCCATGGGTGGGGCACTGTTAGGGGTCACTCCCTCGGATTCTGAGCCAGTGGTGGAATGGTTCATGTCGGAGTGATCCATAGACGGATTCTGTGCCATCGCGGCGCTGGAGCCTGCGATAGCAAGAAAAAGTGACAGCAGAACTCTGCTCAAACACTGGCTCAGGAACATAAATGGATCCCCTCCGCTCGACGGCGTCATTCGTGGTGTAACGCGTTAATCGGATCGAGTTTTGCAGCGCGCCGTGCAGGCAGCACCCCGGAGAAAACGCCGAGCAGCAACGCAACGACGGCGGCGACGATCGCTGAAGCTGGAGAGACGTCGGTACTCCAGGCGAGCACTCCTTCCAAACCGTACGCTGCGAACGTACCCGCTATGGCACCTAGGACTCCGCCGACGGCACACAAGACAAGAGCCTCGACGAAGAACTGCAGAGCGATATCACGACTGCGGGCACCCATCGCCATACGCAGACCGATCTCACGAGTACGTTGAGTGACGGACAGAAAAAGAAGATTCATCACTCCAATGCCACCGACCAGCAGCGATACCGCGGCGACGCCCGTAAGAAGCGCTAAAAGAGTTCGGTTTGAGCGCTGCATGGAGGCGGCCAGTTGCTCCATGGTGAGGCTGTCGACGCTGGTAAGATTCCCCGAGACCACCCGTGCAAGATCCGGCGCTAGTCCCTTGCTGAGCACCTGCTCTGCCTGCGTGCGTACCGTAAAGTCATCCGGCATTTCTTCGGTGATACCGTGTCGCTTGCGCAGTAGTTCCGTGATGGCCTCTGCCATTTCAGTGGTCTCTCCCGCGATCTTGGTGGTCACGGTGATGGTATTGAGTTTGCTGAGGTTGAGAAGGCGGTGGACTGTGCTTACCGGTAGATAAACTGCGTCGAACTGATCGTCTCCCGGGGTGGGCTGGACCGCCCAGTTGCTACTGCCTACAACTCCAACAACCTCAAACGGCTGATTCCACATAAGAACGCGACGTCCCACCGGTTCCACACCCTCTCCAAACAGGCGGTCGGCGACAACCCGGCCCAGTACCATTACCTGAGACGACTGATCTACCTCTTGCTCGGAAAAGAAGCGACCATAGGGAAACACCCAGCCTCGGCGAATCGTGGGTAAGTCAGCTTCAGTGCCGTGGAGCCGGGTAAACCATTGCTTAGCCCCGCCATCATCTACCGTGATGCGCGCATTCTCATGCACACCGGACGCGACGAACTCCACACCGGGAAGCTGCGTGCGTATCGCCCGCGCATCGTCGATAGAAAGCGTCGCGGCGGCGCCCAGGCCTGCCATGGCGTCGCCGAGACGCTGCGCGGCGGTGGGATGGTCATGCACCGCCATAGGATCGTCTTCAAAATGAGCCGGGCGGAGAACAAAGTCCCTGCTGTCCAAAGCTGCTCCTAAACGAAGGCCACCTGGATAGCCCGCGAACGCGGGTCGACTACGATAACTGTGGTTTCGCGGCGCTTCGACGAATCTGCTGTCGAATTCAGACGGACTGCGAAGGTCGCCGTGGTCCGCAGGAGCACCGCCGGAACCTGGTTGTTTCACCTGGTAGTTACCGGATGTGATGATGATCATGTTGACACCGGCCGCGAGGAGCTGATCCTGAATCGCGGTCTGCGCGCCGCGACCGAGGGCCATGCTCGTCACCAGTGCACCGACTCCCACTACTACACCAACCAGAGCGAGTACAGCCTGGGCACGATTACGGGCCAGCTCCTTAACAGCGAGGGCAGCCTGGGACCGAATTAAATGCACGGCCAGGGCCTGCCGTCAGGCTTCAGCTACCGCAGCTGCAGCTTGGTCGTGCGCAGGCCGACGGTCTGGATTCGGGCGATCCTCTCTGATGACACCGTCGCGTATCGAGATCACCCTTGTTCCATAGGCCGCAATCTCCGCTTCATGGGTAATCAGGATAACTGTGATGCCGCGATCCGCACGCAGCGCCTGAAGGGTATTCATAACCTCAACGCTGGTCGCGCTGTCTAAATTGCCCGTGGGCTCGTCGGCGAGAATCAGCGATGGTTCGTTTACCAGTGCGCGGGCAATGGCCACCCGCTGCTGCTGGCCACCGGAAAGCTGGCTTGGATGATGATCGGCTCGGTCTTTCAGTCCCAACGCATCAAGAACGGCAAGACCTCGTCGCTTTCTCTCCGCTGCGTTCGGGAGAGACCTGGAGTAGAGAAGCGGGACCTCAACGTTTTCGAGTGCCGAAGTACGGGGTAGCAGATTGAAGCCCTGAAACACGAAGCCAATGCGCCGATTACGCGTATCTGCCAGTTCCTCCGGCGACATCGAGGCAACCTGCTGGCCGTCGAGTTCGTAGCTCCCCTGAGTGGGACGATCGAGACAGCCGAGGATGTGCATCATAGTCGACTTACCAGATCCGGACGGCCCGGTGATGCATACGAACTCCCCTTCATCAATAGACAGCGAGACGTCGTGTAGCGCGGCTACACGATTTGCGCCCATTTCGTAAGTCTTGCCAACGTTTCTGAGATTGATCAGAGCCATTCGCGGTTGCTCCGTTATTCACATGGTCCGGGGGTTTAAGTGTGACTACTTACCGTGCGTCGCGAATCAGCAGCGTTCAGCCACCGTCCCCTGAGGTAGCTGAATTATCCGAGATAGCCGAAGTAAGCTGCGCATCTTCCAACTCAGAGGCGCCGGAGCCTGGGGGTTCGTTGAGGCCAGCGTAGTTGTAAAGAACGGTAGCTACGGATTTTTCGCCAGCAGCCATGCCATACATCTTCTTGGCGCCCTCGATCACAAAGTACTCATTGGCTGCGTGGGCGTTACCGCCACTACCGACCTGGCCGCTTACGATGGGAATATCCAGCACGTCACCAGCGAACAGGTAGGCAGGCCAATATCCGCCGAGAATGGATTCAACCTCGGTGAGTGGCTCGCCGTAGCTGACGCCGAAACTATCGTACATGCGGGTGACAGCGGCAGTGATATCGTTGTCGTAACTCCGCTTCGCCCAGGGCACGTCACCTACTATATTGATCTCAACATCTTCATAGCCGTGCTTATCGAGGTGCTTGCGCAGTTTGTCCACGATATCGAGCCCGTCCTGATTAGGCACGTAGCGGAAATTGTGCTTAGAGACGATGCGATTCGGTAAGATCGCTCCCGAGCCTCCCTCGAACATGTTGCCACCCCAGATACCATCTAGGTTCATGGAAGTCCCGTATCGAGCGAGCTTCAGATACTCCAAGGGGTCGTCAGACATGAACTTGGCAACCCCCAGATTTTTCGCTGCAACGTCCATGTCGATTTTCTCAGCAGCCTTTTCGAGCTTTGCGAGCTCCGCAGCTGACATAGGCTCGATATCGTCGTAGAAACCGTCGATCATCACCTTATTGCCGGTCTCATCCACGAGCGTCGTGAGCATCTTGATATGCCGCCACGCTGGAGCATCGACCGCACGCTTACGGCCACCGTGAATGTTGCTGTAAGTCGGACCGCGACCCCAGGATTCGCCACTCGTTATCAACTCAACAAACACGCAGCCCTCGGACCCACCACCGATCCCTCCCTGACGGCCGAATCGATACATAGCATCGGCCTTTGTAAATAGCTCCGGATGATCGCGGACAAACTTTCGATAGCCAATAGACATTCGTTCCTCATCTCCTTCGGCAATAAAGATGAGATTCACGGGCAGCTTGCCGGTCACCGCTTTGATGGCCATCAAAGCGTTGAGCTGGGTCATTTGCGGGCCCTTGGAGTTGGTCGCGCCGCGACCGATCATGACCTTAGCGTAGGGCTCCTGCTCAATCAGCCTGCCTTCGAAGGGCGGAGCTTTCCATAGCCCAGGCTGCGTAACGGGCATCGTGTCGTACATCCAATAAACCGCAAGCGTTTTTTCAGCGCCTTCATCGCAATCTGCGAACACAACGGGATTCCCTTGTTGACCCCATTCGGTGATCCCAACGTCGTAGACCTGCGTCTTCTGACAGCCGAGTTGGTCAAAGAAACCCTTGACCATATAGGCCGATTCCTGGATTCCTTCTCCGGTATTTGAAATGCTCGGCTGCTCGATCCAGCGACGTAGATTAAGAACGTGTTCATCGATGTTCTCATCTATGTAATCGAAGATTTCGATAAGTTCAGGATTGTAGATCTGGCTCATATCAATCGAGAGCTCTTCATCACCGACAGTTCTAATGCCCAGCGATGGGCTGGTAGGTGTAAGCGTTACCGGGTTTGGCTCTGCGACTGTTTCTTGTGCTTCCTCACCACCGCAGCCACTCAGCGCCAACACAGCTGCACAAACGGCAGCGGTGAGGGGATTTATAGAAGTTGGTCTCGTGAAGGCGTGATTTTGATGCACTGATATCACCTCTGGGCTCTATCCGCGGCATGCCGTATCGACTTTTGGTGGTCAGCGTCTGGCATACCTTACGGCACCGACCTCGCATGGAAGATACAAAAAATATGCCATTAAACCGAGCGCGTCGCGACGATCGCTCGATTTAAGAGTGTTCGGTGCTCAGAAGTTTGAGCGCTCTGAGGGCAAAGAGGGTCCGATCTCTCTCAAACATCCAATTCCCTGATCGGCATCGGTCTGGCAAGGGAGAAGCAGGGGCCCGAAATTACGGTGAGGAACGAGTTAGCGAGTAGCTTTGCATCGAGTTTGTCAGCCAGCTGGGACCGGAGGGTGGGCGCGTGGCAGGTGCTGGCGGAGCCTGGACGATTTCGTCAGACGCAAGCTACGTTAGCAACGCCGACAGAGTACTCTTACGTAAAGATGGTTAACGCACCCGGGTGTGTTGTTCCAACATAGGGCATCTGGTGGGGCAGTTATAGAGCGGCGCACCACGCCTTTAGAATAGAAGATTCTTAAAGCCTTGTGCTTTATCGCTGATCGTTTCTGCAGTGTAAGTCACAGTTTTTTCCACCACAGAGTCGCGCATTTTTTCTAATGCATCTTTTTGTCGGGTTTTCAGACGTTTAGCCACTTCAAGCCGCGTTGTTGTTCAGCGCGCGCGTCCGATGGGAATCCGAACTGGCATGGCTCTTGCGGAACAGGGTTGCTTTCGCCCGACTGCAAGGACGCACCAAAACCTCACACAGGCGCTGGAGTAATTAAACCCATACGCCACCGAAAGCCCCGTTCAGCGCCCCTGCTTGTCGTCTAAAGCAAAACATTCCCAAGGTACTCAACGGATATGGGCTTTGCGCCCACGGGGGTCGACTGCATGCACAAGAGATCGTTTTTTCCGAAACACCGTTCACTGAGTCTTGCCTGCGCTATGGCGGCGGGCACTACATTACCCACTCTGACTTACGCCCAAGATGACGACGCGATGCGCGATGAAAAAGTGCTGCGCGAAGAAGTGGTGGTCACAGGCTCACGCTTAAACCGTACCGGTTTCGACACGCCAACCCCGGTAACAGTTATCGGGGAGGAAGAGATCAATGCCGAAGCAGCGCCAAGCATCGATGCCTTCGTTGCGACACTGCCCTCGGTGCAGGGTAGTGGAAACTCGTCTACGAGTTCGGGCTCGCTCTCCGCAGGGGGCGCAGGGGTCGCTGACATAAACCTTCGCGCTCTCGGCTCAAACCGCACACTGGTCCTCCTTGATGGTCAGCGCAACGTGACCTCGCGGTCCACGGGGCAAGTCGATGTAAACACCATGCCCCAGGGCTTGATTAAGAGTGTCGAAGTTGTGACCGGCGGAGCTTCGGCAGCCTATGGCTCAGATGCCGTGGGTGGTGTGATTAACTTCATTCTTGATAGAGATTTCACCGGATTCAAAACGCGCGCCGACTATAGCGAGACCAGTCGGGGTGACGCGCCGAACGGTCGCTTTGGTTTCACCGGCGGACTTGATTTTGCAGATGGTCGCGGACACTTCATATTCGACACAGAAATTTTCCGCTCCGAGGGTGTCCACTATGAGTCCCGGGATTGGAATTTGGATGGCTATCAGGCCGTAAACAACCCGCGTGCTGGTGAGCCCGGTCAGCCGCGGTTTTTAGTCACCAACGAAGTGGGTATCCAGGCCTATGCGCCCGGGGGAATCATCAATCTGGTAAACGGAAACGGACCGGGTAACGATCCCACGGGTCTTGTTGGAACCTACTTCGGACTCGGAGGCCAACCAAACCAACTCGCCTACGGAGAAGTCACGGGCCAATGGATGATCGGCGGTGACTGGGATCAACTCCTGGACTCTATGCGCGGAACTAACTCCCTTGCAGCGGAGGACAACCGGGACAGCTACTTCGGTCGTGTTGATTTCAACGTTACGCAGAACATTACAGCTTTTGCGCAGGCCTCTTATGCGCGCTATGACGGCTACAGCTTCTACATTCGCCCAACGCAGCAATTCAATATCGCTGTCGATAATGCTTTCTTGCCGGAGTCGGTGCGACAGCAGATGATCGATAACGGCGTCGATTCTGTACGCGTTCGCAACGCTCATGCCGATGTACCCGCCTCCGGGACAGTCAACGAACGCGAGACCTTTCGCTACGTCGTCGGAGCAGAAGGCGCTTTCTCGGCCTTTGGTCTTGAATTTGACTGGGATACCTATTGGCAGACGGGCATTACAGAAACCGACGAGCGGCAACAGCCGACCTACAAGCAAGCTAACTTCAGGGCAGCAATCGATTCCATCGTGGATCCGGATACGGGTGAAATTGTCTGTCGCGATCCCGAGTCGGTCTCAGCAGGCTTCACCGAAGATGGGCCTAACTTTGCGGATCTGCCCTGCGTGCCGTTCAACCCATTAGGCGTAGGCGTGGCGACCCAGGAAGGGCTCGACTACGTGCTGGGCACACCCAACCGTCAGCAGGAAATCCAGCAGGACGTGTTTGCGTTCAACTTCCGGACCAACAGTATTGATGGCTGGGCCGGCCCCATTGCGCTTGCGTTTGGCGGTGAATGGCGAAATGAGCAGATCGACGGTGACATCGACGGCTGCTTTGGTGGCCCCGGCGGAGGTTGCTGGAAATACGGCAACTACCTGGCAACGGTCGGCGAATACGATGTGACTGAGTTCTACTTCGAGGCTGGCGTTCCCGTTTTTGATGGATTCGATCTGAACGCCGCGTACCGACGGACGGATTACAGCACATCTGGCGGTGTGAACACCTGGAAGGTAGGCCTGACTTACTCCCCCATCGAAGATGTGACGTTTCGCTACACCCAATCCCGTGATATTCGGGCACCAAACCTGGCGGAGCTATTTGATCCGGGCACAGGCCGGACAAACAACGTACCTAATCCGAATGCGCCTGGGGGCTCTGACGAGTTCTTGCAACAGCTCACAGGAAGCACAGAGGTTGGGCCCGAAGAAGCCGATAGCTTCAACATTGGCGTGATACTACAACCGCGTTTTGCGCCGGGATTATCTCTTTCGATTGATTACTACGATATAGAGATAGACGGAGTAATCGCTGCCCTGGGTGCAGAAACGGTAGCGGAGAACTGCTTTGAGCAAGGCATTGAAGACTTTTGTCGCCGTATAGAGTTTGCCAGCCCAAACGACCGCTCAGACATCACTCTGATCAACCTATTTCGGGAAAACCTTAACAGCCTGACCACCCAGGGCATCGATCTGGAGGCGAGTTACACCTTTGACGTGGCCAGCGTGTTCGGCGGCGTTCCAGGCACGGTGACACTTAGGGGTCTGGCTACGCACTACATCGAGCTGGTCACGGACGACGGTACCAACCAGTTCGATCTAGCCGGTGTGCACTCGGCGTTCAGCTCGGGCGTTCCGGACTGGTCTTACCGGATAACGGCGATGTACGCGTTAAACGACTTCACCGCCAACGCAACCATTCGGGGGTTGAGTGATGGTGTGGTTCGCAACGAGTACATCGAGTGTCAGCCCGGGAGCTGCCCTGAGTCCATAGCACCAAATTTCACGATCAATGACAACTCGGTTGCTGGCGCAGCGTACCTGGACCTCTATTTCGCCAAGACGTTTGGGTTTGGCAATTCCTCGACCGAGCTGTTCGCCCAGGTTCGCAACCTGTTCGATGAAGACCCGGAAATGGTGGCGTTCCCAAGGTCACAGGGATCAGAGAACCGGGCGGGTTACTTACCCACAAGTCGTCGCTTCTACGACGTTCTGGGCAGGACGTTCCGATTGGGTGCACGCATCGTTTTCTGAGGCTTAGCCGAGCCTACCCTAACCCCGCTGCGGGCAACCGTGGCGGGCTTTTTTGCGTGAAGCGTAGCCTGTTGAATTTGCAGCATTCCTTGGCACTAAGTGACTCACCCGTTCGAGGAGCCTCAGCGTATGTCCAAAATCAGGATACCCAGCGCCGGGCCAGCAACTACAAACCTTATTCATCTCTGTAAATCTAAAAAGGCGCAAGCGGCGTCCCGCGTAAGCAGATGAACGCCAACTCGCTGATCGGAACACTTCGCGGCGCTAGCCTCGAGTTTGTTCTTCCGGTGCTTGCTCTACTGGTAGCAAACTCGGCGTCACTAGCTGAAACGCGCAGGAACGATGACGAAAGGTCGTCCATGCCTGCATTCAGTACCGTCGAACCAGCAGAGCTGTTCTCCTTACCCGGATCTTTATCCAATGCCTGGGCAGACTTTGACGGAGATGGAGACCCGGATCTCGCTGTTTCGACCAAAAGCGGTGAGATTCGTCTGTACCGAAACGACGCTGGGCGCTTTGTCAGTGTGGGAGCATCACTGGGGCTTCCGACGCAGGGCGATGAACTTCGCGGCCTCTCGTGGGGAGACTTCGATGGCGATGGTGATCCCGACCTCTTTGCCGGATCAAACGTCACTCCCATCCCATCTCGCAGCTACCTGTACCGCAACGATGGTCCCGATGGATTCATTGAAATAGCTGAGGACGTCGGGCTGGCCGATCCGGGTCGCTTCGCTCGTCAGGCCAACTGGGTTGATTTAGACAACGACGGAGATCTCGATCTTTATGCAGCAAACCGCGCTGGCGCTAATCGCCTTTATCGCGCGAATAACGGTTCCTTTGAACGCGAGGCCAACGGGCGCGGTACAGTCGATCCCAGACGCACCGTAGGGGCCTGCTGGTTCGACTATGATCAGGATGGCGACCTTGACTTATTTCTGGCTAACCAGAATGGCGACAGCGATGCGCTCTGGCGCAACGACAATCGAGATTTCGTAGATGTTGCGCCAACACTTGGCCTTGATCAAACCCGGCGCCCTCTCGCTGAGGGTGGTGTCGGCTGCGCACCGGGCGATTTCGATAATGATGGTGATCTGGATCTCTATGTGGGGACCTACGGCAAGAATCTCCTCTATGTAAATGACGGCCAGGGAGGATTCGCAGAAGAAGGCGTCGTCAGAGGTCTGGCTGAACCGCACAGCGTCGTCGCCGCTGCCTGGGGTGACTATGACAACGATGGTGACCTTGACTTGTTTGCATCGGCCTACGAGCGCATTGACGGAGTGCGCCAACCCCTGGCTAGGCTCTTGCGTAACGATGCAGGTTTCTTTACCAACGTGCTCCCCAGGGACCATCCCGTGAACGCCGCCGATCACGGGGTAGCATGGATCGATTTTGATCTCGACGGAGACATCGATCTTTCGCTGACCGATGGATATGGAGAACACGGAGGCCACCCGATCTTTCGGAATGAGCTAACCGGTCCGAATCTGGCGCGAGGCTTTTACGTCCGACCTCTCGACCATCTGGGGACCGGACTCATACCAGGTGCTGAAGTTGAGGTTGTGGACGACCGCGGTCGTCGGGGTGGCCTGCGGCTTGCAGATACCGGCGGAGGTTACAACTCTCAACACGTCATACCGGTGCATGTGGTCGCACCTGCCGATGCTTCCGAGATCTATATCGATGTGCGCTTTCCAAGTAAAGACGGCGGGAAAGTAGTTCGTGCGGGTCCGTTCGATACGGGGGCGCTGGCTGGTCGTATAGTCGACGTACGGCGCGCCACAAAAACACCTACCAATCACTAATTACTGTAACTCGATGTCACCGCACACCTCCGAGCGGCCTTGCCCGCTCACATAAAGAGCAGACATAACGTAAGATATGCAGGCATATAAGCGGTAGAGAACAAAACAACAATGTGTAAGTCACGCAACGAAGCACCGTTCGTCGAAACCCACGAAAAAATCGAAGGCGGACAGTCGGTCGATAAAGCCTGTCACGAAGCCGGCATCTCGGAGGCGAGCTATGTGAAGTGGAAAAGTGACAACGCTGGAACAAAACCGGCGGATAGCCAACGCTTGAAAGAACTCGAAGATGAAAGCCTGCGTCTTAAGCGCATGTTTTCCGATTTGAGTCAGAAGCTCGAACAACTCCAGGATCTCGTCGATAAAAAACTCTAAGCTCAAGCGCGCTGCTGAAGCACACGTAGCGGGGGAGTCGCTGCTACTGGTTGCTGCTCTTGGATCTGAGCAAAGAATCTGTCTTTCTGGAGCCCGTTTTGGTGGGCGCAGCACGGCGACGCCTTCGACGAAAACATCTCGTGAGTTGCGGAAGCACAATTAGCGACTTTTGTAACCGGCATTTCGTATGAAGATCTACGCAAACCCGGGGTCTGGCTCGGCCTGTGTCGAAGCGGCTCTAGCCGAACTGGACCTGCCCTACGAGCGCCTTCTGGTGGAATACTCCGATGACGGGATCGTAGATCCCGACTTCATCGCCGTTAACCCACGCAGGCAAATACCGGCACTTGTTTTCGACGACGGCTCCTGCCTTACGGAAACCCTCGCGATTCTCACCTACCTGGCCGACACCCACCCGCAGTCCGGCCTGACCTATGAACCTGGATCCTTCGCTCGCGCCAAACTCGACCAGTGGATGAGCTTTCTGTTGGCCAATATCTACGAAGGCGAATTAAGAAAGAATTATCCGCAGCGCTATGTCGTCGGTGAGCCTCGCTACGTCAAAGAAGCGGCTGAGCGTTTCGTCATCGAGAACTACAAGATTTTGGAGAACGCGTGCAGCGAAGGTCCCTACTTCTTCGGCCCGTCACTGACGATTGTCGATATCTACCTCTGGATGTTTATCAACTGGTTTGAAGAACTGGATGAAGTTCAGGCTGCGAGCCCTAAGATCGTGGGCGTGGCTGAAGCCGTCATGGTGCGCCCCAGAATCAAACCAGTGCATTTGTTCAACTTTGGCGAAGGGCTCGGTTGGCGCCAGGATTAGCCGTGTGGATCTCTCGGCACGATGTACCGTCGCCGGCGGAGCACTCGTTATCACTCGACAGCGCTATGGCACTGGGCTCTATGGCACCGGGCTCTATGACACAGTGAGTTACGAACGCGACCGGCACAGCTCGACGTCGAATCACCCCTGCTTTAATCTCATCGTGAAAGGCTGTACTGCCCTCAGCGCTGCACGTTTTTAACCAGTAACTTAACTAGTAGAGAACACAGTTCATGGTTGAATACCTGACACCCGGGGTTTATGTCACAGAGGTTGAAGACCCACGTCTGAGTATCGGTTCACCCGCTGCGACCGCGGTACCGTTGTTTATCGGGCGCACGTCCAACACCGTAGACAGAGGTGTATCCCTGATCAATACCGCGAGGCGTGTCGATACACAAGGGGAGTTCGAATCGGTATTTGGCATCGCAGACAACCCGCGACGTTTAACCCCGACCAGGAACCTGATTAGCAGGCAAGGATCGCGAAACAGCGCCAAGGCGTCGTTGTTTTCTCTAAGTGACTGCATCCGCCATTTCTATGCCAATGGCGGAAAGACCTGCTTTGTGCTCTCTGTCGGTAGTCTGCGATCCTCCTCCACGCGCTTGAGCCACCTCTTACAAGTGGGGATCAGCGCCGCAGCTGATGCAGAGGGTCCAACGCTTGTGTCAGCGCCGGAACTATCCCTTCTTTCGGGTACAGAGTACGAGTCCACCGCGACTGCGATGCTTAAGATGTGCGCCAGAGCCGGCGATCGCTTCGCTATCCTGGATTTGCCGCTTTCGGCTAAACCAACATCCTCTGATTGGCCAGAAGGCCTGGCTCAAATCGATCCGACACACCGAAGCTACGGTGCCGCGTACTACCCCGCGCTAAAAACCACCGATAGCAAGGCCACCAGGCAAGAAACACGATCTGCCGCTCGACGACTGGGCCGGCGTAGCAAGCCCGATCGACTTACCCGATTTTTACATTCACCAGAGCGGCACCTAACAGCTCGGACTAAGTCCAAGAGCCCGGCAGGCTCTGCGGAGCTGATACTGCCTCCATCGGCCGCAGTACTAGGTGCCTATGTACGCACCGACTCGCAGCGGGGCATTTGGAAAGCACCGGCGAACTTGGAGCTTAGCGATGTCACCACTCTCATGGCGCAGGTTACTGATGCTGAGCTCCAGTTGCTCAGCGGCACTTCCCATGGCGAGGCATCAATCAATTCGATACGCAGCTTATCCGGCACCAGTGTGCGGATATGGGGTGCCCGGACACTTGCTGGACCGTCGCATGAGCGACTGTACGTCCCCGTGCAGCGATTCATCATGATGATCGAAACTTCGATCAAAAAAGGGGTGCAACGTCTGTTATTTGAACCCAACGAACCGAATACATGGAGTCAACTTCGCGACGCGGTTAGCCTCTACTTGACGACTCTCTGGAGAGCCGGCGCTCTGAGCGGCGTCAAAACGGAAGAAGCATTTTACGTGCGATGCGGCCTCGGTGAGACAATGACGCAGCAGGACCTGCAAGTCGGTCGGTTAATAATAGAGATCGGTATCGCCTGCCTTCGCCCTGCCGAGTTCATCGTAACGAGGTTAGATCTTTCACTGCCCTAATCCTGATACGTTGCAGTGTTGCCTCGTGGAATGGCCCTGTGAATAAGGGCAAGCACCAGAGGCGTTGTTCGTCTGGGGGCGAACTACGCGGTCACGAGTATGTCTCGCCGATTGGGTATGTACCGGGCATGGTCTGAGATGTGGATATCGTACGGTACGGAGCACCTCTACAAGTTCGGGACAAGCGTTGAGGAACTTCTGCCGCCAAACGTAGTGCTGCCTGGCACTGGCAGGACCCGCATATCTCACGGATACGCTTGAAGATTCAGGGAGGCCTTACAAAAACCTCGACTGCACTCAAAAAGTGCATAGAGACAGCTCGAGGTTCGCTGCGTAAGGAATCCAGCGTCTAGCCACTTCAGCCTTATTTAAAGCTAACGGATATCATGAAACGAATACTGGGTTTTCTGCGACCTATCGCGATTCTTGCCCTGGCGGGAGTCATCGCAGTTCTTATGCTGAAGAGCAAGCCACAGATCGAGCCGCGTAAGGTCGACCTGCCCTTGCCGATTGTCGAGGTACAACAGATCAGCCTCGAACCCAGGTTCGTGACCGTGGTCGCCTACGGTAACGTAGAGACATGGCGCTCTCTGTCACTCAGTGCCGAGGTCAGCGGCCGCGTGCTGTGGCAATCCCCCTCTTTTGAGCCGGGAGAAGTGGTTGAAGCGGGCGAGCCGTTGCTGCGCATTGACGCCACAGATTATGAATTGGCGCTCGCAGAGGCACGCCAGTCACTGACGAGTGCTCGCCTCTCTCTCGCCGATGCACAATCGCTGCGTCAGGCGAAGCGTGTCGACGAAGCAAGGGCGGCTGTGGTGTCGGCGGAGGCTCGAATCGCCCGCGCGGAACGGGATCTGGCGAATACCGAGATCACCGCACCATACCGAGCGGTAATTGACCAACAGCTGACGGAGGAAGGCCAGTTTGTCACGATGGGTATGCAGCTTGGTCGCATATTGGGTGCCGATCGCGCCGAAGTGCGCTTGCCTATCCCACCCCAGGACATTGGTTTCGTCGAAAAAGCAGTCGGCGCACCGGTGCAGCTTTCAACCGGCGAGCCCGGAGACCTTTCCCAGTGGCAGGGCAGCCTGGCCCGTATCGAAGCGCGAGTTGATACCCAGACTCGAGTATTCCCGGTCGTTATCGTGATAGAGGACCCGTTAGATACGGTTCGGCATACCTCACCGCTTCGTTTTGGTCAGTTCGTAAGGGCTGAGATAACCGGTGGCACCGTATCGGACGCCGTTGTAATTCCACAGAAGGCACTGCACGGCGATGACGATGTATTCCTGCTCGAAGAAGGAAAACTGAAACGCCAGCACGTTGAAGTCGGCCGGATGGATAACGGCGGCGCGCTTATTACCGGTGGACTGCAAAACGGTGATCTTGTGGTGGTCACCCGCCTCGACCTTATGTTCGAAGGCATAGAAGTGGAGCTCAGCGGTGGCGCCTAAACTTGACCGTCGCCAGATGAATGGCGCCATCGCGTGGATGGCGCAAAATCCGGTAGCCGCCAACCTGCTGTTGCTAGTGGTGGTGCTCGCAGGACTCGGTTCCATCAGAGCTCTCGACAAAGAGGTATTCCCGACCTTCCCGTCAGAAACATTCACGGTGACGGTCCCCTATCTTGGCAGCTCACCCGAAGAGGTCGAGCGCGGCATTGTTCTGCGGGTTGAGGAGGCCATTCGAGATATTGTCGGCATTAAGGAGATACGAAGTGAGGCACGAGAAGGCGTCGGTGTCGTCACAGTCCAGATGGAACCCGGATCGGATATGAACCGAGCTGTGAATCTGGCCAAGGTTCGCGTAGACGGTATCGATTCCTTCCCTGCAGATTCCGAAAAGCCGATTGTCGAGGCCGTGGAAGCGGTAACCGGTGCAATCAGTGTCAGCGTTTTCGGTGACATCGAACAACGAAAGCTGAAGGAACTCAGCGAGCAGATCCGCGAAGAAATCCTCGCACTCGGGAACATCAGCGAGATCACCTACTACGGCGAGCAGAAGTACGAGATCTCCATAGAGTTGTCGGATGAAAAGCTACGTCGCTATGGCTTGAGCTTCGATGACGTTGTCCGTGCAGTACAAGTGTCGTCTCGGGATCTTCCCGGCGGGCAGATGCGCACCGAGGGAGGTGCGATCACGTTGCGGTCAACCTCCCAGGCGTACGTCGGCGATGAGTTTGAACAACTTACTCTTATCAGTGGCCCGGACGGTACGCGCATCCGCCTCGGTGATGTAGCCACGGTCCACGACGCCTTCGAAGAACAGCCAGTACTCAGCACCATCAACGGAAAGCCCGCGCTCACCCTGAATATAGGGCGTGTCGGCGATCAGAATGTACTTGAAATCACGAAGCTCGTTCGAGAGTACGCAGAGCAAAAGCAACAACAGCTTCCCGAGGGCGTCAGTCTGACTACCTGGAACGATGCGAGTCGAATACTCCGCGGACGTATCGATCTGATGCTGAGAAACGCGGCGCAGGGTGCAGTACTCGTAACGATAGCGCTCGCTCTGTTTCTGGATCTTTCGCTGGCCTTCTGGGTAGTCATCGGCCTGCCGTTCGCAGTTCTTGGATGCCTGGCGACAATCGAAGTTTTCGCGATACCTGTGTCCATCAATGTTCTGTCGGTGTTCGGGTTTATTCTGGTGTTGGGGCTACTCGTAGACGATGCGATCGTGACGGCCGAAAGCGCTTACGCCCGCCTTGAGCGCGACCGCGACGGGGTAAGGAGCGTGGTTGGCGGGGTTCGGCGCGTAGCCACGGCAACGGTCTTCGGAGCACTGACAACAGCGGTTGCATTCGGGCCGAGTTTGTTCTTAACCGAGGGGTTCTCCCGAGTGCTTTCACAGCTCGGCTACGTCGTTATTTTTTGTGTCATTTTTTCCCTCATCGAAACAAAGCTGGTTCTGCCCGCACACCTCCGACACATCAAAGTGCCGCAAGAAGGAGACAAGCTGAACTGGGCTCAACGCGTGCAGCAGAGACTGTCCAATGCACTGATGCGCTTTGCTCGAGGTCCCTACCGTCGACTGCTGAATAAAGCGGTAGCTTACCGCTACACAACCCTCTCAATTTTTGTCGCCGGGCTCATTGTTTGCCTCATGCTTGTCCCTTCGGGAATGCTGCGCGTCGTGTTCTTTCCAAACGTACCATCCGACAGTCTCAACATTGTGCTCGATATGCCCCAGGGCACACCCTGGCAACTCACGCATGACTATGCGCGTCGCATTGAGCAGGCCGCTCACAAGATGAACGAGCGTTTTCGCGAGGTTGATGGACAGGAGCGTGACGTGATCCGAACGCTTCAGGTCATCTCACAAACGGACACCCAGGCGCGGGTGGTGATCGAGCTACTCGTGAGTGAAGAGCGCGATATCACATCAGTACAATTGGGCAATTGGTTGCGAGAAGCCCTTGGCCCGCTAAAGGGCGTGCGTTCATTCCGAATTGACGCGGCCGCTGGACCCGGAGGCACGCCGATCGACATCCAGCTGGAGGGGCGAGATCTAACGCAATTACGCCAGGCGGCTGCAGAGCTCAAGCTGCGACTGGCTGAGATAGGTGGGGTCAGGGATATCCGCGATACGTTCAACGCCGGCGGACGGGAGCTGGATATCAGCGTAACTCCCGAAGGAGAATCGCTGGGGCTGAGCGACGGTGAGCTTGCCCGGCAGGTCAGGCAGGCGTTTTTCGGGGCCGAGGCGCAGCGCGTACAGCGAGGTCGTGATGAGGTGCGGGTCTATGTCCGGCTTCCGGCCGAGGAGCGCAGCCGGCTTGAAAGCCTTCACTCCCTGTGGATCACGCTTCCCGATGGGCGTCGTGTGCCGTTCTCGGTCGTTGGAGAGGCCCATGAACAAACGGGGCTCAGCGTGATTAACCGCATCGATCTGACCCGCGTTGTTAACGTGCAGGCCGACATCAATAAGTCCGTGACTTCTTCGGCCGCCGTTATGGAGGTTGTCGAGGCACGCATGCTCCCGGACATCCTCACGCGTCACCCTCTAGTGCGCTATAGCGTGTCCGGTGAGGTAGAAGAGCAGCGTGACACATCGCAAGGGCTGACTATCAGTCTCCTGCTGGTGCTGGTGCTGATCTACGCGGCACTCGCCATTCCTCTCAAGAGCTATCTGGAACCCCTGCTGATCATGGCGGTGATTCCCTTCGGTGTTACCGGCGCCTTCCTCGGGCATCTGATTCTGGGGATGGACGTAAGCATACTGTCAGCTATCGGCATCATCGGCCTGATCGGCGTCGTCGTGAACGATAGCCTTGTGATGGTTGACTTCATCAATCACTACATCGAGGAAGGCCACGACTGGAAAGAGGCCGTTCTGGAAGCAGGGCCCTCGCGCTTCCGCGCCGTTCTCCTGACATCCCTGACCACGTTTATCGGACTGCTGCCTATTCAGCTGGAGACGTCGATCCAGGCCCAGTTCGTGAAACCGATGGCGACGTCCGTGGCGTTTGGAATCTTTTTCTCAACCGCCGTCACCCTGATTCTGGTGCCCACGCTGTATTACGTGGCCCAGGATATTCGCAGGGTGATGTTCCCCCAGCGAGCTAGCGAAGAGACGGACGGAACCTCCGACCCTCGCCTAGCGTAGTACCTGGAATCTGGAACCTGGGGTCCGGACTCACCGATTAAGCGCCGCGCGATTTCATTGAAAACGCCGCAAACCCCTTCACTACTCTATTAGTAAGCGCTCTGGTCTCCGAGGCCTGTCAAGCTGAATGCTGGTGCAACCAGCTGTGTCTGCAAGGCAGGCCAAAAAAAGGCCTTCACCGTCAAACTTTTTCTGACTCGCCATCGTCATGCCCCTTAGAACTGACTAAAACAGGCGCATTGCAACCACCGTGATCAAGCTCGAATCAGATGAACGCCTGATCGCCCGGGCCCTGGGAGGGTCGCAGCGGGCGTGGTCGAAGCTGGTAGGCCGGTATGAAGCACGGGTGTACAACCAGGCGATTCGAATGACACGCAGCAAGCCTGACGCCATGGACCTGATGCAGGAAACGTTTCTTGCGGTGTACCGCAACCTGCCAAACTATCGTGGGGACGGGACGTTCCCGGCCTGGCTATCGCGAATCGCCATCAATCGTTCGATCGACTTCCAGCGGCATCGCGCGCGACTGCCGGAACACTCGTCGGTGGACATCGATGAATTGTTGGGTCTCGATAGCCCGCAGATTGCCCTTGGAATCAGTCAGCAAAATCGCGAGGTACTCCAACTGCTGGATCGGCTTTCGGCCGATCAGCGGGCCGTAGTGGAGCTGAAGTTCTTTCAGCAGTGCACGTTTGACGACATCGCCCAACAACTCGGAATCTCGTCGAATACGGCCAAGTCGCGACTCTATGCGGCACTCGACCTAATGCAGAAACACGGAGAGGTTTGCCATGCTCACAGATGATTTGCGCGACAGTTTGCTCGCCTACCTCGATGATCGGCTAAGTCCTGATGACCGTTCGGCTTTCGAGCAACAACTGAGAGGCAACGCCGAACTGCAGCAGGCACTAGCGGCCGCCCGTCAGTGGCAGGACGCCGCGAGCGCCTGGGAGCCAATCCCTGTGCCGGCGTGGAGCCGCCTGCGTGGCATAACCACAGGTATTGCTCCGGTTAGAACCGGCGTGTTGACGTGGCTATCCCTGGGAGCATCGATGGCCGCAATTCTACTAGTGCTATTTCAGGCGCAGTTCACTATCTCGGACAACGGTTTTGCGCTTCGCTTTGGCTCCGATACCGGGGCCGTCAAACCTGAACAGCTGGAGCGTCGAATGGTGGAGCTTGAGCGGCGCCGAAACGACGTTCTAAATGAACGGCTAGAAATCCTCGAGAAGAAATCTCTGGCCAACAATCGGCAACTGCTTGCGGCAGCTCTGCAGTACAACCGCCTCGAGCGTCAGGATGACATGCGATCGCTGGCCGCCAGCTGGTCGCTCGCACGCAGTACCGATCAGATGCGTGTCGAAGACCTGCGCGACAGCCAGTTTGATGACCGCCTGGCGATCCGGCAGCTCTTCACCAGACTGCCGGAGCTGCAGCCACAGCCAGACCCAGACACTCCCTACTGACAGGAGACCCTATGATGAAAAATTGGAAGCAAAGGACAGCCGTCTGCGCCGTGACAGCGTCATTACTGGGAGGCGCTAGCACCGTAGCGCAGACAGACTACGCCGAGGTACGACGGGATGTGGAGGTGCTAAGTCGAGCTCTGCAGGCAGCGTCCGGCGGTACTGGGCACGGCGATTCTGGAGTAGCGCACATAGAGGGTAGCTATCTCGCAGGCCAGGGCATCGTGCTTCGCATCCACGGACATGGCCTGGGGCACCGCAGCTTTGTTCATTTCGACGGGGACTCGGACCTGGACGTGAACTTTGTCGCTCTCGGTGAAGACATAGGAGCCTTCGTCGAAGAAATAGTGGGCGGTATTGAAATCGGAATGGAAGGTCTGGGCGAGACTCTTGCGAATATTGCTCCGCCTCCCCCTGTGCCACCAAGCGTGATGATTGCTGAAGAGCTGGATGATGACCTGAGCGCTCTCACGGATGCCCTTACAGAGCATAGCCGTGAACTGCAGCTACAAGCCAAGGAACTGCGAAAGGAACAGGCTTCAGCGCGCCGTGAACTTGCGGCTGCTCAGCGTGAGTTCGAACAGCGCATGGAGGACTATGAGCGACAGCTGGAGTCTGGAGGAAACGATGCAGAAGCCCGCGCATTATACGAACGTGCTGAGTCAGCCATGGAGGAGGCACGACGCCAATATCGAGCGGGTCGCGCTGCCTATACGGACAAGCGCAAGGAGATTCGCAAGGAACGGCAGGAAGAGCGGCAGGAACGGATCGCAGCCCTGGCTAGTACTACGCTCGATAACTTCTGTCGTTATGGTACCAGCCTGAGGTCACTGCCCGCCGATGAGCGCATTACGCTGGTGTTCGATGGAATGGGTGGCGATGGCACAGGAGACCAGGATCTCTTCTATGTCATCAGGAAAGCCGATTTTACCGAGTGCCTCAGCGGTGACATTGAAGGCACGGAACTGAAGGAAAGGGCTGATTACTATAGCTTCTGAACCATAACCGTTTATCGATGGGTTCCCCAGGACCGTACGTGTTCCTCAATCAGAGATCAGGTACGGTTCTCCCTTAGGTTGGTGCAGCAGTTTCTCTCACCGCACGCTCATTGGCCTTTACTTGAGTCTGGTACGCGGTGTGCGACCATGACCCAATGGTTCAACATCAAAGTTTCCCACCTTTAAACAGACCCGCACTGAACAGTCGTGAGTCAGCGCATCCGAAGATGTTGTAGTAACGGTGCGTTAGTGGTGTCGGTTTGTATCGGATCCGCGAAGGCATGACAGGCCGAACACTTCATATCTGGCAACAGCCGGTAAAGACCTACAACAACGAGGCTGAGTTAAGCGCCATTCTCGAAGGCGACGGATTCAGTCGTAGAACGCTCTGGTTCCGTGTCCCTGAATCTTTCTCCGCACAGCTCTCGGAGTCCAGCGACCCTTTTGTGATAGCAACGATATTCCTCGCCATGCGGTGCGGCGGGCGAGTGCATGTTCACGGTCAGGTATCGTCCTCTTTACTCGAAAACCTGGAAGAGTTTATGGCCGCCTGGCGGTCCTGGCGACCGGAGAGATACAACGAGGTCAGCCTTCATGCCGACGCCGAGCAAGAGCCGGCAAAGGGCGCGCCGACCGATAGGGCGATATCTATGTTTTCTGGCGGTGTCGACAGCTGCTTTACGGCATTTCGACACGCGAACAGCATCTGCGGACGACGGACGCAGAACCTGCAGACATCGCTGATGGTGCATGGGTTCGATATCCCGATTGACGAAGGGCGCGCCTTTGCGGTTGCATATGAGAGAAGCAAGCGTATTACGGATAGCGTCGACATAAAACTCGTGCCCGTCGCCACCAACTTTCGCGCGGTGGTGGATCTACCCTGGCGTGACGTATTTGGAGCCGGGCTTGCGTCCTGCCTTCATGTGTTCGCGAAGGCATACGACGTCGCTATTATCCCGTCTTCCTATACTTACCGCACTGCGACTTTTCCGTACGGTTCGAATGCCATAACCGACCCCTTGCTATCGAGCGCATCCCTGAGAATTCTGTACGATGGTGCAGAAACCAAGAGGTTTGAGAAAATCAGGCAGTTGCTCGACTGGCCAGAAGCGACTGAGAACCTGCGCGTGTGCTGGCAGGGAGATCAAAAGGATCGCAATTGTGGGCAGTGCGAGAAATGCATCCGAAACATCCTTGCCTTTCGAGCACTCGAATTCGGATTGCCAGGCTGCTTCGATCAGGATATCAGCGACGAGCAGATTTATAGCTTGCGTGTTTCAGGCAGCGCTCTGGACGCTCTTAGGTCGGTTGGAGTAGAGGTAGACAAGACAGGTAGTAGGGAGCCCTGGGTGAAAGCTCTGAACAGCGCCATTCGTCGCAACCAACGAGCCGCGCTATACGGTGATATCGCGGGCAGAATTGCAGGACGTTTCAGAGGAGTGCGCACGCGGTGATATCGCAATCACTCATCGACAGCGCGTGCTGTCGTTATGGCGCTATCTCATCGAAGGCGGTTCCTCGTTCCGACCGGACAATTTGTCATGGATAGCTTTGACAGCCGCGCAAATAAGTACAGCAGCGAACGTGTCGGACTTTATGATCGGGCGCTTGCTCAGGTGCCTGACGCTCGCTTCCAGGAGCGCGAACACCTGATCTCGCGCCTGAATCTGAAAGATGGCCTGAGCGTCTGTGACGTTTCGGCAGGCACCGGTTACCTCTCGGACGGTATCAATGATCATCTGCAAGGGCAGGTAAGCATAACCTGCGTCGAAAACTCGCAGGCTTTCGTAGAGCTTCTCAAGCCGAAGTATCGCACCGTCAAGTCTTCGCTGACTGGTATCGATGTCGCCGATTGCTCTTTCGATCGCGTGGGAACGCTCGCAGGTGTTCACCACCAGCAGGACAAAGTTGCGTTTTACCAAGAGGCACATCGTATTCTCCGGCCTGGAGGTCGATTAGTGATCGGTGACGTTCTCGAAGGCAGCCCGCCCGCGCGTTTTCTAAATGGGCCTGTCGACATCTACAGCGATATTGGCCACGACGGTATGTTCTTGCGGGAACGCGAGATCAGCGCAGACCTCAAGCAGGCAGGGTTCGGAGATATGCAGGAAACGGTTGAGCACTACACCTGGCGCTTTCCCGACGAGCAGACTCTGATTGTGTATTGCAAGAATCTGTTTCGTATGACCAAAGCCACGCTGCAGCAGGTTTCGAGTGCTATTTCGGAACACCTGAAGGTGACCCACGACACAAATGGATGTTACCTGCATTGGCAGTTGCTGTTCGTCACCGCCGACAAGAATTAACTGCTCAGCGATTGCCCGGCATTCATCGGTTAACCAGACCGATCTCAGACATAGCTGTGGGATTGCCCTCACGTGTGGTTCGGCGGGCATCTACGAGTCGCACAGCCGGGCCCTCGCTATCGCGAATACGCTTTTTCAAAAAGAGGGTAGAGCCCGCTAGAGCATCAAGGCCCGCAGCGTGTTACCCAGTGTGAAGAACATCGTTATACGTAGCCGTCGAGATACGAAACTCAGAATCTCAGGCTGTCCGGTAAGGTGGTAGTTGGCCTAAAGGCCACGTGCACGCGGTCGCTACAGTCTTATAGGCGAAAAAAGCTCTCGGCTCTCCTTCGTAGCTCCGGTATGCAAGCCCGGTAGGGCGACAGGGGGCTGTAGCAATGAGGGTCTGCGCGCACTGGGTGCAGCTGACGATGAGCAGCACACGTTTGCTGATACACCCGGGCCATGGGGCGTGGACTAGAGCGGTAGCATCGATGGCAGCGCAGCCCGAAGCAGTCGGCACGCACTCTCGGTTTGATGTGATGCAACAAGAACTTCCTAACAACCTTCTCGATCACGCGACACCCCTGAAGTCCGACGACATGAACGGCGCGCCCCCCCTGCAACTGGTCCCTGACCAGCTGGAAGATGAGCGACGGCAACTAGCGAGCGTTATTGAGGCCACCGAAGTCGCCACCTACGAGTACCACATTCCAACTGGCGCTGTTCTCGTTAATGAGTGCTGGGCCGAAATGATCGGATACGCACTTGCTGAATTGGAACCGGTCTCGATAAATCGGTTCACTGATTTCCTGCATCCGCAGGACCGCGTGCTTGTCGAAGACTCCCTTAACCGGCACTTTAGCGGTGAAACAAGAGATTACGAGTGCGAAGTCCGTCTGCGCCATAAGAGCGGACACTGGGTCTGGGTTCTGACACGTGGCCGGGTCATGGACTGGAGTGAGAGCGGCGAACCTCTGCGCATGTTTGGCGTCCACTTGAATATCCAAAAGCGAAAGAAGCAAGAAGAAGCGCTCAGGCGAATGCGTACTTTGCTTGAGTCAACCGGAAGGCTTGGCAATATAGGAGGCTGGCAACTGGATCTTCAGACTGACCGGCTGACCTGGACAGACCAGACTAAACACATTCATGGCGTGCCCCTCGACTACGAGCCGACCCTGGAGGCGGCAATCGCCTTCTACGCACCGGAGGTTCGGGACACCGTCGGAGAGGCGGTTGACCTTGCGATGAAGACCGGCGCGCCCTGGCATCTCGAAGTCCCCCTCGTCCGGGCAGATGGTGCTCGAATCTGGGTCCACGCACAGGGCTATGCGGAGTTTGAGGATGGTGCCCCGGTCAGGCTCTTGGGCGTCTTTCAGGACATCACAGAACGACGCGACCTGCTCCAATCAATTTCCGACAGCAAAGATCTGATGCACACGACTCTTGCATCCATCGGCGACGGTGTGGCGACTACAGATGATCAGGGCCGACTGACTTGGCTCAATCCCGTAGCGGAGCAGCTGACAGGTTGGAACAACGAGCTGGCAAAAGGCCTGGCTATCAGTGATGTTTTCTTTTGCATCGACGAAAGTTCGAGGCAACCTCTTAGCCAGTCGATCGACCCGTGCTTGACCGAGGAGCGCACCACGACTCTCAGTAGCGGAGCTATTCTGATCAGCCAAGATGGTCAGGAGCGAGCGGTAGAAGGCTCTGCATCTCCCATCTGCAATGAATCGGGCGGCTTACTAGGCGCCGTTTTGGTATTCCGAGACGTCACACAAGAGCGGGAGAGAACGGGCGAAATGCGCTATCGCGCCTCTCATGACTCGCTGACCGGTCTTACTAATCGAGTGGAGTTCGAGTCTCGTCTGCAAGAGCTGATGGGCAATTTCGATAGCGACTGCACCGAACATGGCGTGCTGTTCATCGACTTGGACCAGTTCAAGGTGGTCAACGATACCTGCGGTCATTCAGCCGGCGATGAACTACTCAAGAAACTGGCGTCGGTGCTCAAAGGTGCGGTTCGCGGTGGAGATACGATTGCCCGCCTGGGGGGTGACGAGTTCGGAATAATTCTCGAGCGATGTCCGAAGGACCATTCTTTGCGAATCGCTGAGAAGATTTGTCAGAACGTCCGCGACTTTCGATTTGTCCAGGGTAAGCAACGTTTTCGTATCGGTGCGAGCATCGGTCTCGTGCAGGTCAACAATCGCTGGTCTGATATCGCTACCGTTCTGCAGGCGGCCGACACAGCCTGCTATGCCGCCAAGGCGGCCGGACGCGATCGTATCCACCTCTATGAAGCAAGCGATCAGGCCATCGTCGAACAACGTAGCGAAACTCAGTGGGTCCGTCGCATAGAAGAGGCGCTTGACGCCGACCGGTTCGTACTCCATTTCCAGCCTATTGTCGCGGCTGGGTCCGCAGCAGGGTCAGAGGTGACCAAAATCGAGCTCCTCCTACGCATGCTGGATGGCAACAATGAACTTGTTTTTCCCGGCGCGTTTCTGCCGGTCGCGGAGCGCTACGACCTGAGCGTTAGGATTGATCTTTGGGTACTGGCGAGGGCACTCGAGTTACTCGCTCTATCAGATCTCGACGACTGTGTTTTCTTTATAAACTTCTCGGCCAGATCTGTAAGCGATCCGCGCTTCCAAGACTCGGTAAAAGCACGGCTGAAGAGGCTATCACCTGCTGATCGCAGGCGCCTGGTGTTTGAAATAACCGAAACGACGATGATCTCAAATCTGATTGAAGCCAAAGAGTTTCTAACGACCGTCAGAGCTTTTGGGTCCGCGATTGCGCTCGATGACTTCGGTTCGGGAATGGCCTCGTTTGCCTATCTGCGCTCCCTGCCCATTGACTACCTCAAGATTGATGGACAGTTTGTGAGCAGCATGCTTGAGGACGAACTGGCACTTGTAGCGATTCGTTCTTTTGTGGACGTGGCGTCCGTATTGAAAATCCCCACGATCGCAGAACATGTCGAGAATGAGCAGATCGCCACGAAACTAAAGACTATGGGTGTGGATTACATGCAGGGCTTTCATCTGGGGCGTCCGGCTCAGCGCTCGCCGAGCAAATAAAACAAAGCAGTCGCTGCTACGCAAGCATTCAGCGATACTCTTGCGGCTCCGCACTTGCAGCCTAAGCCAAGTGTCCTGCTCGCAGCGCGTCGATTGCCTGCAAATAATCGTTTTCATCGAGGCGCACGCCGTCGACCTCCCTACCTTCACAGCTCGCACTTAGGTTGAGAGCACAGAGCGAGCCTGTGTGCCCACGATGGAGCAAATCAAGTGGGTCAGCCTCATTGTGAAGAAGGGCGCGCAGGACTATAGGCGAGAGCATTCCTATTCGCTCATCCACAGAAAATGGCGAGATGTTGTGCCATGCAGTGAGTAGTTTTGGCCCAATCAGCTGCGGCACCACCGGCGCCTTTGCTGCAGCGAGTAGCTGGATCGCGCGATCTATATAAAAAGGTAGTACAGAGGACCTGGCTGTGAAGAGCATCCACGCGTTGTGCACTTTGCGGTAGCTTCGGAGCCTTCCCTTGTCGAGCTGAACCCAGCATTCGCGTGCAAAAGTCTCGCGCTCATTTCCGAGATCAAAGTCGGTGAAAATCAAGACGTCTGCATCGCACCACACTACTCGCGAGTAACGTCCACCCTGCAGACGATCGCGCAGTACCAATAAGCGCGCCAGGTCGCTCTGCACGACGGGCTGACTTAGATACTTTTCTCTCAGATTGGCCGGAAGCAGCTCAAACAGCTCATCACCCAGCATTTCGTAGTCGAAACCGCATGTCGCTGCCCAGCGGCGTACGCTCGCGCAGCACTCCCCTTGCCAACCCCGCAGTCTTTCGGGGCGCTGAGACTGGACAACGAGCGTGTGCGAATTGTGGATCAGGACACGAGGCGTAGACGCTGTTCACGTTTACGCAGCAGTTCCGGTTTTCCCAGCCAGTAGCCCTGAATCTGATCTGCGCCCACTGCGCTTAGGTCCCTTGCGGCCTCGGCGGTTTCGACCCCTTCAACGCAGCAGGTCAGGTCAAGTTGTTTCGCCAAGTTTACGGCTGCATACAGGATGTTCGCGCTGCGCTCACTCGTTTGAGCTTTGCGAACCAGACTTTTATCGATCTTCAGCTTGTTGAGGGGCAATGCATCGAGCATCGAGAGCGACGAATAACCAGATCCGAAATCGTCAAGGGCGATAGACATCCCGAGCTTCTGGGCATGTCTTAGCGCGCTGACGTTTTTATCGAGGTTTCGGTAGACGACTTCTTCGGTTATCTCGAGCGTGATGCGTGACGGCTCGGTATTGTACTGCTCCAACAGCGCGACCAGGCGAGTGAGAAAATCCGATGCCAACAGCTGTGCAGGTGATACGTTTATGGCAAGCCGTACACGACTGAGATCGAGAGTACTCAAAGCCTCGGCCAGAGTCAGCCACAGGATTTCATTAAGTAAACCCAGCTTCTCTGCGATATGGATAAACTCGGCGGGTGAGGGGTCAATAGAGAAACCGCTGTCCGGCCAGCGCGCCAACAGTTCATATTCCACGATCTCATAAGATTCAGCGTTGGCGATCGGTTGTACGGCACCGGCAATCCTTCCGTTACGTACGGCGCGTTTCAGACCCACTTCCAGAGAAGAATGGGCAAGAGCTGCACTGTCTTCCCGAGGCTCATAACGCGCCCACCCGGATCGCCCGGCCTTGGCCCGGCGCATCGCCGCATCAGCGGCCCTAAGCAGTTTACTCAGGCTATCGACATCCCCACCCGATTCAGCGAAGCCGATAGACGCGCCTATAGACACGGGGCCTACGTCACTTTGGTAATCTGCGGTGATGGTGCTGTGCATCTCTCGCATCATCTCAAGCAGGTCATCAGAACTCACCCGACGATGAAAAGCGATTGCAAATTCATCTCCGCCCAGGCGTGCCACGGTCGCCTGCTTGGAAAGCAGGCCCAGGCGACCGGCTACAGCTCCGAGGAGATAATCACCCACGCTGTGTCCGTATTGATCGTTAAGAGGCTTGAAGTGGTCAAGGTCAACAAACGCCAAAGCCGTCCATCCGTGGGCGTCCCAACGGTCGTTAAGTTCCGCCATAAAGGCGCGCCGGTTGAGTAACCCGGTGAGATCATCGGTAGTGGCAATAGCCTCTGTGTCATCGATTAGCCGCACGAGCTTACGATCTGTAATCGCTCTCTCACGCGCCACAATGGCTATGGCGCAGAGCGTGAACGATGAAAAGGCAGCCATCGTCAGGGCAAATACGAAAGTGTTCTCGGGCGATATGCTGGTGTCAAGAGATCGCAACGCATGGTTGCTGGTGTAGAAGTACATACAGACGAACTGCACCGGAGCCAGGGAAAGCACAATCCGATAATCGAGAACGATCACCAGCAGCAGTGGTACAAATGCCACGACGGGCACTGCCAGGACCATATCCTGGCCCATCTCTGCATAGCCGAAGGCGGTAAACCAGAAAATAGAATAGATGACGACGAGACCTGTGTAGAGCACACGTCTCACATGAAAGTCTGCTCGGCTGGAGTAGAAGAACGCCGCAAAAATAATCGCGTAGGTGCCATTTTCTATAGTGAGCAATAACGTGACATCACCCACTGCGACCATCGCCAGGTAGCCGGCCGCGTTGGCAAAGAACCCGAGAAAACCGATCCATGATGCGAGGGCGCGAAGGCGCTTGTGGAGGTCGCCCGGGTTCTGTCCCAGGTTCTCTTTAGTGTCGTTTGGTCGTTGATTCACCGCCTACAGCTCGCTGACGTCGCGCGCGGGCTCTTCTTATAGATCAAATCGGCGAACTTTTATGCGATTTGACCGGATTTCTGCGGTTTGTCGTGGGTTGTGTCTCACTTTTCCTTAACTCGGTCTGTGTGAATGATTGCCGTTTCTATCTGCTCAGCTTTGGCGGCCCGAAACAGGAGGGAATCTCCCGGATCGCACATTCCGACTACTTAGAGCTGACGGACTGCGCCATCCGATCAGTGCGCCCGCCCAGGGAGGCAGGGCACGCACTAGTGGGTAGGCTGCAGCCAGAGACGCGTACGTCCCAATGACGACACATAGGAATTTTCCGCTTACGGACAATCCTGTGGGCAGAACGTGGTAAGCCCAAAAGAGCAAAAACGGCAGATGCAGGCAGTACATCGGAAAAACGGCTCGATTCAATTCGCGTAGTAGTCTGCTGTCCTGGGTCAGGTATTTGACGGAATAGCCCACGCAAGTGAGAACCCAACACCAGGTTGAGAAGACACGAAACGCGCTAAATAAGATGAAGTAAACCGCATTTTTTGCAGTTATCTCTGTAGCGACTACAAAGGTCCATTTCTCGACGCTATAAAACTGGAGAAACAGACCTAGGGTAGAGCAGCAGGCAAGCACCAATGATCGGTGTCGCAAGGCGCGCACCCGAAGCAGCAAATCAGGATTCAACGCAAAAACGAATCCGGCGATAAAAAACAACAGCCAGTGAGCAAAGCTCGCCCAGTCGGCGACAAGATTTCTGAAACCGGGGAATACCGGCCTGAGTACGATCTCGACAACCAGCAAAACCAGGGCAAACGCGTACAGGTTGCTCGATGACTTTGCGAGCATCACCCAACGCCGGAACCGAATCGACGGAGAATGAAGCAGCTGGAAGAACCACTTCCTGGTGATTAAACAAAACAGATACAAATAGGCGATAAACCAGAAATGGTGCCAACTCACAAAGCCCTCCGGGTAGATTCCCGAACACCAGTACAACCCGTAGAACTCCCAAAGATTGCCGACAAATCTCTCGTTATAGAGTGCTTCGAGGTAGACCATTGGCGGCACGAGCACTAGTACCCCGAAAAGCAACGGAAGAAGCAGACGAACGCTTCGATCGCGCAGGTATTCGCGGCTACTTCGGCGCTTGAGCGCAAATCGAACCCCCATACCAGACACGAGGAACAGAAGCGCAAGGCGAAACAGATGCAGAAATGCATCAAACGCCGCCAGCGCCGGGCTCGATGTGGGGCTGGCCATTTGCGGTATGGGCTGCGGTTCAAACAGAACGGCCGCGTGGAAGGGCACAAGAAGAGCAAATGCAGTAACCCTCATCCAATCCATGTCAGCTCTTCGGTTGTCTCGCCCTGTAACTGATACTTGAAAACTGCTCATAATTGATTCCTCCAGCCTTCAGTTAGGCTCAGATAGACGACTAGTCGCCTCCCAATTTCGGAATCGCTTGATTTCTCAAGTTTTTGCAAAGAATTAGCGCTTGGCGGTCATTCGTAGTGAGTTAGGCTTCTGCTAGATAGAAGGTGGCCCGAAGGAACCCAGGGACCAATACTGCGAAGAGGGAAACGATGTGGTCGTGACGTTGACCCAGACACTGTTTGCGGAGCTGGCTTTGCGGGGTGCGGCAAGCGCCCTGTTGATCTATATGGGCGTCCGATTTTTACGTAGCAGGGGAGACAGCACACTCTCCCGGCTTGGCGGGACCTTCGCATTCGGCACAGCGGCGTATTCAATTTTAAGTGTTTCAGTCAATGACGTGATTGAGCCGCCTCTGCTGTCGGTTCTTGAGCTAATCGGTACGCTCAATTCAGTGTTTTTCTGGTGGTTCGCTACCGCGTTGTTTGACGACGAATTCCGCTGGAACACGACCAGGCTCTTACCGGCGGCGGTGATGTTGGTGATTTACACGTTGCGAACCTCTGGTTCGATCTGGGTCCAGACTGAGTACGATGAGCTGGTGCAACAATGCCTGATTGCGCTGATGATGGGCCATGCCTTGATTCTCGCACTTCTCAACTATCAAAGTGATTTGATTGAGCCCAGGCGCAGGTTCCGCCTGGCCTTTGCGACGTTCGTAGGTATCACCGGCCTGCTAATCACCCTAGTCGAGTTTGTTTACTGGGGCCAAGACGCCGTGCCGCCATCGCTTTCCCTTTTGCATGCGTTTTCGATGTTCGCGCTTAGCTTCGGGTTCTGCTATTTCCTGATGGATGGAGAGCAGGATGTGTTCGATGTTCAACCGACAATGCCATCGAAAGCCTCCGAGTTACCTGAGTTTCCGGATCAACTGGCGCAGCGTCTTGATGAGGTGATGCGCGAGGGCGCGTTTCGCGGGGAGGGACTTACGATTGCGATGTTGGCAGAGACAATCGGAATGCCAGAGTATCGTTTGCGAAGGCTGATTAACCAGCAACTAGGACACAAGAATTTCAACAGCTACCTTAACGGCTACCGCATCGCTGAAGCAGAGCGCATCCTTTCAGACTCCGCGCAAGTTCGTCGCCAGGTTACCTTGATCGCTTTCGATCTCGGTTACGGTTCGGTATCCACCTTTAATCGCGCCTTCAAACAGGCTACCGGTTTTACGCCCAGTGCGTACCGTAAAGCCGCATTGGCCGGGCTGGTTCCAGTGGGGTCAGGGCCCTAGGGAGCCTCTGACTTAGCGAATCTAACAATGTGCGATGGATTTCGAAATCGCGCAGTCATTTCTGTTGATCGGCGTACATTCGATGCTCCCTAGATGTGATGGTGAGCCCGCTGATGAGAACTGTTAGAACCTGTTACGCCCGCATGCTGGTCAGTCTTTTACTGGCTAGCCCGATCGTGGCCCAAAGCCAGGACACTGCTATGTCTGCGATTTCTGGCCAGTGGGTCACAGAGGGGTTTGGCGCGATCGTTCAGATTAGACCCTGTAAGGCAGGCTCTTCTGAATTGTGCGCGGATCTCGTTTGGGCCTGGGATGCGGAGCGTGTCAAACCCAATGCATTCGACCGCCCGATGCTATGGGGTGGTTACTTCGATTCGAAAAGTTGGCAAGGAGTTAGATTGCAAAACCCGATGGATGGCCGTAGGTATCGGGGAGAGATTCACCAACTGGACGCAAACCGGTTACGCCTGAAGGGGTGCGTCGCGAAGATTCTGTGTAAATCGCAGCTCTGGTGGCGTCTCGCGGCGCTGCCTCATGTAGCTGGAATTCCGAGTGAGAGTGAGGCCCGCGATCGGTTTTAAGCGGGCGTCGAGTAAGGGTCCGTAAACGTCAGCCGGGCGGTCCCACCGAGAGCACGCAGCTTTATTTGACTCGAAGCTGAGTTCGTAGACAGCCGGATGGCTACTACGATCAGCAGAAATTGCTTACCCTAGTGCAAACGCGGTGATTGAGAGCGCAAGATGGTAATGGACTTTCTCAGCGGTCGTAGCGGTCCGCACAGCGGTGACGCCACGCGGCAGCAGAGGGTTTTTTTGGTACTAGTGCTTGGCGTAGCTCTTTTTGCTGCCAGTGCGACTCATGGCCAAGAGCAGGACCAGAACCGTTCTCTGCTTAAGACCGCGGGTTTTGAAGCCCGGCACACCTTCTCGGTCGGTGCGATGCCGCTTGAAGCGGACGCGAGTATTCTCGCTGCGACCGAAGCGCTCCCACCTGCAGAGATCACCCTGGAAGACCTCGGCGTCGATGACTCCTATGACTCTTTCTTTCTCGAGTATCGGTACCGCCTAGGTTCACGCTGGTCCACGTTTGTGGGTGCCTACCGGTTCAGCAGTTCCGGCGGACGGGAAATTTCGAGAGACTTAAACTATGACGGTGTCGAATTCAGCGCTGGAGCAGACGTGCGCGCTGAACTCACGGCCGACGCTTACATGGTTGACCTTCTCTACAGCGTGTACAAAACCGATACGTTTGAAGTGCAGTTAGGCGGTGGACTGCACGCCTTTGATCTGAATGCCGAGATTAGGAGTGAGGTGTTCGTCGGCGATGCAAACGCTACCGTCTCCCAAGCTGGAGAAACTCTCCTCGCCCCAATCCCAAATTTCAGAGGCTCTGCGTCCTGGGCTTTGAGCGAGCGATTCGGTTTTACCCTGGTTGGTGGTTGGCTGTCGGCCAATATTGACGAGTTCGAAGGTGACTTCACCTACGCCCATCTCCGAGGTCACTATCGTGTAAGCGATAACTTTGGCGTGTCGCTGGGGTACCTGTACAACGAAGTCGACGTCACCGAGAATCGCGAGCGAGGCGACCTCGTTTACGACATTATCTTCAAAGGTCCATCAATCACGCTTACGTTCGGTTTTTGAAGCACGAACACGCGCAGGGGCGTGGCAGCGCCCGTCACGCAAATGAGTATCGTTATCAAAAGCTGTGGTAGGGTGCGGTCCGTCCGTCTCACTACTTCGAGCAAACCGTGTCCAGCCATACTGTTTTCCTCACAGCCCGAATGCGCTGTCTCTGCGCATTCACTCTATTAGCAATTTCAATAGTAGCGGCCCGGGCTCAACCCGACTCGGAACGAGAAATCGAAGAAGTCATAGTCACCGGAACCAAGCAAGGTCTATCCGTACAAGAAACCACTGATTCAGTCGAGATCTTCACTGAGCAGCGTTTGGCGGACGAGGTCGTTTATACGGCCAGTGGAGCTTTGTCGCGGGCGGCTAATGTTTCTGTGCTCGGTGACAACCTGGCCACTATTAACATTCGCGGGATCAACCGAAACGGAACCGGGGGTGCCGGCCAGGGCCAGGCAATTAACATTTACGTAGACGGCGCGCCCGCTTCTCAGAATGCTCTGTTTGGGATTCAGACGGTGTGGGATCTGGAGCAGCTTGAGGTGCTGCGCGGATCTCAATCTACCGTACAAGGGCGCAATGCGATTGCTGGCGCTGTAATCCTTAAATCCAAGAATCCCACGTTCGACTGGGAAGGAGCGGCTCGGGTTCGGGCAGCGAGCTTTGGCACTCGCCAATACGCAGGGCTCATCTCCGGTCCGCTGCTCAAAGACGAATTGGCGTTTCGTTTGAGCGCCGACTATCAGGAATCAGAGGGCTACATATCCAATGCATTCGCACAGCGGAGAGTCGATTTTCGGGAAAGCCTGCAAACCCGGGCAAAGCTCCGATGGGAACCAAGTTCTCTGGATGCACTATTCGTTCAGCTGACCCATGAGTACAACCGGCGTGATAACGGTAATTCCCCGTTTGTGCTTTCTCCAACGCCTGGGGATGATCCCGCTTTCGCAGACTTCGATCCTAAAGCGCGAGTCAGTTTTCCGCTGTTTACTTTTGCGGGCGAGTACGACACTACTCGCGTCATTG
The DNA here is from genome assembly GCA_039111155.1 of Pseudomonadota bacterium. Classification (GTDB taxonomy): domain Bacteria; phylum Pseudomonadota; class Gammaproteobacteria; order Pseudomonadales; family Halieaceae; genus Congregibacter. Next base: position 79,507 of record JBCCPL010000008.1, on the reverse strand, counting down.
GAGAGGCTGGTTACGACTTTAATCAAGAGGTAAGCCTACAGCTGCTTGGCACGTATGAGGATGTTGCTACCGATACCTTCAATCGCAACCGCCTAACGAGCTCTTTCGCCGATCTTGGTATTGCGAGCGAGGTAAGCGAGCGCACCTACACGGCTGAGGCACGCCTCGAGTTTGCCTTCGAGAAATGGACCGGGCTGGTTGGTGCCTACTACTTCGAATTCGAATCTATGGTCGATACCAGCGACACGCTGCTGATCAGCGCGTCTTTCCCGTTTCTGATTGAACCGTCTGACAGCGCGGCGATCGCCGGCACGCGCATAGAGACCGCGACCGACAACTACGCGTTCTTCACCTCCTGGCGCTTTGAACCCAATCGGCGCTGGGCCTTTGATCTCGGCCTGCGTTACGACCGCGAGGAATTCACCACCCAGCAAGACACCTTTAATGTGCTCGTACTTCCAGAGAATTGCCAGGCAACATTCCCTGGTGAATTACTTGGCCTTCCTCCGGGCCCGTTGACGCTACCCTGCGCCGCCGGTTCGGAGATTTTGCGCCCACCCGCCGAACCGCTGCAGTCCGATGACTTTACCGCGATCTTGCCCCGGGCAGCCGCCACCTATTTTCTCAACGACGATCTGTCTGTGTTTGTGGGCGCGCGCCGTGGCTACCGGGCGGGAGGTACCGCCCTATCCACATCGGTTTTTGGAAGTCAGTTTGACGTGATTGTGTTCGAGCCAGAATTTCTGGTGAGCGTCGAAGCCGGGTTTCGCAGCAGTTGGAGTGACGGACGTGTGACTCTGAACGGCACTCTTTTTTACAGCGAGTATGAGGACCAGCAAATAGACGTACCCAATAACGACGCCGTCGACGTGACAGTAAATGCGGGTGAAACGTCTCTGTACGGCTTTGAACTGGCAACGGACATCGTCCTCACCGATCAATGGAGCGTATACGGCAACATTGGCTTACTCCATACCACCATCGACGAATTCCGCTTTGATGACTTTGGCGGGGAGCCCGTCGATTTAGCCGGCAATGAACTTGATCGCTCTCCGACCGCCTCGTTTACTTTAGGGGTCGTTTATGAGTCCAGCAGTGGTCTATTTGGTTCAGCAAGCTTTAACTACCGCAGCTCTGCTGAGTCGGACATCTTCAATCTCGGTCCCGAGGAGCTTGGCGGTAACCTGACAGAGCGGGTCGGTAGCTCGGCCTTGCTGAATGCACAGGTAGGCTACCGCTCCACCCACTACACCGTGTCGGTGTTTGCGACGAATCTTCTTGATGAAGACGAATTCGAAACGATTAATTTTGCAGGGGTGGGTCTGCTCAATGGCAGCGACGGCTTTCTAGATCAGGCGATTTTCGGCACCCGCCAGCCCAGAACATTCGGCATGAGCCTCGATCTAGCTTTTTGAGGTTTGTTCGGTCATTGCTGAATTCGCCTGGCAACCGCGTCAGATTGCAGTGTGCATGTCCTCTCAGTTTTGCCAACTCACACAGCGGAGGAAGCGGATCCCTGTGATACTGCGTTGGAAACGAACGAGTGACTTCTAAATGCTAGCCTCGCCTCCTCCCGCACGGTATACCAGCCTTTGTCGCAAGGCCGTCTTGCTACTCATCGCACTACCCCTTTGGGCACCGGCACCCCAGGCTTCAGAATTATCGCCCAGTCTTCAAGCCAAGGTTCAACGCATCGCTCGCGATATTCAGTCGACGCAGGAGCGATTGGACAGTGAAGGCGCCGCTGTTCTTGAGGACGACCTGAAAGCACGACAGCTTGCGAATCGAATCAAGAACTACGGTAAATCGCTGGCGAAAATGCCGTCAGACGATGATCCGTATCTATTTGAGGCGCTGGCGGCGCATTCTGCGTTAGTCCAAAGCTTTAACGCGATCGTGGAAGCGGCGGCTAGCGCGTCTTCAGCTGCACCAAGCCCGGATGGCCCTATCTCGACATCCAAGCCTGCTGTCCAGGCACAGCAGGCAAACGAGGCAACCAGGCAAACCAGCGGTAAGCAGCTCGTGTCGGGCCAACGAGTTCGGGTAAAAAAGCTGGCGAGCAATCTGACCAGTCTGGTCAGTGATCTGAAGATAACCGGGCCGTCGACGTTTCAGGATCAAGCTACTGTGGCGCGCTATCGAACGGCGCTGGAGAAATACGGTACCGAGCTGAAACGATACACGGAGTACCGAGATGACGCGGATGTACTGGCCGCGGCACGCGCCTATCAGCTTACTCAACAAAAGCTGAGTGATGAGTTCCAGCGCGCCCAGGGGCAGCTTGCACAACTTGGCGACGTGCAATCCATCCTGGCTGACCTGAGAGCTTCTCTGCAACAGAGCGTAGTACCAAGGCAGCTGTTCGCCCCGATAACCACCGATGAAGCACAGCAGTTAGTGGCCGCAAGATCGGATACCAAACGGCGCGCGCGAGAAGTAATTGCGGAACTCGACCGCATTCAACCTCTGGCCTACCTGGAGACAAACAACCCAGGGACCATCGAACAGGGCACTGCCTTCGATCAGAACGATGTAAGAAGTATGAGAATCACGGCCCAATCCAATAGTGAAAAGGCGGATGCGGCTTACCGTGCTACGGTTGATCAGCTCAACCGCGAACTGAAGGATCAGCAAGACGGCCAAATCGCCTTCTACGATCGCGTGTTCGCAGAACCGGAAAAAAACCGCAGCAAATTTCTCGCGGAGGGTGCCGATCAGGATATCTATGGCACCCTGGACCGAATGATGCGAGTACCAAACTCGCTCGCCGAGATTCAAAAGGCCAGTGGAGAGCAGGTTTCGCTCGCCGTGAGAGCACGGCAAGAAAAGCTCAACTCACTGCGGGCGATCTATGCGCAGTCACGCGAGCTGCTGTTGGGCGAGTACACATTGCCCACGCCCGCGAGCCAGGACAAAGGTCGCCTCGAAGTTGCGGCCGAGATCCTTGCGAATCCCAGCTATGAATTCGGTATCCACGGACCGATTGTGCTGACGACCGAGAGTATCGATACGCGCAGCAAGGAAGTAAGCCGCGACACGATCAAAGATGTTGATGTAAGCCTGTCCGGCACCGTCACGTGGTCTGGCACTCGAGAGACCTGGCAGTATGACTGGGATGAATTCAGTTTCGCCACGCCCCTTAAGAGCGATGACGGAGACTGGCACGTGTGGTGGATTACCGCAAAGTACTTCCGGTCCGGCGCCAGCTCCACTCCACTTAATCGCTGGATATCCGGCGGCGCAACTCAGGGTAATCTGATCCTCGAGAAGAACTTTCGCTAAAGGCTTTGCCCGCAAACAGCACGCACCGCCCCTCCAGCGTTGCTCGCTATTGGCTGACGAGTAAACTCTCGAGCTGGGTAGACTGCGACGCCACTTTGGCCTTCCGCCACCAACGTAAAGAGGAAAAATGCTGAGTAAGTTGCCACGGGTAGGCACCACGATTTTCACACGCATGTCTGCTCTGGCACAGGAGGCGGGCGCGCTCAACCTGTCGCAGGGTTTTCCTGACTTCGAACCGCCCGCGAAGCTCGCCGAGGCACTGGGTCAGCACGCCTGCGGTGGAAATAACCAGTACGCACCTATGGCAGGCTTGCCGCGATTACGCGAAGCGGTTGCCGAACAGCTGCGCCGCTGGCGGAGTGTCGAGGTAGACCCGGAGACCGAGATCACGATAGTACCTGGAGCGACTGAAGGAATTTTCTGTGCCATCACGGCCACCGTTAATCCTGGCGATGAGGTGATCGTTCTGGACCCCGTCTACGATAGCTACGAACCCGCCGTCGAACTCGCGGGGGGGCGCTGCGTGCACGTGCCCCTTACCACGGAAGATTTTTCCATCGACTGGGACCGGGTTCGTGCGGCGGTCACTTCGCGGACGCGACTGCTGATGCTCAACAGTCCGCACAATCCCAGCGGTGCGGTCATAACTGGCACTGATCTGGATGAACTCGAAAACCTGGTCGATGAACACGGACTGTATGTTTGCAGCGACGAGGTATACGAGCATCTCGTGTTCGACGACGCTACTCATCACAGCGTTCTGGAGCGAACAACCCTGCGGGAGCGAAGCTTTGTTCACTACTCGTTCGGGAAGACCTTCAGCGTCACTGGCTGGAAGACCGGTTTCTGTGTCGCACCACCCGCTCTGACAGTCGAGCTGCGAAAGGTGCACCAGTACGTCGCCTTCGTTGCGGTCACACCCGTGCAGCATGCGCTGGCAGACTTCATCATCGCTGAACCTGACTATGCGGCGACTCTCGCCCGGGACTACCAGAGACGTCGTGACCGCTTCCTATCGGCGCTCGGGGCTTCTCGTTTTCGATACCAACCAGCGGCTGGCAGTTACTTTCAGGTGCTGGAGTACGATGCTCTTTCCGATCAGCCAGACACCGAAGTGTGTGAACACTGGACGCGTGAGCACGGCGTGGCGTCCATACCTCTCTCTGTGTTCTATGCTGATGGAAGTGAAGCCAGGCGCCTGCGGTTCTGCTTTGCCAAATCCGATGCCGTACTCGACGAAGCTGCGAGGAGACTATGCGCGATCTGACCGTCAGCCTGATTCAGGCCGAACTCGCCTGGGAAGACCCGGAAGCCAACCGAAAAGCCTTTGCTGAACGCATCGCTGAGCTGCCCGCCGATACCGATCTGATTGTGCTGCCTGAGATGTTCACGACCGGCTTTTCGATGACAGCGGCCAGCCTGGCAGAGGCGCCGGGCGGAGCTACCCAGCAATGGATGCAGTCGATCGCCCGGCAGCGCGACTGTGCACTGGCAGGTAGCGTGGTCACGGCCGATGGTGATGCCGTGTTCAACCGTATGCTATTCGTAACACCGGATAGCTGCGAACACTACGACAAGCGGCATCTGTTTCGCATGGCCGGAGAACACGAGACCTATGCAGCCGGGGATCGGCGCGTGGTCGCGAGCTGGCGTGAATGGCGCATCAAGCTTGAGGTTTGCTACGACTTGCGATTCCCGGTATTCGCCCGAAACCGGAACGACTATGACCTGCTGATCAATGGGGCCAACTGGCCCGAGAAGCGCGTGGCGCATTGGCGAGCCCTGCTGAAGGCGAGGGCGATAGAAAACCAGGCCTGCGTGGTCGGCGTAAACCGCGTTGGTGAAGACGCGAACGGCTATAACTACAGCGGTGACAGCCTCGCCTTCGATGCCCGTGGCGACTGCCTGGCCGATCTGGGCCACGAACCAGAATCAGCAACCGTGACGTTCAGTGGCGACGCGCTACTCACATACCGCGAGCGGTTCCCATTCCAGATCGATGCCGATGAGTTTGAACTCTAGCCCATACTAGAGCCACGCCGTGTGCCGGTGATTGAGCGTTGGAATACTCAGGGAGCCTCTGAACGAGTCCAGGGTATCTCTTGCGTGAGCGCATTCATGAATAGTTCGGGCTAGGGCCTCGGTAACCCTGACGCGTTGACCGACTGCTGATCAGCTTGCGGCAGCCACACCCTCTCGCGATACTTCTCAGTATGACTCGCCCATTAGACAACTCGAACACCCATCGTCAGCGAACGTCTACATCGTCATGCGCGGTGCCAGGCTGATCGTGACAGAGATGCCCTCTCAATAATGTTCTGGACAATCGGCGAATATCGCTTCGACGCCAATGCGAACCGCCTGAGCGGCCACAACGGTGAGGTACTGCTCGAACCGAAGGCGTCCGCGCTGCTTACCTATTTTTGCGAGCATCCGGGCCGGAACATCAATCGCGACGAGCTGCTCGAGGCCGTCTGGCACGGACAGGTTGTGTCAGATAACACGATAAACCGCGTGATCGTGCTGTTGCGAAAGGCCCTGGGAGATGAGGACAAAGCGCGCCGCTACATCGCCACCGTACCGAAGGTGGGTTACCGCTTAATTGCCGACGTGGCTGTAGCTGAAAGGCCAGCTGCTTCGTCCGAAATTATCAGACCTCGCGCTGCGACGAACGAATCGAATCGTGGCCTACTCATGGCACTCGGCCTGGTCCTGCTATCCACGGTCGGCTTGGTTTACTGGGGGACCATCGCGCCATCTACTGTGCAAGTGCGATCCATAACTCCCCTCTCTCGCCTGCCTACAACTCAGTCCAATGCGGCCGTGGCCAAAGACGGTCAGGCGCTGCTGTATACGGCGAGCGATGGTGAGTACGACCGCATTTTTTATGTCTCCGAAACTGGCAGTGAACCCCAGCCCGTCAGCGCGTCAGGCGGCGATGCGGATTTTGCAACCTGGTCGCACGACGGCAGCTTTATCGTTTACCAGTTTTTCGACGGTGAGCGTTGCGAGTTTCATCGGGTGACGCGGGCGCAATTCGCTGACAAACCATACGAGGTAGTCTATGAGTGCGTGCCTGGAAGTTACTCCGAACTGTCTCTAGCGCCGGATGACTCAACGCTTTACTTTCTGGAACGTAGCGCCCCAACAGGTCCCTATGCCGCGTTCGCGATGAGCCTTGAGCAAGGTAGCAAGCGAAGGCTGTCGCAACCAGTGGCTTCCGGGTACGGCAATCACTACCTTGATGTTCACCCGCAGCGCGGCACTCTGCTACTTCTGAGCGATCATCGCCCGGGCAAAACATCCGCATTTGAGCTGGATCCCGCGAGCGACAGCTTCACCTTGTTGCGGACCTTTGCCTATAGCCTCGATAGCGCAATCTGGAGTCATCGTGATGGCTTCATCGTGCACCCATCGCGCCATCCGTCTTATCAGTTACTGGAGTCGCCTATCGGCCGTGGCGAAAGTAGGGTTGTTGTCTCTGACAGCCGCCGTATCAGCAGTCCTCGCCGTCTGCCGCCGGCCGACGCGGGCGACCACGACTACCTCTTTACTTCCTACCTGTTCAATCGGGACATCGACACCACGCAAAACCTGAATGTAGACATAAATTCAGCCGTTATGGACTACCTGCCAGCGATCTCTCGGAGCGGCCAGCAGCTTGCGTTCGTCTCGAAACGCTCGGGGTATAGTCAGATTTGGATCAAGGATTTTGCCAGCGGCCGTCTATTTGCGCTGGACCCGCCGGATCGCGGTCGGCGATTTCTGGATCTGGATTGGTCAGCAGACGACGGCCAGCTGCTCGCCAATACCAATGCGGGTGTGCTGGTGTACTCACTAGCGGACAGCCCCCGACTGATTCACAACGTCGCATTCTCGCTTCCCGCTTACGCGGTAGGCTGGGTCGATTCCCAAACCCTGTCTCTCAGTCATTTTGAAAACGGCCGCTGGCGCGCCTACCAGCACAAGCTGACGACAGGCGAGAAGGTAAGCTTAGGCGAGCGTTGGGCGTTCTCGCTCAATGGCCCTGACCAACAGATTCTGATTGATCAGTCACTGGTGGCGTTTCGGGAGGGTGCTCCCCTTTCACCCCTAAAAAACTGCGCGAGCCCGGTCTGGCGATATCAGCTTCGCTGGCGTATCGATGGGGAAGACATCTACTGCCACGCAAACGATGGTTTCGCCGACTTACTGCGCTTTGACCGGAAGATGCGATCAACGAGGTTGCCTAACGCGGTCGACCGCTTTGAGTTTTTCAGCGCCCGCTCCGGGCAGCTCGCCACAACTCGAGTCGCGAGCTCTCACAGCGATATTATGCGCACCCGCAATGCGAGTGGATGAGTGACCTTTCACCCGAGTACCTGGCGTACCCGGGTGCGGTCTGACATCTACTGAAGGTTGGTGACTCTTCCCCACGCGACGTTGGTCACGCGCCAACCGTCATCGAGCTTGAACAACACGATGTTCTTCATATAGGTGTTGCGCGGCGCCTCTGGCTGGTAACGGTGCAAGGAGGTCACTACCGCCATGTCATTGTAAATATCGATGTCCATGAGATTGTGGATCACGGCGTCCGCACCCTTGCCGGTATCGTTATCCAGCGGCGGCGTACCGTAGGAGTGCTGCCTGTTTTCGTCGATGCGGTGGTAGAGCACGGTGTCGGCAATGCACTTGGACGAGTTCTCTTTTCCTCCGTACAAATCCCACTGATAGAAGCACTCCATAGCCGCTTTGATCTGTTCGCGATCAGTGTCGGCGTAGGCACTCGTAGCAAGAAAGGCAAGGGCAAGCGTGAATGATGAGATCTTCTTCATAGCAACTCCGGATTGATGTGCTTAAGGTTTTGCCCGGGCATCGGGCGTAGTCTGGTGAATCATTTCCAATAGGGCCGCCGCCAGTGGTCCAGCCGACGCCGGGTTTTGACCGGTAAGTAGATTGCCGTCCCGAACAACCCAGGGCTCGTACGGTGCGGCTGCGCTGAATGAGGAAGAGGCTTGTTTGAGCTTGTCCTCGAGTAAGAAGGGGTAGTTAGCTCTTGCCCAGGCGCCCTCCTCAGCGTTCGACTTGGCCGTCAGCCGCTTGCCCGCAATCATGAGCGCACCCGAGCTCAGACGAACCGCGGCAAAGGCCGCAGGTCCGTGGCAGTCGGCCGCGACCGGCTTTGCATCTTCGTACATGGCTGCGGTGATGCGGTTGACCTCCGGATGGTTATAGAGGTCAAACATAGGCCCGGCGCCGCCCGGCACGTAGAGAGCGACATAGTCCTCAGGGTCCACATCAGAGAGCGGCAGCGGAGTGGCCAGGGTTTCACTGAGGTCGGCCAGGGTGCGGCGCTGTGCTTCATTCATCATATCGGCACCTGCTCTGATTCCCGGCGCACCCGCGGGACTTGCGAACTCAACCAGCAGGCCCGCATCGGTCAGCAACTGGTGCGGCGTTAGCACCTCAGGCAGCCAATAGCCGTGTTCGTGAGCGGAGAGAATGAAGAGTACTTTTGACTCCCGCGTTGGCTCCTGCATCGCTTCGGCCCAAACCACGGAACTAAGCAACCCGACAATACCTGCAAGGGCCGCCAAATATCGGCTTTGTACTGAGCGCATCGGTCTCTCCCATCAAATTTGAGTGACCAAGAGTGCTCCGCGAACTGAGCAAACACATTGGAACGTCGTGATTTTTAGTGATGATTCGTGAGGGAGCGAAAGTGGCGTGCTATTGGGCGACATTGAATCCCCTGCGCCACCTGAACTGTGTTCGCTTTCGAAACCGGTCATTCCGATTCCGAACAGATAGGGACTACAAAATGGATGGGTGAATATTAAGCGTAGGAAAAACAGTGACTTAGGTATAGATAGAAAAGTGGCACAGTCCTCGCATTACTCGTACTGAACATCGGCAGATGGGCCGGCACTTCCGGGTTAAAAAGGAGTTCAAGTGGACATACCAGTTGCCTCATCGAGAACGAGAAACCCTATCGCTCGCCACCCGGTTGTCAGCGTTCTTGCGAGCCTGGTCGCAATCGCATTGTGCTCTGCCTATGTACTGGAACCGGCTATGCCGGGTGTCAAGCACAGCGAGCTTTGGATAAGCGAAGCAAAGAGTGGACGATTCACTCGCGAGGTGCGCGGAGTGGGCGTTCTGGTGCCTTCCGAGGTGCGTTGGATTGCAGCGGCATCGGCGGGCCGCGTCGAACGGGTTCTCATAAAACCCGGCGCCAGCGTTCTGTCGGACACGGTGATCGCCGAACTGTCGAATCCGGAACTCATCAATGAGCTGGAGCGGGCCCGGTGGGATCTGGATGGCGCAGAATCGAATTTACTCGCACTCGAAGCGCAACTTCAGGAACAGACCCTGGAGCGCGAGTTGCTAGTGACCCAGGCGAGTATCGCTCTGGAAACGGCTCGTCTGAAGCAGAAGACCGAACAACCGCTTGCTGACCAGAAGATCATCTCGGCTCTCGACTTTGAGAACACCAAACTGAACACGCGACTGAGGGAGACAGAACTGAATATCCGCAGGCAGGCCCAGCAGCGCGGAGAGGATGTCGCCCTGGCAAAACTCGCCGCCGAGCAGGCTAATGTGCGCCGCTACAAAAATATGGTGCAGCACTTCGAGGAGCAGATGGCGTCGCTGAAAATAACAGCTGATATCACCGGTGTCCTACAGGAGATTTCCGTGGATGTCGGCCAGAGGGTCGAAGTCGGGGGCAACATAGCTCGCGTGGCCCAACCCGACTCACTGCTGGCCGAGCTGCAGGTGCAGGAAAACCTCGTGCAGGACTTACGGGTCGGCTTGCCGGTCACCGTAGATACCCGAAACGGCTTAGTGGAGGGTCGTATCAAACGCATCGACCCAAGGGTTCGGGCCGGTAACGTGCAGATCGACGTCGATCTGATCAGTGCCCTACCCAACGGGGCCAGACCGGACCTCAGCGTGACCGGAACGATCATCGCGGAAGAAATCAAAGATGCGTTGTATATCGACCGGCCCGCAGGCGCAGCCGCGCTCACCGATGCACGCCTATTCAGATTAGATAGCAATGGTGAACTGGCGACGCTTAGTGACGTTCAGTTCGGCAAAGCATCGGTGTCGTCCATTCAGGTACTTGCCGGCCTCCAACCGGGCGATGCCGTAATCGTGTCGGACACTTCTGAATTCAATCAACACCGTGCAGTTCGCATAGTGCAGTAGCACCACCCAATCGGAGCAAACCATGTCGAAGGCAGAACCCATTATTTCATTACAGGATGTCAGCAAGCTCTATCGAACGGACGAGGTCGAAACCCACGCGTTGGCAGGAATCAGCCTGGATATCAGGCAAGGGGAGTTCCTATCTATCGCCGGTCCTTCGGGGTGTGGCAAGTCTACGTTGCTGTCCATTCTTGGATTGCTGGACGTACCCAGCAGCGGCCGCTATGAGATCAACGGTAAGCCCACCGAAGCGCTGGATCTGAATCAACGCGCGCAGCTGCGCTGTGAGTCCATAGGCTTTGTGTTTCAGGCCTTCAATCTGATTGGAGACCTCACGGTGTTCGAGAACGTGGAACTGCCACTGTCCTATCGCGACGGGCTTAGCAAACGTGAGCGCCGGGAGCTGGTTGAACTTGCACTGGAGAAGGTGTCCATGGGTCATCGCCAACGCCACTCCCCGGGCCAGCTATCGGGAGGACAACAACAGCGCGTCGCCGTGGCCCGGGCTCTGGTGTGCGAACCAACCCTACTGCTTGCGGACGAGCCCACCGGAAATCTGGATTCCAAAAACGGCGAAGCGGTGATTCAGTTGCTGTCGGAGCTGAACGATCAGGGCACAACCATCTGCATGGTCACCCATGACACCCGCTACACAGACCTCGCTCATCGAGTCGTGCAGCTGTTTGACGGAAAGCTGGTCGACGAACAAATACCCATGCATCCCATGGCCGCCAGTCAGTAGGAACGCACTATGGAACGATTACTCGACGATATTGGATTCGGCTTTCGCACCCTTATCGCTAATCCGACGTTTTCACTCATCGCTGTGCTCACGTTGGCTCTCGGCATTGGCGCAACGACCGCGATGTTCACACTGGTTAACGGCGTACTGCTCAAACCGCTTCCGTTTCCGAACTCCGAACAGCTCGTTTTTTTTGGCACGGTAAACAAAAAAACAAGCGAAGAAGATAACAACTTTCTGATCCGGCAGTTCGAGCGGATTCAGGACGTGGACTCACCGTTTCAGGAGATGGCCTACTACGCCTACGATCAGGCAACGCTGCGAATGGGCGATCAGCACAAGCCCTTCACCACGCTTATCACTCAGCACAACTTTCTTTCCATGTTTGGCGTAAAACCGATGCTGGGTAGATGGTATGACGAGAACGATGTCGATACCCAGTCGGTATTGATAAGTCATACGGTCTGGGAGCAGGAGTTTGAGCGCGACCCCCAGATCTTGAGTCGTATCGTCCAGCTGGATAATCAGGACTACCAGGTATTGGGTGTGATGCCGCCGAACTACTCATCCACGGGATACACATCCGTGGATCTATGGCGTCCGATCAGCAAACTCGACAGACCGGTGGTCATGGCCGGGCGCCTCAATCCCGGACTGACGATATCCCAGGCTGAGCAACAGTCCTCGGCAATTCAGAGAATCGTGAATGAATTCGCAAGCGATAGCGAGAACATCTGGCAGGTGCGCTATGTGTCGATGCTCGAGGACATCGTCGGCAACTCAAGGCCATCTCTGTATCTTCTGCTGGCCTCGGTAGGGGCGGTGTTCCTGATCGCCGTACTCAACGTCGTCAATCTGAGCTTCGCTCACTACTCAAACCGAAGTCAGGAGCTCGCCATCCGGGTCGCGGTAGGTGCGTCCCGGGGAAGGTTGATGCGACAACTGTTCACCGAAAGCTTATTGCTGTGCTCCATTGGAGGACTGTTGGGATTGTTGCTTTCGGCCTGGGCGTTCGAGTGGATCAAGACCCTCATGGCTTCGCGCTTGCCCAGATTGCACGAAGCCGGCCTTGATCAGACTGCGCTCCTCATCATACTCGTGCTGATCAGTCTTTCCGCCTTGGCGACCACGCTGATTCCAGCAAGTTCGATTCTGAATCCGGGAAAACTGGCGAGTTCGATAAAACTCGCCGGCCGGCAGGTCACGGGGGACAGAAACAGCCAGCGAATACGACGCATGCTCGTATCCGGCGAAGTCTGTGTGGCAGTCGTCCTGCTCATCTGCGCCGGCCTGCTTCTGCGCAGCTATCAGAAGCTTGCAGACGAAGACACGGGATTCAACGGAACCGACATCATCACTGGTCATGTCTGGATGGCAGATACCTTTGAGCCAAAGCCCAGCACGGCCAGCTACTGGGAAAATCTTCGAGCAGCGCTCGCGAACAAATCCGGTGTACTAGCTGTGGCCGCCACCTCCACGATGCCTATGAGCCGTACCGGCATCGACTATCCGGTAACCTACAGCTATCCGGGAGCGCCAGCCGTGCCCAGGGGCGAAGAGCCCAGGGCACGCATACGCTCAATCTCACCAGGTTACTTCGAGTTGCTGGAAATTCCCGTGCTGGCCGGTCGTAAGTTTGACTTTAGCGACACAAAGGACAGCCCCAAAGTAGTCATCATCAATCAGGAGTTGGCGAATTCCGCTTGGCCTGGCCAAGACGCTATCGGTCAGACGCTGGGTCTTCCCCAGTGGGAGGGTGGCGACCATACGGTGGTCGGCGTTGTGGGCAACGTCAAGCACCGCGGTCTGCGAGCCGTTCCCGATGAAGAGTTTTATCTGCCGGTGGCGCAGCATGCATACAAGGGCATGACCTACCTCCTGAAAACAGACGGAGAGTCAACGGAAAGCGTAAAAAGCCAGATGCTCAAAACTTCGGTCGAGATGGAGCCAACAGCGCCCATGATTGCGATCGAGTCCTTGGATGAGCTCACGAATGACTCTGTCGTCGAAGAAAAGCTTCTTCTTACCGTATTGGCTGCCTTCGCCGGGATTGCCCTGGCTCTCGCGAGCGTCGGGGTATATGGAATAAGCGACAATGTGGTTCGGCAACGCACGAACGAAATAGGCATTCGCATGGCGATTGGCGCGAGGCCCGGTGCAATCCGGCAATGGATCATAAAGGACACTTCAAGCACCGTTCTGCTCGGAGCTATCCTAGGCCTGCTGCTTGCCTTGATCGCAAGCCAGGTCATCGCCAGCAGACTCTATGGAGTTAACACCATGGAGCCTCTGATATTTGCTACCGTTCCCACGATTCTGTTTGCAGTGGGTGTGATTGCCAGTTGGATACCGGCGAGTCGGGCGACTCGCATCCATCCACAACAAGCTCTGCATAACGAATAGCAGCGCCTCGCACGAATACAAATCACCGAAGCGAGTTTTTCACTTTTAAAATCTATGCCTATCTCCCGAGTCCTGATCGCCGATGATCAACCTCACATTCGTGAATCGCTTTGTCTTCTGCTGGAGCCCGAGGACTATGAGGTGCTCGGCGTAGCTGAGCCCAAAGCGGTACTGGCGACGTTGGAGTCCGAGCGTGTCAATCTTGTGTTGATGGACATGAACTATGCTCAGGATACGACTTCGGGTGTCGAAGGCCTTGAACTCATCAGGCAGATACGCGAGCGAGATCCACTGCTGCCGATTATTGTTATGACTGCCTGGGCCAATATTGAGCTGAGCGTAGCCGCCATGCAGTCCGGCGCGAACGACTTTATAGAGAAGCCCTGGAACAACAATCGCCTGCTGTCGCTGATTGCCAACCAGATTGAGCTAGCCGAGGAGCGCGAGACCAATCAGCGTCTATCAGAGTTAGCACGTCCTACAGCTTGTAAGGACAAGCTCATTGCCCACTCCACCAGTATGCAACCGGTGATGCGGCTGATCGAGCGAACGGCGAGCAGTGACGCCAACATCCTGCTCACCGGAGAAAGCGGCGTTGGCAAAAGTCTCTTCGCCAGTTTGATTCACAGCCTCAGTCGACGCAGTCAGAATCCACTCGTTCAGGTGAATATGGGTGCCCTTTCTGACACATTGTTCGAAAGCGAACTCTTCGGCCATCAGAAGGGAGCATTTACCGATGCCAAAACCCAGCGCATAGGCCGTTTCGAGCTCGCCGACAAAGGCACTCTTTTTCTCGACGAGATCGCCAATATTCCTAAGCCGCTGCAAGGTAAGCTTCTACGAGTGCTGGAGTCGGGCGAGTTTGAGTCCCTGGGCTCGTCCAGAACCCGCCGGGCCGATGTGCGAATCATCTCTGCGAGCAATGTGGATTTTGAAGAAGAGGTGGCAGCGGGTAATTTCAGACAGGATTTGCTGTACCGACTGAACACCATAACCATCGAGATCCCACCCCTGAGGCAACGTGTAGAAGATATCGAACCCTTGGCACAGGCATTCCTGGTTGAGCTCAAAGCAAAGTACCGCCGGCCGGAACTTAACTTTTCGGACGAAGCGCTAAAACGTCTTAAGACTTTCAGTTGGCCCGGTAACGTCCGCGAGCTGGCACACAGCATCGAACGTGCCGTTCTCATGGCCAATACCGATTTGATCCGCGCTGACGACCTGGGGCTTAGTGCGCCTGAGCGCGGTTCCGCGTTGGCCGACATGACTCTGGAGCAAGCGGAACGAATGTTGATCAGCCGAGCGCTGGAGCAGACGGATGGGAACGTGATTATGGCCGCGGAGAAGCTCGGTATTTCTCGCTCCGCTTTCTATCGGCGCCTGGAGAAGTATGGGGATATCGCGCTCCGCCACACCCAAGACTAAGAGACCCAGCCGAAGCCTCGAAAGCGCCGTTTTCTACTGGGCTCTGTTTACTCATGCCGCTTTTCTGGCCTGCATCGGCGCCCTTCTTTGGCACTCAGATCTCAGCTTTCTGGCGGTCGCCACACTTTTACCACTCCTGGTTATGGTTGGGGTATCGGTGCCTTTTTACCTGCGCGGATTGCTGAGGCGTTACTTTTTTAGCCTGGCTAACGTGCTTGAGAGTCTGCGAAACGGTGATTTCAGTATGCGGGTGAGTGCGAACAATCCCGCGAGCGCCTGGAGCGAAGTCTACCGAGAGATCAATGGTCTGGCCGATAGCCTTCAGCAAAGCCGTCTCACCGATCTGGAAGCGGATATTCTGCTGGATAAGCTTCTGGCAGAGTTCGATGTGCCCGCTCTGGTTTTTGACCGCAATCAGATTCTTAAGAACATCAATCAAAAAGGCTGCGAGCTATTTGCAAAGTCAAAAGAAGCTCTGCTTGGTTTACAGGTAGAGCAGCTGCATCTGGGACAACTTCTGGCTCACGACTCGGGCGAGGTGATCGAGCATTGGTTTCCTGAGCGGGGTGGACGCTGGGAGCTTCGTAAGAATTTTTTTATCCAGCAAGGGCAGCGCTTCATGCTGGTACTCGTCAATGACCTATCACGTGCGCTGCGAGAAGAGGAACGTATCGCCTGGCAACGATTGATACGCGTCCTCGGGCATGAACTGAACAACTCCCTGGCCTCGCTGACCTCCGTGAGTGAGACCTTACTCACGCACCTGGAAAATGAAAAAAACGAGAAATGGCACGAGAGTCAGATGCGCGGGCTGTCGCTCATTCACCAGCGCAGCAACAGCCTGCTCCGGTTCACTGAATCCTATACTCAACTGGCCAAGCTCCCCGCACCCAAAAAGCAGCCTAGTGATCTTTCGAAGCTGGTCCAGACAGCGACAGAAATGCTGCCGGGCCAGTTTGAGGTCAGGAATACCCAGTCTTTGATGATCGACGCGGATCCGGATCAGCTGCAGCTGCTTATGATCAATCTGCTTAAAAACGCCGTGGAAGCGTCCTCGGAGAGCTCGCCGGTTGAGATCGGTTGGAACCAGTTTCGCCAGGGTGTAAGACTTCAGATCAAAGACCACGGCGTCGGCTTACCAGTTTCGGACAACCTTTTCGTGCCGTTCTACACCACCAAGGAGAACGGCAGCGGTATAGGACTGTTTCTATGCCGTCAGATCGCCGAGTCCCACGGCGGGACACTGAAGCTAGTCGATCGCACCGACAAGCAGGGATGCATTGCCGAGGTCTGGCTGCCGTCATCAACTACAAGCTAGTGTCCTGTCCCATCAGTTCGCATAACTTCAGCGTGTCAGGCACGGCAGTGGAACTAGTCTCGGCTCGTCGTGGCGGGGCTAACCCTCTACTTTCTCAAGACCTACCGCGACAGCTTGTGTGAACGTCATCACGACGGATTGACCGATGCTGAGCGACTCAATTCGCTCGGCAGCAACATCGTTGATTACATGGGCTTTGCCGCGAGAGTCGAGGACAGTAACCGTGCCCGCCAGCCGGTTCATGCCCTCAATGGTGCAAACCGCTCGCACGCCCATCACAACCGCAACTCCCGGTTCGTCGCCATTTTCGGCCGCACTTGTCTCCACGCCTTCGACCCAGGGATTTTGAAGCTCTTCGTCCGTGGGCTCGCGCAGCTCTGCCGCGAGTGCCGCTATGTAGTTCACGGCGACGAAGTCACCCTGTTCTATTTCGACGAAGCGCTCGACCCCCTCGTCTACAACCGTGGTGAATTGATCACCTGTGGGTAGCAGTAACACCAACTCGCGCGAACTCTGATCCACTGAGAGCACTTCGGCGTCGATCTCAATCGCTACTGCCCGTTCCGCATAGGCAGGTAGCTTCGGCTCATGGTGATCAGCCATGACGAGCGCAGCACGGAAAAATGCTGAAACAAGCAGCGAAACCTTCAGAAACCCCATCGTTGAGCTCATAAGACCCTCATCTCTAGTAGCTGATAGACCGACCGGATACTCGGCGTGTATCCCCCAGCTTACTCCGACAAAGCGAGAGCGCAATGCTCGGCGCTGCCGGGAGAGATGCGAAAGCCTTCGTGTGAAATCGTAACAATCAGATACGACAATCGTTGAGTAACACCTTGCTTTCTGCCAGTTTAAGTAGGACATCAAGCGGCCTTACATGGAGAGCGCAAATGCGGTCACTTCGAGTAAAAACACTAGCGATGGCGGTGGGCCTGGCCTCGGCTTCGATCGGCGGCCCTGCGGCTGTCGCACAGCCCAAAACCGCCCTGGAAGAAGTTGTGGTTACAGCGCAACGCCGCGATGAGAACATTCTTGAGGTGCCAATCTCGATAACGAATATGGCGGGTGATCGGCTCAATGCCCGTTTTGCGAGCGGCGAGGATATTCTGGCGCTGGCCAGTGCGGCTCCGGGTCTTTACATCGAAACGTCCAATGGTCGCCTAGCACCCCGTTTTTATTTGCGAGGCCTGGGTAATGCCGACTTCACCGCGGCGGCTTCCCAGCCCGTATCGCTGATCATGGATGACGTGGTGATGGAGAAGTCCGCGCTAAAGGCTTTTCCGCTCTTCGATATGGCCAGTGTTGAAGTTATTCGCGGTCCCCAGGGAACGCTGTTCGGCCGCAACACGACAGCCGGCATCGTTAAGGTCAATACCCGCCGACCGACCGAGGAGACCGAAGGTTACATTACCGGCAGTATCGGCAACCTGGGTACACAGATTTTCGAAGGCGCTGTAGGCGGGACTATCGTCGACGGCAAACTGACGGGCCGTGTTTCCCTACTGTCGCAGAATCGCGACGACTGGGTAGATAACGGATTCACCGGCCAGAACGATGCCCTGGGAGGCTTCGATATTGGCGCGGCCAGATTTCAGCTGCAGTGGACACCCACCGAGGATCTTCGCATCTGGCTGATGCATCAACGGCAGGATTCGGAAAGTACCACCAGTCTCTTCCGGGCTAACGTGTTGAGTCAGGGCAGCAATAGCCTCAATTCAAATTTCGACCGCGACACGGTTTTCTTTGACGGCGGGGACAATAACCAGGGCAACATTGAGTCGAACGGCACAACGGTAACCATCGACTGGACCCTGGGGGACTACACGTTAACGTCCATCACCTCCTACCAGGATGTGACGGACCGATTTGGACGCGGTGATATCGACGGCGGCTTCGGGTGCCTGTTTACCTGCAGCGGACCGGCTGGCCCTGCAAGCACTCCGTTTAACCCGGCGGCATCTCCCTTCGTAGTAAACGTCGATACAGGTGGTGACCAGGATCTTGAGCAATTCACGCAGGAGCTCCGACTGGCGAGTAACCTGGATGGACCTCTCAACTTCCAGGTAGGAATGTTTTTCTTTGAGGATGACTTCTTCGGGGTGGCCGCCAACCAGAGTGCTGGAGCGACATCGTTTCAGACCGGGTCAACGGCCGATATCCAGAACACGACGATCGCCGTTTTCGGCCAGGCCAGCTATGACTTTTCCGACAAACTGACCGTCACCGCCGGGCTGCGTTATACCGACGATGAAAAAGATGCGATCAATGTTCGCTTCACCGACGGTGTGCCTACCGAGTTCCTCCCGGAAATCAATCTCGAGGACGACAATGTCAGCTGGGATTTATCCTTCTCCTATTCCGTCACGGACGCGAGCCGTCTTTACGGGCGTGTAGCCGCTGGTTTCCGGGCTCCTACAATTCAAGACCGCCTCGAGGATGATCCGGCAGTCACCACCGCTGATTCTGAGACCATTCTGTCCTACGAGATTGGCTACAAGGGTGAGTTGGAACGACTGCGCTACAACGCGGCGGCTTTCTACTACGTTATCGACGATATCCAGCTGACCGCTGTGGGCGGTGCGGACAACTCCACCACGTTGCTCAACGGTGAGGAAGGCACAGGCTATGGTTTTGAGCTCGAGGCTGAGTACATCGTCGTTGACAACCTCGTTATCTCCGGAGGCTTCGGCTACGTTAAAACAGAGATTAACGATTCCTCACTGGCGGTCGCACCCTGTGGCTCGGGCCTCTGCACGATCACGGACCCTCTGAACGCTGGCGGGCTGGCCGTGATCGATGGCAATCCGTTTCAGCACGCTCCGGAGTGGACAGCAAACTTCGAAATCGACTACAGCTATCCGATCGCCGGCGGCGATGCCGAACTCTACCTGTTCACGGACTGGAAGTTCCGTGGTGAGACCAACGACTTTCTGTACGAGAGCATCGAGTACGTGACCGATACCCAATTCGAAGGCGGTCTGCGTCTGGGATATAGAAACCTGCGCAACAATTTTGAGGTCGGGCTGTTCGGTCGCAATATCACCGACGAAGAAAACATCCTCGGCGGCATCGACTTCGCGAACTTGCTGGCCTACACCAACGAGCCTCGTACCTGGGGCGTGAACGCATCCTGGCGGTTCTGATCGCTGATCGGTCCTTTCAAGATACCCAGGCTCATCAAACGATGGGCTTGGGTACTTCTTGCGCGAGGCTTGCGGATTCGCTGCCACCGCACTGTCGCCAACGCTGGGCGGGCGAGGCACGGGTGATTCAGATCGGCGGTGTTTTGCTTACCTGGTTGCTGTCTCTCATGGCGTTTTTTTTGCAAAACGCAAGCGCAAACTCTGCTGCATCGGCAAACGCGGAGTCAGAGCCATCGTTAGATAGTCGACCAAACATCATCTTTTTGCTGACCGATGATCAGCGCGCCGACACATTGTCTATAGCGGGTCATCCCGTTGTTGAGACACCGAACATCGATGCCATCGCTCGACGTGGCATTCGGTACAGCAATGCTTTTACGGTTCAACCTATCTGCGCACCCAGTCGCTTCGCGTTTCTGTCGGGGCAATACGAGCGTACCAGCGGACTCGGGTTTAACTCTCCCTACCAGGTGAATGACGCTCAGTGGGCCGAGACATATCCGGCTTTACTGCGGCGTGCAGGATACGTTACCGGGTTCATAGGTAAGTTTGGCGTGCAGTTTTATTCGTTGCCAGGAGGTGCCTCTTCGCAGTTTGACTACTGGCGTGCTCATGATGGCTGGCTGCCGTTCTTCCCCAAGGACCTGCCAGAGAATCCTGCCACAACAATCTATCGTGATGCGCAGCACGACATCACGACAGAAATTATGGGCGAGTACATCGGCGAGTTCTTGAATACCAGGCCCACGGATCGGCCTTTCATGCTCTCAGTGAGCTTCTCGGCTCCGCATAATTCTGTTGTTTCATCGATGTTCCCGGAGGGAGCGGCTTCGGACTGCGACAACTATGCTTGCCGAGTAATGGGATATCCCGCCAATGCCAACCCAAAACTCACCGATCACCCGATCTACGACGCGCTGTACCGCAATCAACCAATCGCAGCACCGATGGACACAGGTCTTGATCCCTATCGATTTATTCCCAGTGGCGTCATCGACCACAACGCTCGACAACGATGGTATGCCTACAACTATCTGCCCAATCTGGAGCCCGAGCATCTGATTCGCTACTACCAGACCATTACCGGAATAGACCGGGTGATCGGAGAATTGACTGCCCAGCTTCAGGCCCAGGGAATCGATGACAATACGGTCATTATCTTCTCCAGCGATCATGGACTGCTTAATGGTGAATACGGCACGGGAGGCAAAGCTCTACTCTACGATCTGGTCGCAAAAATCCCGCTGATTGTCTTTGACCCTCGCGATGACCTTCGCGATGACCTTCGCGATGACTCTCGCGAAGAAACTGCGGCAGGGCGGATCGACGACTCCCTGGTGCTAAGCATTGACGTACCGGCATCGATACTTGCATTAGCTGAAGTTGACACACCCGAAGCAATGGAGGGCATGCCGCTTACGCCGCAGGGGAGTCCGCGAGACGAAGTGTTCCTTGAGAGCCTGACAGTTGCTGAGGGCAACCCCTTTATCGAGGCGCTTCGCACCCAGCGCTGGAAGTACGTTCGCTACTTTGAGGCCGCAGGTTGCCCCTATACAGAAGACCAGCTGGATTTTAGTGAGCGAGAGCCCATGTTCGAGCAACTCTTCGATTTGCACCACGATCCGCAAGAACGAACTAATCTGGCGGGCAAGTCTGAATACGGTACAACACTTGAGAAATTTAGGGCGCGGTTAGCGGCCGAGTCTGCGACCAGGACTGAACGGGGTCGTCGCTACAAACGCGAACAGCCAGTGGCGCAACGAACCGCAGATGGCGTTTATTGCTGGTAGAGAGGCCCAGTGACCGTATGACGGAGACCGTTGATGACTCCCCAAAACAACCTCGGGACCGATTGAGGCTGGGAAGACGGCCTTTTTTATTGGCTGGTTTGGCCGCAGCTATGACAACTCTGGTTACCGGTGCGAGGGTGGGCGCTGCGGGCGGTAAACCACGACCGGTGATAGTCGACACGGATATTGGCGACGACATCGACGATACGTGGGCGCTTTTCATGCTTTTGCGGGAATCCCGAATCGAGGTAAAACTCGCGGTTGGGGACTTTGGCAACCCCCTCTATCGGGCTCGACTCCTGGCGCGTCTGCTTAACGAAACAGGCCACAGCAACATCCCCATCGGCATTGGTCTGACGTTGGCGGATAAGCAACTGGATGCTCCCGGTCAACAAAGCAGCTGGCTCGGCAACTACACCGTCGATGAGTACCCGGGAGAGGTCTTTGAAGATGGCGTGCAGGCGATTATCGATACGATAGTCGCCTCGCCGGTTCCAGTAGATTTGCTCTGTCTCGGCCCTGTACCGAACATTGCCGAAGCACTGCGCCGACAACCCTCCATAGCCCGGAATGCTCGCTTCGTGGGTATGCATGGCTCGATCTACAAAGGCTACGCGGGGAGTACATCGCCTACAGCCGAATACAACGTCCGGGTCGACCCCGCTTCACTGCAGGCCGTATTTGCGGCGCCCTGGAGTATTACGATCACACCACTGGATACCTGTGGCGAAGTCGTGCTCAGCGGTGCTAACTATCGCAGGCTGTACAACAGCGATGCACCCTGGATCCGAATTCTGATGGACAACTACCGCGCATGGCTACCGGGCGCACCCTTCATTTCACCCGACCATGACATGAGCACCACCAGCACAACTCTGTTCGATGCCGTTGCGGTACATCTGGTACTGGGCGGAGACCTGGTGCAAACGGAACGCCTGCCGCTGCGTGTTACCGATGACGGTTACACGATCATCGATGACGAGCGGGGCCGGCCGGTCAGCTGCGCGATGGCTTGGAAGGACCGCAAGCTATTCGAGACGCAGCTGGTCGATGGCCTGCTGCCGCAGTCGGCTGCTGTGTCTGCCACTGCCGTTTCAGACTGAGCGGATCGTTGGTGAGCCGTCGCATAGACCGTTCGGCGGTACTTTCGTGCTCAGATCTGCGCCGCTTGTACACACGCCGCTACGCTCCAGGCCGCGTCGGTCAAACTCAAGCTTAACCTCCGGAAAGTGAGCCTGGAACGGTTAGAAAGATAGGTCCAGATCGATGTCGACGTGATCTACGATCGCAGCGATCTGCTCGGGCTGGATGTTGCCGAGAATGTTGATGAACACGGCGTCTTCTTCATCGAGCGCCATCACTACGATTCCCTGGATGGCCTCCCCATCCTGCTTGACGTAGATATCCACCCGTTCTTCTTCGTCACGAGCCTCGACGACCCGGTCCCAGCTAGCAGCATCCAGCGATGCTCGCATCGTGAGCATTTGCTGATCGGCATCGCTGTAGCTGCCGCTTTCATCCAGCTCTTCGTAGACCTGGATGCGCACAAGCTCAAGATTCTTGATCGCTTCTGCAGCCTCCGGATCGTCGTGTTCGAATGCGCCGAGCAACTTCAGCAAAGACTTATTCAAATTGATAGTGACGCTCGGATCTCCGTACCTTCCCTCTATAGCGGAGAATTCGAAGTAACCGGGATTGCCGGATACCTTCGAGTCCTGAGCGTAGCTAACCAGGCTCATAGTGAAAACGCTCGCTATGAGTACGCCTGCGACACCGAGTAGTGGACGCATGATAAACACCTCTTCGAGTTCGGGAATAGCGACACAGTGGCCCAGCCATCGTGATTGCGCATCTCATTCTCGGTGAGTGGTTTGTTCCACGCGATGACCTGAGCAAGCTCATGATGCTCAACATCCAATAGATCGAACACACATCTATGAGGCCTGCGCCTCAGGGCACCGCCTGTCCGCGCCCGAAGTTGCGGCCCCAGGGCGGCGACACCTAAGCCGAGGGTGCTTGCGATACCGAGATTCAAATGCCACCCACGATTGTCGACGCCGACGAAAAAAAGCAGCAGGATACCGGCACTCACCAGGACCCGCCGTGGACGCCGCGCACCGGTCTCGGTGCTACACCGTGACAGCTCAGCAAAACGCGCTTAGAGAGGAATCATGATACCCGCGTCGCTTCGAGAACGCGTTTCGAAACCGTACCACTGGCTGGTAGATCGCATGCCGCCGCTGGAATTCTGGCTTGGGTCAGCCCATGCGCTTCGAATCGCAGGGTGGATCCTTATCGTTGCCGGTGCCTTTTGGTTTACTTCAGGGCCGTTCACACTCTATCGGGCTCTTGGAGTCCTGTTCGCCGCGGTTGCCCTGCTTGTCATCGCCATTTTGCTAAGACTCGCCGGCGCACTCATTGCTACGACACCCGCGCCGCTGCGCTGGGGACTGGCGCTGTTCATCACCTCCTCGATGGCGATTTTGGGCGGAAGCGACTGGGTTCGCTGGATATCAGTGGGCTTCATCGGCACTGGCGCTGCTCTGCTTGGCGGAGGTTTGGCACTGGCAAGAGAAAGCGGCTGGCGCTGGCTTAACGCCGGCTCATCCGTGCTGGGAGCTGTTATGCTCTTGTGTTGGTTGATTGCCTACCTGCTGCCCTCCTGGCCGACGCAGGAGGAGATTCACTGGCGTGCGATAACCTCACCCCAACTTCAACTCGTAAATCCGGGCGAGCAGGGGCCCTACAGCTTTTACCTCCGCCACTACGGCACAGGAAACGACCCACAACGCCGCGAGTTCTCAGCGGACGTGGACTTTGTGACGGAGCCCGTAGACGGCAGCAAGTTAGTCGACGGTTGGGAGGGCCGAGGTGGATGGGGGCGTACCGAGTACTGGGGAATTGAAGCGAAGGATCTGCCGGTTCAGGGCCGAACCTGGATTCCAGAAGGCGCTGGACCGTTTCCCATTGTTTTGATCGTACACGGTAACCACGGCATGGAGGATTTCTCGGATGTGGGGTACGCCTACCTCGGGGAACTGTTCGCGTCACGCGGCGTTATTGCGGTATCGGTCGATGAAAATTTTCTAAACTCTTCCCCCGCTAATATTCTCGGAGCTCCCGATATCGGGCTTGACGAGGAGAACGATGCCCGGGGCTGGCTCCTGCTCAAACACCTGGAACAGTGGCGCGCGTGGCACGAGAACACTGACCATCCGCTGTTTGGCAAAATTGATCTAGAGCGCGTTGTGCTGATTGGGCACAGTCGGGGCGGTGAAGCTGTATCTGAAGCGGCGGTATTCAATAGCCTGCCGGCGTACCCGGACGATGCAACGCTGCGCTTTGATTTCAACTTCGGGCTCCGGGGCATTATCGCTATCGCGCCGGTGGACGCGCAGTACCACCCGCGCAATCGGCCAACTGTCGTAAGAGACACCAACTATCTGGTCATTCATGGCAGCCACGACGGCGATGTGACCTCCTACGCCGGCTATGCCACCTACTCCCGCGCCTCGTTCAACGACTGTACGAGCTGTTTCAAGGCGGGCTTTTATCTTCTCGGTGCCAACCACGGCCAGTTCAACACGTCCTGGGGACGACGTGACTCACCCATGCCGTTCGCGAACGCGCTTAACCTCAGGCACATCATGGGCGCCGAGGACCAGCGGGCGGTTGCCAGCACACTGTTCTCAGCCTTCCTTGAGGTCGTGCTGTTCGGTAAGGAGGAGTACAGGTACTGGCTCGCCGCGCCGGATAGAAACGCCCAATTGTTCCCAGGAGGGACTCGGTTTTTGTCGCAGTTCACTGGCGCGAGCGAACGCGTGCTGGTCGACTACTCGGAGGACGACGATGTATCGACCGGCACGGCAGAAGGTGTGGTCATTGAGGGTCGCAATCTAGCCCTGTGGCGGGAGGCCGAACTGGAGCTCAAATGGCGCAGTGCGGGTACGACCGCGGCGATCTTAGGCTGGGACACGAGGGAAGAGAAAGACACTGAAGCATCGGCCAAAATTAACGACAGCGAACACGCATCAAACGTGCCGCGCTATGTCCTCACCTTTCCGAACCTTCACGGTGATGCTGACAGCACCATCAGCCTCTCTTTAGCGCCGTCGAATGCAACGCCGGGCGACGCGGAAAACTACGAAGCACCCAGCGAGACCGATTTTTCATTGCTACTCGAAGATGCGAACGGAAATGTAGCGTCACTGCTTTTAAGCGCTCGACGTAGCCTGGTCGCACGAATCGAGCCTGTGGTGTTCAAACTGCATTCGGTGCAGAGCGATCGCTCCGAGATTGTCTTTCAGCGCTATCGTTTTGAGCTTCGCGAATTTGCCGCGGTAAATCCGGCGCTGGACCTGACCAACCTGCACTCGTTCAGCCTGGTGTTCGATCAGACCGAAGCATCGAGCATTGTCATCGAACAGGTTACCTGGTCGGCCGAGGGCTTTTGAGCCCCAGGCGAGCACCGAGTAAGCGGCAAGTAATTCAACGACGCGCAGCGGCCGCAGCCTCTATTTCTTTGGCATCAAGGATTCCGTTTCTGTCTTTATCGAGACGGTCAAACGCCCGGGTCGGGAGAGCGTCCCACTCCGTGGTCTCCACAGATCCATTTTTGTTGGTGTCGGTTCGCCGAAAAACACGATCAACAAATCTGGACATCGGCGTGCCTTCCATTGCCCTGCCGAACTCATCCTCAGAGAGCGACTCCGAACCGTCCGTGTCAACAACCGTGAACAGCTGACGACGAGCCTTAAGAAACTCTTCGCGACTTACACTACCATCGTTGTTGGCGTCGGCTTTGGGCAGCAGGCTTGCTCCGGGCTGGGCGAACCCTGAAAGCGGGAGACCACTTAGCAATAAACCGGTGATGACGGCTCGTGCCATCATATGGTGAGAACTGTGCTCAGCTCTAGGCATTACTCATTCCTCGTATCTGCAGGCAGCGCGCGCCCAGCACAACACCGCTCAGGTTCCTCCCGCCTGGGGAAGCCAGGCCTCGTTCCCGATCAATATCTCTAAGGACAGAAGCCTACCTGATGCCGAAGGGGATTAGTTCAACTACTGGTCTAACTGATAAACGATAGGATCCCTTCATAGGCCCGGGCCATGCTTGAACCGTGAGTCGGTTAAGGCATGATCACGAGAGTCAAGCGACTGACGATGAGGCGAGTCAGTTGGTGGCTGGAGTCTCGAAACCAAAGGCTAGCGCCTTTCGAGCTGGTCTTATTTCACAAACATAAAATTTGCGCACCCGTCCCTACGCATCCCTTCCCACATCTGCGGACAAAGAGCTCTATGCCAAGCTACATCATCGAAGAACGGCCGGGATTGCCTGAACTGATTTTGGAACACGCCGGTGCAAGAGTTCGCCTTTCGCTGCAGGGCGCCCACATCACCGAGTACTTCGTGAATGACGAGAATCTGTTCTGGGTCAGCGATTCTGCAAGATTCTCTCCCGGTGCCGCAATTCGCGGCGGAATCCCCTTGTGCTGGCCATGGTTCGGCGCGAGCCTTGATGATCCTGAATGGCCGCAGCACGGGTTTGCGAGAAAGAGCCAATTCGAACCCGTATCGCAGGACTCCAACGCGGAGTTCACTTCAGCGGTGCTCCAACTAACGCGCATCTCTACTGTGCCGGAGTGGGAAGCTGCGGCCCAGCTGGAATTCGAGGTCCGCCTTTCCGACAGACTCTGGATGCAAATGCGCACCACCAACTGTTCGAACCGTGACCTTCTCGTCGGGTGCGCACTTCACAGCTACTTTGAGGTGTCCGACTGTGGCGCTGTATCGATACCTGCTCTGACTGGGTTGGACTACCTTGATAAGACCAAGGACTTCGCGCGCAAGACGCAGGCTACCCCTATGAAGGTCGAAGGAGAGGTCGATCGCGTCTTTCTGGAGCCACCCTCTTGTGTCGAACTCGTAGATCCGGGCTATGAGCGCACGCTCAGCATCGAAGCCTGGGGACATTCCGACCTCGTCGTATGGAATCCCGGCCCTAAGGTCGCTGCATCAATGAATGACTTCGATGACGATGGCTTTCGGCAGATGATCTGCATCGAACCGGCGCTGGCTCTCAATAATCGCAAACGACTGGCACCCGGAGAAAGTTTCTGTGTTGGGCAAACGCTTCGCTGCGTTCATCAGGTACCAAGACTGACATAGCGCCATCGTGATCTCGACTAGGTTGCCGTTGCAGCACACGTGAGGAACGGCGCTTTCAGCCAAGCGTTAGAGATGACCTGTCCTTGTTATGCTTAATCATCCAAGTCGCAAGGAGCAACCTTACTCGCCGATGTTAGCCGTGCCAGAGATAAAAACTGAACGAATCCTGCTGCGCGGACACCGCGCCTCGGATCACGATCCTGCTCTGAAATTGTGGCAGAGCGAGGGTGTGTATCGGTATATCACGGGTAAGCCTCTTTCAGCCCAGGAAGTATGGCTGAGGCTACTCCGCTACGCAGGTCTTTGGGACTTCCTTGGTTTCGGCTATTGGGCCGTGGAGCATCGGGAGACGGGGGCTTACCTGGGCCAGGTTGGGTTTGCAGATTTCAAACGCGAGATCTCTGGGTTCGAGTCCCATCACCCGGAAGCCGGTTGGATACTTCATCCGGAATGGGCCGGCCAGGGTCTGGCCACCGAGGCCATGACCGCAGCCTGTAGCTGGCTGGATGCCCAGGGAACGTGGAACAAGAGCTTCTGCATCATCAGCGCCGGGAATGCGGCTTCGGTTCGTCTGGCCGAGAAGCTTGGGTATCGCCACACCCAGGACACGCTATTTGCCGGTGAATCCACCGGCGTCTACTTTCGAGTGTGTTGAGAGCTGAGGGAAAAAGGAACCACTACTGGCTCTTGAGGCTCCCTAGCATCTCACCCATCTTCGCATGAACTTTATTTACGGCCTGAAGAGGCCGAATCATCACCTTGAACTCGCTGATGAGGCCGTCCTCTGAAAAGGTCAGGATGTCGATCCCGTTCACCACGATGTCATCGACCTGGCACTCAAACTCCAGCGCCGCATGCGTATCCGTGACGATTTCCTTGAGATAGCGAAAGCCATTCCCGAGTACGTACATGGCACCACTCAAATAGAGTACGGTGATGTCTCTCCCGCGCTGAGGTGTGTGCACAACGGGAGAGATAAACACGCAGTCTTCGGTGAACATCGCGGGGAGAAGAGCTGGGTCGCCCGCCTCCACGTATTCGTGCCAGAGCTTGAGTCCTTTTTGCATCACGCCTCGAGTAAAAACTGCACCAGAAATAAAAAAGATAACGCTGGGAACAGCGTGTCAGCCCTGATGCTAGCCCGCTGGCTTTGCGTACTCAATGCTCAATCAGCTCCTAAATTCCTCAACCAGCCAATCGAAAAACGCCTGATTTACGATCGAAATGCTTTTGTCGCGAGGTTTTGCCAGCAATAGAGTCAGGGTGCTCGCCGGTACCAGGGGCACAAGACACAGCCCCTTTTCCTGATCCTTCATAAGCTGCAGCCCAAGCGTGACGCCTGCGCCGTTGCGGGCCATACGCACCAGGAGAGGCAGGAAATTGGCCTGAAGCCTCAAGTCCGGCTGAACTCCGGCTCGCGCACACTCGCGCATGAAGGCCTTACGGATGAAGTAGCCGGATTCGTAGATAAACATAGGCACTTCATGCAGCTGCTCGTACCTCACAAAATGCCGCTTGGCGAAATCGTGATCTTCACTCACGGCGAGACACAGGCGTTCATGAACCAAGGGGATAACCTCGAGTTCCGGGTCGCTTTCGGTGAGTTCCCCTACGATCACACCCAGCTCTATATCGCGCTGCCTGAGCTTTTTCTCGATGTCCTGCGTCCCCTGTTGAGAAATAGAGGCGGTCAGCTGGGGATGCTGCGTCATG
Source organism: Pseudomonadota bacterium (assembly GCA_039111155.1). Lineage (GTDB taxonomy): Bacteria > Pseudomonadota > Gammaproteobacteria > Pseudomonadales > Halieaceae > Congregibacter. The sequence continues at coordinate 50,335 of JBCCPL010000008.1, read as the reverse complement.
AACTGGCCTAGCAGGTCCGGGAGAAAGTAGGTTGCCAGCATCGATGGACAGACTACAGTCAGCTGTCCGGTTAAGGTTCCGCTGAGACCGTGGATTTCGCTCTCGAGCCTGCTTACCTGCCGAAGCAGTTCCCGGGCATGGTGCAGCAACCGCTCACCTTCGTGAGTCAGCTGCTTCCGGCGCGCGGAAGCATCGAACAGCTCTACTTTTAGCTCTTCTTCGAGCTTCCGGATTGCGATACTGACGGCGGGCTGGGCCATGTACAGCTTTCTCGCCGCGGCACTGAAACCGCCTTCGTCAACGACCGCAACAAAGATCTTTAGACGCTTGATATCCATATCTTATATATATTGATCATATAATTTATATATATTTTTCGAATAGTGTAAGAGATGCTAACGTTTCCGCAATTTGAAATTGTGGAAAACTTCGCCGTGACTGCTGCAACCCCCAGGCCCTGGACAAAACTCAAGTGGCAAGACCCATTCCTGCTCGATGAGCAACTCACTGGCGAGCAGCGCATGGTGCAGGCCAGCGCCGCTCAGTACGCTACCGAGAAGCTTCTGCCGCGTGTGCAGAGTGCGTTTAGAGCGGAAGAGACAGACCCGGAGATATTTCGGGAAATGGGCGAGGTCGGCCTTCTGGGGTCCACCATCAAAGGCTACGGCTGCCCGGGGGTGGACTACACCAGCTACGGAATCATTGCCCGAGAGATCGAGCGCGTGGATTCCGGTTATCGCTCGATGCTAAGCGTGCAGTCTTCCCTGGTGATGTACCCGATTTACGCATTCGGCACCGAAGCCCAGCGAGAGAAGTATTTACCTCGGCTTGCCACGGGCGAGTGGATCGGCTGTTTTGGACTTACGGAACCCGACCATGGCTCAGATCCGGGGAGCATGATCACCCGGGCTAGAAGTGTGGACGGTGGTTATCGACTTAGCGGTGCCAAAATGTGGATCAGCAACAGTCCCATTGCGGATGTCTTTATTGTCTGGGCCAAGACAGACGATGACCAAATTCGGGGTTTCATTTTAGAGAAAGGCATGGAAGGCCTGAGTGCGCCAAAAATTGAAGGCAAGCTGGCGCTACGCGCTTCGATTACCGGCGAGATTGTCATGGACGATGTCTTCGTGAGCGAAGATCAGCTCATGCCGGGAGTCCAGGGGCTGAAAGGACCTTTCGGCTGTCTCAACAATGCGCGCTACGGTATAGCCTGGGGCGCGCTCGGCGCCGCCGAGACCTGCTGGCACGCCGCGCGTGACTACACCATGGAGCGCAAGCAGTTTGGCCGACCTCTGGCGTCAAACCAGCTAATCCAGTTAAAGCTCGCCGATATGCAGACCGAGATCTCTCTGGGATTACAGGGCTGTTACCGCGCGGGCCAACTTATGGACAGCGACGGAATCGCGCCTGAGCTTATCTCACTCATAAAGCGCAACTCCTGCGGCAAGGCACTGCAGGTCGCGAGGCTGGCGCGTGACATGCTGGGCGGCAACGGCATCTCTGACGAGTACCCGGTCATGCGGCACATGGTCAATCTTGAGGTCGTCAATACGTATGAGGGTACGCACGATATTCATGCGTTGATCCTAGGGCGTACGCAGACCGACATACCCGCATTCTGAACCCGATTCGGTATGGGAGCACTCAGCGGTATTAAGGTCCTCGACCTGTCGAGGGTACTGGCGGGCCCCTGGGCGAGTCAGCTACTCGCCGACATGGGTGCCGATGTCATAAAGGTTGAAAATCCCAGGCATGGCGACGATACCCGTCGCTGGGGCCCACCCTGGACCGGCACCGACAGTGGTGAGTCAGCGTATTATCTGTGCGCAAATCGGGGTAAGCGCTCCGTGACCCTGGACCTGAAAAGCGATGAAGGGCGAGCGGCGCTGTACAAACTAGTGGCACAGGCCGACGTGCTCCTTGAAAATTTCAAGGCCGGCGCCACGAGCAAACTGGGCATTGACTACGAGACCCTCGCAGCACGGAACTCCCGCCTGGTGTACTGCTCGATCACCGGCTTCGGTCAGACCGGACCGTACCGAGAGCTTCCAGGCTATGACTTCCTTGTTCAGGCTATGGGCGGCCTGATGAGCGTGACCGGTGAACGCGATGGAGAACCCGGAGCCGGGCCGCAAAAGATTGGCGTGGCGCTCTCAGACATCCTGACGGGACTCTATGCAAGTAACGGAATCCTGGCGGCGCTGCATGAGCGAGCGAGTTCTGGTCGCGGCCAGTACATCGATATTTCACTTCTGGATGTGACCGCCGCTTGCCTTGCCAACCAGGCGACCAACTACCTTGTGGGCGGCGTGGTCCCGGGCCGTCTTGGCAATGCCCATCCGAATATTGTGCCCTACCAGAGTTTCACCACCGCCGACGGTCACTTTATCCTTGCGGTGGGTAACGACTCACAGTTCAGCAGGCTTTGCGAGATCGTCGATCGCTCTGATCTGGCACTGGACCCGGCATATTCGACCAATGCGGCAAGAGTAGCGAATCGCGATTCGCTTCTCGCCCAATTGAATCCTGTCTTCGAACAGCACTCGTCTTCCCACTGGCTCGCAGCCTGTCAGGCAAGCGGCGTACCGGCCGGTCCGATCAACACAATCGACGAGGTTTTTGCGAACGAGCAGGTTCGGGCACGCGAGATGATTGTCGAAATGAATCATCCAGAAAACGGGGCTCTGTCTCTGGTTGGTAACCCACTGAAATTCTCCCGAACGCCCGTTGAGTATCAGCGGCCGCCACCTTTACTCGGAGAGCACAACGACGAAGTTCTCAACTCCCCACGTGTACAGGCGGAAGCGTAGACCGTGTACTCAAACGCCTTCAGGATGCCGTTTACACCAAACTGCTGTTTTCTCGACAAGCCCGAATAAGTGGCTTTGGACACACCTTTGCATTGTCACCGCCGTAGAGAGTTTCATGGGACAAGATCAATGCACCGGGAAAATTCTTCGGAGCGCAACTACCTCCATGTGATCAGAGAACCGGCGTCACGTGAGAGTGCTTACAAGCAAATGACGAAGGCTGAGCCCGTCAACCGCGACTTGGCAGCCGTTTTCGGATCGGGCGAGATGACAGTGGGGCACCGAACTTAGCTGTTGTGAAAGGGTTCTGGAAAAATCTCTGCGATGCGATACGCTAACAGGGCGGAGAATAAGAAGTAAGACACGCGCCAACTACTAATCAAAGACAAGGCGTCGCGTCTAGGATGGGTGAAAGCCATGCACAGAGTTAGCCTTCAGCTTCGGCCAAGTCCGTTTGCACTGTCTGGACTTTTGTCTCGTTGGTCGCTCGCCTGCGCCGCACTCCTTTTCTCGGCCTGTTCTGCAAATCCAACTGCCCCAACCGCAATCGTCATGGACGGACCCTGCTTCGTTAATGAACGGGCGCTGCCACCAACACGCACGTGCCGGGTTCTGAGTTCCAGCGATTGGGAAGCGCTTGGTTTGCACGCCGCTGATCCGCAAGCGCGCGCAGTGCTGGCGGCGCTCACAGAGCGGATAGAAGCGGTCGAAAGCAGTCGGAATTTTTACCCGAGCTTCATCAACGCCATCGAGGCGGAACTCCCGGTATTGATTCAGGACGACGACGGTTGGGCGCTCGAAGCTCTTCTTGAAAGCTCAGCCGATAAGACATCCTGCAGCCACGTAAGAGATATGATCGAATGGCTTAAGGAATCTGGGGATGGAGACCAGGCCCCGGATGAAAAAGACAAGAAGCACGGACACCGCTGCGGCAATATCTCGATCATTCACTCCCTGGTGCGACTTGGCGTTTTATCCCCGGACGAGGCGTTTCGGGGTGAGCATTTGAACCCGGACGTCGTTACACTTCTGGATCGATTCCACGGTAACGAACCTGGAATGACGCCCGATCAGCAACGCCGGGGCTACGGTCACTACAGTACGCCGCAGCGAGCGCTGAATTGCCTGACGACGCTCCCCGGAAAAGTATCTGAACGGGGCGCTGTTGTGCGTGTTGCTCGAGCCCTGAGCACGACCATGGCGTCAACCAAACCCCGCTATGACTGCTCGCTGGCAGTGCATGCCGACAAGCAGGAAGACGATTCGCCAGGTTATAAGCACGTTGAGCACGTAACCGGGGTTCGGACCTCACCGGACGGCGAGTATCTGATCGATACCCTGGATGGATTTCATCAGGGTAGCGGGGCCACAGACATTCCGAAAACACCGGCGCGCAACGTGTGGGGTGTGGGCTCGCGCAACGGGGTGGACTGGGTACAGCTAAAAAACAGTACGCTTGAATCCAATCGGCGAAGCTACTCCGAGATTCCGCCGTACTGGATCGAAATGCGTTGCTGCTCGCTGGTCGAGAATCCCTAGGCTGGCTGTTTCATCGGCGAATTGAAGCCGACTTCAAGGCTGCGGAGTGACCGCCGGGTATACTGGCGGTGCCTGTCACTCTTGCTAGGAGCCATCTGTGCATCTGCGTAGCTGTATGCTATCCCATCTGCTGGTCATCTTTTTTTCTGCGACGTTGGTGTTTGCCAGCGGGGCATCGGCGCAATCGCGCAAAGTCATCATCGATGACGATGCGTTTGGACTTATGCATTACATGCTCCTGAATGCGCCTGATGTTGAGGTTCTCGGTATTACCACGGTGAGCGGAAACACCTGGGCGAATCGCGTGACTGCGCAGTCGCTGCGGGGGCTCGAGATTAGCGGCGATACGAACATCCCGGTTATTGAGGGCGCGACGTTCCCGCTGCTCAACTCCGAGCGTCTCACAGAGCGTTTCGAGGCGCTGTACGGAAAACTGGTGTGGAAAGGTGCATGGATGCGGGAGTGGGTCGAGCCGACTCAACAAACCCAGCCACCTTACTTCGGCCCATTCGATGACGTCGATCTGCCAGGCGGTAATCCAAGCACAGAAGCCGCCGATGAGATCGCAGCAAACTTCCTAGTCCGAATGGTCAGACGCTACCCCGGCGAAATCAGCATCTTCGCGACAGGCCCCATGACCAACCTCGCTCTGGCTCAGCGCTTGGATCCGCGCTTTGCCGAGGCTGCTAAAGAGCTCATTTATATGGGAGGCAGCCTGCGACCGATGCAGGCGTTGGACAACCGATCCGCCGCTGAGTTTGCGCGGGAATTTGTGAACTCGCCCCGAAGGGAGTTCAACGTTTTCTGGGACCCGGAAAGTGCGAGCATCGTCGCGCGAAGCCCCTGGAAACGAATAGTGATGGTTCCCGTCGACCCGTCGACCGCCACCCAGATCACACCGGAACTCAAGGAGCGAATGGTGAGCGTCGCCAGCCCTTTACTTGCCGAGTCCATCCAGGGAATGGAGCCGGGCTTTCCGCTGTGGGATGAGATCGCCGCGGGTATTTGGCTGCAACCGTATCTGATTCGGGAGTCGAAAGAACTGTATGTCGATGTGGACACACACTTCGGTCCGGGCTATGGCAACACCCTCTCCTGGGATGAGCACTACCAACCAGGGCTTGGAGAACAAAAAGCAGAAGTCATTATTGCGATCGATCCGGGCGGGTTATACGACCTGATGGAAGCACTTATGGGCAACAGTGATGGTCCATAGACAGAATGAACGCGCTGTTACCTTTTTCTTCCTGCAGCTGGCTTTTTCCGGTGCACTCCTTACGGGTTTCGGAGAGCAGTCCCTCTTCCCGGGCTCTCGCCGAATTTCAGGTCCGGCTCAACTGGTGTTGTCGAGCTAGTAAAGGTCTAGGGCTTCCGTTCAGACTCCCTCCGAGCCGTTAGCCACTGCGACCATCTCCTCTTTCGCACCACGCCACCAGGCGTACGTCGGCTGTGGTGCGAGGATTTGAACCGGCGCACCGATGACCGGTGTCAGCAAGTGAATACCGCGATCTGCGGCAAGCACACTCACACGATCCAAAGGCTCATACCAGGAATGAGTAGATAGATCGAAGGTGCAGTTGTGAATCGGAAGCATCGCGCGGCCGCGTAAATCCAGGTGAGCCTGTACGCTTTCTTCGGGCATCATATGGACCTTTCGCCAAGCGACGTTGTAGGCACCGTTCTCGACCATCGCGATATCGAAAGGGCCGTAGCGCTCACCAATCTGCTTGAAACCATCGAAGTAGCCCGAATCTCCGCTGAAGAACAGATTCGCCCCGCCACCTCGGATCACCCAGCTGGCCCATAGGGTTTTGTTTCTATCCGTCAAAGATCTTCCCGAGAAATGCTGTGCCGGCGTGGCGGCGAAAGAAAGGTCACCGATCGCGGTCTCCTCCCACCAGTCCATCTCGGTGATCGCCGACTCATCCACACCCCATGCCTTCAAATGCGCACCAACACCGAGCGGTACCAGGAAATGATCCACCTTGTCAGCGAGCTGAAGCACTGAGCCTCTATCGAGATGGTCGTAGTGGTTGTGGCTTATCACGACAACGTCGATTTTTGGCAGGGATGCAATCGTTATTGGTGCTGGGTGGAAGCGACGCGGACCAAGCAATTGGAGTGGTGAGGCACGCTCGCTAAATACGGGATCAATCAGCACGAAGTCGCCTCCCAGTTTGAGCAATATCGAAGAGTGGCCAAGGCGGTAGAGCACCGGACCTTGCGCATCAATCAACGACCCCGTTTCGATTTGTCGCATCGGAATCGGATTACTCGGAGACTTATCACGCTGTTGCGCAAAAACCACCTGAGAGGCTGCTTTTACAAAGCTCATCTTGTGCGAACCTATATCGTTTACGAAAAGACCATCGACCTTCGCAGCTCCAACCTCGGCGTGAGCACCTGCAGCAAGCAGCGCGGCGGTGAGGCCGACTCCAACTATGTTGAGAACCAGCTTGATCCAAACAGGGGTACGCGGGATCAGAACGTCCACGTCACCCCCAGAGTTTTTTTCACAGCGTCGGCCTTTGGGAGGCTTCGACAGGCGTTGACGATGTCGGCACCCTTTTCTGCCAGGATTGCCGCGACCTCCAAACCCATACCAGAACTGCTGTCGGTGACCCGGTAGGGCTTGCGCTTTTGATATTGCGACTTTTGGGATGTCCGATTCTTCAATGTTTGCAAGGCAAATTCGCTGCTTGGAACATAAGTAAACTATACGGTGTAGTTTATCCATAGAATTGAAGATGTAAACCCTATAGTGTAGTTTTTGCACCATGAACATTGCCCAATGCAAACTGACACTGTCACAGCGAAAGCGTCTGGACATCCTCGCTGCGGCGCGGGCCGAATGTCTGGATGCGGGATTTCGTGATACCAGCATGGACCGAATCGCAGAGAGCGCTCAGGTGAGCAAACGCACGGTCTACAACCACTTCCCCAGCAAAGAGGCGCTGTTTATGGCCATTGCGGCGCAGTTCATGGAGGAACTCCGCCAGGCAATAAATGTGGCTTACAGTTCGGATCGATCGCTGGATGATCAGCTCACGGAGATCGCCAATCGGGAGATCTCGCAGGTTACTCAGCCTGACTACATCGCCATGTTTCGAGTGTTCATCGCAGAGTTGGGCACCTTCCGAGATGCTTTCGATGACTTACTCAAGGATTGGAATGGAAGCGTGGACCCGCTGGAATGCTGGGTCGAGGCCGCCTCGAACGACGGCAGGCTAACAGTGAAAAACAGCGCACTGGCGGCAGCGCAGTTCTACTCACTATTGAAAGGATCACTTTTTTGGCCGGTGCTAGCGGGGTATCGCAGCTCACCGCCTGAGCATGAGCGAGACGCGGTTATTTCAGAAGCAGTGACTATGTTTTTAGCGCGCTACGAAAGTAGCTAGGGAACCCCTCTACACTCAGAGAACCTCATTAAGCGTTTCCTGCTCCCCCCAGACCAAACAACCACACACGCCGTTGCGCACGAGCACCCAAGCGAGTTCGGCTACCTCACCTACCCCGGATTAGCCGTTGCCCGACTGCAAGGTGTAATCCCGGTAGGCCTGCGTGATATTTGCCATCGGTAACTTAACGGCGCACCACCTCCCTAAAATTTTTTCGGGTGATTGAGTAACTAGGAATGGCAGTGTTTTTTCCTATTCGAAGTACGTGACGACTGCCCAACCTAAATTTGATTTTCAGCTTTAAAAACCGATATTTAGCCGCGGTCATCAGCAGGGAACGTAGTTCGAATGCACTGCTACGTTTTTGCTCAGTAACACCCCAAAGCGTTGCGCCTTTATAGAAGAGCCAAACCGCGCAAGCAGTCCAAAACATAGACAAGGGCGTACCACTTGCAAAATAACCTTGCACGCAGGAGGAGTTTATGATTTTCGTTGCACGGTGTTACGCGTCCGAGTCGCAGGCGCAGGCGGCCATGGATGCCGCTCTTGAGGCGGGGTACAACCGCCGATCTATCGTTATGCTCGCGCCCCCAAGCGAGTCCAGCGCAGAAGCAGCAGACGGTCTCACTGAAGTTGAAAGCGGCAGCGCGTCCAGCGCCAGCGCCGCAGATGCGGTCCGAGCTGGTGAATGGATGGGCCGATATACCGAGTTCTATACCAGTCGCCTGGACGAGGGCAACACTCTCTTGGTAATGAATCCGCCGGTTTACGGTTCGCTGCAAGCAGAGCGGATTTTAGATGCTCACGATCCGCTCGATGTCTACCACATAGAAACCCCAGAGCCCACGGTGCCGTTTGCCGAGCGTAACTGGATGTTTTCGGATGTACTGGGTCTAGGCACCCTCTCCGATGGTACGTTATCCGGTTTCCTCGGTCTGAACACCAAGCAGGAAGGCTTGAGCCACTTTTCTCGCTGGTTCTCGCCGCTGTCATCGAACTTCACGTTTTCGTCGAAGATCGGGATGGGCTTCTCCTCTGCGAGTGCGACGCCGCTTTCGAACATGATTGGATTTTCGACCAAAAGCACGCGCATGGAAGGCAAGACATCGTCGTTTGGCATCCCCGTCAAAGCCAAACGTGAGACTCCGTTATCTACATTTCTCAACATGCCGACCCTGAGCAAACGGCGTTACTTCCTGACAGAGGACGAAAACGCGCCAAAACCCGAGCCCCAGCCCTACGTTCCCTACTCGCAACAGACGGCGCCGTTCTCTCACATGCTGGGACTCAAGGTATTGTCCAATGGAACATTCTCGGGAGCTTTTGGAATGGGAACAAAGAGCGCAGGCCTGACCCACTTGTCGCGCTTCTTTTCACCCCTGGCATCCGACTTCAAGTTCTCCAAGATGATCGGAATGGGCTTTGCGACGTCCAGCGCAACCCCGCTGTCTTCAATGGTCGGACTCTCTACCAAGAGCGAAAGGATGGAAGGTAAATACTCGTCGTTCGGAATGTCGACGAGCACGGCGGGTGGGACACCGTTGTCAAACATGCTCGGCCTGCCGACTCTCACGAAAAAGAAATTCTTCCTGAGCTAGAACCCAATCGGGTGTGGCCGCGCGAGTCGTCGGCCACACCTGCTCTGGGACCGGACGCACTTCTTACCTCGACCACATTGGAGCAGTAATCATGAACGAGACTGGAGAAAAGGTATTTCCGACGGGTTTGACTATTCGCGAGTCCGAGGAAGTACATAAGTACATCATTGACGGAACACGCGTGTTCTTTTGTATTTCGCTGATTGCGCACGCCCTCGCTTATTCACTGTCGCCCTGGCTGGGTTGAAAAGGAGCTAAGAGATGAATAACGGAAAAATGTGGACTGTAGTTAACCCCACGGTTGGAATCCCGCTCCTCCTCGGTGGTGTTGCTGCTGTTTCTTTGACGGTGCACTTCGCAGTACTCAACAACACCACGTGGTTCCCCGCCTTTTTCGGCGGCTAAAGAAACTCGCTCGTTGTCACGTGTAGCTAAGAGATAGCTACGAGATAGTTCCGAGACATGCAAGAGCTAGCCTACATCCCGACTACCGCTGATTGGAGTCTTAAGACTGGATAACGGGCATGCAGGTCGCAACGCCTGTACGAATCAGAACAGGCGTTGCTGCAACTTGCCCAAGTTCAGTTTGTGATTGACATGGCGGCCGCTGTCTTCGCCTTGCGTGCAAGCTGAATAAACTCGGTTCGATATCCATAGGGATCGGATCCTTTGCTTCGCTGCGCCAGGTCAATCACGTCGTCAAAGCTGAAGTCACCGGTGTAACGGGCACCAGTTACGAGTTGCCCGAACGCCGCAACTGCCACTGCAAAGGCGGTATCGCCCACCAGCGAAGTTCGGTCGCTGTCGGAGATAACTCGCTCAATGAGCTGAGACTGCTTGGAGCCGGGAGCTTTGTACCGAATCTTCAGAAACGCGATTTCGTCACTTCTAGACGTCTCCCGAACCGACCGTTCATAGCGACGCGCATCAATCTGCGGATTACTGCTGCCGCTCGGGGTCAGCTCGTATAACGCCGTGACTCGATGCCCGGCACCAATATCGCCCGCGTCCACCGCGTCATTGTTGAATTCCTCGCGTTGCAGCTGACGCGTCTCGTAGCCAATCAGGCGGTACTCGCGAATCTGCGACGGATTAAACTCCACCTGAAACTTCACGTCCTGAGCGATGGGAAACAAGCTGGAACGGGATTCCTCTACCAGCACTTTTTGCGCCTCAGAAAGAGTGTCGATGTAGGCCGCAACCCCGTTGCCGTTCTGGGCCAGAGTCTGCATGAGTGCATCCTGGTAGTTTCCCTCACCAAAGCCGAGCACTGATAGGAAAATGCCAGCCGAGCGTTTGCGCTCAATAAAGGACTTGAGTTCACGCTGGTCTGAAATCCCTACGTTAAAATCGCCATCGGTCGCCAGAATCACCCGATTTACCGCGTCGGGATCAAACTGACTTTCGGCCAGTTCGTAAGCCAATCGTAAACCCTGACCTCCGGCAGTAGATCCACCGGCGGACAGCCTTCGCAATGCTTCCACTATTTTCTGCCTCTCACTGACCGGCGTAGGCTCGAGGACCGCCCCGGCAGCTCCCGCGTAAACCACGATGGCAACCGTGTCACTCGGCTCCAGCGTTGTCAGCAACATCTCCATTGAACGCTGCACCAACGGGAGCTTGTCCTGGCTGCGCATCGATCCAGACACATCCAGAAGAAAGACCAGATTCGAGCGAGGTTTGCTCTCGGTGGCGATGTCATATCCCTGAATGCCAATCTTCAACAGCAAGCGGTCGTCGGACCACGGAGAATCAACCAGTGCGACTGACGGTGCGAACGGTTGATCTTTTTCGCGAGGCAGCGGGTAGTCATAGTCGAAGTAGTTGATGAATTCCTCGACCCGCACGGCATCAGCCGGGGGTAGCACACCGTTGTTCAGTCGGCGTCGGGTAAAGCTGTAGGACGCTGTGTCGACGTCTGCGGAAAACGTGGAGATCGGATCCTCACTGACAAGCTTGACTGAGTTTGGCTCGTATGTGGGGAATCGATCACGACCTTTTTCGTTGAGTTCCACTTCGGGCCTCGAGTCGCGAAATACCCTGGGTGTAAAGCCGGCCGCTTCATCCGCGCCGCTAAAGGGCTTGCCCTGCGCAATAGCAAGAGCGCGATCAGCTGTGGGTTGAGCTGCTGAGGCGGCGCTCGCAAACTCCACAGCCGGGGGCTGGGCATCGGCCCGGCGTTTTGCCACCAGGGGCCTATCACTCGCGAGCTCTTCTTTAACTTCTGCCGGCCCCAGGCGCGATGCTGTGACAACAACCTCTTCTATGCCGGACTGAGCGATTTCCTGCGCAGGTTGTGAGTCCTGTAGATAGCGGTTCTGCTGCAGCAACAATGCAACGGCCAGTATCGAAACGCCTACGGTCGCCAACGAGCCGTATCGGAAGTAGGGCAAGGTGTTCATGTTCTGGGTCTCCTGATTCGGATTAATACCGAATATGAGACGCAGGCGTTGCCAAAATCCTTGGCCTTCTGGCGATACTTTGGAGGCTCTCAATTCATCTTGCGAGCGATTACCTTGCGACGATTCATTGTTCCCAGACTCAACGGCGGAATAGTGTTGCTCAAAGACCTCGCGGGCGACACTGAGCGATCGCCGCTTCACATCTGGGTCTACAGGCACCTCGGATCGTCGAAGCATTTGGCGTAACGTCGCGTCGAGCTTATCGTCTTCAGTCATGGTTAATGACTCCATCACTCAGCGCTTGTCGATACCGTTTGCGAAACTCATGCAGCCTCCACGACACCGTACTCTCTTTGATCTCCAGAACCTTCGCAGCCTGCTCGTGAGTCATTCCCTCGGCATGAACCAGAAGCAAGGTCTCACGAATCCCGTCCGGCAACTCATCCAGCATTAACAAGGTCTCTAGCACAGACACCTGAGACTCAACGCTGCGTGATGCCTCGTCTAACGTGACGTCCGATCCATCACCAGCAGTCTCTTGGGCGTTGTGCCGGGCACCCTTTCGCCGATAATCCTTTGCGCAGTTCACGACTACCCGATAAACCCAGGTAGAGAACGACGCCTCGAAGCGATACGACGGCAACGCACGAGCCAGCTTGATGCAGGTTTCCTGGGCGATGTCTTCCGCATCTGCCACTACTCCAGTCCAGTGCAGGGCAAATCGATAAATAGTGTCGTACTGATCACTCAGGAGTTGTTCAAACGCATCTGCATCACCCGCCTGTGCGGCGAGGACGAGCGTCTCGGTGGGTTCCGCCATGGCGTCGCTGCAGGCAAGAGAGCAATTGGAACCATCGTCGCTGTTTCGTTGATCCACGGGTTCGATGGCTGTCCACTCTTTCTGGCAGGCGACAGGACTTTCTCTTGTAGCTTTGCGCGGATTGGTTATCAATCTGTGCAGGACCGCAGCCCCCAAGACTATTCAGTGTAGGGGATTAGACGCGGGGAATAACGGCATCCTTGGGCGAGGAGGAAACTTTTTTCAGGCTACTAGTGTGAGGTCACCAATATGGCGGTTCCGAAAGTCGATGATGAGATTTTTCAGCCTCCGCCATAGGCCAGCGAACTGCTCACTTGACTACACGGCTCCGTTGGCTTTTCCGACTAGCGTGCCGATTCTGACGCCTGGGCCTATGGCAGAGAGCTACGGGCCGGGGTCGAGCCTTTTTTCCAGTTTTGACTTGGCGGCCCTCTGTCTCGAGTCGTCGATGGGGTTGCGGCCGTAGTCGACCTTCCACATAACGGCGGTCGCAAGCGTGAAGATGATGGCCATCACCAGAGCAATGCCCAGATACCCAATCCCTGCTGCGAGTCCCACGCAGACTGCGGCGAAGATATAGATTCCATCGATAGTTTCACGAAGGCTCACACGAAAGCGCACGGCCGCAACCATCGCCGCAAGACCGAAAGCCAATGCAAGACTGTCCTGGATCAGTAATACAACCGTCGTCGCGCAGATGGGCATGAGGATAAGAGCGCGAACGAAGTTCTTCGAAGGTCCCGAATCAAAACGCGTGGCCGAGTAAGCCCAGGTAACAGGGATCATTACTAGGATCGTGGAAATGAGCGTAGTCAGAAGAAACAGACTGGACGCAAAGATACCCTTTGGTGAGGAGCGTACACCCCGCCGATCCAGTAACTCCTTAGGTACCCGAAGAGAAGTTTCAGTCACCTCGATATCGGCGCGATCAATGGCGTCCAACCCGCCGAAGGGAAGATACTGCAGCGACTCCGGGACAAGCGAGATCAGAGCCAACACGAGAGCAACCAAGACTGCGTAGTACATGATGACACGTACGATCAACGCGTTAGGGGTCATGTTCTGAATCAAGGTATCGATTCCTGATCGGTCATACGCCGGGCCGCAGGCGCAGCGAGATCGATACGAATCCATTGGAGTCGAAAACTCATCTGCGTTTCGCCCGGTTCATTGTCATGTGACGAAAGGGCGATCGCAGTGTTCGTTTATTCAACTTTCTCAAGAGCCTCAATCGACTCTACCCAAGGCTCGTAACGACTGCCATACGCGAGAGTGACCTTGTAACGCGGGGGACGCAGTAAGAGAGCATTATATGAATCCCGCGGCAGCAGACTGTCTATTGCGTTGCGATGCTCATAGGGCACATGGATTGTGGTCACGTGAATGCGCTGGATAGCACCCACCAGCTTTGGACGCTTCTGATCATCGATGATGTAGTAGGGGCGTACCAAACCCGGCGCGATGATATATCTTGACCTGTCACGGTACTGCGACCTTAGTGCCTGAGGGTCCGGCCCAACATCGACCGAGTACAACCTTGAGGCCGTGATAGTAAGCCGCTCCAGACTTTTCTGGTTCGATTCGATGCGGTTTTGAAATGTTTTGTTATCAGGGTCTGCAGCCAGAATTCGTTTGGACTCCTCGAGCTGCGCTCGGGCTGCTTCGACTGCAGCACCGTGCGCGGCACCGTCAAACTCCAGGACAATATAGACCGACCTGGGCAGCTGCTTCTCGGCCCAGCGCTGCATCTCCCATTCGGTCCTTCCTGTGGGAACTCGAAAACCAAGCGCCTTCAGCTTACTTGCATCGAGCCAGGATTCGTCGGTTCGATAGCTGTGCTGAACATTCAGTCTCAGACCAATACCGCTATTCTCTCGTAATAAGCCAGAGTTAAGACTGAGTTCGCGCTCGGTCAGCTCAAGCCGCGCGTCGGGATTCCCCGCTCTATTCCCGAGCGCCCCACGGATCACGATCAAATTGGTCGACAGGATTAAAACGACACCGGCAATCAGGGCCTTTGAAGTGAGGAGCCTCTTCATGATAGGACACTCTGCGGTTCTCCCCAGGTGGTTGAGCGGAGGCGTTTAAATACAAACAGCAGCAACAATGCCACCAATCCAACGAGTAGGAAGAACAGATACTTAGGCATCAAGTCCCACCACCAGGAATAGATCTTGGTATAGAGAAACAGTATGAAAAACGTGTTGGCCGTATTCACAACATCATTCAGACCACGCTTGACGCCAACAGCTATGAGCGCTGCGCTGACCGCGAAACCGATCACCTGATACAGGACTTCAACTACGTCATTGCTGATCGTCAGATAGCTGGCACTGCCCCAGTACGACAGGATCAGCACGGGGACAAAAAATGCGATGAGGCCAAAAACCCGATAAATCGCCAGAAAGCCAGTGAAGCCAGTGAAGCCACGGTGAAAACTCGCAAGGACAAAGGGCAATGCGAAGAGCAGTACCGCTACTGGCAAAAAATTCTCCGGTCGCGCACCGAAGTCCACCCAGTAAATTCCGGACCAGGCCCCCACTCGTGCGGCCAACAAGCCGCCGATGCAGACGATCCCGGCTACCAGCAAAAGGCGCACGTTGCAGCAATAGGCCAGCAGAAAAGCGAGTACACCCCAGACGAAAAACGCGCCGTCCGACGGCGTGATGTTGTAGATTCGACCCAGTACTGAAATATTTAAAACGAAGCAGGCGAAGGTGATTAGCGCCAAAACCTTTGCGAAATAGCCCGTGGCTTCCCGATCGGCTACCACGACGCAGCAGACCAGCATCAACAGGGGGGCTGTAAGCAGAATACCGATTTGCTGAATCGTCGAAAATGCACCCCAATACTGAAAGAACAAAAAGAACACGCTGATCGCTAACGCCAGTGCACCGAGCAATGAAGCCACCTGCATTCCAAGCGATAGCTTCTTTTGCGCATCCGTGGTGTCGACGTCGTACGTCTCGACTAACCGTTGCAGCAAGCTGTCGTGATAGTCTCTGGTCGCCGCCTGCTGATCTTCAGACAAGACCAACACCTGATTCCGCTCCAAAGCGGCCAGTTCGTCCCGGAAAATTCTGATCCGATCAACTCGCTGCTGCATCGCAGCTTTAGTGTCTTCGCTCATCGTTTGGTGGTGCAGTTTTGTGGACCCATTGCTGAAGCTTGTCTATATCAAACACGATCATACTGAGATCTTCCTTGAAAAGTGCAAGACCGGCCTTAATCGCATCAAGAGCACTCATAATTGGATCCATGCTCAGGGGATTGGCACTCTTCAGCACACGACCCCGGCTCACAATTGCGCTCCGCATTCTCCAGATCTGCGGCTATTGCTCGACGCGAATAAACGTAAGCGTGGCGAAGTCCGTCGGGCGTCGCAGACGGCGCACTAAATGCGAGAGTATTACTCTGCTGCCTTTCGCTGCAGGGGGAACAGAGCGGGCGTTCACACGAGGCAGTGTGCAACAGTCCGCAAAAAACGACGCATTATTTGTTGAGGCCCTTACTGTGGCCTACGTTGACTGCATAGACGACCTCGCGAAGCTGGGAGAACCGGATGAGGGCTTATACCGTTGTTCGAGGAGACAATCTGAGTCGCATAGCGCGTGCCTTCGGGTTGTCGTCGTGGAGGGATCTCTATCACGACCCAGCAAACGCCCAGTTTCGGGCACTGCGTCCAAACCCCAATCTCATTTTTCCCGGTGATCGGTTACAAATACCCGATCGCGAAATGTCTGCGATAACGCCGCAAAGGCGGCAGGCGGCGGCGACCCGCTCGCGGGCCCTGGCAGCCGACCAGAGCGTATCTGCATCCACGGCGATCGATGCAGATGAGCTAGACCTAGCCCGAGCAGAACAGCAGGCGCTACGGGATTCTGTTCGTACATCCAGGGCTCTGGCACGGACCGGGTTGCGCTCACAGGTACTGGCCTGGGTTGATCGCAAACTGAGGCTCCGAAGTGATCTACAGTCGGATGGCGTCATCGCGGTAGTGTTTGGAGAGGCCGCAGTTTATGGACCTGCAGGACCCCAATGGCAAACCGAATTCCGGTCTCTTCGACCTAGAATCGTAATGGCTTCGCGGCGCCACAACGGCACTGCGCTACGGGGCAACAGTCGTGTAAGTACCGCGGACAATCAGGAAGCAGTAGTGTTGTTTCTAGACAGTTTTTCTGCGCTCGTAGCCACGCCCAATACGCTGGTTGCAGTGTATCCACCATCGAACCGTCCTGCTCGCCGAAGAACATCCCCGGCATACCTCGAGACTGGCAATCTGCGCGAGGCACTACACGGCCTACGTGGCAACTAGTCGCGCGCAAAAATAAATCCGGGGCCGCCTTGGCGCAAAGCTTGCGAAACTCTCGCACGTAGCTTCGCTGCTGCAACAGATTAATCAACGCTCCGTGGCGCGACGCCGACACCAGCTGGATTCGAGCACTGCCCTCATGGGTTCACCGGGAGCGTGTTTCCAATGTAACGATGGAAACTATGCCCTATAAAGAGCGTTTAGCCGTTAAGACAAGCTGAAAGCTATCGACCCCGGGACCGTCAACGAGCGGATGTGCAAGGTCTATGTGCAGCACACGGTCGCGTCGTGTTCTTATAGACTCGAGTCGCAGACCAAGGCCGACATTGGAGAGTGTCCCAAAGTGATCTCCGCTGCGTTCGGGCACCCACTCGGGGGCAGTTTCACCGAACCACGCCCGACCTACATCGACGAAGGCGGCAAAACCCACGCGAAACAGCCCAAAAGGAGACCAGTCTGAGTAATAGCGCTGCTCCAGCGTCGCAAGATAACTGCGATCCCCTGGCTGGTATCGACTTGGATAACCACGCAAGTCAGTATCACCACCCAAGGTGAGTTGCGATTCTGGATCCAGGTCTCTGGTAAAGTTCAAACGCAGGCGTGCGTACAGGCCGATGCGAGAATTTGAACGCAATAAGTAGTCGAGTTCTGCTCTGGAGATGAAGTCTTCGGTGCCCCGCCCCGAATCCAGATCGTAGCGGCCGCTTAGTCCGGCGCAAAAACCAACTAGCTGAGATTCTGTCAGGTACCAGCGTTTCGATGCGCCAGCAGAGTAAAGCAGAGTGCTCTCGTCGCCGCCGAAGGCATCAGTCGACCAACCTACCCGCGCATAGGTACGCAATCCCAGGTTCAAGTCCTCAGTGCGTTCGACCCGCTGAAGATTTTCACCGCGCACGAACCGATCCTCGATGCGTTGCCAGGCCAAAAACGGGTAGGCGAAGCGCCGCTCGACAAGCTGATCGCCAGGGAAGTCGGAAGGGAATTCGTAGCGCTCATCGTCGAAGGCAAAACCAAAGCTGAAGCGATCTACCCATCCCTGCACGCGGCCGCGAGAAGTACCGATAAAAGCTTCCGCTGTCTGACGCTCGACATCTATGTCGAAGAGCGTTTCACTGAGAAACTCAAGAGGCTGCTCTCGCGTTACGGAAGAGAAGGCCGCGCCGGTTGCCCACGTCGTATCCAGAGCGAAGAATGGGCGTTCCACGCGGGCACCGAATACTTCGCCATCATCATTGCTCGTAGCGGTTAGATTGGCTGTCCATCGAGTGCCTGCGATGTTTGGATCTGAATAGGAAAACTGAACTCCGGCTCTATCCTGGTCTGATTGATAGCTTAGGGAGAGCGCCTTTCCTAAGCCAAGAAGGTTGGATTCAGTGATTCCGAAATCGGTCTGGTTGTCTCCACCGGCACGAGCAAAACCCAGACTTGGCGTTAACGTCCAAACGTCGCGAACGATTACAGCCAGGCTAATGCCATCAGCGCAGCGCTTTTGTACGATCACACGCGCATCATAGAGGAACCGGGTGCGGCGCAAGATGCGCTCAGCTTCCTCAAGTTCCTCATTGGTGACCCGGTCACCGACGGCGAAGGGAAGCGCCGCACGCAACGTGGACTCTCGCGTCACTATGTTGAACCGGTTTGTGACGCGAGCAAGAAGGTGATCGGCATCCGGAAACACGTTCTGACGCAAGAAGACGATCGACGAAATCGTCTCAGTGCCCTTGAGGCCCGCGTCCTTCCGGTCCCCGAGAAAATCGAAATCCGAGTACAGGCTTTGGCGATCCGCCGTGAGCTCCACACACTCCCGGTTTGCGGTCGTCGTGTCATAACCTGCCTCCGGTGACACGGATTCGCTTTGAGCAAGAACGTCTGCGGTGACCAGGAATAGCGTTCCCAACAGTACTACCTGCAGGTCTCTTTGGAGCGACGTCACGTTGGAGGGGACTTCAGTGAACACGTTGCTTATGGCTAGCATCTACGCCAGCATCGATTCAATCGCGAACTTATCGTTTGTGGTTTACCTGCCATACCGGCTTGAACCGCAGTCACACGTAACACAGAGCACGGACCGCTGATTGATCGGCGGATGAGTTCATTCCGATGTACGCGGCTTTTGCGCTCATTCATCAGCTCCACCAATGTCCTTCCAGTGCGGAGTGCTGGCGTATCTGCCGCTCGACACTAGAGGAATCGAAATACGTGCGCTCAGATGTATACAAGGCTCATCTGACAGTCATAAGTATAGACAAGGCGCATCGTCTCGCGCTGGCCTGGCTGAATTGCCTGTAGGGGTGCCTAACCACCCCAGCCGGAACGGCTCCTGACTTTATCTCGGCACCGAAGTCACGGTGCGCTCGCTTGCGCAAATCGCTGTGTGTCCACCTCGCTGAGCAAGGCAAACATAGGATCTTCCGGCAAGGGATCGAGATAGGCGCCGCGAGCAGGCATGGGGAATAACGAGTCATAGCGCTTAACGGTCATCTGGTCTACGCGCCGATAAATATGACTGCGCCGCAAATCGCCTGGTGACGAAAGGCCCGCCGACGAAACAAGGTCAAGTAGCGCGTGGCGGGTCTCTGCCTGAAAGCGAGCTACGCGTGCAGATTTGTTTGTCACGTCCAGCCCTCGAACCAGGGTCGGGTCCTGGGTCGTAATGCCTGTCGGGCAATGGTTGGTGTTGCACTCCAGGGACTGGACGCAGCCAAGCGCGAGCATCATGCCACGAGCGCTGTTACATAAGTCGGCTCCCAGGGCCAGCGCTCGCGCCACATGAAATCCGGTGAGAATCTTGCCCGAAGCGATTACCCGGACATGATCGCGCACACCCATGCCCTCCAGGGTGTTCACGACAAACGCAACGCCATCGCGCATCGGCATACCCACCGAGTTACTGTACTCCAGTGGTGCCGCACCGGTTCCTCCCTCGCCACCATCAACGGTCACGAAATCAGGAGTGATGCCACTCTCGTGCATTGCCCTTCCAATCGACAGGAATTCGCCTTCGTTGCCGACGCAAAGCTTGAAGCCAACCGGCTTACCTCCTGAGAGCTCGCGAAGTTGCTTCACAAAGTGCAATAACTCAAGCGGGCTGGAAAAGGCGCTGTGCGTCGACGGCGACACAACCTGAGTTCCGACTGGAACCTGGCGGATCCGGGCAATAAGCTCCGTATTTTTGCTGGCTGGCAAAATACCGCCGTGGCCAGGCTTCGCGCCCTGCGAGAGTTTGATCTCAATCATTTTGATCGCTGGACTCCTGGCGGTTTCTGCAAACCTCTCAGGTGAGAACATGCCCTCTTCCGTCCGGCAACCGAAATAACCCGTGCCGATCTGCCACACCAGATCACCACCGTTTTCCAGGTGGTAATCAGATACCCCTCCCTCGCCCGTGTTGTGATAGAAGCCGCCGATGGCAGCCCCTGTATTCAGCGCTCTAATAGCAGCATCACTCAGCGCGCCAAAACTCATCGCTGATATGTTTAAAACTGCGGCCCGGTAAGGCTGTTGACAGTCGGGCCCGCCAACCAGCACCCGTGGATCCGGATCAAGGTCTTCGATGTTGCGCGCGGCTATGGAGTGCCCCATCCATTCGTAGCCATCTCTGTAGGTATCGACCTTGGTCCCAAAAGGCACGCTGGCGAGATCGCCCTTCGCACGCTGATAAACAATGGAACGAAACATCCGATTGATGGGTGCACCGTCGGTCTCCGATTCCATCAGGTACTGGCGAATAAAGGGTCGAACCCATTCCATAAACCAGCGACCCCGCCCTACAAGCGGGTAGTTGCGACGAATACTGTGCTCCGTCTGCGTCATGTCGTAGACGCCCACGGCCAGGGCGGCGATCAAGATCGCCAGGCACACCAGCACAATCGGATGTTCGAAATCTGCAGCGACGTAAGCCCCAACGAGCACCAGCACCAGAAGCGCCGCCAGGATTGAAAAAAAGAAAGTGCGTGACAAAGCGATAGCTCCTTAAATTCCGGTCTTGCAGCGGCTGAACGAATTCCGATGCTGACCGTTGTTTTGCCTAAGGATAACGATTGGTCTACGACCTTGCATACGGCCGCTGAACGCCGGCTTCCAGGTGCGTTGATCGCGTAGTCTGTTGTACTCCACCGCGGCAAGGCCGTCGTACCGGAGAGTAGACTCTGCAGGTCGGTTTAGAGGACGTTTGTTTGCTTTCGCGAAGTAATCAGCAGGAACAGCAGTACGGCCACTCCGAAGAAAGTGGAGAAGAACATATCTCTGATACCACTTTCGTTCTGTAACATACCCGTGTAAACCGAATGGACAAACCAGGCGGATAAGAGGATTAGCGCGCCTAAAAACGCCCTGGGCGAAAGGCGCGGGATCGTAGCTTTGAGTACGGCGATCTCTCTTTCGTCCGATGCCGTGGCGATATAGGCCTGCGTCTGGCCTGCCAGCACATCCAGACGTTTTCTGTAGTCATGAAGGGCGAAGCCCAGCGTTAGAGACACCAGAACGGGCATCGTCGGTCCAAGTAAATTCAGAGGCAACTCTAAGCCAACCGACACACCCAGCTGCCCTCCAACCAGGCCCACCACATTGCGCAGCTGCTCCTCCAGATCTTCTTGCACAGTTTTGAGCTCTGCGAGCCTGGACGCTGTGCGTTCCACTATGCTGGTCAAGCTCTGCATGGCACCGTCAGCAAAGGTAGACGCCAACTGCTGCGAGTGCTCGTCTAGTCGCTGAGTTTCTACGCGAACGAAACCTTGCTTGCCCCTCACACTTCGCCACCAAGGCTGGCCGGTTGAACGCGGCGGGGTAAACTCAAAGCCTTCCAGCTCAGCATGCGCCTCCATTAGCTTGGTAGACGCCGACGCGAAGCTCAGGTTCGCTAGCTGCGACTCTGGCGATCCGGGCTTGAGCTCGGCAGCGACCTGTACAAGATTATTCAGCAGCGGATCTACGCGGCCTCTCCAGGCCCGATTCAGATCTCTCGTGCGCGGCCCCACAATTCCGTCCTCGATGTAACGCTGCTGCACAGCTTCGGGGTCGGTGTCATCGAAGTCTGATTGCAGAAACACCTCCAGGATGTCTCCAAAGCTGAACGAGGGAGTCTCCGACAGCGAAGGGTCTTCACCGCCTCGGCGCGGTGTTAGAAGAAAGGATCGGGGGGCATACAGTAGTTGTTGCTGTTGCTGTTGCTGTTGCTGTTGCTGTTGCTGTTGCTGTTGCTGTTGCTGTTGCTGTTGCTGGTGGCGAGCCCCTACGACGGGCGAAGATCGAAAAGGCCCAGGCTCGAAGAAGCACTTTTCTTCAGTCAACTGTGCAGGCGATATCTCCTCTTGCATCTCGACAAGCAGGCCGGCGGTTTCAATCGCCATATCCAGGCAGATGAAGTCCTCTTGCAAGCGATTGGAGAACTTCTCCAGCACCTCGCTGTTCGCCGTGGCAATATGCTCTTCGAGAGTTTCAAGTTTTGCGGCAGCGCTCCCGAGGATTTCCTGCGAGGCCTGAACGGTTTGTATACGTTGCTTTAGAACGCGACTTTCCACTGAGTTGCTCACATAGGGAACAAATAGAAAGAAGTAGGCAATAAATAAAATACTTACAGCCAGAATCCAGCGTCTTTTGCTCGACTCTATCTGAGCAAGGCTTTCCTTGATGAGGTCTTGTGAAAGCGACGACATCGGCTAGGTGAAGGCGATTAATTTGCAAGTATTCATGAAGCTGGTCGCTGTTGTGCTGAATCGTCCAGTATCGCCCAATGGCACGGGGCTTCAACACAAAACGCAAGACGCATAAGCAACGCGGCACATCGAGAAGGCACTAAGACCCACTCCTCGCCACACGCAACAGTGGCTTACGCTCCATGGCTTGTTTTGTAAATTAACAGATGCTGCTGTTGCTCGTGAGCTTGATTGTGGCGCTGGTACGACACATCTTTTCAACGAGCTTGGTTTGCAGCCTGGTGATACTTGGACCAACTCGGGCCCATACAACCGCCGGTATAAGCGAACCGGTGCTATCATCGAAGAGACTTTTAGAGGACGTCACACCATGAGCCCATTCGAAACTGCCGAGAAGTTTTTTCATGCTTGCGAGTCATTGGAGGGTTGGGAGGGCTGCAAGCCATACGCCGCCAGCGACGCGTCGTTCACGGGGCAGTGCGAACCTCTTGTCGACATCACCACGGCGGAGGGTTATTGCGAGTGGATGAAAGCTTTTGGAAGTGTCACTGCCAAGGGATGCAGCTACGATCTACATACGGCAGCGTGGGATGACACAAAGAACACAGCATCGTTTTTTGCGACGTTCCATGGGACTCATGTGGGGGATGGTGGCCCGGTGCCGCCGACAAACAAATCGACGGCATCGCATTATGTCTATGTGGTGGCGATGAACGACGACGGAAAAGTCGCAGCGCTCACCAAGATCTGGAACGCTCCCTGGGCGATGACCGAGTTAGGCTGGACCTAACACAGCATCTTCGCGGCTCGCGCCAATTCTGCAATAGCTCATATTCCTCCCGGTGCTGAACCTGACACGATAGGTTTACTGCATTTTTGACTTCGAATGCAATAAACTGCTTCAGCGAATCATAACTGCAAGGAGCCGTAGCCGATGAAAGGCTTCGATGATGAATTCAAGAACATCGTCGACTACATTCTGGAAATCACCCTTCGAATCTGGGAGGGCAAGCAGCCAGAATTGTGTCATCGCTACTACAGTGAAGACTGCCCGGTGTATACCCTGGCCGGCTATACCCAGGGCGCTGAAGAAGTCACGCAGAACACGATCC
The DNA here is from genome assembly GCA_039111155.1 of Pseudomonadota bacterium. GTDB lineage: Bacteria > Pseudomonadota > Gammaproteobacteria > Pseudomonadales > Halieaceae > Congregibacter. The sequence goes on along the minus strand of JBCCPL010000008.1, from coordinate 26,687 downwards.
ACACGCAGAATGGCTTCCCCGATCGCACGCTGCATGCCGATAACATCATTTGGGGTGGCAACGATACTGATGGGTTCCATACCTCCCATCTGATCAACACGGCTATGACAAACCTTGGGCCCAGCGATTTTGGCGAACCTACGGGTCGCCACGCGCAGTTTCAGGTAATTGCCCACTGTGTCGTTCGCGAGAATCGCATCGTCGAGGAGTGGCTGGTCCGTGACAACTTCTCGCTCTGCAAGCAGCTTGGCTTTGATCCCCTTGAGCGGGCAAAGGAGTTGGCAACACAGCCTCTGACGGATCAAAGCAAGTTTACAAGCTGGCTGACATCAGAGTTTCGGCGCGTCGCCGGGAGCGAGCAAAATGCGCCGATAGATGGCGATCACAGCGCCAGGGGCGCTGAGCTCGCGCGGCAAATCCGCTATCTCTGGAATGTGGGTGAGCTAAATGAGATCTCGTCGCTTTACGCGTCGGATGCGGTTGTCCACGCATCGGCGCGACCTGACCTGAAGGGTCTGGCGGAGATTCGGGAGTTCTTTGAGGCCATGCGTGGTGCCCTTCCCGATTGTCGCTTAAGCGTGGATTACGTCTGTGAGAACTCGATGGCGGTGGGTGAACACGTCGCCCTGCGCTGGACAATCGCAGGCCACCACCTCGGGGCTACTTTGTGGGGTCCGGCCACCCGTGCACCGGTGCTGATTCTGGGAGAAAGCCACTACCGTCTTCATAACGGTCGGATTGTCGAGGAGTGGCTGGTGTTCGACGAACTCTCGGTAATGACGCAGGTAGAACGAGCCAGGATTGCCGCTCAGTCTTGATTTGGGGACCGCGCTAGCAGCTCGTCGAACCATTGCACGTCACGCTCGATTGCAGACTCGAAGTTCTCACCCCTGAAGAGATGGGCGTCGGTGTCGTAGGCAAAGAATCGATACGGAGCGTCCGCGAGTCGTAGCCGCGATGCGATAGCGAGACTGTTCCAAAATGGGGTAGTCGCATCACTGCGACCATGGTGGAGCTGCACGGGCACCGAAAATGTGCCCAGGTGATCAAACGTGGTGAGCTGATCGGCAGTAATACCCAGCTCTGCGAACTCGCGTCGAAGACGCTCAGACTGAGGTGCGGCCGTAGCCCCCTGCCAGTCTCGGCTGGCTCCCTGGACGTCCAGGCTATATAGGTAGGTGACCGGGTCATCGCCGCTCGTCGACCACAGTGTTATCGCCCGCAGAGAATCCCCTACCGCAAGTGCCGCTCGCAAAGTAATGTAGGCCCCCATGGAATGGCCCGTCATGAATACTCGTTGCGGATCAACCTGCGGTAGCGCGCGTGCGGCTTTGTAAGCATGAATAACATCTCGTACATACCAATGAGTTGCGAGATTGCTGGCGCTGTAACTCGCACCGCGAGAATCCGCGTGACCGCGAAAGTCAGGTGCCACCACCAGATAACCATGGCGCGCATACGCCTGGGGAAGTCCACGGTAGTAGTCTCCGGGGCGCGCACGATTTCCAGTCGAAGAACTCAGCCCGTACGCCGGAGGATCGGGATGAAAACCATGGTTGAACAATAACAGGGGCCAACCTTCCGCAGGCCGTTTCCCGTCAGGCGTCAGGAGAAGCGCGTACTGGATCAAGCCATCCGCAACAAAGCTCACTACCTCTCGTGTAACCCCATTCTGAGGCGGCTGGGTTGCAACCACGCAGAGTGCCGAATGCCCAGACTGCCGCGCGAGAGCCATGATGGAATCGGTATCGGGACCACTATAAGGGTCGTCGGAATACCCACGCTCAGCAGCACTCTCACATTCGGCAAAAACAGGCTCGGCGAATAAAAAAATGCCACTCATCGCTGCCATAAAAATTATCTGATAAACCCGCATAGCCAGGGCAGCACTCTTTGAAAAAAGCTCTGGTATGCTGCGACGCTCGGGCTTTGGAATCAACAGTAAACAGTGAGCTACTCCACCAGCGCCGCTAAGCACAAAGCCGCCATCCTCCCCTTCCGTAAAGCCCAATACGACTTCGACCTTACGAAGCTCTCAGAAGTTGTCGAGCAACTGTTCACGGCTGACGCCCTGCTCCAGTTTGCTCATCCCATCGGTACCTTGAGCGGCGTGGACGCGCTGGTCGATGATGTTTATCGACCGCTTGAGACGGCCATTCCGGACCTTGAGCGACGCGATACGATCGTCATAGCCGGTACGACACCCGGGGGCACGCAATGGGTTGGATGCTGCGGGTATTACACAGGCTGCTTCGAGAACTCCTGGCTCGGTATCCCACCGACCAGGCACTTTGTCTCGATGCGCTTCCACGAGTTCTACCGTTTCAAAGACGAAAAGATTGTGGAGGTGCAGGCCTTATGGGACATACCGGAGTTGATGATGCAGGCCGGCGTCTGGCCTTTGTCGCCCAGCCTTGGAAGAGAGTGGCATGTCCCCGCTCCGGCGACGCAGGATGGACTGGTGTTCGGCGTGGACCGCGATGCAAACACGCAAGCGAGTTTCGACCTGGTCTTCGCTATGTGCGAGTCTTTGGGTAACTACGCCACGGGCGGTGTTGAAGCCATGGCCCTGGATCGGTACTGGCACCCCCGCTGCAGCTGGTACGGACCATCTGGTATTGGCAGCGCGCGAGGCATTCAGGGGTTCAGAAACTGGCATCAGATTCCGTTCCTCAACGGGATGCCGGATCGCGTAGGCAATGCGGCAGAAGGGCATATGTTCGCTGACGGTGATTACGTGGGTTTTACCGCCTGGCCGGGAATGTTCATGACCATCAGTCATGGTGGCTGGCTTGGTATCGCCCCGAATAACAAAAAAATTGAGATGCGCAGTCTGGATTTCTGGCGTTGCGAAAATGGCTTGATTCGTGAGAACTGGGTGCTTGTAGACATTCTTGATGTCTACCGGCAAATCGGCGTCGATGTCTTTGAGCGGATGCGGGAGCTCAGCGCATCACATGGGTGGCGTTAGCCATCGTTATTCGTACCCATCAGGGATTAACGATGCTGCGCGTGCGCTCCAGCACATCCAGGCCCTGCTTCAGCAACCAGTGCGGTAAATCAATCAGAACCCAGTTTTCGGAGAGCTTCTCGCCCTCGCGACGATAAACATCAACAACTCGCATTTCCGAGGGAGAACCGCCGGGCAAACCCAGGAACCCACCGGTGGGCTGGTGGCTTAAGTTTGGCCAACCGAAAAAGCAGGCATAGTTGCCTTCGGCAAATCGGCAAACATGCCCGTTGTACACCTTGTTCGTCAGACCCTCGCGGAACGGGTATTGATGCTGCCGTTGATACCGTTCAATGGTGTAGGTGGCACCTATGCCCGCAGGCCCATACCAAGCCATATCTTCGTGCCAGGTTCGCGCCAGATACTCGGGCTGGCAGTTGTCATCGCCGCTTAAGTTGAGCAGATCCAAATCCTGAATCATGCGATTGAGGAGCTCAAGCGTATGCTGACTTTCTAGTTCTGGCTGGGCTTCGAACTGCAGACCATCATGAGACCGGGGCCCAGGGTAAATGAAATAATGGCCAGTCTCTGGTGGCAGGGGATTGATTCCTACGTGTTGCATCAGCCCAATAATGTCGACCCACATTCCCGTATGAGTAATCTTGCCGCCTTCGACACGGTTGAACTCCGCATAACGCAGCATCGCCAACTTGCCGTTTGCCGGGATACCAAGCCAATCGGCATCGAACAAACCCATAAAGTGGCCCATGCTCATTACCCACGTGTCGTTGGCAACTTCGCTGGTACCGGCAATGAAAACATCCTGGCGTCGCTGTACACGGGTGAAGGACTTCTTCAGCGGCTGCCAGAATGCACTTGCGACAGCATCCGATGAGCTCACTTCGTTAAACGGGTGCACGCCATAAAAGTGATAGGCAGGTGAGTGATGGCGCAGTAACGCCTGCTGCACCCCGTCACCACTCGCCTTTTCCAGATCATCAAAATAGGAAAGCACTACGGCCTTGGCTTCCTGATAGGTGTCCATACCGGGAACGTGTTCGTGACTGGTCATAAGGGTTTGCTACTGGATAAAAGCGTTGAACGCCCAGAGAAAAGCAATACAAAGGCCAAAAAACGCAAGTAACCAGAGCGACACGCTGTCAAAGCTGCCGGGAACCACGTACCAGTTGCCTTCGCGTTCTTGTCTGTTCTCACTTGCAAACACCTCACGCTGTCCGCGCACCGTGTAAGGCGAATGACTCGACTGAGGGCCGTCGATGAGCAGGCTGGCCAGGAGCGAGATGCTGATGTTCACCGCACCACCAATTGCGCAGTACCAGGGCCAGGCGATATCCGTTCGGGTCGCTACCAACCACACCGCTACGAATCCTACGGCCACGCCGGTGAGCAGGCCTCTTTCGGTAGTGTGGCGAGAAAAAAATCCCAGCAGGAACATGCTGAGCTTCGCTCCGACAAAGTACGAACCGACCTTACTCAAGGTTTCGAGCACAGATCCGGTGCTGCCCGCAAAGAAGAGCGCCGGCACGATGATGATCAAAGCCCAGACTACGGTAAAAATCCGGGACACCAGCAGGTAGTGGCGACCGTCCTGACCGGGCCGGAAGTAGCGTTGATAAAAGTCGATGGTCGACACTGTCGACATCGAATTGAAGGCCGAATCCAGGCTGGACATGCTTGCCGCCATCACCGCTGCAGCGATAATGCCCATTAAGCCCGGCAATCCGTAGTCCGACGAGAACGTCAGTATGATCGTGTTGCCATTCTCGAACTCACGACCGCCGTAGTAGCTATAGAAAAGTATGCCCAGAAAGATGAATACGAAATAGATGAAGAACGCTCCGAAACCCATCATGAGAAACGACTTCTTGGCATCGCCGATGTTCTTGGCCGCCAGGGTTCGCTGCACCATCATCTGATTGGCGCCATATACCGTGATATGAAAAAGCGTCATGGCAACCAGGCCAGACCACACAGTGGTCACCCGGGTAAAGTCGAGATCCGGAATCAGCGCCTGGGTGCGGCCTTCATCCTTGAGGTTCGACAGTACCTCGCCGAGTGGTGCAGGCATCTCTCCAATCAGGGCGAATAGAATGATGAACGCGCCGACAAACAAAATGCTTGCCTGAATAACGTCCGTCCAGATGACTGCTGCGATGCCTCCGAGGCTGGTGTAGATCAGTGCCACAATGGTCACGATAACGATGCAATACTCGACCTTGAGCCCGGTGATGAATTCGAGGACAAGCGAAGTTGCATAGAGTATCGCGGCCGACGTCAGCGCTTGAGATACAAGGAACACGGCCGCCATGACGCTTCGGGAGGTAGGTCCGAAGCGCTTTTCGAGATACTCGTAGATTGAAGCCACGCCGCTGTTATAAAAAAACGGCAGAAAGAAGGTCACCACAAAAAGAATCACCAATTGGTAATTCAAGTGGATCGCGATTACAGACATGCCCTCCTCATACGCCCAGGCCGGACCGCCGAGAAAGGTCAGCGCGCTTACGTAGGTACTGACCACAGAGATGCCGATTGCCCACCAGGGAATGCTTCGGTCGCCAAGAAAGAAGTCATCTGCGGACTCGATCTTGCGGCTGAGAAACATACCCAACGCCAAGTTTCCCAGGATGTAAATCACCAGGATTGACCAGTTCAGCGTCCCGAAATCACCCATTATCTTTGCCGCCTCTGCAGAGTGCGTGCATCTGCGCAAATACGTCCAGACCCATCTGTGCAAGCATGTGACAGATGTCGATAGCCACCCAGTTCTCTTTCAACAAGTCGCCCTCGCGGCGCCAGATATCCATAACCCGAAGTTCAAGGTAGCGCCCCGAGGGCGGCAGACCAAGCCAGCCGCCTCCGCTGTGAGTCCCGTGCATGTGCGGCCAACCGCCAGTGGCCACGTAGTCTCCGCTGGCAACAGTACAAGCGTGATGATCGACATCCCGATCGGGAAATGCTGTCAGAAAAGGCCCCTGGTGATGGGCGCGGAATCCAGTAATGCCGCGCGTGGTACCAATACCTCCGGGGCCGTACCACATGAAGTCCTCGTGCCAGTAGCGCGCGAGATCCATGCTCTGAAGAGACTTGCCGTCATAGGCACGCAGCCCGTCGAGCATGTCCATGACCAGTTGCACAGAGCCTTCTGAGCGCCGGGTATCTTTTGTGCGGGGTACGGTCCCATCGAGAGTCCTAGGCGGGGGCATTAATCCATGGTGCCCAAGCGGTGGCCGAAGTGGGTAAACCCCGGCTTGAGCCATGGCATCCAGAAAATCGGGGATGAGATAAACCTCGACGAGGCGACCACTTTCGCTGCGCAGTAGTTCCGTGTACCGCAAATACAGAGTTTTTCCGGTAGCGGGAATCCCGAACAGGGGCGCTGTGAAAGTCCCCACGAAATAGCCAGTCCCTGCACTCCAGCCGTCGGTGCCGTCAAACGCAATGTAGGGACGACGCTCGATATCAGGTAGCGCCGTGCGTAGAGGATCCAACCATCGGTCTCGGACAGCATCAGGCCCCAGACACGTCTCGATCGGGTAAGCCACATGCCACTGCACTTCTGGGGTCATCAGCTGCGCAGCCGGGTATACACTGGGAGCAGCGTACAAGTTGGTAAGAAGAGAGGACGCTGTACCGGTCATTCGCTACGTATCAGCTGAGGGGGGGCGTACCCGGGGCGGCTCTTGCTTCAATGGGCGCTGGCTTCGGCCCACTGCGGCGCCGCCGGGGAGCGACCACCGCGAACGATGTAAGCGACAGCGGTGTCCGGGCCATCGTTCCGCAGCGTATGGGCCAGGCCGATGGGCACCGTTAGCACATCTCCCGCGCCAATCGTCACGGCACCCTCACTCCACTGCACGGCCAGGTCACCGCTGTGCATATAGATCACTTCTTCTTCGGCGCGGGCGTGTGTCGGTAAGACGCAATCCGTATCGAGTTCAAGTCGCCGCAGATTAAAACAGTGCGGCCACGAGAGCTTTCCAGCCACTATTTGTTCCGCTGGGTTTGCCTCGCCGATCATAGGGTATTCGCGAACGCCCGCACTCGCTGCGCCGAGAGCGGAGGGTGGCGCCTGCAATTGCTCAGCGACAGTACAGATGCAGGCACGCATTTCGTCTACGCTCATGACTCGCACCGCAGCTACCTGCTCGACGGAAGTCCTCGGCATGGGCGCTACGCCCTCCGGTACTCGCTCACCCTTCGTGGTGTCAATCAGTGAACCGTTCTCGAGCAGTACAAGACCGTAGTTCTCAGCCTTATCGAAGACATCGGGTGCCCATAGGACTTTCCCTGGATCGTCTCCGCCCAACACGGCAAACAAATAGCCCACATCATCGCCGACGTTCTCGAAGCCGCGGAATACGTTAGTCGGTATGCTGATGCAGTCTCCAGATTCGAGAATCGCCTCCCCGTCCTCGCACTCCACTCCCCAGCGGAATGCCCAACGACCACTGTGGACGACAAAAACCTCTTCGGTTTCATGACTGTGCTGCGAGTTGGTGCACCCCGGCGGCTGCCGAGCGCCACCGATGTTAAAACCATGAGGTTCGGGGATGTGCATGTGTTGGTCGGGGTTCTCTGACACACCCGGACCGACGATCGTAAAGTTTTCTTTTTTATCGGAGCCTGGAGTATAGGTATCGACGAAAGCATTGAGACACGGAACAAGTTCCTCATATCGCACCAGTCGCTCATTAATCATGCGCTGCGCTGTCCAGGATTCCGTCATTGAGCTTTCCTAATTATTTCAACGGTTTTTATTCTTAGCACGTTCACCGACGTGAGCCGATGAAAAGTACTTCGAATGCAATATTTATTCAAGTATGCTGCTGCGAACTGCATCGTTACGTTCAAGCCACTGATTTTGCAAGCTAAAAAGAGAGACTAGGATCAGGCGAGTGGCAGCAACAGAGAAAAGCGTTCCACACGACGACACCTCGGTACGGGAGCAGCCAAACCTGCCGTTTGTCGATGCTCATCATCACCTTTGGGATCTGGCAGCCTGCCGCTATCCATGGCTTATGGCGCGGGGCGATAAGCGATTCTTCGGCGATCCCACGCCAATTCAACGTGATTATCTGCCCGCAGACTTTCTGGGTGAATCAAAACGCTACAAGCCCACCCGGTCTGTTCATATCCAGGTCGGAGTGGCGATCGAAGACGAAGTACGGGAGACCAACTGGCTATCGTCCCTTGGCGATTTCCCTCATGCAATTGTTGCCAGCACAGACCTGACCGGGCCGAATAGAGATCGCCTTCTTGAGCAACACGGTGCGTTCCCTAAGGTTCGTGGCATACGACAGATCCTTGGTCGACATCCGCTGGAGGATCAAAAACACAGAAGCGATCAACTGATCGACAACGACAAATTCAGATCAGGCCTGCAAGAGCTGGTGCGGCGCGACCTATCGTTTGACCTGCAACTAATACCGCAACAGATGATCCGCGTTGCGGAACTGCTCTCTGATCTACCTGCGCTGCGAGTCGCCCTCTGCCACTGCGGTTCACCGTGGGAGCAAACCGGCGAAGGACTCAGGCTGTGGCAAGCGGGATTGGCGCGCCTCGCAGAGCTGCCGAACGTGGTGTGCAAGATATCGGGTCTGGGTATGTTCAATCCAGAATGGTCAGGTGCTGCGTTCAAGCCAATCATCCATGAAGTGATAGACCGATTCGGACCACAGCGGGTTATGTGCGGCTCCAATTTTCCAGTCGACAAACTGTATGCGAGTTACGACAGACTCTGGGACGCCTATAAACTTTCCCTATCCCGGTACTCCGCAGAAGAACAGCGGCAGATGCTGGCGGCAACCGCCACAGACTTTTATCGCTTGGATTGAAAACGCTCAAGCGCAGGTCTTGCACGCCTGGAGCCAGCGGCGCAGCGAACCAGCTTATACGTGTGGTCGTCGGGGCTCTTTGCACGACACACGCGACACAACCCTTTGCAAGCCATAGCCATCTACAAGCCATAGTCCTGTGCAAAAAGACCACGACGCACACGAAGATGGCGGGACAAGAAGATGGCGTAGATAAAAGAGGCGGTGCTTAGCGCACCGCCTCTACGCCGGCATCGCGCTCTTTCTAAAAGTTAACGCGGAATTTAAGACCGTAGTTCTGCGGATACAGATAGGAGGTCTGCACTACGTCGTCGCCGTTGTTGTTACCTCGCGCCAGCACGTCGGCATCCTCAATGTTCTCGATGAACAGCTCCACTGCGTAATCAAGCCCCGCTGAATCCCAGACCAGACGCAAGTCGGTCTTTGTAAAGGAGTCCTGATCGTGGGCCGGGTCTGTCGCCAGCAGGTTGGACGTGTTGTAACCGTCAGAGTAGTAGGTCTGCCCATAGAGGGTAAGCAAGCCCTTCTCACCCAGATCTTTTCGATAGGCTGCACTCAGTCCGATTGTCAGCTCCGGTGACCAGGGAGTCGTCGCACCATTCTGCTCGATAAAGGGTTGTACGACTCCGTTGTATAGCTGGTAGGGGTTGCTCTGCCCAAAAGTACCAAACTCCGACTCCAGGTAGGCAAAGGTACCGGTAATCGTCAGCTCGTCGGTCGGTACCCACACGGCATCAAACTCAAGCCCCCAGGCCTCGATGTCGCCACCGTTGTCCGAGAAGGTAAGCACGATGCCCGTATTGGGATCCACGCGCTGTCGCTGCGTCAGCAGATTGGTGTACTCGGTAATATGCAGCGCGCCGTTGAGCTGCAGGGTATTCTCAAGCAGTTGGCTGCGGAACCCGAATTCAATCACCTGAGATTCCTGCTCCTCGGTGGTCGTCGTGGTGCTGGCAGAGCCGGACAGGTAACCGGTTGAGCCGGTTCCATAGAGCATCACGTCTTCCCCGAGGTCATACTCGACAGCAAACTTCCAGGTGAAGTTGTCGAAACCCCCATCGAAGGAGCCGCCGCTGATGGTGTTCGAGCTGGTGATTACGTCAGAAGCACCACAGTTATAGGTGAAGAGGGAGCGTGCGTTCGATGGAAGAATCAGCGGCGAACTGCCATCGACACCTTCACGGACGTTCACAACACGATCTACGACACCGTCACCATTCTCATCACCGGTAAAGTTACTACCCCCACAGGATGCTTCTTTCGTCTCATCGTTGTAACGGATACCGGCTACTACCCGAAAGCGATCAGTAAGAGCGTACTCCAACTGAGTAAAGGCTCCCCAGTACTCCGTGTCGATTTGCACTGCATTGGCAAAAAACCCATTCAGTAGGGTTTCGTCACTGACAATATCGGTGCCCTGCAGGATCGTAAATGTTCCCTGATCAGTGGTGATGGTCGGGCGCGTGGAATCATCCCGAACAGTTTGCTCGTAGATGTAGAAAGAGTTGAAGTCTTCCAGGTCGGAGTAGTAAACACCGGCCGTCCACTGCAGCGGACCACTACCCGTCGAGGTCAGAACAAATTCCTGGGTCCATCCTTCAGACACTTCCTGGTACCCGCCATTTGAGTTGGGTGTCGGGCTGAAGTCGAAGTCGAAACCGATGTCATTGTTGTAGTCGTTGTAGGAAGTGATGCTTTTGAGCATCACGTTGTCAAAGTCATAGGTGAAGTTCAGCGATATCGTTTCATCTGTCAGTTCGGTGGGCTGAATGTAGTCCTGGCTAATGCGCCAGGGATCTCCACCAGGCCCGTTCGAGGCCGGCCCCCGCCCCCCGGACCCGCGAACTGGGTTCGCACAGTTTCTTACCGAACCAAACGGGTCGGTCAGCCCTTCTGGCGTTTCGTTGCGACAGAGAAACGTGTAACCGAACAGACCGGCCTCGTTGCCGTCTTCGTCGTAGCGGAGATAGCGGAACACAGCCTCGGCGCGATCCGATGGCCGCCACAAAGCCGAGATCCGGTAGCCCTTATCGTCCTGGGCACCGATGTCGGGACCCGCATTGTTGGCAATGTATCCGTCGCTTTTATCCAGAACACCGGCGAAACGCAGAGCGAAGGTGTCACTCACGGGCAGATTGAACACGCCTTCGCTACGGATTCGGTCGAAGCGCTGGCGACTCAGTTCGAGGGAACCTCCCATCTCTTCGGTATCGGGAGCGTTGGTGTAGACATTCATCGCCCCAGCGAAGGTATTCCGCCCGTAGAGCGTACCCTGAGGTCCGCGAAGGAATTCGACGCCGCGCACGTCAAAAAATCCGCGAGTCTGCTGCGAGGCGCGCGCCTGGTATACGCCATCTACAAAAGCGCCGACGATGGAACTGTTATCGCCAAAAGTGTTGGTCGAGTTGGCACCGCGAACGTTGAACTTCGCGTCATTGCCGACAAATGCGTAGTTCAGGCCAGGCACTAGCAACTCGAGGCGCGACACATCATCGATACCGCCAAGCGCCAGTGATTCTTCATTGAACGCCGTAACGGAGATACTGACATCCTGCAGGCTCTCTTCACGTTTTTCGGCGGTTACAAGAACTTCTTCAAGTTGCGCAAACGACTGGCCGGGAGCAATGGCAGCCGCGGCTGCTAAGGCCGCTATCTGCAGCGTAAGGGGTGTACGAATGAATTTCTTCATGTGAGTGGTGCCTCCCTTCGAGAGTTTTTATCGTTTCTTTTTGTTGCTGAATCGCTTTATTAGCGCTGCCAATTCAACTCAGCGTGACTGACGTGAAAACCGCGATGCGTCGAAAGTACTTCGAATGCAATCTGCAAGTCAATGCATTCCAATGCAAAAGCAAATCTTCACAGTTTGACTCGTAATCCGGCCTAACGAGCTTTACGGAAATCTGAAACTAGCTGGGCGGCGCCCTGGAGCAAAAATCCATGATCCGAAGACAGAATGAATAGATTGGCGCCCGCAGCCTGCCAATACGGAAGCTCAGTGAGGTCGCCGAGAAACATTCCAACCGGTACACCTGCGGCCTTTCCTGCAGCGCAGATGCGCTCTACAGTCGTCACGACTTCATCACTTTTTGGTGACTGCGCACCCAGAGCGACAGTGAGGTCTATCCTTCCGATAAACAGGCAATCGACCCGATCTACGGCTGCGATTTCGTCGATACATTCCACAGCATCCAGATCTTCTATCTGCAGAACCACAGTCGTACGGGCAGCACTGTCGGTGAGATGCTCCGCTATTCCCTTTCCCGTGTACTTTGCTGATCGACTGGAACCCGCGTAGCCACGACCGCCCGCGCCGAAGTGTGCAGCTTCGACCATTTCACCTGCCTGCGATGCGCTCAGGACGTGCGGTACGACCACTCCAGTAGCACCGCAGTCCAAAGCGCTCAGGATGTACTCAGGACGCGCGGCGGGTACCCGCACCAATGCGTCCATCCCCGCACTGTTGAGTGCATGAATGCAGCGATCCTGCTCGACACGATCAAACGGGGCATGCTCCGCATCGATGCACACGACGTCGAGTTCCGACCTGCCAAGTACCTCGCACAGTATCGAGGACGGCGTTTTGAGCCAGGTGCCAAGCAACTGCTCGCCTGTATGCAGGCGATCCCTGAAGTTCTTCGTCATCTCATCGGTCCGCAGTTCGGGATTGAGCTGGTTGACTACGCGTAAAGTTCGGCGCTTGCCATAGCGGCGCCTTCTACCATGGCCCCAAGCTTGGCGTAAACGATGTCTTCATCAACCGCACCAAACCCTGCGAAGGTAGAAAAACCACAGTCGGTCCCGGCAATCACGCGCTCCCGGCCGACAATGTCCGCGAAACGCCGTATACGTTGCGCAACCAATCGCGGGTGCTCCACGAAATTAGTAGTGGAATCGATAACTCCGGGTACGAGCACCTTGTCTTCGGGTATATCTGCGGCTGCAAACACCTCCCATTCGTGTGCGTGACGGGGATTGGAAGATTCGAATAATAGCGCCTGGGGCTTTGCACGCAGCGCGATGGGCAGGACCGTCTCCATGGGAGCATCGCAATGATGCGGGCCCTCGTAGTTGCCCCAGCACACATGTAGCCGCACCTGCTCGGCCGGCACGTTGCGTAGCGCATGATTCAACATATCCACGTGCAGGTGGGCCAGACGTTCGTATTCCTCCTCGGGTTTATCCTTGAACATCATGTGTCGCCCCAGCCCAAGATCAGGCGAATCCAGTTGCAGCACAAAACCCGCATCGACGATGCCTTCGTACTCCACACGCATCGCCTCGGCCAATGCCTCGAGATAGGCCTCATGACTTGGGTAGTGCTGGTTGGGCTGAAAAAGCGCAATGACCCCAGGTGATGCCGCATTCATAAAGCCCTCCACAGGGCTGTGGGCATCTACTGCGGCGCGAAAATTAGCGAGATCTTCCTTAAGCGGCGCAAGGTCCTTTACGGAAATTTCGTCGACACAGCAGGGCCGGCGATAACTGGGCGTGCCGCCGCTGCTCGCCTGCCGCTTAAGAAAGCCGGGGAACTCCTCCAGATCGGCCGGCGGATTTCGTTCGCTGTCCCCGGCAAAACCAGTGATGCGATCCTTGATATAGGTAGCGTAACTGATCTTGCTCATCTCGCCGTCACTGACTACATCGACGCCGACTGTGACCTGACGTTTTACGACTTCGTCTACCGCTGCGCTGATAACGCCAGGCAGACTATCTTCGTCGTACGGTTGTTCATTCTCTTTCGCAAATACTCCGTCCGTAACTGCCTTCGAACGGGGAAGGCTTCCCACATGAGTGGTCAGAATGCGCTCGCTACTCAATTGCATGGGGCGTTCTCCTTATGATTTTGTTGGGGCCCGGGAACGCTGTCCGGAACGATTCCCAGCCAGTGCTGTAGCAAAGAGGTGACACGATCCGGTTGCTCCAGTGGTGAGAGATGGCCGCAATCCTCGATGACGTGCAGGACGCTGCCAGGGATCGCAGCGCTGATTTCACGATGCAGCAATGGGGGGCACACCGCATCCTCAGAGCCGCAGATAACGACGGTGGGAACAGAAATCGTCCGCAACGTGCTGCTGCTGTCCGGGCGTGTTTTAAGTGCTTGGGACTGAGCCTGAAAAACCCCCTCCCCCAGATCCAGACCCATGGAGAGCACTTCATCAAGTAGAGCGAGATTGCTGCGGTGGATTGTGGCGAGATAGTTTGGCTTCAGCTCATCGCGCATCACCATCTCCAACGCACCTGCCTTCACGTCAGCCATCTGACGATCACGAACGCGCCGCTTTTCTGGCGTATCAGCGCGGTGATTCGTATCCAGGAGCGCCAGTCGGCCGACCCGCCCGGGCGCCTGGCGAATGATCTCAAAGGCGACAATACCACCCATCGACAGTCCGGCCAGGGAGAACCGTGGGGGAAACTTCGTGAGCAAGTTGGCGGCGATGGAGGCTATGGTGTCGCCACCGTGCAGCGCGGGTGTTATCACCTCCCGATGAACTGACAAAGCCGCTGCCTGCGCACGCCAGAGACGGTGGTCACACATCATCCCGGGCAGTAGCACCAGCGGCGTTGGTTCACTAGAAATCGCCAAAACAGTAATCGGGCTATTCGCCCAGGGTAGACCCCAGACGAAGCTTTCCGGAAAACATGCGCTTCTCGGGAGGTAAGTGTGGATCTTCTATTCGATCCATGAGCATGGCCACAGCGGCTGCGGCCATACTCTCGACCGGCTGCTGGATGGTAGCCAGATCGAAGCTTGCCCACCGGGTGGCGCGAACCCCATCGAAACCCACAACCGATACATCGTCCGGAACGCGAAGCGACAAACCGAAGCGCAGTTCGTCCAGGCAGCCAAACGCCATGACGTCATTGGCAGCGATAATCGCATCGACCATGTCGCCCCGGGATTCTCTGATGTCTCTGATCGCCGCGCGGCCAGAGTCGTAGCTGTAGTCACCTCGAACTACAACGAAGTCACTTTTGCCAAGCGCAGTGAGTCGCTCAATAGCGCCTTTGGTTCGTTGCGTACTGACTACGGAATCGGCGGGGCCGGATACAATCGCGAAAGAATTGTGACGCTGTGTGGCTACGAGTCGATTGACCAGAAGGCGCTCACCTTCAAACTGATCGCAGCGTACCGAACTGACCGCGATGTCATCGTACGCGCGGTTGTAGAACACCAGCGGCACGTTACGTTTTTCGAAGTAACTGATTTGATCCGGCGATAGATGCGCGGCAGCCAGCACACCGTCAACTTGAAACTGAGTGACTTGTTCGATGATCTCAGTCACGTCGCTTTCATGGTCGAGAGAAAACAGCAGTACGCGCACGCCCCGATCCGTGAAACGAGCGCTAAGTTCGGTGAGCACCTCCGGATAGACATGCAAATTGGAGACAATCACCGCCACCATGTTGGAGCGGCGCGTAATCAATCCGCGGGCAATTGCGTTGGGCTGATATCCCAGCTCGTCTACAGACTTCATCACGCGGTCACGCATCTTTTTAGATACGCTCGCCCCAGGCTTGAAGCAGCGAGACACAGCGGACTGAGACACGCCCGCATGCTGGGCTACATCGTATGAGGTGACGTGCCTTTTAGTAGATTCGAATCGTGCTTTGCGACTGCTAGCCAACCTGTCCGCCATACCGTCTCAGGCGTATATCCGCTTGTTCTTTATGGCCCGCAAATCCTTCTACCGCGCAGAGGCGTGAACAGTACTCACCCACCAACACAGAAGCCTGTGTTGTCACCCGCTGGTAAGTGCAGGTCTTGATGAATTTGCCAACCCATAGACCCCCAGTATACCGCGCGGCCTTTTTGGTCGGCAGCGTATGGTTGGTACCAATAACCTTGTCGCCGTAAGACACGTTGGTCTCTGGGCCCAGGAACAAAGCACCATAGTTTGTCATGTTATCCAAGAAGTACTGCGGATCACGAGTCATCACCTGAACGTGTTCTGACGCGAGTTCATCGGCAACGGCCACCATTTCGTCGTAGTCATCGCAGAGTATTATCTGCCCGTAGTCCCTCCATGCAGCACCTGCTATCTCTGCCGTAGGCAGGGTTTCCAGCTGGCGATCTATCTCGATGACGGTAGCGTCGGCCAGGGACCGTGAGTTGGTCAGCAGTATGGCAGGTGAATTGGGGCCATGCTCCGCCTGCCCCAGCAGATCTGTGGCGCAAAGTTCGCCATCGACCGTATCGTCAGCAATGACGAGGGTTTCGGTTGGACCGGCAAACAGGTCGATACCGACGCGTCCAAAGAGCTGCCTTTTAGCCTCGGCCACAAAAGCGTTGCCCGGCCCCACAATCATGTCGACAGGGGCTATGGACTCCGTGCCGAGTGCCATGGCGCCCACTGCCTGCACACCACCAACACAATAGATCTCGTCAGCTCCAGCCATGTCCATCGCAACCACGATGGCCGGACTGGGCTTGCCTTCGAAGGGCGGCGCCGCTGCGATGATGCGTTTAACCCCAGCGACCTTCGCCGTGACGACGCTCATGTGTGCCGAGGCCACTAGCGGATACTTACCACCCGGCACATAGCAACCGACGCTGTTCATGGGAATGTGCTTATGCCCTAGCACAACACCGGGTAAGGTCTCGCGCTCCACGTCGAGCATCGAGTCGCGCTGAATCTGTGCGAAGTTACGCACTTGAGTCTGGGCAAACCGAATGTCATCAATCACCGTCTCATCAAGGGCTGCATAACAGGCATCAATATCCTGCTGAGTCAGACGAAAAGACTCCGGACTCCAGTTATCGAATTTCTGCGAGTACTCCCGAACCGCGCCATCACCCTTGCTTTCAATCTCTCCGAGTATGCCCTCGACGATCTCGCGAACTTTGGTATCACGATCCTTCGCCTCTTCGGTGGAGATACCTGTCTTCAGGTAAGTCACTGCCATTGTTAGATTCCGTTATTGGCGTCAATGGCAGAATGCTAGATATTATTGACTTCGAATGCAATTTCTGTGAGCGTCAGAGGGGACCTTCGACTCTGGGGAAGAAACCTGCGATGAGTGAGGCAACACCTCAAAATTCCATGTCGATAAGCCATGAGCTGGCAGGGCGTGTTGCGCTTGTTACCGGGGCGGGCAAAGGGATTGGTCGTGCGTGTGCGTTATTGCTCTGGCAACGCGGCGCTCGGGTCATAGCCGTCGCCCGAACTCAGGAAGACCTGGAGACGCTAGCGCAGGAAAGTGGCGGCGCAATCGAGGGCTGGGCTGAGGATGTCACAAGTGAAGCCCTGCTTAACCGCATCGCTGCGCTGGGTGAGCTTCACGTGCTCGTAAACAACGCCGGCACCAATCAACCCCAGCCTTTTTTGGAGGTTGACCCGGATGCCCTGATGAAAATGCTGACGCTTAACTTGCGGGCGGCGTTCCAGGTCTCTCAGGTAGCCGCCCGGGTGATGGCATCCAGTGACGGTGGTTCAATCATTCATATGGGCTCGCAAATGGGACATGTGGGTGCACCGCTGCGCTCGGTTTACTGTATGACCAAACACGGAATCGAAGGCCTGGTGAAATCCACAGCGGTTGAACTCGCTCCCATGGGTATCCGCGTGAACAGCGTTGCACCGACGTTCATTGAAACACCCATGACCCGCCCCATGCTCGATGACGCGACTTTTGCTGCGGAAGTGATCTCAAAAATTCCCCTCGGAAAGCTAGGTAAGATGCACGACGTGGCCGAGGCCGTGCTGTTTCTCGCCAGTGATCGTTCGGAGATGGTTACGGGTACCAGTCTTCGAGTGGACGGGGGGTGGACGGCGCAGTGATCCGCTGGCGCGACCCTGGGTTCAGAGCGGACTGGCGCACAGACCGTCTCGGCGAGACCAGCATCACGAGAGACATAAGCCCGGGACTACAGGGGAGAGAGTAGCTATGCCGCTATCTCGGCGAGAATTGATCAAATCGCTGGCAGCCCTGCCGGCGGCTGGTTCGGTAGCTGGACGGGCTTCGGCCGACGTCGACATAAGTGCCAGCGCCTCCTGGCGACCTCGAGAGAGCAGAAAGCCGCCTAACATAGTCCTCGCTGTCCTGGATGATGTCGGCTTTTCAGATCTGGGGTGCTACGGCTCCGAAATCGATACGCAGTGCATCGACGGGTTGGCCGAAGCAGGCGTTCGCTTCAACAACTTTCATGTAACCGCTCTGTGCTCACCCACCCGGGCGTGTCTTTTCACCGGACAAAATGCGCACCGTGTCGGTGTCGGCAACATTGCCGAATGGGGCAGGCCGCTGCCTGGTTACCGTGGCTATATTCGCGATGACGTAGAGCTGTTGCCCTCTATGTTGAGGAGACAGGGCTATAGCACGGTCGCTATCGGCAAGTGGCATTTGTCGATGGTCAATGACCAGGACGCGATGGGGCCATTCGATCACTGGCCTACGGGGCGAGGTTTTCAACACTGGTACGGTTTTCACGGTTCTGCCGTCGATCACTTTCACCCAGAGCTGTTCAGAAATCACCGGCAGGTTTATCCAGATAAAACCGATGAGTTTCATCTCACCGAGAACCTCATCGACGAAGCCATTGGCTACTTACAAGATCATCGCGTGGCGAAACCCGATCAGCCCTTGTTTCTTTACCTTGGACTGGGTGCCTGTCACTTTCCTTTCCATGCTCCAGACAGCTACCTGCGCAAGTATCGGGGACGGTTCGACCTTGGCTATGACTCGTTAAGACCACAGCGATTCGACCGCCAGAAGCAGCTGGGGGTCGTACCCAAGGACGCAGTACTAACTCCTCGTCCGATAGATACCACACCCTGGTCGGCGCTTCCCAAAGGTGAGAAGGCGTTTAGTGCGCGGACGATGGAAGCATTCGCCGCGATGTTGGATCACGCTGACGATCAGCTGCAGCGACTCGTGGACGCACTGCGAGCAAGCGATGAACTCGATAACACGATTTTTATGGTCATGTCCGATAACGGAGCGGGTGGGGGTTATCACCGGGCAGGCGTTCTGGATGTGCGGCGTGTTGCCTACATCAATGAGGAGCCAGTGGCGGCTAAGATTCGAGGTTTGGATCTTGTGGGTACAGAAAAGAGCAGTCCTCTCTATTCAACGGGCTGGTCGTTTCTCGGCAATACCCCCTTAAAGCGACGCAAAGGCGACACCTATGAAGGCGGTACGCGCGCGCCATTGATCGTGCACTGGCCCGCTAGTGGGCTGGAGGTCGGAGGCTTGCGATCGCAGTATCACCATGTGACTGACGTTCTTCCTACGTTGCTTGAGCTGATCGAGTCACCCGAGAAACCCGCGATGCTTGACGGGACAAGCTTTGCGTATGCGCTCGACAGCTCAGGCACTCCAACTCAGAAAAAAGTGCAGCACTACGAGACAGCGGGCGATCGAGCCATCTGGGCAGACGGCTGGAAGGCCGTCACGCTGCATCGCCCAGGTGAGGACTTCGACGACGACATCTGGTCTCTGTATCACAGCGACGTAGATTTTTCTGAATCGAAAGATCTTGCAGAAGTGCACCCGGAGCGGCTGGCTGAACTCATCGATCTGTGGCAGAGCGAAGCCCAGGCCAATCAGGTTCTACCGCTGGATGACGACCTGGATGGGCTTTACGCCAAAGTAGCGCCCAGGCCAAGGGTGAATTACACCTTCTATCCCGGGCAAACCCGCTATAACCGGCTCAGCGCGCCTGATATTTACCGCTATAACTTCCGCGTGACCGCGAATCTTCGATCCAGCGGCGACGGCGTCATTTTCGCGTCAGGTGACAGTGCAGCGGGCTACGAGCTTTTCATTCTCAATGGCTATCTCCACTTTGTATATGTGCACACACGCGAGGAGGTGTATCGTTTTAGATCGGAATCTCCGATACCGGATGCCACGCGAACAGTATTGGTTGATGGCCAAGTCAGCGGTCGTGGTAACGGTGCGGTCACTCTCTATGCCGGCGGCGAAAAACTGGGGGATTTGCGCTTACCCAAAATGTGGAAAGTGGAAGCGCTGAATGCAGGGGTAAGATGCGGCGAAAACCGCGGCGCCCCCATTAGTTTCGGCTACGCGGGAAGCTTTCCGATGATCGAGCACCTCGAAGACGTCTCGATTGATCTGGATCTAACTGCCTGACTGTTTCCTAGCTATTACCTGGCTACTCCCTAACTAGTACCTAACTATTACCTATCTATAACCGAACTGATACCCGACTATTGATTACCTGACGATCGAAAGAGAGCGGCCGACACTCCAGACAGGGAGAGAATCAGAGACGAACCCTCACGCCTCGCTCACGGCTTCAAACCGCGAGCCGCGATAATGCGGTCGGGAAAACGATAACTGCCATCGTTCTGCTCGTACTTACCTGCAGTAGTCACTAACGAGTCAGTGAGCGCGCAATGTGTATCGTTGGAACTAGCATCAATTTTTCCGATCCGCGCTACTAATTCGATCAGCGCTTCCTTGCCGGGAACCACGCAGTCCTTTTGCCGCTTCTCAGCCACAACGTTGACAAACCCGCATTCGCCAAGCAACGATTCATAAGGACCGACACTAGCGACCTCATAGAGTCGTCCTTCAAGAGCCGGGAAATTGACGATTTGCTCGGCGGGAAGAACGTCCCCCAAAGTCTGGTAGATCGCTCTGAAGGTCGCCGTCTCGCCCTGAACAGGGTGCAGTATCGCCAACCGACCTCCAGGCTTCAGTACGCGATACAGTTCGCGAAACACGACGTCGGGCCGCAAGAAATGGTGGGCGGTGTAGCAGCAGATCGCCGCGTCGAACTCGCCGTCGTTAAAGGGCAGCTGTTCGGCGTCGGCGACCTGAAAGTTCGCGTCGGTCCGTCGTTTTTGCGCCAGCTCGATCATCGAAGCTAAAAAATCGATGCCTTCAACTGACTCCGCAACAGTTGCCAGGGATTCGGACAATACACCTGGTCCGCAACCCACATCGAGCACCCGGCTGGTTTCGGTAATCGCACCCAATTCAATCGCGATATCAACCTGCCCACTGCGCGCCGTAATCAGAGCGATGGCGTCTTCATACAGCTGCCCGGACCAAGCTTTGTCCCAGGCGATGCGCGCTTCTTTTTCTACGTCGTCGGACACTAGCTTAGGCGTACGTAGGTTGTCACAATCGAACATCCTTGAACTTGCACCAACTGAATTTCAATCGCCGCGAAGACCGCAAACCAAAACAGTGAGCGTGACTGCCTGATAGTGCTCTTGAACTCAGCTGTATGCTAACTGCGAAACCATCCCTAGTTGCGTGGAGCTAAAACGTTGCTTGGGCTGTAGGTTCTTCCTTCAATCCAAGCTTGGCGATCGCCTCTTTGCGCTGGTCCTCAATCGACTTTTCTACGGCCGACACTTGATCGGCAATCGCCGGGTTCGCCGACACGGAGCTAAGAAGTGGGTCGTCTTTGGTCCACTGCTCTCGCCAGCCGTTATCAAATGCCGCGCGGAGCTGCTCAGCTACCTGGGATTCCTCCCCTCTTAGCGCATAGAGCCTAGCGCTTAAGAAATCAAGATTGGCGCTGGCGAAAATGGATTTCCGCGTCTCTTTGAGACGTTCATCGCACTCGCTCGCGTAACGATCACTGGTTTCGACATCTCCCAGGGTCTGGTACGCGAATGCGAGTTCGATACCTGGACTGCACATCGGCATGGCGAAGCGGTCGTCATCCACGAAGAACTGATCTGCCTTTACCAGGAGTTTGGAGCCTTGCTCCAGATCACCTGCCAGCAATCGATACCAGGCTGCTTCGAACAGGACCCAGGGATCATCAGGGTAGGCCGCGATCTCGAAATCCATTTTCTCGTTTACCGCGGTCTGATTCCCCTCAAGAATCAAGACATTCACCTGCTCTCCGGCTTCTTCGGCGAGCGGGCGGTAGGTCTCGAGCAATCCCAGGTTGAACAAAATTCCACGATACTCGTCCTGATAAAGCGGCGTCTCCGGACTCAGGTCAATGGCCTGCTGCCAAAAGGACAGACTCTGCGCGAGCTCTCCCTGCATGAAGGAGGCTTGTGCCAGACCTCGATAGCCGAGGGGGTTATCAGCATGCTGCTCGACGAGCGTATTGAAATAAGACTCTGCGTCACCAAAGCTGCGCCGTATCGACTGCTCGAATCCCAGGTTATAGAGAATCGCGGGGGAAGTCGGGTCTACTTCGAGCGCCTGCGCGAGTGCGTCTAGTGATTCCTTGTATCGATCTTCGGCTCGCAAAGACAGGTACATCCATAAATGAGCATCGGCCAGACTGGGGTTGAAGGAGAGCGCCTTTCGATAGCGCTCAATCGCCGATTGATGGTCGCTGATCAGCGCCTCAACCCGCCCCAGATTTGCATAGGCCTCGGGTAGCTCGCTATCGAGCACCAACGCCCGATCGATGCTCTGCCGCGCAAGCGTAGCCGCGACATCGCGATCCAGAGATCCGAAGTTCTCGCCACCGTCAGCGAGTCTCCACAGTGTTTCGGCAACACCAACGTGTGCTCTTGCAAACTCTGGATCTAAGCCCACACACTCCTGAAACAAAGAGCGTGCAAGCTTGACTGACTCCGCAGTGCGTTCCCGCAACGCCTCTCGACCCTGGAGATACAGGACGTAGGCATCCGTACTTGAGACCTCGCCCTTTACCGCAATATCGCTGCGCACCAGATAACGATCCTGCAGCAGGTTCGCGATAGACCTGGCAATGTCCGATTCTACAGCGTAGATATCATTCACCGTTCGATTGAAAGTATCGGACCAGAGAACGCTGCCATCCTCAACGCTCAGCAGCTCGGCACTGATCCGAAGCTGATCTCCGGTGAGTCGAGCGCTACCTGTCAGCACAGTCGCAACATCGAGCAAGCGACCCGCGGACACGGGGTCGTCATCGCGATCCGAGAGCCGTTTTGCAGCGGTAAAGGAAGCTACCTTTAGCCCGTCTATTCGACCGAGTACCGACGCGAGCTCCTCACTGAGGCCGGTAGCAAAGAATGATTGGTCAGCCGCCGCACTTTGATCGGCAAAAGGAAAGACAGCCACCGACGTCGCCAGATCCATGGTTTGCAGTCCTTCGCTTTCGCGGGCCAAGCGGCTGCGTACATCTCCATAGAGGACAGTACCGCCATAGCCCGCCGCTGCAACAATCACGCAAAGACCCACCCAGTGCATCGGCGATAGAGATTTGACTTCGCCGCCATCGTCATCTGGCGTTCGTATCAAGTGGCCGTCGCGGAAATCGAAAAACCAGGCAATATAGGTTGCTACTGGAATTCCGGCCGCAGCACCGACAGCCAGCAAGGTGTTTATCCACTCGGGTACGGCGAACAGCGGGCCCAGCTCGTTAGCCGCTTGAACCACAACCCACGCAGCGACGATGTACGCGACCAGTGCCTGGATTACGCCGCGTCTTTTGAGTTCGGATAAGAATTTAGCGATCAATCGATAATGTTCCCACTGTAAACGTCGGGGCGTGAGTTCCTGCGCCTATGGTTTCATGAACCGGCTGACCCCGTGGTGTCGGATTATTTTACAACTTCTGCGGGACTTCATCGTAAGCGCTTGATTTTTATGCGCGGGTACAATTCTTGCAAGCTAGTGTCACTCGTTATTCTGGTTGCTGCAATTCGGCCAGACAACAGGAAGTGTCAGCATCTAGGCCTCGTTCGTAGAAGCCGACTGCTCGCAAGACGCCGAGATACGCGCTTAGGCAAAACAGAGCCCTATAAAGAAAAAACAACTCTACGGGAGCACATCGAACATGTCGGTTTCAAGTCTCAGTATTAGCGCCAACTCATGTGGTAGCGCAAAATCGGCAGTACGACGCATAAGCAGTCGCATGGCGGCAGCAGCCGTCTGTTTTTCAACGCTGATGGTTCTCGCGAGCGCGGCCGATGCGCGCCTGATCCGCCGCGCTGGTATGGGCTCTCCGGTTGCACCCGCCATTACCGGCCAGGTCACTCATCTCATCGACGCCAACTTACTGTCGGGTTTTACCTACGACCCCTCTGTTGGCAACTATGTCGACGGTAGTGGCGTCGAACTCGACCTGTCACTGTCTGACCTCTCTTCTCCAGGGTACTCATTCACATCGAACGACGGAGAGCCAGTGCAGGTTAATCTCAACTGGGGTAGCGCTTGCGGCGAAGCCCAGCCGATTCCAGGGCAACCAGCTGGAGTGAACTACAACTGCGAGTTTGATCTTAACGGGGATGATCCACTGCGGTTCGGAGGCCACGTCGTTGGACTACCTGGCGCCGATGATTTTGCGGCGGGCGATGTCAGCCCTATTTTTGAATACGAATGGACGCTGCAGGCGGGCATCAACACTTTGGTGTTCGATGAGCTGTCGCCGGAGACCAGCCTTGGCGATTTCCGCACCTTTGATGAGCGGGAGATCGACCCGGACGGTTTCGAAATGTTCTGCTTCGTGCGCTTTAAGAGCTACAGTGAAGGCGGCTGTCAGGTTATCGAGTTCGATTCCGGGGGCTTACTGGGATCGGATATCGGCGCTCTGGCGGACGGAGGCGATATATCACTCTTCCTGAGCGCAAGGTACATAGCTCCAACGGGTTTCGTTTTCGCCAATCTTGTCGATCGTTCGGCGGCCGGCGATTTTAGCGATCTTGCGATAAACACCGCAGTGACTTCCGAAATAGGCGGCCGTTCTCTAGAGCTTCCGATCAACATAGTCCCCGCGCCGGGAACATTGGGGCTGTTGGCAGCGGGTTTCTTTATGGTCGGCAGGCGCCGCTTTCAGATGCTTCTGCGGCGGGAGAGCTGAACTTTTCGGGCGGCTGGGTTGCTGTGGGGTCTACCAACCTACCGCCGATCCGTCCTTCCGGTGATCAGAGCCGGCACGATAGACCCCGTTTACCGGTAGGTCTTTTTCAATGCTCTCCTGACTGTACGCCGGTGCCGGCATGGTCGGATCCTGGGTAAATAGGATGCCCTGATACCCGCCGACCGCCCCGCCCGTCACGTCGCGTATCGTATGCCCGCGGGCCTTAAGCGCCGGGCCCACCAGGCCTTCTAGTTCGCGTTCAAGATAAAGCGTGTTGGATGTCTGCCCGTGAGTGAAACGAGCAGCGTCGGTCGTCATCTGTACATTCATACCGAGGTCGATCATGTTGACCATGTGCTGAGCATGGGTCTGCGGTTGTACCGAGCCGCCCATGTTTCCAAACGCCATCAGTGGCTCGCCGTTTTTCATAACAAAGCCAGCAATAATTGAATGGAACGGACGCTTGCGGGGAGCAACAACGTTCGGGTGCTCCATATCCAGCGTAAACGGGGCGCCGCGGTTATGCAGAATCATGCCGTAGGGCGGAATAGTCACACCGGAACCGTAAACCTCGTACACGCTGTGCACAAAGCTCACCATGTTGCCCCAGCGATCGGCCGCGGCGAGATACACCGTGCCACCGCCCAGACCGCCTTCAACGGCCGGCTCAGATGCGCTGGCCATATCAATGCGATCACAAAGGCCTGCTGCATAGCTTTTGGAAAGAAGCTCATTCACGGGCACATCGACATGGTTAGGGTCCGCGTTGTAGGCGTAAAGATCCGAGTACGCGAGTTTTTTAGCCTCAACAAGAAAATGCCAATAGTCAGGGTGCAGAGGGCCGAGCGCGGAAAGATCTACGTCCAGCTTCGGTGCACAAATTTCGAGGATGTTCAGCATTTCAAGCGCCGCAAAACCTTGTCCGGGCGGTGGTAATTGATACACCTCGTAGCCGTGATAGTTGGTCGAGATTGGCTCGATCCATTCAGACTCAAACTCGGCGAGATCCTCAAGCGTCATGACGCCGCCACCGGCTTGTACCTTCGCCACGATCGCCTCGGCAATAGGCCCTTCGTAAAACGCCTTTCGCCCGTCTTTCTGAATCAGGCGCAACGCGCTCGCCAGGTCGGGGTTACGGATGATGCTGTAGAGCGGAGGTACCTTTCCTTCCCGCAAAAAAGTCGCCGCCGAATCAGGGTCTTCCAGCAGTCGCTCCTGCGCTCCGGTGAGATCTCTATGGCGCCGTTCAGCTTGGCCCCAGCCTTCCTCCGCGATTCGCGCCGCGCGCTCGAACGTCTCTTCAAAACCCATCGTTCCAAAACGCGATAACAGTGCGTCATAGCCCGAGATCGCACCTGGAACAGTTGCGGCATTGACACCCCAGTAAGGCATCTCATCCACGCCGAGCTGATCGGTGAAAAACTCCGGCGTCCAGCCCACCGGCGCCCAGCCCGCTGAGTTGAGTGCGTAGAGTTTGTGATCCTTGGCGCTCCACACAAGAGCGAACAGGTCGCCGGCAATCCCCGTATCGTTCTGGGAAGTAACGTCGAGTACCGCCGAAGCCGCGACGATCGCATCGATGGCGTTGCCGCCCTTGCGCAAAATTTCGAGACCGGCTTCTGATGCGAGGTGATCGCTGGTTGCCACAACACCGTGGCGTGCCAGCACTTCGGAGCGCCCCTGGCGCAACCATCCCTGGGCGCGATCACCGGGTGCAGCCACGATTCGGGCCGCCGGCATCGTGTTTTCCGCCGTAGGTAAACCGAACGCATTGTCCGACTGAGCAATCACATGACTGCTGTGAAGAAGAGGCGTCAGAAAGACGCTGGCGACAAAGAACGATGCCCGAGATTTCATAAGATTCCTACGATCAGTGAGCCGGCGAATGTACTCCAACTCGCTTCGTTAAAACTCAATTGGCGACGGCCGAGATCGAGCGCGCTGATTAAGGTCTTGAAGCGGCGCCCTGAACTTGTTCAGAGGCTCCTTAGCAAGAGTCTACCCGAGTGATCCTACAGCAGATCAGCCAGCATCATGCTACCGCAGACACCAATTGAGTTTCGCCACTTTGCTAGTGTCCTGCATGGTTAATCCGTTGAATAAATTTCGAGTGATTTTTTGTGCCTGGCAAGGCGCGGTGAGGAGTCAT
>JBCCPL010000007.1:0-157598 GCA_039111155.1 Pseudomonadota bacterium | reverse complement strand
GGCCGATAGCGGACTTGCACCGCCAAGTCTTCCGGCCAGCACCACCTGAACCGAAACAGCGCCTGTCACGGCGCTACGCGCCATGCCTGGCGCACCAAAAAATGCGCGCAGGTTATGCGCGCATCTCTTGCGACCGTATCAGTGACCATATCAGCGACCGTATCGAGAACGTTCTCCGACCGTCAGAAGAAAATTGTCGCGCCCAGCTGGAACATGTTGAGGTCCTCAGCCCCGTTGTAGAAATCGCGGGCTACTGCAGAACCGCTCACGTCCAGGCTGATAAGCTCGTACTTTCCGTAGATTAGGAACCGGCCACCAAAGTACTGCTCGACCGCCGCGCCCAGCACAGTAAGTTCAGAGCCTGTCACCCCGTCCACCTGAGCCATTCCATACTGGTCGTTGTAGCTTCCCCAGTCAATATAGAACGCCGAGTCGCCCAGCGAATTGAAGGCTTTGCGAATGCCTCCCTTAACGTAATAGGCGTCTGTGTCGTCGGCTGCACCCGCCGCCGCATCATCAGCCTCCTCCAGTTGATAGGCCACGGTAGCAAACAAGCCAGTGTTGGTATCCATGATACCGCCCTGCATCTGGAAGGTTTGGGATCCCTTACCGCCGACATTTGATCCACCATCGGCATTTACGGAGTAGCCCACGTTGAAGTTGGTCTTGAATCCCGATATCTCGGACGCGTACTTCAGCGCCACGTCGTAGATGTCGTCATTGGCATAGCCAACGGCGACGCTGACATCACCGAACGCCGGGAGGTCGTAGCGAATACCGTTTCGGTAGACACCGTTACAGTCGATGCCGATTCCAAGGCCTGGCGTACCCAGACATTGAGCGAATTGGCCCCAGGTCTGATTCGTCGCTGCACCGTCAATCCCGCGAATAAAGAAGCCGTTCATTCGGAACAAGGGAGAGATTCCAGACCAGATGGTGGTCGATGGGTCAGCGAGCACAGCGATGTTATCGGTGGGCATGCTCTGCAGACCGATCGTCACCTTTCCGAAGTCACCTGCGATGTACAGGCTGCTTCCGAGCAGACCAATATCACCACCATTGAAGGTATCTAGATTGTCCTGGTTAGCGAAGAGAAGCGGGGTAATCTGGCCACCACCGGCGAAGTTTGGTGTACCCGAGATAGGTTCAATGATCGTCTCGAAGCCAAAGCTCAACGGACTATCTTCCTGCTCGTAGGAGCCGGCAAAGGTTATGCGGCTTCCGAGGGTTGTGCCGTTATCAGAGAGCTGCACAACATCACTACCCTGCCCATCGTCGTAGTAAGTGAGTCCCTCGTTAATCCAACCGGTTATGTTGAAAGAAAGTTCATCTGCGGCTGTGCCAGTGGACAGCCCCGTGAGTATGGCTAACGTTACGCCGGAGCTCAGCGCCGAGTTCTTTATGTTCATTTATATTCTCCCTGATGGACCTTTTTAGCTGCCCTGCTCTGTGATGGTCTGCTTGCCAGTAACTGAACCACCGCCTGCAAACACATCTGATCGGACCTTGACGTCGCTACTGCGTCGCCATTACTGAAGAAGAGGTGCTCCAAGCTAAGCCAGGTAACGCACGGACCTGCCGAGTAACCGCGGCTCAAACCGCCAGAGGTCTCACAATCTTTCTCGCGCACTTTTCAAGCACACTCCACTAGGTGCAGTGTCAAGTCACCGAGACATGTCTGCCATTCGTCCTTAGGGGTGAAAAAGCTGGCCTTTGGTACTAGACAATTGAGCCTAGGAGTTGGCGCCATTCTCCATCGATCGAGCACTCGCAGCCGTTGCATCGAATGTCATCGCAAGCGCTGTTTACTTTCCTGGGGTTGCTGGCGTGATCCAGATCGAAGCCGGACGATTAGATTCGTATTTCTGTCGGCCGCTCTACTACTTAAGGCTGACGTGCGTGGCCTGGATGTCGAATTGTTGATCACAGAACAATCGGGGACACTTTGCCAAAGATAATAAGGACGCGTGCCGATAGGGGCCGCAAAGGCAATTTGAATTCTGCTTTTATCTACCTAGGGACCAGGCAAATTGACCTGGTGAATCGGCGCAAGTGACCGTAGCCAATCGCCCTCGCTTTCTATTCATAAGGCAGAACCGCCCTCGTTTTGCCGATGTATTTGCCGGTATGCTCGCTCGAGCCCTCGAGCTAGTAGTGGTCACAACGTCTATCTTATTTATGCCACTAGTTGGCTACGCCGATGAATTTGAGACTGCAAGTACTCTCGCTCTCGCGCCAGAAGGGGTCACGGAGCAACTCATAAAAGACATGTTCCCTAAGGCGACGGCCATCGGCGAACTTGATACGAGCGATGCAATTCCGGTTAGACCCATCCACCAGATCAATCAGATCATCGGCTACGTCTACGAAAGCCAGGACGTGGTGAGCTTTCCCGGCTTTTCCGGGGAAGTAATGAACTTTCTGGTGGGCGTGGATTCACAGGGCGTTATCCGCGGTGTAAAGGTTCTGTATCACCATGAACCAATCTTCATGCATGGCCTGGGCCCAGTGCCGTTTCTTGAGTTTCTCGACCAATACGCCGGCCAATCAATTGCCGAGCGAATCGTAGTGGGTAAAGGCGGTGGAGCTCTCGGTAGCGACGTCACATATTTTGATGGCGTAAGCAAAGCCACGGTATCCGTAAACATTGCCAACGACACCGTTCTCGTGTCGGCTTTGAAACTGGCACGAGCGAGGATCGAGGCATTTGCGCAAGGCGCAGCCGCAGAGGTAAGAGACGATGTTTATGAACCCCACACGTGGCAATCCATGCTCGATAACGGCCTCATCAAGACCTGGAGACTGGAACGAGAGAAGGTCGAGACCGGACTGGGAAGTAGCCTCGAGGACTATGCGGACGAAGATCTATATCTCGAGGAGGGAGATGAGATTACGCTGCAATACGCCTACCTGAACCCACCGAGCGTCGGACAAAATCTGCTGGGGGAGGCCGGCTTCAATCAGCTTCTTGCCAAACTCAAACCCAATGAGCACGCGTTCGCGGTGTGGTCGACTGGCTTTTACGACTACATTCCCAGCGACTACCAACCGGGTACTGTTCCCGATCGGATCAGCCTGTTGCAAAGCGGCCTTCCCATCGGCGTTCGCGATACGAACCTGGTCGATACTTACGAGCTTTCGATGGTGGCCGAAGCTCCGTATGTCGAGAACTTTCGAATCTTCAAAACGCGGGCGCAGGCCGGTCTGGATCCGAGCGGGCCTATGCAGATGCAGCTCATGATTGAGCTTAGAAAGAACCACCTAATCAGTGACTCGGTAACGCTCATGGACACCGAGTACGCACTGCCAGCGGCTTTCTTTAAGAAAGTTGAAGCACTAGATACCGATTCGCCCGCACCTATCTGGTTGAGAATCTGGTCATCCCGGAAGATCGAAATTGTAGTGCTAGTAGTAGCCCTGGCTGTATTGAGTGTCGCCTTTGCGATGCAACGCCGGCTCACGGCGAACGCGCTTTGGTTCGGTCGTTTTCGGTTTGCTTACCTAGCTTTCACGTTGTTCTTTATCGGTATCTATGCCCAGGGCCAGTTATCAGTGGTCAACATTTTCGCCATCCAATTGGCTCTGCGCGATGGTTTCAACCTCGATATGTTCCTACTGGATCCAATTTTATTTGTGCTGTGGGTCTACGTTTTTGCGTCTTTGTTTCTTATCGGCAGAGGGATCTTTTGCGGTTGGCTGTGTCCCTTCGGGGTCATGCAATCGGCCATGGCCTGGTTGGCAGAGTGCCTGAAAATCAAACAAAAACGAGTTATGCCTAAGTGGCACGATCGGTTGATTTACGCGAAGTATGGAGTGCTTGCGCTACTCATGGGTGTCGCGCTGTTCTCCTTTGAGTACGCCCAGCAGGGAGCCGAGATCGAGCCTTTCAAAACGGCTGTGACACTGACCTTCATCCGGGAATGGCCGTTTACGGTGTACGCCTTACTGATTCTTGGCACCGGGCTTTTCATCAACAAGTTCTACTGCCGCTATGTGTGTCCGCTGGGCGCGGGACTCGCTGTGCTTGGACGATTCCGAATCTTCAGCCTGCTCGAACGCCGAGAGGAATGCGGCAGTCGTTGCCAGACCTGCGCGCGACGCTGCGAGACAGAAGCGATCAAAAAAAGTGGTGAGATTGACTACAACGAGTGTGTTCAGTGCCTGGAGTGCGCCGTGATTCTCAGAGACGACTCACAGTGTGCGATCGAAGTTACCGCGATCAAGCGAGCAAACCGGATGAAACGGTTCGATACGGATCCCGATACTGAAATCCAGGTGCTGAAGATTGGCTAGGGGGCCGCTGCTACCTTGATGGATAGCAGCGTTGTCTCAGGGGTGGTGTCTTTTTTCGTTGCTGTGCTTCTCTCGATTCACAAGTAACGCTCTGTCTACGCAAACCCCACGTGCACTCAACGTGTATTCGACGCGCGACTCACAAACAATTCACACGCAACTTGCTACGCCCGCTCAGCAGCTAGCGCAACACCCAACCCGCCCCCGATGCAGAGGGTTGCCAGTCCCTTTTTGGCATCCCGGCGCTTCATTTCGTGCAGCAAGCTTACGAGGACGCGTGCACCGGAGGCGCCGATGGGGTGGCCCAATGCAATAGCGCCGCCATTGACGTTGACTTTATCGAGATCCCAACCGAGCCCCCGGTTGACCGAAATCGCCTGTGCGGCGAAAGCCTCATTGGCCTCGACCAGGTCCAGGTCGTCCACCGTCCAGCCTGCACGCTCCAGCGCTCGCTTGGAAGCGGGAATCGGTCCGGTACCCATAATGCGAGGCTCAACCCCTGCACTCGCGCAGGCCGCCACCGAAGCCAGGATCGGCAGACCCAGTTCTTCAGCTTTTGCTGCAGACATAACCAGTACGGCGGCGGCGCCATCATTGAGACCAGAGGCATTCCCCGCGGTCACAGTTCCGGCTTTATCGAACGCAGGACGCAGCTTGGCCAGCCCTTCTGTAGTGGTACCAGCGCGGGGAAACTCGTCCCGATCAAACCTCTTCGGGTCGGCTTTTCGCTGCGGGATCATCACGGGTATGATCTCATCCGCAAACACGTCGTTCTCCAACGCTCGTTGAGCGCGCTCCTGGGACGCAACCGCGAAAGCGTCCTGCTCGTCGCGACTGATTGAGAAGTCCCCGGCGATGTTTTCTGCTGTGACGCCCATCAAGTAGCCGTTAAAGGCATCTGTCAGACCGTCGATCATCATGGTGTCCTGAAGGCCCCACTCGCCCATCTTACTGCCCGAGCGCGATCCGGGAAGTACGTGAGCAGAGGCGCTCATGTTCTCCTGGCCGCCGGCAATAACTATCTCGGCGTCGCCGGCTAGAATTGCCTGCCGCGCAAGCTGTACGGCTTTCAGGCCGCTGCCGCATACCTTATTGATCGTGAGCGCCGACACGGTGACTGGCAGTCCACCGTTGAGCGCGGATTGACGCGCCGGATTCTGGCCGGCTCCGCCGGTCAGAACCTGTCCCATGATCACTTCATCGATGAGGTTAGGATCGATACCAGTGCGCTCGAGAAGACCTTCGATAACCCGCGCTCCCAAGTCGGTAGCGGGTATAGAAGCCAGGCTGCCGCCGAACGTACCTATCGCAGTTCGGCAAGCATCTACGATTACTATGTTGTCACTCATTGCTCTAACTCCAGCCAGGCAGTGAGGCCACTTCTTGCGGCCCGTGCTACGCAAAGCTAGCTAGTATCCGGATCTGGTACTGGCGTGCCTATTCGACTTTAGGTTTGAGCGACAGCGGTCTTAGGGCCCAATCTGGCAGCAGACGTCGAAGATGAGGGCTGCACAAGGGTACAAGACACCTACAGTGACAAGTAGCGGTTACGCTGGCTGCCTTCTGAGTTCATTGTGTCGATCGCGGCATCGAGTTTGCGACCAAGCATCCTGAGATCTCCCAGGTAGCTGTGATTCTGCGAATGCGACTCGGCTGAGGAGTTTCCGTGTTCGAGGGCTGATACGCACGCCTGCAGTTGTCTTCGCATACCGCCGAAAAAGTCGTAGGCGTGATTGCTCTCAAAGGACTTCGCCGTCGAAAGCTGCAATAAGCGGCGGTGTACCTCTACGCAGACACCCAGGATGCTCTCGAAGCCTCCAGTGGCGCGACAAAAGCTGCCCAGTTGAGGGGCCAGGCCAACCAGGTCACTAAGTTTCTGAGCCAGAAAGATCCAATTTGGTGTGTGCAGACTCGAGGGCATCTCAGCTCGATCAGCGCCCGCCTTCAACGGACAGGAATGACGCTGCAGCTTCATAAGCTGGTGAGTAATCAAAATTTCGATACTGCGCAGCGACTGCCATGACTCGTTGATCAATGCGCGTACATCAGTGTCGCACCCTTGCCGGAGCAGCATAGCGGTACTCGCATCGATCATATTGACGGAATCTAAAGCACTGATGGTGGAACGCTTTTCGTCCACGGACAGCTCGTGCAGTTTGACCGCCCACTCAAGTTCAGCCTTGGCTCGATAGATTCGATCAACCTTCGATGAAATCCCACCTTTGAGGGTCACTGTAATAGCCACTTTAATTCTCCTACTTGTCCCGTCGGCAGATCGGCGGGTGCCGAAATCAATATCGGGGTTAAGTGTGCCGCACTTAAAATTCAAAGTGCGCGATGCGTACTTATCCGTAGTTAGCGCGGGAGGGAGCTCGTAGTTATCCGTAGTTATTGGCGAAAATGCACCGCAAAAGTACGAGCCTAGGGCCGAATCTTGGCCGCCAATTCGGCCCTGGAGGGTACTGGTAATGACCTGAACTAACGAAGACCTTGCTCTTCGCAGAAAGACAAATAGGCCTGCTTACCCACAGCGTCGTGCTGCGGCCAGAGCCGGTTGTGAAGCGAATACGTGAAAAGGCTTAGTGGGCGATGAGTGCCTGACAACATCTGTTGCACGGCCTCGGCGGCAGCCGGCAGGTTATCGAGCATGAACCAGGCATATCCGGTAACAAACCAGACAAAGTCAACGGTCTTCAAACCCTCGCTCTCCAGCATCGTGCGAGCTCCGAGTTCAAACTGACTGGCACCTATGTGCACATTGCTCACCATGTAGTTGATGAACGGCTGGCGCAGATCTCCCGCCGAGACGAGACGCACCTTCTTGCAGAGCTCCAGTCCCTCATCGTGACGACCGGTCTGCGCGAGTAAATAGGCCCGGGCGGCGAGATAGGCTGCATTACTTGGTTCAAGGTTTACGGCTTTCTCTACCCAGACCAAAGCGTTTTCGAGCGGCTCCGTACCCACAAACTCCATCATGCCGCGGGCATAAAGTACGCTGGGATTCGTGGGCAGAAGTTCGTAGGCGCGCAGGGCGTGGTTCTTGAGTTCATCGTACCGCTCGGGACCGACGCCCCCCCAGAGCATTCCCGTACCCAGAGCATTCGCAAGTCCCGCGTGCGCCAGAGCGTAATCGGGTTCGTAGGTGAGCGCTGACTCGAAGCAATCGATCGCATCCTGCAGGGATGGCATTGCAGGCTCAACAAATGACTTAAACCAACCAAGATGAAAGTATCGCCAGCAATCGATGTTCCCGGTGCGGGCACCGTAATGGAGCATCGAGCGTTGGCCCAGTAGCTTCAATTGGGAACAGATCGAGGCAACTATCTGGTCTTCAGCGTCGTAGATGTCCTCGAAAGACCCATCGAATTGATCCGCCCAAAGCTGAACGCCCTGCTGTAAATCGGTGAGACCGACGTTCAGCCGCACCTGATCGCGGGACGGCCGTACGCTGCCCTCCACCACATAACGGACCCCCAGCTCTTTCTGGAGTTGGCTGTACTGCGCAAGCACTCCGGCAAACGCCTGACTCGCCACCCGGGAACTCACAAGCAGTTCGGGAATCCGGGCAAGCATCGTACTGAGATCCTCCGTAATTCCTTGCGCAATAAACGTCAGGGCTTCAGCGCCGGAAAAGTTCGCGATGGGTAGTACCGCAATCGATTCCGATTGCGCCAGCGCTCGCGCAGAATCCGCTGGTGTGGACGCTTGCGAAGGACTGTCTCCGTAGAAACTGTGGAGAGTGGCTAGGAGCTGATCGCGATAAACGAGGGACGAGGTGAGACCTCTCCTAATGATTCCTTTTGGCTCCGTGCGCAGTGCGAAACCGAGACTAGATTCATCCAATCTCGCGATGAACACCGGGAGATTATTGTCTTCGACCAGTTGCAACTCGCGCGCGCAGCGAGTCGAGCGACGGAAGGACTTTGACTCGTACAACAGACAGGCGTCGGCGGATTCAATGACCGAAGCTGCCGGCGCACTCCAGACGCTCGTATCGTTCGCCGAGTTGTCCCACCAGATATTGAAACCCCTATGCCTCAGCCAAAGAAACTCATCGTACAGCTCTTCTCCGTCATCAGCGGCGTACAGCACGAATAACAGGGGCATTTCGAAACGACTCGTGTCACCGTCACCGGAATGAGGTTTGGAGCGCTTGCGAGTAAAGCAGGTATCTCGGAACTGATCATCAATCTGCCTCAGATCGTCAGATGAGACTTCAAACAGCGACAAGATCACCGACCAGCGTCGTTTTGGCACGAGATAGGATCTATGCTCGGGGTGAAGCGACTCACGTTCGAGAGCGTAGTTCGAGTCAACGTTTTTGAACCAGCCCTCGACACCATGCACACTGATTTTATCGCCCGCATCGGTCATAGCCTGGGCGAGACTTTTGCGACAGCGGATTCCCGGCATCAGCCCGGAATCAAGAAGAGCCTGCAGTTTGTGCGTTGTGAGGCATCCCGCGGTCCGATCCGCGGCTATGTTCTCGCTCACGTCAGGTACTCACAGATCATTGTCAGCATGGTCATAGACTGTTTTCCCGTCGAACACTCATCTAACGGGCGGCTAAGCAGATGAAGAGTAATCGTTATAGTTGTTCTTCGTCCGGGGTCGGCCAACGGTCGTGATGCGAGCTTAAAGAAAGAAGATAGATCTTCGCAAGTCACGAGTTATCCGGTTTGCACCGGGGATGCAGCAGCCCCACTCATAGAGAAAACGAGAATCACTCGGCAGTGTGAGAGGGCGACAGGAACCGGGCGATCCGAAGACCGCCCGGTGCATACTACCTACATGAGAAATCCGGCAGACAGAGGAGCCGGCCTGACTCTGCCGACATCAGTCCAATAGATCAAAGCGATCCGCATTCATGACCTTTGTCCAGGCAGCCACGAAGTCACGAATGAACTTCTCGCCGTTATCATCCTGAGCGTACACCTCTGCATAGGCACGCAGAACCGAGTTCGATCCGAAGACGAGATCAGCTCGTGTCGCGGTGTAGGCAACCTCACCTGAACTGCGATCACGAATCTCGTAATGCCCTTCATCGGCCGGGTGCCAGCTGTAGCTCATATCAGTCAACGTGACAAAGAAGTCAGTGCTGAGCGTCCCGGGTTTTGCGGTGAAAACCCCGTGGTTCGAGCCACCGTGGTTGGTACCAAGAACACGCATTCCGCCCAGCAATACGGTCATCTCCGGGGCCGTAAGGCCCAGCAATTGAGCCCGATCCAGGAGCATTTCCTCCGGGCTTACGGCGTATTCCTGCTTCTGCCAGTTTCGGAAGCCATCGGCAAGCGGCTCCAGCACTGAAAACGAATCGGCATCGGTTTCTGCATCCGACGCGTCGCTGCGACCCGGAGTAAACGGTACGGGAACGGTGTAGCCGGCATCTGCAATTGCCTGCTCCAAGCCCACAACACCGCCAAGCACAATCGCATCAGCTATTGAGGCGCCTGCCTCTGCCGCCAGGGGCTCAAGCGCAGCCAACACTTTGGCTAGTCGCTCGGGCTCGTTGCCCTCCCAATCCTTTTGCGGAGCGAGTCGGATTCGGGCTCCATTTGCTCCGCCCCTCTTATCCGATCCGCGGAAAGTACGCGCACTATCCCATGCCGTGCTAATTAGCTCAGCAGCTGGCAGTCCGGCGTCGGCGATCTTTTGCTTTAGCGCATCGACGTGGCACTCGCCGGTCGATTGACCGACCGGGTCCTGCCAAATCAGATCCTCTGCGGGGATATAAGGTCCGATATAGCAGTTCTTTGGTCCCATATCGCGATGCGTCAGCTTGAACCAGGCTCGCGCAAAAGCGTCTTTGAAGTAATCCGGGTCCGCCATGAACTTCTGGCAGATCTCGTTATAGGTCGGATCGACTTTCATAGCCATATCGGCGTCGGTCATGATCGGATTGTGGCGGATCGATGGGTCGCTCGTGTCCACGGTTTTGTGCTCTTCAGCACAGTCGACGGGCTCCCACTGCCAGGCACCGGCTGGGGACTTCTGAAGCTCCCACTCATAGCCAAACAGCATTTCAAAATAGCCCATGTCGAAAACGGTGGGGTTGGTGGTCCAGGCTCCTTCAAGACCCGAAGTCACCGCCTGATTTGCGGCTTTGTCGTGCTTGGGGTTATGCCAGCCGAATCCCTGCATCTCGATGGACGATCCCTCCGGCTCGGGGCCTAGAATGTCGGTATCACCGTTGCCGTGCGCCTTACCCACGGTATGGCCACCGCAGGTTAGTGCCGCCGTTTCGACATCGTCCATGGCCATACGGGCAAACGTCTCGCGAACGTGAAACGCGGTAATCGCCGGGTCAGGTTTGCCGTTAACGCCCTCGGGGTTCACGTAGATCAGCCCCATGTGCACTGCCGCCAGCGGATTATCCAACGTTGAGGCGTCTTCCAAATCGCCGTAGCGCTCTTCACTTGGAGCCAGCCACTCGTTTTCAGATCCCCAGTAAATATCAGTTTCGGGCCCCCAGATATCTTCGCGACCGAAACCGAACCCAAACGTCTTGAAGCCCATAGTTTCGTAGGCGACGTTGCCGGCAAGAATCATCAGATCGGCCCAGGAGACGCTGTTGCCGAACTTCTTCTTCACCGGCCATAGGAGACGCCGTGCCTTATCGAGGCTAGCGTTATCCGGCCAGGAGTTCAGCGGAGCGAAGCGCAGGTTGCCTGTACCGGCGCCACCACGTCCGTCCTGCATGCGGTACGATCCTGCCGCATGCCAGGCCATGCGGATCATCAAACCGCCGTAGTGGCCCCAGTCGGCTGGCCACCATTCCTGACTGTCGGTCATCAAAGCGCGCATGTCCTTATCGAGTGCTTCGAAGTCGAGCTTCGCAACAGCGTCCCGATAATTGAAATCGGGATCCATCGGATTCGTTCGGGCGCCGTGCTGGTGGAGAATGTCGAGGTTTAGTGCGTTAGGCCACCACTTGGTGACGGGTGTGTCCAGATCTGAGTTGCTTCCGTGGGCGATTGGGCATTTACCCATTCCCAGAGTCATATCATTCATTAGTCGCGCTCACCTTTTGATCGGGAGTTGGTATAGAGGGGTTAGTCCTGCCTGTTAATTCTGTGACTGCCTTTTGCTTGCGAAGAACCTGACCAAGAATTCAGCCAGACGTCTTGCAAAGCATATCGATGCATTTCGGCAGCGAGCTGCGAGACACATCGCGTATTCCAAGATGCCGTTCGTGGGAAGAAGTACGCAAACTGCCTTACTCCCGACCATCGAAGACACAAAGATAGTGGGGTTTTTATATAAGATGAAGTTTTTTTTTATTTTATCTTCCATAATATTTACTTATGAATCGACTTACACTAAAACACCTGCGCTATTTCCTGGCACTGACAAATCATGGGCAGCTCACCAAGGCCGCAGAAGCGTGCGCAATCTCGCAGCCTGCGATGTCCCAGCAGATCAAGCAGTTCGAGGACATTATTGGGCAGCCCATACTTGAGCGCACGAGCCGGGGATTGGAACTCACCGCACTGGGACGCAGTATCGAATCGAAAGCACTGGAGATCGTTCAATCCGTCGATGAATTGAGTAACTTCGTACGTGCCAACGAAGGGGAACTTTATGGCGAGCTACGGCTTGGCGTGATTCCCACCGTGGCACCATACCTGTTACCAAAGCTCATCCAGGGGTTTGCACAGCGGCTTCCCCGGGTCGAGCTCGCAGTACGCGAGACGATAACCCCAACCCTGAGTTCTGAATTGGAAAACGGGACGATTGACGCCGCCATCGTCGCGCTTCCGATAGCCGGTAGCGATTTTTACGAAACTCCACTTTTTTCGGAGAGTTTCGTTCTTGTGCAACCGGAGGATGCCCGCGGCAAACCGCTACCGGACATCGGCGAGTTGCGACAGATGCGGCTGCTGCTGTTAGAAGAGGGGCACTGCTTTCGAGATCAGACCTTGGAGCTGTGCGATCTCGGCAGTCGAGAAACCCAGAAAATCATGAGTGGGAGTTCGCTGAGTACCCTGGTGCAGATGGTCGCAGCAGGCCTTGGCGTAACCCTGATCCCAGAGATGAGCGCCGAAATCGAAGCCAGGACCGCACCGGTAGTGACATCCAGGTTAGATACACTGGATGCGCGCCGCGATATAGGCTTGGTGTGGCGTCGCAGCAATCCCCTGCACCTGCACTTTCAGCAACTTGTCGAAATAGTACGCGATGTCGCCACCGACATTTATGACCAGCCCCGACTCTTAGGTTGCCAGTCCTGAGCGTCAGCTGGGCCTGGGGGGTGGCTTCCAGCCTCGCTCGCCCCGTTCGTGCTCGTCATCGCGATCACGCTGCATCAGTTTATGCAGCGTCTCTTCCAACTCGATATAGAGAGACTGGAAACCCCGACCATAACGCTCGCCTTCGTTCTTCTGCCGCCAATGCTCGTAAAGTAAATCACGCCCATGCGCTTCTGCATCGTCAAAAACTCCCTGCAGCTGGCGAGCGCGAAATGGATGAACTCCCAGGCGCTCTAACGATTCCGTCGCCAGCGCCAGCGCTGAGTAGTACGTTTCGCTGACAACCCAGTCCGCGCCGCTCTCACGCAGGGCATACAGATGCCCGCGATCATAGGCACGAGCCAGAAGCGGGAGCCCCGGATAGCACTGCTTCAGATATTTAGTGAGCGCGACCGCCTCGTCCGGCTGGTCTATTGCCACGACTACCAAAGCGGCATCTGCAACCCCCGCAGTATCGAGCAAATCCGGGCGCGAAGCGTCTCCAAAGTAGCTCTTGATGCCTACCGAGCGCATGTTCTGTACTTGCTGCGGACTGCGGTCAAGTACCACGGTTGTAATCTGGCTCGCACGTAACATTCTGGTGACGATCTGTCCGAAACGGCCGCTGCCCGCAATGATTACACTGCCGCGCTCATCAATCTCGTCGCTCCCACCGGTCTCCTCCGCGTGCTGATACCTTGGCAGGATCACTCGATCGAAAATAATGAACAACATCGGGGTAAGAAACATCGACAGCGCGACGACCAGGGAGAGCACGGGTACGAGTTCGGGCAGCAGTACGCGGTTTTGTGCGGCGTAGTTTATCAGCACAAAACCGAACTCCCCTGCCTGGGCAAGACTCAGAGTAAAGAGCCAGCCATCCGACCCACGAACTTTAAATAGCAGTGCGAGGCCGGCAAGCACCACCCCCTTTGCCAGGATGACGGCCAACGTGAGGGAGACAACCAAAAGTGCATTCTCAATGAGTACACCGAACTGGACACTGGCTCCGACCGTCAGGAAAAACAATCCAAGAAGCAGGCCTTTGAAAGGCTCGATGTCAGTTTCCAATTCGTGCCTGAACTCGCTGTTGGCTAGCACCACCCCGGCTAGGAACGTTCCGAGCGCGGGTGAAAGGCCTATCAGGCTCATAAGCAGGGCAATACCGATTACCAGCATCAGTGCACACGCCGTGAAGGCTTCGCGAATGCGAGTCGCCGCGATGATGTGAAACAGCGGTCTGCTTAGATAACGCCCCGCAACCACCAGCAGAACCACGCAGCCGATGACAACCGCTGCGTACATCCAACCGCTTAAATCAGCTACCAGGCTCATCTCGTGATGCCCGGAGTCCTGCGCCACTGTTGAACCCGCTGTGAGCTCCGGTAGGGCCAGCAGCGGCAGCAGTGCAAGCATGGGAATAACCGCTATATCCTGAAAAAGCAGGACAGAAAATGCGCTTCTTGCGCCCTCGGATCGGACCAGCCCCTTCTCTTGAAAGGTCTGAAGAACGATCGCGGTGGATGACAGGGAAAGGAGCGAACCGATGGCAAGTGCCGTGCGCCAGTCAAGCGAGAACTGCATCGCGAGGCCCGTGAACAAAGCCGTTGTGGCAAGCACCTGCAGCCCGCCCAGGCCGAGAAGTCTTGTGCGCATGCGCCATAACGCTGCGGGTTCTAGCTCCAGCCCCACCAGGAACAGCATCATGACGACCCCGAACTCAGCGTAATGCTGGATCTCTACACTTTCCTGCACCCCAGTCAGCCCCAACACAGGACCGATGATTACGCCAGCGACCAGGTAGCCCAGCACGGATCCAAGACCCAATCGGCTGGCGATGGGAATGGCCACGACTGCCGCGGCCAAAAAGACGAAGGCGCCCAGCAGCAGTTCTGTCATTGCGCCTGCTCCATCGAGCTTTCCTCAGTACCTATATTCAACAGCGGCTGCGCGCTATCACGCCAGTGACTAAGCGTATCGTTAGCCAGTCCATCGAGCAGCGCTTCGAACTGCCGCTGATGTTCTTCTAGTCGGCCATCGGTCAGGGAGCTTCGAGAGCCAAACAGCGCAAACGGAGGCAAATAGTGCATTTGGCAAAGATTCGCCGTTTGTTCCAGCGGACGCAGAAGAGCGCGCAGCGAAAAGTGATTGCTGCCCTCTTTGCGGTAGGCATCCTTGCCTCCACCGGCACTGCACACGCAGAGAAAATCCTTGTTCGCCAACGCATCTCCACCGCTGCCATAGGCAAAACCATGCTCCAACACAAGATCCTGCCATTCTTTTAACAGGGCTGGTGTTGAGTACCAGAACAGGGGGAACAGAAACACTAACGCATCATGCTGCGTAAGCCGCTGCTGCTCAGCATCGACGTCGATTCGATAGTCTGGATACAACGCATACAAGTCGATAGTGGTGCAGGCGTCGTGCCGAGCCGCTAGCGCGGCCAGTCGGGAGTTGACCTCCGAACGCTCCACTGAGGGGTGGGCATACAGCACCAGGACTTTTCTTGGCATGGACATCTTCTCCCAGTGTACGAAAGGCAAATTACTTGGGTGACCCGATGGTCGCTGTAATTTCTGAGGCTAGCCACTCCTTGAAAAGAAGGACCTGCGGACGGTTAACCGCACCGGGCCGCATCACAACCTGATGGCGTAGTCCCATGCCCAGGGTAGGCCCGAACGGGTTCACCAGACGCTCTGCATTCAGATCAGACTGAGCCAACACCGCGGTACCCAGCACAACGCCCATGCCGGCTACTGCCGCATCCAGCGACTGATCGATGTGGACGCCAAAGTTTATAACTCGCTTAGGCTTAAGCCCTGGCACGCCTGCAGCATCAAACCAGTCAGCCCATTTTGTGACCCCGGCGTGAAGCGATTCGTTCTCGTCATCGAGAAGAGTCGCTCTCGTTAGATCTTCAGGCCGCTTAAGGTCGTGCTTGCTCACATAGTCCGGAGACGCCAGTGGCAGGACTTGTTCCTCATCCAACCACTCAAAGTCGAGTCCTTCCGCGTCTCGGTCCGTCAATCGCACGCCAAGGTCAATCTGGTGTTCCTCGTAGTCCATCCGACGAAAGTCCGATACCAAGCGAACTTCAAGATCGGGATGAGTATCGAGAAAGGGTGCCAGTCTGGGTGTCAGAAACTTTGCCGCGAAGGGAGGGCCACAAGCCACAACGATGCACTGCTCCCTTTGCCTAGGACGGACATCATCCACCGCGCGGCGCATCTGCAGAAACGCCTCCTTTAGGCCGTCGGCCAGAACCTGCCCTGGGGCAGTTATCTCTAAATGCCGCGTGCGTCGTTGAAACAGCATTACTCCCAGGTCGTCTTCTAATTTCTTGACCTGCTGACTCACCGCAGCGGGCGTCACTGACATCTCGTCAGCCGCTATCTTGATTGAACTGTTCCGCGCTACAGCTTCGAAAGCCCGCAGAGCATTTAATGGAGGAAGTCGTCTAAACGGCACTGTTTCTTACCTTATAGCCAGGGTGCAGCATCTTCCCTACTGGGCGTGCCGGGCGCGCACCGTAGAGCCCGAGCATGCTGAGATCAAATAAGGAATCCTAAACAACGTTAAAGAACTTCTCGCGTGTCATTCGTCATGCGCAGGTGCACTCTATTTACACGATTTGACCCGTATCTGGATTTGGTCCGAGTTCAGTCGCGCTCTGGCCCTCAAGTGGGCACAAGGGAACCAATTCGAAGACTGGCAGGGACTTAGGGAATTTTCCGGGGTCGCGAACTTTAAGGAGGTGTTTATGAACAGCATGGTACGAAGAGCAGAAGACCGGGGGACCGCAGATTTCGGTTGGCTCGACAGCAAACATTCGTTTTCCTTTGGACGTTACTACGACCCGGATCAGATGGGATTTGGTGTACTTCGGGTCATTAACGAGGATCGTGTCGCCCCCGGACGCGGTTTTGATGAGCATCCTCATCAAAATATGGAGATTCTCTCGTATGTGATCGAGGGAAGCCTGAGCCACCAGGA
Organism: Pseudomonadota bacterium; assembly: GCA_039111155.1. Taxonomy (GTDB): domain Bacteria; phylum Pseudomonadota; class Gammaproteobacteria; order Pseudomonadales; family Halieaceae; genus Congregibacter. The sequence continues at coordinate 141,084 of JBCCPL010000007.1, read as the reverse complement.
CAGCATGGGAAATGGATCGATCATCCGTCCGGGCGATTTACAGCGGATGTCTGCAGGTACCGGTGTGATCCACAGTGAATATAACGCCGACAACGACAAACCAGTCCACTTCCTGCAGATCTGGATCGTGCCTGAAAAAAGCGGAATCGAACCCGGTTACGAGCAAAAGCACTTTCCCATCGAGCAGCGATCAGGTCGCTTAGCCCTTATAGCGTCGCGCAGTGGGCGCAGCGGCTCCGTCTCACTGGCTCAGGATGTCGATATCTACGCGGCAATGCTGACTGCGGGAGATCAGCTTTCGCAAAAACTGCAGTCGGATCGATCGGCATGGGTCCAGGCTATTCGGGGCTCGGTGGAGGTCGATGGCACGACTCTAGACGCGGGCGACGGACTCGCCATTCGAAGCGGATCTTCCATCGAACTCGAAACTAGTGGCGAAGCCGAGATCCTGCTGTTTGACGTTCCAAAAGTTGAATAGCGAAGCGGCAACGTCATCAGATTCACAACTGCGTGGGGATTGCTGACGCTCGTGTACCGCGTAGGAGATACAGCGTAATTGCAGCATTTCCTACGCGGTCGGTCGAGAGCTCATCGACTATGCGTCGCTTTTGCATCGACCACGCGCGGGAAGTCGCGCTGACGAGTCTAAGGAGCCCCTGAGTCTTCAAGGGTCGGAATCACTGCTGTGACGTGCGCGGGAACCACGGAATCAGCGCTGAAACGCGTCGACAGTGTTCTTCATACCCCTGCTTTGAAGCGATCATACGTTTATCGATCATGGGAATGCTGATGAATACAAACAGCAAAATCATCGATATAGAACCGAGTCCAACGAGGAGGATCCTGTCAGGAGCGACGGATGCCCCTACGATAAACAGGCCAACCCAGAATGAAATCTCCCCGAAGTAGTTTGGATGACGTGAGTATTTCCAGAGACCGGTCGACAAAAATGGAGTGGCACGGTTTGGATCACGTCGGTAGGTTCGCAGTTGCTCATCGGCGACGGCTTCAACGAGCGTTCCACCAATCGCAATAGAAGCGCCAAGGTAATCCCAGAACTGAAGCGACGCAGCGCTGTTCATCGCGAAGTACACTGGCACCATGCCAAGAAACACCAGCAAAGTGGGCAGGAGATGGATGCCAGTGAGACTCACCAGCCAGTAGCTTCTTCCGTGTCGTTCAGCAAGATCGCGGTAGCGCCAGTCCTCCTGACCAAGCCCACTCCAACCGCGCGCCCAGTTGTAGGTCAATCGACAACCCCAGAACGTAATGAGGCCGAGCATAAGCCATTGGCGCTGCGCGTTTTCAACGACAAGCGTGCTACCTGACTCCCACATCCAGTAAAGCGCGATCACGATTGGTATGACACTCCAATAGGGATCGTAGATGCTGGAGTTCCTGAATCCGAAACTGAAAGCGAAAATAACCAAAGTGGCTATCAGATCGGCGATTGCGACGACGATTATCGGCTGCTCGGGGATCAGAGCTAGGCCAATGTAAGCACCAACCGCGATACAAACCACATAGGACAGGAACACAAGCGCCAGAGATTTAAATTTGCTCACTACGATTTCCTAAGCGTTAGCGTTTCGATGAATCTAATACCAGTTGAGGGACGAGGTGCCGCCACACACTGCAATAAGCACCAAAATCGCAGCACGGGTGCACCGTGAGCCATCTACCCGCGTGCTGCGATGAGCTCGTTCCACCCTTATCTCAGCGTAGCGATGCGGGCAACGGGAGGAAGCAACTCAGCGGTCGACCGGGACGGCAAGGTATTCGGTTCTGCTTGGGAACGCAAAAAGATCAGGGAAGATACAATCGGTTGTCCACCCCGCCGCCTCGGAGTTTGAATGAGCTCTCCCATTATCGGTCTCGACCACGTCGTGGTCTGCGTCTCTGATTTAGACCGAGCAAGCAGATGCTACGCCACCTTGTTCGCCAGCAAGCCCATGCCTTTGGACAGGAACAATGCCAGTCACGGAGTCATGTTCCAGACTCAAAATACCTGCTTGTGTCTCGTCGAGACCGGTACCACCCATGTCTCGACTGGGCTTAAACGGGCGGGTTTTTTGATCGACAGCATTGACCGCGCCAGGCGCCGGTTAACTAGGCTTGGCATCAAGGAGCGGGAGCCGGCGGGTTCTGAGCTGGTTGTAACTCGCCGACAAGACCTGATGGCTGAGGTAACCAATACAGATCAACATCAGTGGTCGCGCGGTCTCGATCTGCGTTTCGTGCAGACGCCCACCGGTTCTGTGTACGACACGGAGAAGCAGTCACAGCGCCAGGGCGAACGAGCGTTGGGACTCGATCATCTGGTGATCGCCTCATCCGACCCGCAGGCCACCGCCTTTTTGTGTGCCGCGCAGCTTGGTCTCGATTTACGCCTTGATCTGGAGAATCCGAAATGGGGGGGACGATTTTTGTTCTTCCGCTGCGGGGATCTGATCATCGAGGTTGTACATGGCCTGAAAGGCTCACCGAATGAAGATGTGGTCGATCAGTTCTACGGTCTAAGCTGGAGAGTTAAGGACGCCCAAGAAGTGCAAGCATCTCTTCAGAACGAGGGCTTCCTCGTCTCCGAACTTCGCGATGGCCGCAAACCTGGCACCCTGGTATTCACGTTGCAGGATAAATGCACCGGAACGCCCACCCTTGTCCTTCAGCCTGCGTGAAACAGCGATCAATCACACACCGCTTTTGAGCTAGGTAGCCTCTGAACAAGTCCAGGGTGCCTAGATTAGATTCCGCACGACCATCCCGAACAGACATAGGGAAGCCAGCACAAAGAGCAGGAACCGCGCTGGGACGAAGTTGACTGTGCTCTGAAAAATAGAGTGCGCCACTCTAAACGCGACGTAACACCAGGCGAGCATGATGGTCACGGAATCAGCGGTTCCCGCCAGATGACAGTAGAAGGCGAGCGCGTAAAACAAGACGGGTTGCTCGTGCAGATGGTTGTAGTTATCTGCAATCTGTCTGACCGATCGCGGCAACACGTCCATCTCAGATTTTTCCTTCAGAGCACCGGGATCGATACCCGCCTTAGACATGGCAGGGATCCTCGTGGCATACATCCAAAGCCACATGATCAGCGTCCAGGTGATCAATGCAAGAACGGGCTGCAATATCGTTCCGGTTGTTAAAAGCTCATTCATCTTCAGTCCCCTGGGTATCTAATCTTCTATCGTTGTTCACCACTAGATGGTGCCTTGCATGATCAAACTCAGAGGATGAGAACACGCACCGGTGCTTTCAACAACTGGCATACGTCCGCGGCGTCCTCCACAGTGCTGCCGGTAAGGACCAAGGTTGTTGACGACCAGGATTGAGATGAGTGCGGCCTGCTACCTCGGCCACTCACCCGGTGGCTCGCCCCTTGTTTGATACCAATCTGCGCCTGCATACGTATCTTTCTGCGCGCCACAAAAAAGACCGTAGGCGAAAAGGCTGCCGCAAGACTGCCAGGGCGCAACGCTTAACAACATCTACGAAAAGTCAACGGCGAATAAGAGGTGCGGGTGCCTTTAGGTTTGGTATATTCCGACAGTTCACGTGAGATCCAAATAAGACCCCAATGACATATTGCCTCGCGATAGCGCTTGAGGAAGGCCTAGTGTTTTGCTCCGATTCAAGAACCAATGCCGGGGCTGATCGTGTGAGCACTTACAGCAAAATGCACCGTTTTTCAGTGCCTTATGAGCGCTCTCTGGTCGTTCTCACCGCAGGCAATCTGGCAACGAGCCAGGCGGTGATCGCCCAAATTCAGCGCGACATAGACGAGCAGGCTGAATTCAATATTTACAATGCACGTTACGTTGCAGAGATCGCCGAGTACATCGGAGAGCGAAGCCTTAACGAGCAGCAGAAGTTTTCAAAGAAAGGCGGGCCAAACGCGGGCTTTAACGCAAGCGCCAGTTTCATCCTTGGGGGGCAGATACAGGGGAATTCCCCCGAGCTTTATATGGTGTATCCCGAGGGAAACCACATTACGGCATCGGACCTCTACCCCTATCTGCAAATTGGTGAAACCAAGTACGGCAAGCCCATCCTCGATCGCATCATCCGCCGTGACACACCCGTCGAAACGGCAATGCGCTGTGCGCTGGTCTCGATTGATTCGACGATGCGGTCAAACGCCACCGTCGGACCACCGCTTGAATGCCTTTTTTATCGTGCCGATAGCCTGGAGCCCCAGGAGCGCTACTGTCTACTGGAAGAGCGGCATCCGTATCTCGCTGAACTACGCCAGAGCTGGGACAACAACATTCGCCTGGCATTCGACAATCTTCCGTCCATCAGCGCTGTGTTCGAAGGCGAGCCATCACCGTCTCAATAAAATCGAATTTCTCCGCGACCGCATCATTAATGACAAACGGATAGGCGTCGCCGCGACCCACGCTGCGGTTGAGCTCGTTAAGCGTCAGGCTGACACGGGACCACGCGGCCAAGCGACCGGAGAGCGACATCTCCCAGGGCGGGTCAGGGAGTAGTTGGTGGGCCCAGGCAGTCTCCAGCGCATCGTATATGTGAAGGTAGTGCGCCCAACATTCAGCCCAGTCCTCACTGGGATGCGCACTCGCGTAGGCGCTGATGAACTCGTCACTCCAGTTCTCCGGCGGCCCGCAGCGATAGTGCCGGGCAAGCGCCGATCCATAGTCACTGCTCTCCTCACCGAATACCTGGCGAAACTGCCGGCGAAGCTCGCTTGAAGGATCGAGGTAGGCCCAGTAGTAGTGCCCGCTTTCATGACGCAGATGCCCAAGGACCGTTCGATAGCTTTCGTGGAGTTCATCAGCCGCTGCGGCTCGCGCCACATCGTCAGCTTCGAGAGCATTAATGGTGATTACACCGCCACCATAGCCCGTGCTGACGAAAGATTCCGGCACCTGATCAGTGCTGCGGGCGTCCTCTATGAAATCAAACAGCAGCCCCTTGGCGCTGTTCCTCCACCCGCTCACGAGGGGCAGAGAGAGCAGCTGCAGGGTGTAAAACAGGCGTTTCTTCGCCCGTTCCAGCACCAGCCATCGACGCTGATTTTCGGGGCGGCTTTGATTGGGAACCGTCCGGTTAAAGTCACAGGCAAAGCACAGACTTGCGTCGTCTTCGGCAAGCACGAGCCAGTTACAGACATTGTGCTCGCGGCCATTTTCGCAGTAGCGGTACTCCTGCCCCCGAATATCACGATAACGACCGTCACCCCAATCCGCCAGAGTGACCATGTCCATCAGCGTAGGGTCGTACCCCAGTGCTGAATGACAGTTGATGCAGAAGTCGTTCTCGAAAAAAACCTGAGCTCCGCAATCACAGAAGAACTGCCTCATGCGGTCTCAGCAAGAAACCAGGTTTCATCAATCGCTCCGTGCAGAAGATTAACCTGGACTTGCAAATCGTCGATGAATCGATGCAAGCCCGCCGGGTCGTGGTTTTCCGCCTCGAACTTCCGCATCTTTCGCCGCAGTCTCTCGCAGACGCGGATCGACATCTGATTCTTGCTCATCAGGCCCAATTCCTCTCGAATCTCCTTGAGGCAAAAATGGACAGATCTAGGGAAACTGGGCTCGGTGAACACGAAATCAACGGCGGCGTTTTTCTCCACCTGAGGACCAACGAAACGTCTATAAGCACCGAGTGCCGAAAGAGACTTGAGCACGGCGCCCCAAAGAAGATGATCGATACCCCGCATCTGTTGTTCCCGGCCCAGAATATCTGATGCTCCCACGTCCACAATTCGGGTCGTCATGTCGGCTCGTTCAAGAAGCTGTCCCAGCTTGATGAAGCGATAGCTGTGGTCACGACAAAGGGTGCTGCGAATCACTCCGTTTATGACCTGGGTACGCTGGAGGATCTGCTCCAGGTAGGCCTGCCTGTTTCTGCGGCCAACGGAAGTCGCAGCCGCCTCAGCGCTGTACAGATGAAGCTCGTTTACGAGCTCCCAGACCTCATCGGGTAAAACATCCCGGGTAGTGCGTACGTTCTCCCGCGCCGCATTGACAGCAAAAGGAATGCTGCAGTCGGCATTCACCTCTCCGATCAGCAGGCGGAGTACATTCTGCTCATTACGGACATTAAAAAAATCGTCGAATACAGGGTCCGCGTCGAGAATACGTATCAGGATCTCCCAACCGGGCTCGCTGCCCCTCGGTATATCCATGATCAGATGGTTGTAGGCGGCTACCAGGCGCGCGGTATTTTCGGCACGCTCAATGTACCGACCCATCCAATAAACGCGGGCCGCCACCCGCGACAGCATAGTCACTGGCGACCCTCCACTATCCAGGTGTCCTTACTACCACCACCCTGAGAACTGTTGACAACCAGTGACCCCTCCACCATCGCCACCCGAGTGAGCCCTCCGGGTGTCACCCAGCAATCCCGGCTCTGAAGGATGAAAGGTCTCAAGTCCAGATGCCGGGGACTGATGTTCTCGCCGATAAACGTCGGCGCCGTCGACAATGCCAGCGTTGGTTGCGCGATATAGTTGCGCGGATCTTTCTCGATAAGCCGGGCGAATTTCTTATGGGTCGCGGCATCAGCATGGGGGCCAACCATGATCCCGTAACCGCCCGACTCGTTGGCGGGCTTGACGACCAGCTTTGCCAGATTCTCAAGCACGTAGTCGCGATGATCATCACGCATGCAAAGATAGGTGGGCACACTCCGTATCAGCGGTTTTTCGTTGAGGTAGTAGCGAATCATTTCGGGTACGTAGGCGTAAATCACCTTATCGTCCGCCACTCCCGCACCGGGCGCGTTGGCGATGGCCACATTGCCGGCATGCCAGGCTCGCATAAGTCCGGCCACCCCGAGAATCGAGTCCTCTCGGAACGCTTCCGGGTCCATGAAGTCCTCATCGATACGACGATAGATGACGTCAACGCGCACGGGGCCATCCACGGTGCGCATATAAACGCACTCGTCATCATCAACAAACAGATCCGCCCCCTCCACCAATTCAGCACCCATTCCCTGAGCGAGAAACGCGTGTTCAAAATACGCTGAGTTATAGATTCCCGGCGTCAGTACGGCGATCACCGGTCGTTTCCGATCCCGCGGTGACAGTGCAGCCAGAGTTTTATGGAGTTGAGATGGATAATCGTCGACCGGCAGAATGCTGTAATCTTCGAAAATTTCCGGGAGCACTCTCTTGGTGATTTCCCGGTTTTCTACCATGTAGGAGACGCCAGACGGCACGCGCAGATTGTCCTCAAGAACGTAAAACTGGCCGTCGTCGTTACGGATCAGATCAGACCCGCAGATATGTGCCCAAACTCCGAATCGCGGTGAGTTCCCGACACACTGTTCCTTAAAGTTAGAGGAATTCAACACGATTTCGGCGGGCACAACACCATCGGCGAAGATCTTCTGCCGGTTGTACACGTCATCGATGAACATATTCAGTGCGCGACTTCGCTGTTCAAGACCTTTTCGCACTTTGTTCCACTCGCGCGCGGTTATCACGCGGGGTATCAGATCAAAGGGCCATGCCCGGTCGATGTTGCCAGCCTCACTATAGACGGTGAATGAGATACCCATCTCGCGAATCGCGAGTTCAGCAGCAGCTCTACGAGCATCGAGATCATCCCCAGAGAGGTTCTCAAGCAGCCGTACCGCCGGCCGCGCCACCTGCCGCGGTGTACCATTTGGGGTGATCAGTTCATCGTAGTACTCGCCGGCCGGGTATTTTTTCCACCGATTCTTCATAAATACTCTTGTCCGCTCTCTATCTGTCCCCGGTTAGGAGTACCCAGCCGCTAAATCGTTACGATGTCCAAGCCTCAGAAAGTGATCCGGCTTATCCAGAGCAAGCAACTCCGGTACCAACTGTATCGACAACATCTCACAGCGATCTGATTTCTCCATGGTACCTGACACTAAACGATATTCAGCCTTTTGTTGATTGACACGCAATATCGATAAAGAATTAGGACTCGCAAACGAGCGACGGAAACCAGGGGAGCCTCCGAACAAGTTCAGGGCGTCTCTGGCTGACAAGCGAGCCGGTTGTGAGATGATGACTACGTTGAAACTACGGGGAGTTCCTATGGAAATTTCTACGATCGTATTCTGGATAGTGCTGCTCGGGCTCGTTTTCTACGTTATTAATATTTACAACACCCTGGTAAAGCTCAAGAACCGCTTTGAAAACTCGTTTGCGCAGATTGAGGTGCAGCTGAAACGGCGCTACGACCTTATTCCAAATCTTGTAGAGACGGCTAAAGCCTACATGGCCCACGAGAGAGAAACCCTCGAAGCGGTTGTCACCGCGCGCAATGAAGCAGCAGCTGTGCTTAAGGCTCTCGCCGATGGCGGAGAGGGTGCGAGCCTTTTGAGCCTGGCAAGTGCAGAGAACTCTCTTCAGGGTGCGCTGGGTAAGCTGAGTGTAACCATGGAGGCATATCCTGATCTGAAAGCCAGCGAGAACATGCAGCAACTTACGGAGGAACTCACGAGTACAGAGAACCGGGTGTCGTTCGCACGCCAGGGATTCAATGACGCGGTGATGGCCTACAACACCTATCGACAGAGTTTCCCCCCCGTCGTGTTGGCCCCGACTTTCGGCCACCCCACCGACGCCGAGCTTTTGGAGTTTGACGATTCGCCGCAGATACAGGCAGCACCTAAGGTGAGCTTTTAGCTCCTTCCGTCACTGAGTTGAAAGTGCATCGGCGCCTGAGTCGCTGACGCCCAGTGAGCCGACGCCGTCATCTGTGAAACCTGCCGAAACCTACTCTCTCGACTCAGTTTTGCGACCTCTTCTTCAAACTGTTGTTCTCTGGGGCTTTCCGGTTTTTGAGACTGTTCACCGGGCTAAAGTCCATGAATCAACTGGGTTGCTCACAGATTTGATTCTGGCTCACACGATGACTGCTGGCTAAGAATGGACTTTTTTGCCCAGCAGGATCGTGCCCGGCGTAACACGCGACTTCTTCTATTTTTATTCACGCTGGCAATTGCTGTACTGATCTTACTGACCAATGCGCTCGCCGCGGCGTTCCTCTGGGTTGGCGGGGATTACAACGTGTACGCCGGCGGGACAGGTTGGGCGGGGTACCTGGCCCAGTTTTCCTGGGAGCGCTTTGCCACGATCTCATTTTTCGTAACCAGCGCTGTCGGTCTGGTATCGATGATCCACTGGCTTCAACTAGCCGGTGGCGGCAAGGCCGTCGCCGAAAGCGTCGGCGGGCGACAGGTCATGACAGGGAGCGACGATTTCCATGAGCAGCGCTGCCACAATATCGTTCAGGAACTTGCTCTCGCGGCCAACATGCCGGTGCCAGCGCTGTACGTTCTCCCAGATGAGCGGGGCATCAATGCATTTGCCGCCGGAACCCAAACGACGAATGCCGTTGTTGCCGTAACGAGGGGCGCGCTACGCCAGCTCAACCGGGAAGAGATGCAGGGCGTCATTGGCCATGAATTCAGTCACATTCTCAATGGAGATATGCGATTGGGTATACGGCTAGCCGCGCTACTCAAAGGCATCACGTTTGTTGGCGACGTTGGCCACATACTGCTGCGTGCAGGCAGTTACAGCGCAGGCTTCAGCAATCGGCGCAACGATAGCAGTGCAGCCCTACCGCTGATCGGTCTTGGTCTATTACTCGTGGGGTCGATTGGCGCACTTGCGGCCGGCTGCATCAAAGCGGCAATCAGTCGTCAGAAGGAGTATCTAGCCGATGCCAGTGCTGTCCAGTTCACGCGCGACAGCCGTGGTATTGCGGATGCACTAAAGGTCATCGGCGGATTTATCCCAGGATCGCTCGTACATGCGGCGCGAGCGCAGGAGATGTCGCACATCTACTTTGGAGAGGTGACGCACAGCATCTGGAATACTTTCTCCACGCACCCGCCGCTTGAGAAGAGAATTCGCAGGCTCGAAGGTGACTGGGATGGTGAGTTTATCCAGCGGCGGGAACATCACTATAAGAACGCACCAAGCACAGAGGCTGAGATAGCAGCCGGAGTCGGTCGTGAGGCCATGGCATTGGCCGCGCTTGCGAGCATGGGGGCGACTGGTGCCACAACGAACCAGCCCTTTTCCGGATTGTCTGCGACTGTCTTTGCGGAAGGCTCGGGTACCGAAGATAGCGCACAAGACGCTCCCAACCAGCAGCATCTGCTAGAGCTCAAGTCGCTCGTTGCGGATCCCCTCGGCGCCGAGGCCCTGATTTTCTCGCTGTTGATGGCGCGGGATCCGTCGCAACAGGCGGCAAGCCTCCAGCTACTCAAGGAGAAAGCAGCCCGGGGCGTTTGGGACCAGGTGCAAGACGTGCTGCCCGCAGTATCCCGCTTGGAGCCCGGCCAGCGTTTTCCTTTCGTCGCCTGCGCGATACCTACCCTGAAGATGATGTCGACGCCTCAGTACCGGCAGTTCAAATCGACCCTGCTGGCCTTGATTCGAGTCGACCAGACCACCGACCTGTTTGAGTGGTGCCTGTTTCAGCTGGTACGCCACCACCTGGATGGCGAGTTTCTTCAAATACGGGAGTCACGACCCCGTATTGCCCATCTGGCGAAGGCCCGCGCTTCGCTTCGTATTGTCTTGTCGGTATTGGCGCACCAGGGCCAGGGTGACAGCAACGAGGCATTTGCTGTAGCAGCCGAGACGCTCGATTTGCGGGAACTGACGCTCATGCCGCTCGAGGAGTGCGCGATTGCCGAGTTCTCACGCAGCGTCCATTCGCTGGCCGACTGCTACCCGTTGCTGAAACCACGCATACTGAAGGCAATGGCGTTGGCGGCGGCAGACGATGGAGTCATCTGCCATCGTGAAGTAGAGCTCGTGGTCGCGGTAGCCGCGGTTATGGACTGCCCCGTACCACCGGACTTTGACCTAGGGAACCTCTGAACAGGTCCAGGGTGCCTGTACGCGTCAACCCAATCATGCAAAATCGCCCATATGTCTTTTACGCTTTTGTCCTGATCAAAGCGTTTGTTAAGCTAAATGGGTATCGAGTAACGAACGCGGGAACGGATTCCGGCAATCGTTGCCATCGCCTGTGTAGCCCACGCATCGTGTGCGCTACCGGATGAGGTTACCGCCTCGATAACACGCGGCACTTTTTTCGAGATCACGGAGCTATCGGGATCACCTAGGCCATGGAATCCCCGAGGCCATGAAAAGTGCATAAGATTCACTTGTCGGGCAAGGAGGCCACGGCATATGAAGGACCACTTCACAGGGGAGTCAATCCCCAGCCAGTTCCACAATTATTCCTCATTCAGTCCCGCATCGGGTGGACGCTCGGCATTCAAACCGATCAGACCGCGCCGCTATCCGGGTCCGACGCATGTGTCTTCGGAACGGCCCGGCGGAAACCACAAGTCCGACTCGTTCGAAGCTACGTCCGAAGCTGTTTGTTCAGTGCGGCTGCGGACTGCAATCGTCAGGGCTAAGCAACGTCACCTGTTCATCGTTGCGGACCCCGTGGATAGTGAAAATCCAGTTGCCGTGGCAAACCATAATACTCTGCCTAGCGGACCAGCCCTCACAGTCGAATCCCGGCTCAACGCTGTCAACGAACTCGATGAACCGGACGTTGGAATAGACGCCTTCGATCCGACCTTACCGGTTCACCCCTGTTCGATGCAGCACGGAATGGCTGTCTCACATGTGGACGAGGCGCTACCTAACTGGGCCCCGCTGGAGCGGACCACCGATCGTGTTTTTTTGATGCTGCTTACGGGCGACCTGTACCGCCTGCGCGCGGAGTCGGTCGCTGAAACACTAGGAATGAGCTGCACGACCTTGAGAAGGCGACTCAGACACGATCGTACCAGCTATCAGTTTTTGCTGGACCGAGCTCGTCAATACCGCTGTGAGATCCGGTTGAAAGAGCGCTGGTTACCAGGTAAGTGCCTGGCCGACGAACTCGGATATCTAGAGATTAACAGCTTCTATCGTGCGTTTCGGCGCTGGACCGGGCTTAGCTACAGTGAGTATCGCCTGCAGTACGAATGACCGAAGCAAACCCGGAGCCGCAAGCGCATAGGTGTATCAGGCAAAAGGATGGTAGAGCACAATGGTTTCCACGCGGTCTGGTCCTGTCGAAATCATGTCAATGGGAGCACCGACGACAGTTTCTATCAGTGAGATGTAGTCGCGTGCTGCCCGAGGCAGCTCATCCAGAGACTTCGCCCCCACTGTCGAATCGGTCCAGCCAGGCACCGACTCGTACACCGGCCGCAAACCTTCGTAGTCATCGCTGTCCACGGGATTCGGTACGGGGCTGCCTTGCGCGTCTTGATAACCGACGCAAAGCTGTATCTCCTCGAGGCCATCCAGGACATCGAGCTTTGTCAGGCACAGTCCACTCACGCTGTTGATGTCTACAGCGTTGCGCAGTGCCACCGCATCGAACCAGCCGCAGCGGCGCGCGCGTCCAGTCGTTGCGCCAAATTCATGGCCACGCTGGGCCAGATGCTGTCCGGTCTCATCAAATAGCTCGGTAGGAAACGGCCCCGAACCCACGCGGGTTGTGTAAGCCTTAGTGATGCCGAGCACATAGTCGAGGTAGAGTGGACCGAACCCGGAGCCCGTCGCCGTCCCTCCCGCCGTGGTATTTGAGCTGGTCACGAAAGGATACGTACCGTGATCGATATCGAGCAGGGATCCCTGTGCGCCTTCAAAAAGAATGTTCTTTGATTCGCCGCGAAGCTGATGCAGCAGTGCGGTCACGTCCGCCATCATGGGTAGCAGATGCTCACCTTGCTCCAGAGCTTCGTCCCGCACACGGTCGACATCCAGTGCCGGGGCCTTGTAATAGTGCTGTAGCTGGAAATTATGGTATTCCATGACCTCACGAAGCTTGCTTTCGAACCGCCTGGCACAGGTCAAATCGCCGAGCCGAAGTCCTCGCCTCGCTACCTTGTCTTCGTACGCAGGCCCAATACCCCGACCCGTTGTCCCGATCTTTGCATCACCGCGCCGATGCTCGCGGGCCTGATCCAGTGCAACGTGGTAAGGGAGGATCAAGGGGCAGGCTGGCGAGAGGCGTAGTCGATCGCGTACCGGAACTTGACGGCTCTCCAGTTGTTCGATTTCTTCGAGCAGCGCGTCCGGTGCCAGCACAACGCCATTGCCAATCAGACAAAGCACATCACTGCGCAAGATTCCGGAAGGAATTAGGTGCAAAACCGTTTTTTGGCCGTCGCAGACAAGCGTATGGCCGGCATTGTGTCCGCCCTGAAAACGAACTACAGCATCGGCTTTCTCAGTCAGTAGATCGACAACTTTGCCTTTGCCTTCGTCACCCCACTGGGTTCCGAGCACAACTATGTTGCGGCTCATACGTCGCTCTCCACACTTGATTCCTCCAAGTCTTCGACGCTCCAAATCCCATCAGTCAGCTTCAACTGACGGTTACATCGTGCATCGTGATCACCGCCCAGGGATACGATTACCATTTCGCCGGCCGCCCGCAGTTCCTGGATGGCCTGAATTAGTTCAGCCTGTTGCTGCTGAGGGGCAGCAATAGCATTTTTCGTCTGCTGCGGTGCCTCAGTCAGCGCTGCGACAAGCCGCAAATCGGTGGCAAAACCGGTCGCCGCACGAGCGCGCCCGTAGGCGGCACCAATGTTGTCATATCGTCCGCCTCGAGCGAGGGCTTCCCCGAGCTTTTGAGCGTACAAAGCGAACACCACACCTGTGTGGTACCTATACCCGCGAAGCTCCGCAAGATCGATGTATAGAGCGAGCTGTGGATATCTCTCCTGCACGGTCGCTACAAGCTGACTCAACTGGCTTAGGGCGGCATCCACCGGCTTCGCGATACTGCTGAGCCGCTCTCGGGCTTGCTGCAGTATGCTGGCGTCGCCCCTTAAAGCCAGCAGGTCCCAGAACCAGTTAGCGGCGCGGGAGGGAAGCTGCTGCATTAAATCTCTGAGATCCGGCACCGATTTACGCTGGAGCGCATCCAACAAGTCGAGTTCAAGTGCTGTATCCGCGCAGTCGGCCGCAACTACAAGGTGCCGAAACAGATCTGCATGCCCCAGATCAAGAGTGATGCCCTGGTCGAGATGCAGGCCTGCGGATTCCATCATCGATAGCATTAATGCGATGACCTCGAAATCAGCTTCTGGGCCTGCTGCGCCGAAAATCTCTGCACCAAGCTGAATAGGAGATCTAGACGACGCGAGAGAACCGCTACGGGTGTGCAAAATCGTACCTGCGTAGCAAAGTCTCGTAGCGTCCTGGCTGCCTATGCTGTGCGCATCCATCCGAGCGACCTGGGGAGTAATGTCGGCACGAAAACCCAGCATACGACCCGAGAGTTGGTCCGGTACTTTGAAGGTGAGCAAATCAAGATCTTCACCAACACCGTTCAGGAGCGAGTCCGTGAACTCCAACATCGGTGGAATAACCAGTTCGTAGCCCCAGCCTTCCGCGCAGTCGAGCAGACGTCGGCGCAGCATCTCCACGTGCCTCGCAGCGCCCGGCAGCAGTTCATCTATGCCATCGGGGAGCTGCCACGATCGCAACGAGCGGGTTGATTCCATCTTGAGGTTCCTGGCGGGTTTTGTTCGAGCTTACTCGGAGCGTCGGAATCGGCGGCAATCAAGGCGCCGAACACTGAACAGCGGATTGTTCTAACTCGTAGGTCAACAGGCGGATTCTATCAAGGAGAGAGTGCTTTTGAGCGATAGGCTGACCGCCATCTCGGATGGAAAATCTACTTTTGACGCAAACATTAGCTAAATACGGGTAATGCGCTGCAGGTAACCGGTCACCTATCACCACAAAACTGCATGTTCCGGTCTGTTCGGCGACCGCGTTAATGCAACGATCGCAGGGCCCGGACGGATGTGCGGATTTCGCAAACTAATGAAGCGGACCAGACTAAACTGGCAGCAATACTTGAATGGCGCGTGGGCTTCAATGCCTTCCGCGGCTTCGGCGGAGCTCAGTGCAGCTCGGTATTAAACTGCTGAGAGCACAATCGCAGCTCCATCAGTTAGCTGCTAAAACCATCAGTTTGCTACATACAGCACGGTGATGCCCAGGAGCATGCTCCCCAGGCCGAAGCGGCGGACCGACGCGTCGTCCAGCGAGGCGACCTGTGACATGACGGAGCGCCAAAGACCTGGACTCAGAAACGGAAGTATGCCTTCCATCACCAACGTCAGCGCCACTGCAACGGGCAACACTTCCCAAAAACTCATGCTTTTTCCGTTTGCGAGGGAGGTACTTCGGCGGGCTCCATGTACCGCTCCAGCACGTAGCAAGGAAGAACCTCACGCCAGACACGCCTGAAAGAAAGTTCTCAATGGCCCCGCGCCGAAATCAGAGCCGGATGATTAAAGCTTAAGCCGACCCACGACGCTTGCGGTCAAGACCTAACTACCGCCCTTGGGGTCTTTCAAGTACCGAAAGAAATCACTGTCTGGTTCGACCAGCAACACGTCGCCACTGCCCTGGAACGAATCCTGATAGGCACGAAGGCTGCGGGTAAACGAATAAAACTCCGGATCCTGGTCAAAAGCCTCAGCGTACACACGCGTCGATTCCGCATCGCCCTCGCCGCGGATTCGTTCCGCCTCTCGGTAGGCATTCGCACGGATTACCGTGACTTCGCGATCGGCGGCGGCGCGGATGCCCTCGGCGAGTTCCTGACCTTGCGAACGACGCTCACGAGCTTCTTTCTCCCGTTCAGCGTTCATCCGACGATACACTGATTCTGAAACGTCAGAGGGCAGATCGATGCGCTTTACCCGGACGTCCACCATCTCGACTCCGAGCTCACTGCGGGCGACCGCATCCAGCTGCTTGGTGATATTCTCCATGAGCTGATCTCGCTCACCCGAAACCACCTCTTGAATCGTTCTGATGGCCACCTGATTTCGCAGGCCGTCATTAATGCGCTGCGACAGCAGAGTCGCGGCATTAGATACGTTGCCGTTGGTAGCGGTGTAAAACGTTGCCACGTCGGCGATACGATACTTTGCGTACGAATCCACAATCAGCTGCTTCTGTTCCTGCGTGAAGAAACGCTCAGGATTTGAATCCACAGTCAGGACCCGGCCATCGAACTTACGCACACTGTTTACGAACGGGATCTTGACGTGGAGACCCGTGGATATGTCGGGATTGACCACTTCCCCGAACCGCAATAGCACGCCCCGTTCGGTCTCTTTAATCACGTACAACGAGTTGCTGGCCATGAGCGCCAATAGCGCCGCGATCAGAGTGAATGTTAAACCACGACCTGACATCGTTAGCGCCCTCCTCGTCGGTTCTGCTGTGCCGCTGCGTCGCGGCGAAGTTGATCGGTTACAAGGTCGGTAAGCTCGCGAATGTTGCTGGCGTTAATATCAAGACCCTGGGAACCGCGGCGGCTCGCCGGAGATCCTGTGCCCAGCTTGTCCAGCGGTAGGTACATCATGTTGTTCCCGCCCTCAACATCGACCAGCACCTTGTTAGTATTGGTAAATACGTTTTGCAAGGCATCGAGATACAGACGATCTCGGGTGACTTCTGGCGCTTTCCTGTACTCGCCCAGAAGTTTGTTGAATCGATCAGCCTCACCTTCCGCGTTCGCGATCACCTGCTCGCGGTAGGCACTGGCTTCTTCGATTTCTCGCGCAGCCTTACCGCGAGCCTCAGGCACGATGCCATTCGCGTAAGACTGCGCTTCGTTCTTGACGCGCTCCTCGTCTTCACGAGCCTTGATCACATCGTCAAACGCTGCTTGTACCTGATTGGGCGGTTTGGAATCATCGACGTTGACCGTTGATAACCGAATGCCGGTGCCGTAATTGGACAGATACGTCTGCAAGCGATCGCGCACTTCGGTCGCGATTCTGGCACGCCCTTCGGTGAGCACCAGGTCCATAGTCATACTCCCTACCACATGGCGGAGCGCGCTGTTGGCTGCGTGGTCGAAGGAGTTTTCCGGATCTCGAACCTGAAGCACAAAGTCCTTCACGTTGTCGATGACGTACTGCACCGACAGGCTCACCTCAACGATATTCTCGTCCTGAGTGAGCATAATTTCGCGGAAGCGCTTGTCACGGACGCGTGTGGTGATGACGGGTATCACCTCGTCGATCAGAGGCGGATTCCAGTGGAGCCCCGGCTGCGCAGTGTCGTGATACTCACCAAAACGCAGCACAACCGCGCGCTCCTGCTCGTCAAGCTGGTAGACACCCCAGGCACCATAGACGGCGCCTGCTACAAGTAACAGCAGGATTATGAAAGTGGACGACATACCACCGCCGCTGCTGCCACCACTGCCTCCGCGCGAGCCACCAAAGAGACCGCCGAGGCGTTGTTGCAGCTTCTTGAACGCCTCGTCAAGGTCGGGAGGACCCTGATTTCCGCCGCCCCAGGGATCGCGAGGTTTGTTCCCGCCTCCGGGCTCGTTCCAGGCCATGTGATGTCTCCTTAAAAACCGCAGCGCGGCATTCTAGCAAAATCTAAGTTAAGTTCAGTGAGCTGGGCAGATAACGACCCATGCGTCAAAGGCAGCAAATGCGAACACAGTCGGGTCAAGGGCCTGATCTAAGGCGATCCGTCAAACTATTGCTCAGGGGTTGCTGCGGTATGAGATGGGCATCATCCACTCTCGCTTGCAAACCATCCGCTTGCAAACCATCGCTTCTGGCCTGCTTCACACCAATATGTTGCACGGATCCGAACAGTCACGGGCATGGACGCGACCAGTGCTTCCATCTGCCTGTCTGCGCATCAAACTACTTGCGCATCCAAAAACAAGTCGCCTCGTATACTAGATCTAACCTGCCCAGCACACCTGGTTCTAAGGATGCTGGGCTACAAGCCTCTCCCAATCACGGCGCGCAAGACGGACATGGAGCTGAGCCGTCCCATTTTCAAGGAACTGTTCCTTTTCGACCGCCCCAAGTTCATATAATTCAGCCCGTAGCTTTGCCTGCGACGGCTGAAGATCGATCTGATCGACGTACACATCGCCGCTCAGGCGCTCGGCTACAGCCTGCTGGAGCATTGCCAGCCCGGAAGGCTGGGTAGCGCTGATCCAAACGCGATGGATGTGTCCGGCGTCGTCTCGATCCAGACGCGGCTCAAGTTCGAGCAGATCAATCTTATTGTAGACCTGCAAGACCGGAATCGTATCGGCACCCATCTCGGCGAGAACCTCATGCACATCGGCACAGTGCGAGTCTCGATCCTGATCAGAAGCGTCAATGACGTGCAACAGCAGATCGGCATCACGCGTCTCCTCCAGAGTCGCCTTAAAAGCCTCAATCAGTCCATGCGGCAGACTCGAGATGAAGCCCACGGTATCGGCCAGCACGACCGCCCCAAGATTCTGCACTGAAATACGCCTTAGCGTTGGATCGAGCGTGGCAAACAGCTTATCCGCTGCATACACATTGGCATCCGTCAGCGCATTAAACAGCGTCGACTTTCCCGCATTTGTATACCCCACCAAAGCGACTGTTGGTGTTTCGGTGCGACTGCGTGAACGCCTGCCCTGGCTGCGTTGACGACGAACCTTCTCAAGCCGTCCACGGATCGTGCGCACTCTTGCACGCAGTAGGCGACGATCAGTCTCCAACTGAGTCTCACCTGGGCCCCGAAGACCGATCCCGCCCTTCTGGCGTTCCAGGTGTGTCCACCCCCGCACTAGCCGGGTGCTCATATGCTCAAGTTGAGCCAACTCGACCTGAAGCTTGCCTTCGTGCGTTCGGGCACGCTGGGCAAATATGTCGAGAATCAGTCCCGTCCGGTCGAGGACACGGCACTTGAGCTCGCGCTCAAGATTACGCTCCTGGGTTGGACTCAACGTGTGGTTGAATAGGACGAGACTAGCTTCGTAAAGAGATAGCGCTTCTGCGATTTGCTCCACTTTGCCGGCTCCCACAAAAAGCCGGGCGCTGGGAGCAGATCGCCTGCCACCGATCCAGGCGACCGGCAGCGCTCCTGCCGAGCGAACCAGTTCTTCGAATTCCGCGCTATCCATCGGGGCCGAGTGGGAAGGGCCTGGTGGCGTGTCCGAACTCGAACGAAAGCCGCCTAGTCGATCACTGTCCAGTTCCAGACTGACCAGAACGACCCTTTCGGCATCGCTGTCCGATTCTCGCGAGAGCAAACCGCTGGTAGCGACAGTTTCTCCAGGTCGATCAAACAGCACAGAAAACCTCGTTTTTGCGTAACAAATGGCCGACGATGCGTCGACCTAGCAGACGCAGCGAGACTATTGCAATCCTGAAGAGCTAGGCTTCCGCGTCATCCGACGGTGGATTTTGCATCGGCATCCGAACCATGCGCCCGGGAACGACCGTCGATATCGCGTGCTTATAAACCATCTGACTGACGGTGTTCTTAAGAAGAACAACAAATTGATCGAAAGACTCTATCTGACCCTGCAGTTTGATTCCATTGACCAGATAGATCGAGACGGGAACCCGTTCTTTACGAAGCAGATTCAAATAAGGGTCTTGTAGCGTATGCCCTTTGGACATAATTTCGCTCCTTATGCGCGTGGCCTCTCGGTCGGTAGCGGTTCCCCCTCTGGACTCGCACAACCGAAAAACCGGGTGGGGCTCAATTCAAGCCAAAAAAAACCGAAGCTCGGCAGGGTTTAGGCCTCCGAGATAGATCTAAGACTACTACTAATCGGTTCTGCTAGATAGATCAGAGAGAGCTCAGAAATAGATCAAAGCTAGCTCAGAGATAGCGCTGCGCGATTTCAACTGGAGAACGGCCCCTGTCGCAATCCTTCAAAGCCTCCCGTGTCCCGTGTTGTACAACGAGTCCGCTTGAGTCGGTCAGAATCCAGATCACTCCTGGCCATTTACGAAGCCACGTAAGTTGGCGTTTGGCGAGTTGGCGCGTGGCCGCCAGAGCGCGCTGGCGAGCCTCGTTCAAGTCGTAGTCACCTGAAAGATGCTGTGCGAGTTGTCGATAGCCAACCGCCCGCAGCGACGGCAGTCCCATGTGCATCCCCCGCATAGCCAGCAAAGCTTCGACCTCCTTAAGAAATCCGCACGTAAGCATTTTGTCGAGACGCTGCTCTATTCGATCATGCAGAACAGTGCGGTTTACCGGTGTGAGAGCGAAGCACGGTACCGATTCAGCAGTTAGCATCCTCGTATGAGCGCCTTTCCCACTGTGCAGTTCTGCCAGTGGCTTACCCGTCAAAATGTTGAGCTCGAGGGCGCGTAGCAGGCGTTGCGAGTGATTAGGATGGATCCGTTCGGCGGCGTCCGGATCAAGCCTCGCCAAGTCCGCATGAATTGCTGGCCAACCCTCCCTCTGCGCTTTGTTTGTGAGGGTATTCCTAAGCTTTTGATCTGCCCCGGGAAGCGGGTCAATGCCCTGTAACAGTGCTTTGAAATACAGCATCGAACCGCCGACAAGGATCGATCGCTTGTTCTTTGCCCCGATCAATTCAATAGCATTCTCGGCATCGCGCACGAACGATGCAGCTGAGTAGACTTCGCGAGGGTCGCAGATATTAATCAGGTGATGAGGATAATCTGGCTTCGCGCTACCCACATCGAGACCTCGGTAGATCAGCGCCGAATCAACACTGATCAACTCGCCTCCAAGATGAGCAGCCAGCGCGATCGCGAGATCGGTCTTACCAGCAGCTGTGGGGCCCATAATGCAGACAGGACTTGCCGCCATGCTTAACCAATCCTATCGCCAGCAACCGATCGCGCCCTGCGCGAATGGCTGCTAACGGCCACGACTAAATAGTCGATCCAGATCGCCCATGGTAAGCCGCGCCCAGGTAGGACGACCGTGATTACACTGGCCGGACCGTTCTGTAGCCTCCATGGACCGCAACAGCGCGTTCATCTCCGGCACAGTGAGTTTGCGGTTAGCGCGCACCGAACCGTGACAGGCCATTGTCGAGAGAATGTCATTTTCGTGCTGCTTGATTCGATCGGATGTTCCGTGCTGCAGCAGGTCTGCCAGTACATCGCGAACAAGTTGTTCAACGTCGGCTCTTTGCAAAGAGACCGGAATCTCACGCACGACGATTTGTTCCTCGGCGCTAACATTGATTTGAAGTCCGAAATTATTAAAAAGGTCAGTAAACCGCTCTACCAGATCACACTCCCGTTGGCTTACGGCAAGGCTCAAGGGTACGAGTAGTGGCTGCCGGGGGATCCCGTGACTGTCTCGGGCTTCTTTAAGCCGCTCGTATACGATTCGCTCGTGAGCCGCATGCATATCAACCAGGATCAGGCCGTCTGCATTTTCGGCCAGAATGTAGATTCCCCGCAGTTGTGCGATCGCGAAGCCCAGTGGAGGAACAGCGGCATCTTCCGCATCGGGATCAGAAGCGGCCTGCATGACCGCATTTTCGGCCACTGAACCTCGAGACTTAACGTGCGGAGCATACAGGCGTTGATAGGTCGCGAGCTGCGCCGCTGACTCCGAGAGATTCGCACCCGCCACACTCATTGCCTCTGCCTGAGCAATCGTCAGAGGTGCCTCGCCCGCAGCCAGAGCTACGTCGGTAGCGGTTCCACCACCGGAGAATACGTCTTGGGGATTACGAAGCTCCCCCGTAAGCAAATCCAGACGTCCCGCCGGAGCGGATGCTGGAGATGGACTGGTAGCACCGGCTGCGGTGCCAACCGATAGTGCGTCCGGGCGCAGATCGGCAACCGATTGATGTAACGTGCTGTATACGAAGCTGTGTACCGCCCGCCCATCGCGAAACCGGACCTCGTGCTTGGCGGGGTGAACATTGACATCGACACTGGCAGGGTCCAGCTCCAAAAACAGCACAAAAGCCGGGTGTCTGCCGTGATAGAGCACGTCATTGAATGCCTGGCGTACCGCGTGCACAACAAGCTTGTCCCGGATGTAGCGACCGTTGACGAAAAAGTGCTGGAGATCTGCCTGGCTTCGGGAAAATGTAGGTTGAGCAACCCAGCCGACCAGCTTCATATCGCCCGCTACGCGCTCGACTTCGACGGCGTTTTCGACAAACGCGGGGCCGCAAAGTGATGCTACGCGTCGAAGGCGCTCCTGCTCGCTCAGCGCGGGTCTCAAATCCAGCAGCTGTCTACCGTTGTGAGTGAGAGACACTCCCAAACCGAACTGCGCGAGAGCTATACGTTTTACAACGTCGTCGATGTGGTTGAACTCGGTACGTTCCGTGCGCAGAAACTTTCGCCGAGCGGGTGTATTAAAAAAAAGATCACGGACTTCGACCGTGGTACCTCGGGGGTGCGGCGCCGGCTTCTGTTCAACCTGCATGTCACGGCCTGAACAACTCGCGACGAACCCCCTGCTCGACTGGGATTCTGTATTGCTGTGCAGAGTCAAACGAGACACCGAACCGATACTGGCAAGCGCTTCTCCTCGAAATCCAAGGCTTCTGACCTGCTCCAGATCGTCGAGCGACCCTATTTTACTGGTTGCGTGCCGATCGAGAGCCAGCGGCAAGTCCTGCTCCGTGATTCCCAGCCCGTCATCGCGTACACGGATCAATTTGGTACCTGCAGCTTGAATGTCAATGCTCACGCGGGAGGCTTGCGCATCGACGCTGTTCTCCAGCAGCTCCTTAACAATAGAAGATGGCCGCTCCACCACCTCGCCAGCTGCGATTTGATTTGCGAGACGTGATGACAGTTTTTTTATACGGGCCATCGACATCTCACGCGGCCACTGAGGACGGTGCGTAAGTCGCAGCGATCCCTAAGCGCAGTCTCTCGTGCAGACTGGCGAGTAGGTTCAACTGTTTGGGATGCGGATTTTCTGGCCAACAAGAATTCGGTTCCCTGGCAGTTCGTTGTGCTGGCGGAGCAGTGCGACAGAGGTACCAAAGCGAAGTGCTATTTCCGAAAGTGTATCACCGCGAACGATAGTGTATTGGCGAGTGCCGCGGTCCCGCTCAAAAGCGAGAAGCGAGCCAGGCGGCGGATGGTCCTGAAACCAGTTAACGATCCCGCGATGCACCGCCTCAGCCATACGCCTTCGATAACCGGGGTCGGCAAGCTTACGCGCCTCACCCGGGTTCGAGATAAAGCCAGTCTCCACGAGGATCGATGGCACATCCGGCGACTTGAGTACGATAAACCCGGCCTGTTCGACTTGCTTCTTGTGGAGTCGAGCCATCGAGCCCACTTCCTTCAGAACGCTGGTACCAACGTTGAGACTGCGATCAAGCGTGGCCGTCATGGACAGATCGGCCAGCGTTCGCGCCAGGGCGTCTTCTTTATCACCCAATCGCACGCCTCCAACCAAGTCTGACTCATTTTCACGTTTGGCCAGGTAACTTGCCGTCGTGCTCGTGGCACCGCGGGTACTGAGTGCATAGACAGAGGCCCCGCGCGCGCGCTGATCTGTAAAAGCATCTGCATGAATCGACACAAACATGTCAGCTTTTCGTTGCCTGGCCAGATCCCTACGTCCCCAGAGGCTGACGTAGTAATCGCTATTGCGTATCAACGTGGGTTCAAATCCTCGGTCGCGCTCAAACAACGTATTGAGCTCCTGCGCTATCGCCAGAACCACCGCTTTCTCCTGAAGTCCACCGGGACCAATTGCGCCCGGATCTTCGCCCCCGTGTCCTGCGTCGATAGCGATCACAATGGGACGGCGTTCCTGGCTTTCCGCAGATTTGGTAACGCGCGGCTCAGCATTCATCGGCGCGCTGTCATAGAGATCGATGACCAGACGATCAGCGAGTTCACTCGTCGCCTTCAGTGCAAAGCTCCTGGGCTTCACGGAATCTTTCAAATCCAGAACCAGGCGGAGATCACTATCATTGCGAACGCCGCTGCGTATGCGCGTTATCGGAGTA
This sequence comes from Pseudomonadota bacterium, assembly GCA_039111155.1. Taxonomy (GTDB): domain Bacteria; phylum Pseudomonadota; class Gammaproteobacteria; order Pseudomonadales; family Halieaceae; genus Congregibacter. The sequence continues at coordinate 117,328 of JBCCPL010000007.1, read as the reverse complement.
TTGGCGAGTGCCAAATCCGTCGTAGAAGCTTTCAGCCGTGAATCCTTCACATCGATGACGACGCGAGACGGATCCTTCAGCTCAATCAATCGATGTTCTGCTGGGCCGGTCATATCGAGCACGAGGCGGGTGTGATCAGGCGCGCGCCAGAGGCGTAGATCGCGAACTTCAGCGCCGTCGACACCTGCGGCAGACAAAACGATCGAACCTAATGCAAAGATTCGTAGAACAGCTTGAAGAATCAACTCGGTGAGACTGGCACGAGATCGCGTCGCCGAAGCACACCAGAATGCCGGCAATAACCAACCGCTCACGCTAGCCGAGCGATCGACCATGCTTGGCCTCAATCTGATCAGTTAACTCGCTGAACTTAAGCATGACTATAGCGAGCGCGTTACGTCCCCGTTCAGTATTTGCCTGCACGTGCAACGAGCGCTCGCTATCGAGCCCGTCGCCGACAGAATCGATGGATACTGCGACATCTGCTTCGGGTAAGAGCGGCGCCCCCCGCTCAGCCCATTCCACCACGATGATCGAGGCGTCATCCAGATAGTCTCGCAGCCCCATGTACTCAATCTCTTCCGGCGCGGATAGCCGGTACAGATCAAAATGGTACACGGGAGTTGAAAGACCCAGGTAGGGCTCGACCAGCGTGTAAGTCGGACTTTTCACGGTGCCGTCGTGGCCGAGACCGCGCAAAATACCCCGGGTCAATACCGTCTTCCCAGCGCCGAGCCTACCCGAAAGAAATACACGAAGGCCGCCACAGACTGAGGTGGCGAGCACACCTCCGAATGCGAGCATCTCATCCTCGTTTTTTATTCGAAGCACTTGGACGCTCATCTCAGAAGCGCACCCAGTTGCTCGACGACATCAGACGCAAGCAGGGACCTCTCTCCTAAACGATGGGCCGCTCGATCTGCCGCTATTGAGTGCAATGCCACAGCCAGCTGTGCACCTTCGAAAGCGTCCTCAGCCTGCGCGAGAACGCCTCCAATTATGCCGCTTAGCACATCGCCCATGCCTCCACTCGCCATACCCGGATTTCCCGCGGTGCAGAGACTTAACGAGTCGCCGTCACTGACAAGAGTCCCATTACCTTTGAGGACGGCGACAACTCCCGGTCCGCTTGCCAGCATTCGTGCTGCGCTGAATCGGTCGGCCTGGACAAACGCAGTGTTTTCACCAAGCAGGCGCGCGGCCTCGGCGGGATGAGGTGTCACCACGATCGGTGCCTCGGGCGAGGGCTCGAGTCGATACCTATGACTGGAAATCAGATTCAGCGCATCGGCATCCAACACCATGGTCTTCCCGCACCCAAGCGCCAGCTGAAGCAACTGCTCGCCCCAGGCCCCCTGTCCCAATCCCGGACCCAGAACGATCACATCAGTCCAGGCGAGCCACGGTTCCAGGTCATTGCGGTGCTCCACCGGAACAGCCATGCACTCCGGTCGACGGGTTAGCAGAGCGGTAAGGTGCTCGGATCTCGTCGCCACTCGTACAAGTCCGGCTCCGGTTCGCAAAGCCGCTTCCGCCGCAAGAATGGTGGCGCCGCCCATACCATGATCACCCCCAACAACCAGGCACTTGCCGAAATGACCTTTGTGTGCGGCGCGTGAACGCGCTGATAACACGGTGGTCATAGGCTCAAGGCTGCAGTGCAGACAGGCATCAGGAGCAGCATCGAAGGCGCCAAGAGGCACGTCCAGATCGTCGACAACCAAATCACCGGTAAAATCCGGTGCGGTCGCGGTGTAAAGGCCTCTTTTTGCGGTAATGAACGATAGCGTCACATCCGCATTTATGGCGACACCCGAAACGTGGCCAGTATCGCTATCGACGCCGGTAGGTACGTCTAACGAAACCGTCGGTCGGCCCAGCTCGTTCACCGCGCCCACGGCACGCACGAAACTCTCACGCAGGGCACCCTGCACACCCGTACCTAACATCGCATCCACAACGATTCCAGCGTCTTGCAGACAGGCTTCTTCGAAATCCGAGATACTCACCGCCGCGCTCAGAGCTTTGTTGTAAGCAAGTCGTGCATCGGGTGTGCGCGGCTCGCCCGCAATCAGAAAAACCTGAACCGGTATATTTCGGTCTTGAAGCAGCGTCGCAAGCAGAAGGCCGTCTCCTCCGTTGTTTCCCGGCCCGCAAAGAATCTGAACCCGCTCAATTTCGCCGTAGCGCGACAACAACACCGCGAGGGCACATCGAGCGGCCCGCGCCATGAGTGCCGGTCCACCACAATCGAGTGACGTCATTGCCTTCTTGTCGACGGCTCGACTCTCTTCGGCGGTGTAAAAGCGGTCTGGGCCTACCCTGCTCACGTAGACACAACCTCTGGCAAAATAGTAACCATGGACGCCACCGTAAAATTATTCGATCCCGTGGTAAACACCTTACGCAAGAGCTGCGATCAAGCCTCGCGAGTAATCGCCAGTGACTGCACCGACCGCGACCACCAGACACAGGGGTACGATTCGGGAGAGCTTCGCAGGCTCATTCAAGCCTGGGCCCGTGAACTGGGCTTCGCAAAGATGGGGGTAAGCAATGTGGATCTGCGAGAGCACGAGTCGCATCTCCATCAGTGGCTAGATTCGGGCTACCACGGCGACATGCAGTGGATGGCGGCGCACGGAACGAAACGCTCGCGGCCCGACGAGCTGGTACCTGGAACCCTCCGCGTGATTAGCGTACGCATGGACTATAAGCCTGCAGGAGCGGATCCCGAACTGCAGCTGGCGCAGCCCGACAAAGCCTACATCGCGCGCTATACGCTGGGCAGGGATTACCACAAGCTGATGCGCAAGCGCCTTGCACAGCTTGCCCGGCGAATTGAGGCGCATCTGCGCGATGGCGAGCTGGACGGGGGAAAATATCGCGCATTCGTCGATAGCGCACCGGTGCTTGAACGAGCTCTGGCGCAGCGAGCGGGTCTCGGCTGGATCGGCAAGAATTCCATGCTGATCAGCAAGGAAGCGGGGTCCTGGTTTTTTCTCGGCGAGATCTTCACGAACCTACCGCTCACCGTTGACGAAGCGCATGACGCTGGGCACTGCGGCACCTGCGAAAAGTGCCTTGATGTATGTCCTACTCGTGCCTTAGTTGCACCGGGTGTACTGGACGCTCGGCGCTGTGTTTCGTATCTGACTATTGAGCATAAAGGCAGCATTGACCCGGAGCTACGATCCTTGATGGGCAATAGAGTTTTCGGTTGTGATGATTGCCAGTTGTACTGCCCCTGGACAAAGTTTTCGCCAACCACGAAAGAAGCCGATTTTCAGCCCCGCCACGGACTCGACGACCAGCGGTTAGTGGATCTGTTTCTTTGGGATGAACTGACCTGGGCGCAAAAAACAGAAGGATCCGCTTTGCGACGGATCGGCTACGAACGCTGGCTCAGAAACCTGGCAGTCGCCCTTGGCAATGCTCCAACCGATCCTGAGATCGTCAGCGCGCTGCAAGCACGATCAAACCATTCATCGGACCTCGTGAGAGAACACGTTGCCTGGGCGATGGAACAGCATGCTGACCCAACGCGTCGCCAAGACCAGGCTCAGGCCAGCGACAGAAAGTGTGCCCGATAGTGCTTCAACTCCTCGATGGAGTCGCGAATGTCGGCGAGAGCGAGGTGGGCAGACTGCTTCTTGACTCCAGCAGCAACATCTGGGCGCCAGCGTTGTGCGAGAATCTTCAAAGTACTTACGTCGAGATTGCGGTAGTGAAAATAGTTTTCCAGCTCCGGCAGGTGGCGCGCCATGAAGCGCCTGTCCTGACAGATGCTATTGCCGCACATGGGTGAACTGTTTTCTGGTACCCAGCTTCGCAGGAAGTCAAGTACAAGCTCGCTCGCCTGCTGCTCGTCAACACTACTCTGGCGGACCCGCTCCGTAAGCCCGGATGCGCCATGGTGGCTTGTGTTCCACTCGTCCATGGACTCAAGCACATGATCGGGCTGATGGACTGCAACCACCGGACCCTCGGCCAGAAGCTCGAGATTTTCGTCGGTGATGATGGTAGCAATCTCGATAACTCGATCATTGTCCGGATCCAACCCGGTCATTTCCATGTCGATCCAGATAAGGTTTCGTCCATCGAGCATTTCATGGTCCTGCTGGCAATGAGAACTTTCGAGGTCCTCACTTATGAGGCCCTCCGACAAACAGTGGAGCGCGAAACCGAATCCCTGCGTATCGCCGATAAAAGAACAACGAATACAGCTGGTTCAGAAGCTACAGGAAAGGCCTCCCGCACAGCTTCGAATCGCTGTATTGAGGATCGCACCCGCGTACCGCATTCTACTTCTAACGCACGCCGAGCCCTCTTGGATGGATTCGAGCTGCCTCGACTCTCGACAAATGGGGTAAACCCCGGCCAAGTAAGCCCCTTTACGAGGTGAGTAAGCGCCGCCTGAGCAAGCAGCAAATAAGGCGGATAAAGCAGCGGCAGTCCATGCAGCTGGCTAGTGCTAGCCTCCAGAACAAATCCAGCACACCGCCTGGGGGCCACCAGGAATTGCCGCAGACAGACGAGGGCGCATTAGCCAGCCAGGGACTGGTCATCGCGCGTTTTCGTAATCAGGCGGACGTGAGAACTTCCGACGGTAGCATCCTTCGCTGCCACTTGAGGCCTAACCTCAATAGCGTCGTTGTCGGTGATTGCGCTTTGTGCCAGGTCACGAAAGACGGAGCAGTTATTGTCGCAGTAGAAGAGCGATCCAACGAGTTAAAAAGACCGGACAGCTTCGGTGAGCTCAAGGTGCTGGCCTCGAACATCACCCAGGTTCTAATCGTCTTGGCACCCAAACCCAGGCCGTTTGCCAACATGCTGGATAGGTATCTGGTAGCCACGGAATTACTGGGCGCGCGGGCGATTGTAGTTCTCAATAAAACCGACATGCCCGAGGCGCATACAGCCGGCATCGATGAGCTACTCGAGCCCTATGAACCACTTGGATACACGGTATTGCGTGCCAGCGGTACCCTGAACGACGTCGAGGCTCTGGCAGAAGAACTTGCGCATCAAACAAGTATCCTCGTGGGTCAGTCTGGCGTTGGGAAAACAACACTGTTGAATGCTCTCGTTGCCAGTGCGGACGAACGCACCGGCCAGCTGTCGAGAGAACGCGCAAAGGGGCGACACACAACGACAACGGCTCGACTTTTCGAACTGGCGAATGGCGGCTCGCTAATCGACTCGCCCGGGATCCGAGAGTTTGGTTTGCAGCACCTATCGCAGAGTGATGTCGAGGCCGGATTCCGAGAGTTCGGAAGCGTCATCAAGTCCTGTCGGTTTCGAGACTGCACGCACATGCACGAACCTGGTTGTGGTTTTCGTGAAGCGATCGCGCAATCGGCTATTCACCCGAGCCGGGCCTCGAGTTTCCTACACATTTTGGAAAGCACGCGGCGTTAGTCGATCTTTCCGCGGTGCTCTCAAACGGATATCGCTACCAGAACCAAATGGTGATGCACCGACGCTGTCAGGCAGCTATCTGCTGGCCCATCCTAACTGCAGCACCGACCTCACAACGATTGGCCCAGGTAACGGCACCCTCGGTGAACAGCAAAATAACGGTAGATCCAAGCAAGAAGCGCCCCATCTCCTGGCCACGATTCAATCGCACCTTCGGCTCGGGTTCCTGGTGGTTCCAGCGTGTAATCCGCCGCGGTGGAGGAGCCACCTGACCTTGCCACACCGTTTCAATGCCCGCCACTACCATCGCGCCGACGAGAATCATCGCCATCGGACCTATTGGTGTCTCGAAGTAACTGATGTGGCGTTCGTTTCTGGCAAACAGGTTTTCAACCGACGACGCGGTTGCCTGATTGACCGAAAACAAGTCTCCAGGAACATAGCAGCTCGAACTCAGTTCACCATCGACCGGCATGTGTACGCGATGGTAGTCCCGGGGTGAGAGATAGACAGTGCAAAACTCGCCTGCAGCAAACAGCGTCGCACGTGGCTCATCGCCGGCGAGAAGATCTCTAAGGGTATAGGTACGACCCTTGGCCTGAACAAGGTGCCCACTATCGATTCGGCCAAACTCGCTGACAACCCCATCAGCAGGGCAGGCGATTCCGCTATCACACAAGGGGCGCACACCGTCCCTGAGCGGTCGGGTGAAGAACTGATTAAACGACTCGTACGCTTCTGGATGTGATTGCTCCGCCTCGCTGAAATCGACCTCGTAACGCCTTGCGAACGTCTTTATGCACCAGGTGATAAGACCACGTGGACTGCGGGCAGCGGCAAGACGCCCGAGAACCCGCGATAGAAGGTGCTGGGGCAGCCAATACTGGATTCGTACGAAAAGGTCAGTCATAACACATTACATACCCCGAGCTCACGTCTCACGTTTCACGTCTCAGGATCTTAAGCTAAGCAAGCACCGCGCGATCCGCGCTCACGCACGTATCAGAGATTCTCCTCCGCAAAAGCGGCAAGCCTGGATCGAACGATTCCGTTTACGTGCGCAATGCCCGCGTGCTCGTAGTTTTTACAGCGTTCCACGAGATAGGTGAGCCCAGAGGTCAACGGTGATATGTATTTGTTATCGATCTGGGCGAGGTTGCCAAGAACGACGATGCGTGAATTCTCCCCTACCCGACTTATGACCGACTTCAACTGAAACTGGGTAAGACCCTGTGCTTCATCAATAATGATGTATGCGTTGTTGAAAGATCGTCCGCGCATGAAATTCAGGGACTTAAATTGGATGTTTGCGCGCTCCTTTACGTAATCAATGCTGCTTGCACAGGATTCGTCAGCGCCGTGCAGGATCTCCAAGTTATCGTCGAAGGCCGCGAGCCAGGGGGCCATTTTTTCCTCCTCCGTACCCGGTAAAAACCCAATGTCCTCAGCGATGGGCGGTGTTGACCGGGTAACAATGAGCTTGCTGTAGCGCCGATCCTCCAAAATCGCGTGTAGACCATACGCTAGCGCGATCAATGTCTTTCCTGACCCGGCCGGCCCCGTCATCACTGTCATGTCGACGTCTTCATCGGCGATGAGCGCCATAGCCATAGCCTGTTCCAGATTGCGCGGAGCAAGCCCCCAGAAGCGGCGATTCATGAGGCTATCCCGACTGTCGCAGCGCAGGTACACGTGGTTGCTATCGACGCGAACCACAAACGCCATAAAATCATGGTCGTCATAGAGAAACATTTTTGGGTAGGCATGGGGCAGTACGTCGCGAGCCAGTCGATGCAGCGTCACCCGCCCTTCCCGCAAGGTATCGACATCGTCGACGAGGTCCCAGAAGTTCCCTGGAATCCTCTCATGACCTTTGCTGAGCAGGTCTATGTCGTCGAGAACTCGGTCACGCCTGTAGTCTTCTACGTGCTGTAGACCCGAACCTTTAGCCTTGATTCTCATATTGATGTCTTTTGTTACAAGGCAGACGAACGCTTCTGTATTCTGCGCTTGTAACTTTAATGCGACATTAATAATCCGGTTATCGTTGGCCTGATCCTGGTTGCCGTCGAGATAGGGAATTTCGCTATCGTCCTCGATGAGCTGATCAGGAAAGATCGCCAGTGTTCCCTCGGGAAGTGCAGGGTCGGGGGAAGGCATAGCGACCCCTTCCTGAATCTCCCTTGGCGCGGCTTCGCCGACGATCCGATCAATCATCTGAATAGCGATCCGCGCCTCGCGGCTCACGGTCTTGTCGCGCCGATCTTTGATGTGATCAAGCTCTTCCAGCACGGTCATCGGTATAACGACATGATGTTCGTTGAAGGCAGTGACTGCCGTGGGGTCGTGCAGTAGCACATTGGTATCAAGCACATACACTTTTTTCGCGGGTTCTACTCGCGGCGTCAGAGTGTGAACAACAGTGCTGGCATCCATAGGCAATATGTCCCTAGGGGTTATAGAAGGGGGATTCTGAGCTTACCGCTCGCACGCGTTGCGATGGCACCCGTAAACTGAAAAACCGAGCGTCGTCCACGCGAACGCTTTACGGGTAGGCGGCGCAAACGCAGCAAGAAAAAGAGATTGGGGTTTCAGGGAGCCCGCCGAGCTCAAAGTGCAGGGCGAGCGATTGCTGGTGGTTGTTTGTCTTGGTCGTGTCAGCGTCTGAGCAATCCAAATCTGTGGGTTGTGGAGGCGGAAAAACCCCCGACACTTTGGAATACGTCTCAGTTAGATTGCAGTTCGAGTGTCTGATATCGGGTCGGCTCGCTGTTTTCGATTCTGTCGCTGGTTCCGGTTCTATTATCGCTTATACGCTCTGACAATCAGGTTGCGGCACTTGCGTGAGCAGGCACCCGGGAGTTTGGCGCAACTAGTGCTTCAGGTTTAAGTGTGGGGAGCTCGGACTCCTGAAAACAAAACTCGAGTAGAGAATTCAGAACGAGCGCTCGGCGACGAATCGCTTGTAAGATCCCGGTCAGACTTCCCCCTCACAACAGTCGTATCGGTCGTTACTTATGCATTGATCCAGGTGATGTGTAAGCCGTGTTCTTAAAAGTATTGGCACGCGCCATAGCATCTAGAACCAGCTGACATTTCATCGTCACATCGTCACATCGTCACACATCGCATGGACAACGTCATCGGAGATTATTGAGGCCGTAGTGTTCACCTGTCAACGCGCGTCATCGTTTCAAACACCGCGCGCTGAGGCATTGTGTTTACGTAGCAACCGCTGCTGCTTCCACAAGTCCCTGACAGGAAACGGGCTTTCCGATAGCATGATAGGCTCAGGACTCGTTCGCAGGCTTCGGCCATCCGATGTTAGACCGAAATTCGATCGCGCAGTTGCGTGGTCTGAAAAACCAGATGGAAGCGGAAAAGGAGCGCGCAGAAGCCGTGCTTCGCGGCACCACCGCGCGCTACGGGTTCGCCCGCCTGGACGATGGCCGTGAAGTATTCGTCCCGCCGAATGAGATGCTAAAAGGATTCCCAGGTGATCGAGTAAGGGTCTGCGTTAAACCTGGGAAGGACAAAAGGCCCGTGGCCGAGATAGAGGGTCTGGTCAGTGGTTGCCTGGAAGAGTTTACCGGACGCTGCGTAAGCAAGGGCAAAGCGCTATTCGTCCAGCCCGATCACGAGACCATACAACGCTGGCTTTTTCTCCCCCCCAGCGAGCGGGCCAAGGCAAAACCTGGCGATTATCTACGTTGCAGGCTGCATCGGCATCCCATCAAAGATGGCAAACCACAGGCCCGTGTTTTGGAGAATCTGGGAAACGCGGCCGATCCTGGCATTGAAAATCGCTACACCATCGCAAAACACGGCCTCCCCACTACCTGGCCGGAGAACCTAAGGCAGCAAGTACGAAGCGCTCTGGATTCCGGAGTCGGTAGATTGGCTGACCGGGAGGACTTCACCAACCTCGACTTCGTGACGATTGATGCTGCTCGCACACTGGATATCGATGACGCACTTTACGCCGAGGTAACGACGGACGGATGGCTGCTGTATGTCGCTATAGCCGATCCAACGGCCTATGTTGAGCCAAACTCGCCGCTGTTCGAGGCGATCAAGGAGCGCGCGAGCAGCGTGTACTTCCACGGCACTGTGGTCCCCATGCTTCCCGAGGAGCTGTCGCAGCAATGCGCCCTAGCCGAGGATGAACTGCGCCCAGCGGTCGTCTGCAGGATTTCGATCGCAGAAAGTGGTGACGTCGGAGACTTCGAATTCTTCGAAGCACTGATACGCTCCAGAGCAAAACTCGCCTACTACCTGGTCGATCGCTACCTCACCGGAGAAGACGACGCGTTAATGTGTCATTCAAGCCCGCTAGAGGCTTTGTTTCAGGTGTCCCGGGCGTTGCGGAAACATCGAGAGGATCACGAGCTGGTGATGGAGGAGCGTCGGGAGTTTCGCTGGATTCTCGACGAGCAGGGCCACATAGACACTATCGAGCCGTGCGAGAAGTTGCTTTCGCAGCGCCTCGTGGAAGAGTGCATGATCGTAGCTAATCGCTGCGCGGCTATGTTGCTGGCGACCAGTGGCGCGCCTGGTCCTTTTGTAATCCATGACGGATTCAGGAAGGACCGCGGACAGGACCGAGACAGATTTGTGAAGGAATTTGCGCCGAAAATGGCGGAAGTCGACCTGGACAGCGTGGAAGGCTATCGCGATCTGATGCATGCACTGAGTTCCGCCGATCACGAAATGCCATTGCGCAGCATGGTCAATCGGCTGTTGACACGTGCTCGACTATCGACGAAGGCCAAGCCTCATAAAGGACTGGCTCTTGGAATCTACAGCAACTGCACCTCCCCGCTCCGCAAGTGTCTTGATCTCGTGACGCAGCTGCACATCAAGTCCGTCATCCGCGGGGAACGAGCTGCACTCTTCTCCCAGGGCGATCTGGAAAAGCTAACCCAGAGACTTCAGAAGCTTCGTCAGATCAGCCTGGAGGCAGAGCGTTGGTTGACCCTGCTCCACCTGCAGCATTTGAGCAAAGGATCGAACGGCGCATGGCCCGGTCGTATCTCCCATATCAGCAACCACGGCTTTACCGTACAGCTGGACCATAACGGCCTCGAAGGCTATGTCGATCTCCGGCACGAAAAGGACCGGTTCCAGTTTGATCGACTGCGCTCAATACTGAAAAGTAAAGCCCGCACCTTCCATCTCGATATGCCAGTTGAAGTGACTCTTGCCGGAGAAGATGGCCAGACTCCGCACCTACCGTTATTCAAATTGGCACGCAGTGACGTCGCTTACTCAGAGAGCCACGATAGCAAAAAGGTCATCGACAACGAGAGAGAATCGAGTCCAGCAGTTCTTCAAAAGGTATCTGAGGCACATTCGGCAGCTGCACATAAATCGCCTATAGACGAAACACGGGACGAAACAAGAGACGATGCAATAGACGACGCAATAGACGAAAAAGTAGCGGACGAGAAACCAGAACAGGTACCGATACCCGAGGCCGGCACGGCGAAGAATGCCGAGGCCGCCGACGAACACGTGTCGGCGCAGTAGCGGCTTACCGGCGTCAGGCGAACGCCGCGAGCTTAGGCCTCATCAATATTGTCAGGAGATTTCGTAGTCGATTGCGGACGCGAGCGAAGCGAGTTGGGGCTCATCACCCGAACTGGGCTTTCGTCCCAGAACCGGATCAAAACTGAGCGTTACCGGGTGTCCGAGGGAATGGAATGGCGTCGCGAACATTGTCCATTCCCGTCACGTAGTTGATCAGCCTCTCGAAACCTAGCCCAAATCCGGAGTGAGGCACGGTTCCGTAGCGCCGAAGATCCCGGTACCACCATAGCTCATCGGCCTGCTCGGAGTTCAAATCGCTGGCTATCCGAGAATCTAAGACATCCAGACGCTCTTCACGCTGACTACCACCGATAATCTCCCCAATTCCCGGCGCCAGCACGTCCATCGCCGCCACCGTGCGCTCATCTTCGTTCAAACGCATGTAGAACGCCTTTATCTCCCGCGGATAGTTCATCAGCACGACCGGCCGGCCCACGTGTTCTTCACAAAGATATCGCTCGTGCTCACTGGCCAGGTCCACACCCCAGGCAACTGGGAACTCGAAGTTCTTGCCGCTGGACTCAAGTATGCTGATCGCCTGCGTGTACTCCATGCGTTCAAAACTGCTGTCCACCATGGTCGAAAGCCTCTCGAGCACCGTCTTATCGATGCGCTGATTAAAGAAAGCCATGTCTTCCCCGCAGTCGTCCAGCACCCGCCTAAAGACATGTTTGAGAAGAGCTTCTGCCAGATCGGCATTCGCCTGAAGATCAGCAAAAGCAACCTCAGGCTCAATCATCCAGAACTCCGCAAGGTGACGGCTCGTGTTGCTGTTCTCAGCTCGAAACGTAGGTCCGAATGTGTACACCTTGCTCATCGCCAGGCAGTAGGACTCAACCTCAAGCTGGCCGCTCACGGTAAGAAATGCCTCGCTGCCGAAGAAGTCCTGACTTGAATCAATCGAACCATCAGGCGTGCGCGGGAGATTGGTCATGTCCAGCGTACTCACGCGAAAGAGCTCTCCAGCTCCCTCACAGTCGCTAGCCGTAATAATCGGGGTATTGATCCAGTAAAAGCCGTTCCGATGGAAAAAGTCGTGAATCGCATTTGCCAGGCAGTGCCGTACCCGGGTAATCGCTCCAAATGTATTGGTTCGTGGGCGCAAATGAGCTTGCGTGCGCAGGTATTCGAAACTGTGGCGTTTTTTCGCGATCGGGTAGGTCTCGGGATCGTCCACCCAGCCAATCACATCTACCGCGGTTGCCTGAATCTCAACGGCCTGGCCTTTACCCATCGATTTCACCAGGGTGCCGCGGATCGAAACGGCGCAGCCGGTCGTCAGCGCCAGCACTTCATCTTCGTAGTTTGGAAGCTCCGAGGGCACCACGGCCTGAATAGCATCAAAGCTAGAACCATCATGCACAGCCAAAAAAGAGATCCCGGCTTTCGAGTCTCTTTTACTGCGTAACCAACCTCGTACTGCAACGGCAGGTCCATCAGAGGTCTCCTCACTGGAGGAGTCAGGTAGGGAAGAAGCGAGCAGAGTCGCAACGGAGCTGTAGTCGGTCATGAGCCTGGGATCATCAATCGGGATGCGGAGCTTAGCGACATACCAGGATCGTAGCCAGCCTATCGCTGGCGCAACCGCCAGGCGCTGAGCCGATGTACCGGCGCTTACGACCTTTCGCTGCGGCTATCTGACGTTTAGCCGCCTGGGTAAAACCTACATACGTGTCTATAAACGCGCGGCTTCAAGGCGGCTCTCGATTGTTCGCAGCTGCACGCGGTAGCGCGCTTTCTCTGCCGTTACAAGAGTATCGTCTATGGCCTGATTGATGAGTTTGACCGCTCGCTGGTCGTTTCCGCGCCGATGTTCCGCCAATCCCATCTGGTAGGTGAACTGACTGTCGTCGGGGCGAAGACGATGTGCCTTGGCGAAATGCCCGACGGCAGCGTCCCAATCTTGGTCTGCAAGTGCCAGCTCGCCTAAGTTCGCGTGATAGAACGGGTTCTGATTGCGGTAGTGCCGCAGCCGCCCAAGCCAGTACTCCTGTTCTTGTTCTCGGCCTTCCAACTCGTAGAGAACCACGAGATTATTCATAGCAGATCGATCACCGCGATCAAGCGTAAGAGCTGTGAAGTAGGACTCTTCCGCCTCTCGGTACTGCCCGGCATGCCGATAAATCGCGCCGAGATTTACCCACAGGTGGGACATCTCGGGGGATGCTTCAAGCCCGCGAATGAGTTGCTGCCAGGCTCGCACAGGGTAGCCATCCGCCAACGCGAGCATTGCCAGATTATTGAAGTAAAGTCCTAAAGCCTCCTGATCGGTAAGCAATCTTGTTTCGGCGACCTCCGATCGGCTGAGAGGATCGATGTCTACCGTAAACTCGGTGCCGTCGCGGGTTTTTACATTGACATTCACGTGTAAACGAACCGCGACGCGCTCTCCAATACGTTGCCACTCGGGGCGAACTTCCATCCACTGGTAGCGCGCATTCAACCCCGCCTCACGAGCCAGGGCTACAAACATGTGTGCGTAACTCAGACAGTTTGCCGTGCCTCGCTGAAAGGTTGTAGCTGCATCTCCGTCCGCGAATGGGTCGTACTGCATGCCGAGGTTTCCCGGGCTTTTAATCGACCTGTGCAGTGACATGAGACGCGTTTTGCCGTTGTTGCGGCTTTCGATCGTGTTATGCACGAAACTTCGCATCTCATCAGTTAGATGCAATATGTCGATATCTGTACCGAAGGAAAGCGCGTCTTCAGCCGCGTAGACCTCGCCTTCGTAGCTGAGGTGGGGGATTTGATCCGAGCTGAACTGCAGCTTACCGTGCGATGCACACGCTCCAACTGTTGCTGCGACAAGCAACACGCCAAGAAGCGGAATACGACGCAGCGTCAGACGCTCACTGGCCGCCAAACTGGTTTCGCGTGAATTCATCGACCATCACTTCTACATAGATTCGATCGGATTCGGAAAAACGACCAGGATCGGGACTATCGAGGTCCACGACCGCTAGGACCTGATCATCGGTCATTACGGGCACTACGAGTTCAGATCTGGAACGCACATCACACGCTATGTGCCCCGGGAAGGCATGAACATCATCAACACGAACAGTCTCGGCCAGGGCGGCGCAGGTACCGCATACCCCTTTGCCCACAGGAATTCGCACGCAGGCCGGTTTACCCTGAAACGGGCCCAGGACCAGCTCATCAGCCTTTTTAAAATAAAACCCAGCCCAATTCAGAGCCGGTAGCACGTCCATGAGGAATGCGCCCGTATTAGCCGCATTCGCTATAAGATCCGGTTCACCGGCGAGCAGCGCGCTGAGCTGTAATCGAGCTTCAGCCAGTGTGAGACGAGGCGCATAGAGTCCGGCCTCGCGTTGTCCTGCTGAGGGTCCGACCGAGGTCTCGACCGGGGGGGGCGAGCCTGATTCTATTATTCTGTCCACACCCCCAGTATGAGATAGATCGGCGAATCTCGCCAACCGTCTGTGGAACGGGTCATCAAGCGGTGGTATTCGAATTCAGTCCATGCACTGACAGCGGGTCCTGATAGGGCCGTAAAGTCCGCTCCCTCAGGCCGCCGTGTGCAACCCACACTCCCGCCCGGATTCAACCTTTGTGGGATCGAAGTAGTTTGCATTATCTGGCAGGTTGTAGCGCTTCAGATACCGCTGTACGTCCAGCTCGGTCCAGTGGAAGATCGGCGCAACCTTGAGGTCGACACGGCTATCCCGGGTAAACACATTAAGCCCTCGGCGGTAGTCAGTTTCCTCCGCACGTATCCCAGTCAACCAGATCCTTGGGCTAAGCTCTTTGAGCGCCCTATCGAACGGCTCAAGCTTTACCTGCTGAGTGAAAAGACGATGTTCAGCCTCCTGATCCAACAACGGAATTGGGCCAAACAGAGCTTCGCGGCGCGCGGAGCTCATCAGCGGCGTGTAGATGCGCAAGTTCAGTTCCAGCCTTGACTCCAAAGCTTCGGCGTAGCGGTACGTTTGCGGCGTGTTGTAGCCTGAATCTACCCATACAACGGGAGTAGCGGGGGCAATCTGCGAAACGAGGTGCAGCATCACGGCTGATCCGGCGCCCATACTTGTGGACAGCACTATCGGCTCATGCTGTGAGGCCGCCCAACGAATTACAGCCTCGGGAGTGATCGTCGACGCGAGCTTATTGGCGTTGGAAATATCGTCCAGAAGCGATGGGAAATCGAGATCGAGAGAGCCTGCTCTTGATGACAATGAGGTGCAGGCGATATCGGCAGCCAGAGCAACCGTGCTCTCGTTCGAACCTGTGAGCTGGGTTACTGGCGTTTCTGCAGAAGAGGCCATGGGCATCCACCGTTCTGAATGAGCATGCGATTATCAGCACACCAACCTCGCGACAGAAATATCGAGTTTTTCTAAGGTTATAGCCGGCCGGTCATAGCCAGCCTACAGCTGGCTAAGCCGTACCTTCGCTAAGTGCGCTACCCGGGCTGCCTGCCGGGAGACTGCACTAAGCCGCACCGCCTATGCTTGGCCTGTTTTCCTAACTACTCTCCAGATCGGCGTGCAGCTCTCTATACTGCTGGGTGAGCTTATGAGACGGCGCCAAATCGACGAGCGGTCGATGTTCATAGTGGGATTCTTTCATTTTTACCGAGCTGCTCAAGTAGGTGGACAACACCGGGTGGCCCTCCTCAGCAAGCTCATTCACTAAAGCCGTGGGCAACCTGGCCTGGCTGTTGAACTGGTTTATGACGATTCCTTCAACCTCCAGGTCCTCGTTGTGGTCCTCCTGCAATTCGGCGATGTTATCCAAGAGCGCGTAGAGGCTTTGGCGCGCGAAGCTGTCGCAGTCAAAAGGAATGAGCACCCGATCTGCGGCAATAAGCGCGGATTTCGAATAGAAATTAAAATTGGGGGGGGTATCGATGTAGATTCGATCATAGAGATCCGCCAGCTTCGCCAGCGCATCGCGCAGTTTGTATATCTTGTAGCGCGCTTCCAACTCGCGTTCGAGTTCTCCCAGTACGGGACTGGACGGCATCAGAAACAGATTCTCGAAGGCGGTTTCCCAGACGAAGGAATCGGGGTTCTTGCTCATGCGACGGGGACCTACGGTCTGTTTGAACAACCCGGAAACGCCCTGAGCTTCCGCCGGGAAGGCCTCCGCGTCGATCTCTCCCACGAGATAGTGGGTTGTGTTCCCTTGCACATCGAGGTCAATGACCAGCGTCTTATGGCCTAGAACCGCATCGATCGCGGCCAGGTTGCAGGTAATACTGGTTTTACCAACTCCGCCCTTCTGATTAAAAACCACTCGCTTCATTGCCGACTCCGGGTGTATCGCAGGGGCGGGTATTCTATGCTCTGCTGCCTGCTAACGTCCGCCAACTTTAGGATTTTTGTGCCCATGAACCCAAGTGCACCGCGCCTACAAGTACTCCTCACGGGTGATGAGCTGATGAGCGGCGACACCGTAGATTCAAACTCTTCCACGATCGCCCGCGAACTCTCGCCTCTCGGACTTACGCCCGTTCGTCGGGTAACTCTCGGCGATGATCGCAGGGCACTGATCTTGGAGATCCAGCAGCTCACCACCGGGGGTGGGGCCCTTCTTATAAACGGGGGCCTGGGGCCAACCAGCGATGATCTGACTGCCGAGGTATTGGCAGAGGCCGCAGGTGTACCTCTCGTTGAAAACCCCGCCGCGCTCGAGCATCTACAGCGCTGGTGCAAGCAGCGGGGTCTGGTGCTGAATCAGGCCAATCGCAAACAGGCACTGATTCCCGACGGCGCGGAGCTGATAGCGAATCCAGTAGGTAGTGCACTGGGTTTTGTGCTGGAGGTCGAGGGCTGCCTCGTGCTTTGTACGCCGGGTGTACCGGGCGAGCTACGCGCGATGCTGCCCGAAATCAAACAGCGCTTGTCCGCCCGCTTCGCTGTTACGAGCCAGCGGGATGTAATGCGCATCCAGACCTTCGGGATTGGAGAGTCCACCATTCAACAGTTCATTCACGATGAAATACCTGACTGGCCCGAGGAGGTGACCCTGAGCTTCAGAGCAGGCGCGCCGCAGCTGGAACTCAAGCTCATCATCGAGAATCCCGAGCATAGCGAACTCCGAGATCGATACCTGGCCAGGCTCGAGGACTTGTTCGGAGACCACGTAATTGGTCGTGATGACAGCAAAATTGCTGAACGAGTGATTGATTTGGCGAAACGCGAAGGCAAGGCGATTACCTGTGCCGAATCGTGCACTGGCGGCATGGTTGCTTCAATGATCACTCAGATTCCGGGTTCTTCACAGGTGTTTCCCGGTGGTTTCGTAACCTACTCCAACGAACTCAAAGCTCGCGTGCTGGGCGTTAGCGAGGGAACGCTGTCCCGTTTCGGGGCCGTGAGCGAAGAGACCGTGCGCGAGATGTTGGCGGGCGCCCTGAATTTAGCGGGCGCCGATCTTGGCGTGGCAGTATCGGGCATTGCAGGTCCAGATGGCGGAACGGTTGACAAGCCCGTGGGTACAGTCTGGCTGGCGTGGGGCGAATCAGGATCGATCAGATCTCACTGTCTGCAGTGGCCAGTTGAGCGAACGCTGTTCCAAACGATGGTTTCTGCCGCAGCTTTAGATGTCATGCGACGCCAACTTCAGGGGCTCGATAGCACGGCCCGTTACTTCGAGCAGCGCCGGTATCGTTCAAGGTTGTAAGCGCTCCCGGTGCCAGGCACCTACGCGTCCTTCGGCGCCAGTAAGCGAGTAACGGATTCGATCATGCATGCGGTGCGCCCCCCCCTGCCAGAACTCAAACTGATCAGGAATCAGGAGATAACCACCCCAAAAATTCGGAACGGGTACATCGCGGCCCTGGAATCGTTCTGCTACCGAGTCGTACTGAGCGTCCAGATCCGCCCGACTCGCGATAGGCCGACTCTGGCGCGAGGCCCAGGCCGCAAGCTGACTCTCCCGGGGCCGACTCTGAAAATAGCCTGCTGATTCTTGCGGATCCAGTCGCTGAACGAGGCCGCTGACCGTGACCTGTCGATCCAGCTCGTTCCAGGGAAACAACGCGCTTACAGCCGGATGATCCCGCATGGCCTCGGCCTTGGCGCTGCCATAGTTGGTAAAGAACACAAGGCCGGACTCCAGTATCTCTTTAAGAAGAACGATCCGTTGCCAGGGCCTGCCATCGCGGTCAATTGTGGCAAGCGACATCGCGGTTGGGTCGGCAAGCTCAGCCGCCACAGCCTGGTCTACCCAGCGCCGGAAAAACGGCACAGGACTATCATCCAGCGCGTCATCGGCAAGACCGCCACGCGTGTAGTTGCGGCGAATGTCTTCATACTTTCCAGCCAAAATCTGCTCCTAAGTAGCTCACTGTGAAGGACCGTCCCATGCTCGTTGACCAGCTATCTGTGAGCATCCGGGTCAGCCTGTCTAGACACGGCTTAAGTCGACGGTACGACCGGCGCCCTTGCGGCATACAAGGGCAATTGTGGAAAAGGATAATGTTCACGCCAGTTCTTCCCCAATCTTTCTTCCATCGACTGGCCCAGAAGACTCAAACACCGCTGATCTAGGAGCAAGTTGAGCTGATCAATTGTGGCCGCATCCAGCAACACGACCGCTTCGAGAAGTCCCTCGAGGCGGTGTAGCGGACCTGGTGGCACGTCCTGGTGGTGTTGCAGTCGCATGAGAAGGTCATCGAGGCGTTTTTCTACCTCCGACTGGACTGCGCCGTCCATAGGCTTATTCCTGGAGTCTTGGATTGAGGCCGCCATAATCTCAGAAAACCGGCTATCTTTTACGCTAGTGGCGTTTACGGCAGCGAGTTGGCCACCGAGCCATGGTCGGCGAGGTTACGGGAACGCCTACTAGCTGGCACAGTCCAACAACCGGGTGGGGATCGGTAGGGGACGATGAACCTCGGGTCCCCCCGTTGCGTAGCATTTTTAAAACAGAGAACGACAGGTCTTGATGATGCGCTCATTACCGACAGAATGCGCAGCAAAAATCTCTTATTTTTCAATATTTTGGTGCCTACTGGGCACAATTGGTGCGTTCTATTCGCCCATGGCCACATCGTCGGACGCAGGCCAGGACGCAACTATCGCCGCCGAAACTTCAGATACCGCAGCCGAAACTGCAGATACGGAAGACACGATAGATACGATAGACGCCAGCACTGCAGAACAAAATCTGCCGCTCGACGCCACTGGAGTCCCCATGAATATGATCATGGATTCCGAGAGTGGCGATGCAGCTCGAAGAGAGTTAATGAAGGATGTGTTTGCCTATGAAACACGGATTTCAGAAATCGAGCGAACAGAGGGTGCTTTTGGAGCAGGCTTAGCCGAGCAACTACTCGGTATGGGGCTGGCACAGCAGCGCAATGGAGACCATTTCGCCGCCATCCAGACCTTCAAACGTGGCGTCCACCTGGCCCGTATCAATGAAGGCCTCTACAGCGAGCGCCAAATGGCGCTGCTCCAGGGCGAAATCGCCAGCCATATTGCCAT
This sequence comes from Pseudomonadota bacterium, assembly GCA_039111155.1. GTDB lineage: Bacteria > Pseudomonadota > Gammaproteobacteria > Pseudomonadales > Halieaceae > Congregibacter. The sequence continues at coordinate 97,865 of JBCCPL010000007.1, read as the reverse complement.
GGGCGACTTCACCGCGGCGGATGAAAGACAGCGCTATCTGTTCCGAGTGCAGGCTGAGACTCTGTCAGACGTGTCGCGAGGTCAGGCACTGATGCAACATGCTGTTTGGCAAAGGCAGGCCTACGAACAGGGCCTGGGTGAGCAGCCTTTTTCTAGACTGCTTAGGATGTCCAGCCTGTACCGTCTAGCCCTTTCGGAGATCGCGAGCAGCGAAGGAGACACTTCGCCGAGCCTTCTTCCGCCCCTGTATGGAATGCTCCGTTCTCAATATCTGGTAAGCGGCTTCGTCGGCGAGACAAGCACGGGCAGGTTTCGAACTCGCGGTATGGTGCAAGAGGAAGAAAGTCAGCAAACAGCCTATCGCAGCCAGAGTTTCAAGCGAGGAAGTTCAGTGATCCGGGCGATCTACGATATAGAAATGGCACAACCGGATGCGACCTGGGAAGTGGCGGCTAGAGCATCATTGATGCTGGCAGACTGGCAGCTGTGGCATGGAAAGCGAAACGACGCCTTCGAGACTTACGCAGGACTATTCGGGGAACTTGAAGTCACCGACGCTGCCAAAGTGTGGAGAAATCAGGCGTTTGCAGAACCACGACCACTGCCCGACATTGACGGCGTACGAGGGCTTCCCGAGAGAGCCGAAGGGGAAGCCGGCAACCTGCTCGTTGAGTTCGGGGTCACAGAGCGAGGACGAGTGGTCGACCTTAAGCGTCTGGACACGTACGCTAGTAACGATGAAAAGGCCGATGACATCATCCGTCGAATCAAACAAAGTTTGTTCCGACCTCGCTTCAGCGATGGTATGCCGGTCAGGACAGAAGGGCTTAGGTGGGCCTATGACATTAGGCAATGGTAAGTACAGTAAGTATAAAAGCGCGGGCGAGTGCATACCCGGAATGACAGAGAGAATGGATTGCTCTGACGACTTCGCCCGAGTTACTAATAGCGCAGTGAGCGTAACAACGACGGCGAACGACGGCGCGATTGCATACCGGCGTACTTTTCTCACCGCGAACCTCGCCGTAAAGCGATTGGCCGCAGTGATCGTCGTTGCAAGCTGCGTTGCTTTGGCCGGCTGCCCGAGTGCAAGCACGCCTACGACGGCGCAAACGCCATCGATGCCCAGTCCTAGCATGCCTAGTCCCAGCTCCAGCAGCTCAAGTAGCTCAAGCAGTTCTTCATCGAGCTCTTCGAGTTCATCGTCCCAGTCTTCTTCCCGGTCCCAATCACAGTCCGGATCTCAGTCGTCTTCAAGTTCGTCCTCTCCCGGCTCCCAGTCATCTTCTTCCAGTTCAGGTCAGCAATCGGGATCTCAGTCCTCGGGCGGAGCCAGCGGTTCGGCAATACCGAGCGGCGGTTTTCCGATGCCGGGAAGCCAGACCGCAGGCACGCAGGGTTCACAGGCTGGGGGGCAGCAACAGAGCCAGGGCAGTGAAGCTGGCGAGTCCGGTGCAAACAACGATGGAGACAGCGGTCGCTCAGGTTCACCGGACGGTGATCTGACCGCCGGCTCGGGAGGCACTGGCGACACGCGCGACATGGGCGAATTCCCCGGTGGTGAAGCACCCGGCGCAGAGTCTGGAGAAGGCGGTGAGAACGGTGGGGGTAGCGGCGGCGAAGAGATCGCCAGTGGTGATTCCAGCGGTGCATCCGGCACGCAGGGGTCCACCGATGGTACCGGCAGCGACAGCGGCGGGGCGGGCGATGGCGGCGAACCTGGCTTTGAAAACTCCTCGGGCTCGGGCTCGGACGCGCTCCCATCCATGGAAGATATCGAGCGCACTGTGGCCAGTGCTGGCCAAAACGGCAGTAGCGGTGGCCAGCAGGGTGGTGCGGCCGGCGGCCAATCAGGTGGGGCCGCAGGAGGTTCGGGCAGTGACACCGGGGTTGACGTAAGTGTTAGCGGAGTTCCCGGTATTCCTGGCCTGCCTGGCTTGCCCGGGGTTTCAATCCCGGGGCTTCCTGGATCCGGCTCGTCGTCCGATTCAGGTGATCAAACCGGCGGTGGGTCTGGCAGCACAGCTGGCTCCGGATGGCCGGGACAAGGCGCTGAGTCGGGCACTTTTCCGGGCAGCCAACGCGGCAGGGGGACCAGCGGCGGTGCAAATGGACCTCTCACTCCCGCCGAACAAGTCGCTATTCTTGATGCCGAGCTCGAAGAAGGTATGGGTGACTTTGACGCCATGATTCTTGAAGAGCAGGCAGCTCAGCGGCGCGCTGCTCGCGACAACACACGCGGCGTGATCGAAACTGCCTCGGCTGAAGATGTGACCGGCGGGTCACCGGGAACGGGGGAGTATGGCCGGGAAATCGGCGGCGGCAGCTACAGTGTTGGTGGTGGCTTTGGGGGCGCCCGCGGCGGCGGGAAGATGCCCGAAAACGCCGCTAAGTATCCGCCACCGTCGGATATACCCAACGGCAACGATGATGACGTTGTCGCACGACAGCTAAGGGAAGCGGCTATGAGGGAACCGGACCCTGAGGTCCGTGAGAAGCTTTGGGCGGAATACCGCAAATACAAAGGCATTAAGCAGCCGTGATCCCTTCCTTCGCGACTTTCACTGCTTTCGCTGCTTTGTTCAAAGCGAAAAAAAGCATACCCAAGCATGAGTCAGCGGAATACTTGAGCCCGGCAGTAGGCAGCATTCGCATGCGCTTGATGCTCATTGCAGCAATGTTCGCATTGTCTGGGTGCGTAAGTACGACGGTCAAAAGCACGAGCGTACCCGCACTCGACGCACCTGCCAGCGGCGTCCCCGAGCAAGAGCTCTTTGACGTAAGCGTCGCTATTTTCGATCCTGGTCTGGATATAGATACTGGCCGGAAGGACAAAAACGAACGGATCTATCCAGAAGTACGTCGCGCGGAGGCCAGATTTATACCCCAGCTACTCGCGGAGGTGCTGCAGAACTCCGGCGCCTGGGGTGCGGTAAGAGTCGTGCCGGATGAAAATCGCATCACGGACCTGATGATTACCGGAACCATCCTTCATTCGGACGGTGAGACACTCGAGATTCAGGTTCGCGCAGTCGACTCCCGGGAAGTCGTGTGGTTAGACGAGGCGTATGAAGGCACGGCCAGCAGGTACGCGTACGACTCTAAAACCCGAGTCGCCTACGACCCGTTTCAAGCCATTTATCATCAGATTGCCAATGATCTGATGCAACGTTCTGAGCTGCTCAGCTCTAAAGAGCGGCTCGAAATACGAACTGTGTCCGAACTTCTGTTCGCCCAGGGCTTTTCAGCCGAGGCATTTGAAGGCTATCTGGCGCGTAGCCGGCGTGGGGAACGGACGATCGTGCGGCTTCCGTCAGACGACGATCCGATGCTTGCAAGAGTTCGCAGGCTGCGCGAGCGTGACCATGTGTTCGTAGACACGCTGCAGGAATACTACAACGGCTTTTCCGAGGACATGTACGGCCCCTATCAGGAGTGGCGTAAGCTGAGCTACGAAGAAGTCATCGCTTATCAAGAGCTCAAGCGAGAAAGCACGCGCCAGCTCATCGCGGGGGGCGCTGCAATTCTCGCAGGTATAGCGGCCTCGACCAGTGGCGGCGACCGCGGTACCCGTGCCGCGGGCAACGTGGCCGTTATTGGTGGCGGCTATCTTCTCAAAGCAGGCCTTGAAAGCCGGGCGGAGGCGCAGATCCACGTAGAAGCTCTGGATGAGATAGGCCAGTCCCTGGAAGCTGAAATTACACCATCAGTCATAGAACTGGAGGATCGAACCGTCATGATCAGCGGTAGTGTCGAAGACCAGTACGCTCAGTGGCGCGAAGTGCTGGCAGAGATCTATCGCAATGAGGTCGGCGACCTGCAACCCCTGGACTCGGACCTGGATTTGGACTCCGTCGAACAAGACTGAGAGATTGCGGGTTCATGGAAGAGCAGTATCAAAGGGTAGAGCCGACGCCCTTCGAAGCCCCAGCGGCCAACCGGCCGGGCGACGAAGGCGAACATAGTTCCGGCGTCGCTCATACAACCCGTTCACCGCTGTTGCTACTTGGTCTCGCAGGGCTGGTTTTTCTCGCTTTGATTGTGGTTTTCGCCCTCCCGAGTATTGTTCAGCAAACTCGCGAGACCGACAGGGGTCGCGCCGTTGCAACGGATTCAGAGTCGCCCTCGGATGCAACCAATACGGCCTCTGGAGATTCGCGGGCTGCGCCACGTTCTGAAACTGCATCCGCCAGCTCACCGTTTGCCGATGCGGTGGAAGCAAAGGCCCGTTCAGAAGCCCAGGACCTTCTCGCAGATTTACTGGAGCTACAGGAAACCCTGGCAGAACGGGGCGCGGAATCCTGGGCAGAGGATCAGATGCTGGCGATCAGCAGCGAAGCACTGCGCGGAGATGAGCTCTACCGTAATCGTGACTTTGAAGGCGCTATCTCAAGTTATCAGTCCGCGCTCGATCAGGCGTTAGAGCTTGAGAACTCCATACCTGATCGCGTCGATGTTCTCATTGCGGAAATTGAGCGAGCCATTGAGGCCTTCGAAGAAAACGAGGCGCAAACGAAGCTCGAACTCGCAGAGCTGATGAGCCCCTTCACGCAGAACCTCGGCACTCTGGGCGTTCGCGTTGGAACACTGAACGAAGTTATCAGTGAGGCGGAAGCTGCCGCGGCAGCAGAAGCACAGGCCGAACTTGGTAACGCGGTTTCGGCCTGGGAACGTGCTGCAGTCCTTGATGACGATCACAAGTATGTCAAAAGCGAGCTTGCGCGAGTTCGCTCGGCATACCTCGAGCAGCGATTTAACGCCGCCATGTCCGAGGGCTACGCGGCTCTCGATGACAATCGCTTTGATCGTGCCAAGGACAGGTTCGATAGAGCGGCGCGGTTGAAACCTTCATCGTCTGAGGCAAAAACAGCTTTGCAGGAACTCAGCGTGGCTCGCACGGCGAGCAAACTGCAAAGCCTGCAGCGGCGGGGAACGGCGTTAGCGGATGAAGAGAAGTGGGCAGACGCCGCGAGCGTATTTAAAGAAGCACTGCAGATCGATGGAGGTCTTCGCTTTGCCCGGGAAGGTCTCGCCGAGGCAGAGCCGAGAGCACAGCTGGACGAGGCTATGAGTAAAATTCTAGCGAGTCCCGAGCGGTTAGTAGACGCCGCGATTCTTCGCGAGGCCGAGAGCACGCTGCGACAGGCGAAAGAGATCTCGACACCTGGCACACGCCTTCAGGGGCAGATAGCGACGGCGGAGGATACTCTCAGGATCGCTCGCACACCGATCCCGGTTACGATTCAATCAGATGGCGAGACTGAGGTTACCGTTTATAAAGTCGCGCGGCTCGGCGCGATTCAGGAGCAAAGTCTCGAACTGCGACCGGGAACTTACACAGCCGTGGGGACGCGCACGGGCTACCGTGATGCAAGAGTGAAGTTTACCGTCACCCCCGCAGGCATTGCCCCAGTCTACGTAGTCTGCAAAGAGACTATCTGATGGATCGCCGGGAACCGCAGCGGATACAGCCCGCTGCTTTTGAGCCGCTCACCGCGGCAACAGCGCAGAAGAAATCTGTTATTAACCCAACGCGGCTCGTGGTCGCAATTGTCGGTCTAACGTTTACCGTAACACTGTGGTTCTTATTGACTGCGCGATCCCTGGAGTTACAAATAGTCGCTGAAGAGCCCGGTAAAACATCCATCCAGGGTCTCGCCATTCCCTTTGGCGATCGCTATCTGATCCGTCCGGGCAACTACATCGTCGAGGCATTTGCGCAAGGCTACTATCCGTTCTCAGGAGAGATCGAAGTCAGCAAGGACGCTACCCAGATCCAGGAGATCCTTCTCCAACCATTGCCAGGAAGGATTTCTATCGATACTAGTCCAGCGAACGCTGCGGTGTTTGTCGATGGAGAGGCTATTGGAGCAAGCCCGCTTCAGGATGCCAGCATTGATGCGGGTCGGCACGAACTGCTCATCGAAGCACCACGCTATCTGCCTTACCAGCAAGCCCTCGAAGTAACCGGCCGGGACGTCCAGCAAAACCTTGACGTTACTCTTGCGCCGGCGTGGGGGGATATCAGCATAAGTTCGGTCCCGGAGCAGGCAACGGTGTTGGTTGATGGCGAACCGGTCGGCGAAACACCTATGACCGCCGAAATCCTATCAGGTGATCACGCCCTGGAATTACGTTTAGCAGGGTTCGCCACCGAGAGCCTCGAATTGACCGTCGAGGCGGGAGTTGCGCAGTCTCTTGAGACTCTCGTCCTAACTCCTGCCAGTGGCGTTCTCGCGCTGGCAAGCGTACCGACGGGAGCCAATGTAAGCGTAGACGGCGAGTTTGCTGGACAAACTCCGCTCGAACTAGAACTGGCGCCCGGCAGCGATCGACGCATCAGCCTTTCAAAAGCCGGCTACCGGCGCTCGTCCATCACGGTGAAGATGGAAGCGGGCTCCTCCCTTGAACGAAGCGTGAGCCTTAAACCCTTACTGGGTGAGCTGCTGGTCAAAGTGAGTCCGGAGGATGCCGAACTGTTCGTCAACGGCGCGAGGGTTGGCAGCGGCACGCAGACACTATCGCTTCCAGCAGTTACGCAACGCATCGAGGCTAGATTGGAGGGTTATGAGTCCGTCACGCGCAGCATTACGCCGCGCGCTGGCCTTGAGCAGCTTCTCGAAATCACACTGCTAACACCCGAAGCAGCACGGAAGGCACGGCTTAAGCCGCTATACGCGACCGCAGCTGGCCAGGAAATGATCCTGATGAACCCAATTGATTCGGCCAAAAACGAGTTTTCGATGGGAGCATCTCGGCGCGATCCCGGAAGACGGGCGAATGAAGTCCTTCATCCCGTTCGCCTTGAGCGCCCGTTCTACATCCAAAAAACCGAAGTCACGAATGCCCAGTTCCGCGCATTTGATAGCTCCCATGGTTCGGGCCAGGTCGAGGGCAATAGCCTTAATCGAGAGAAGCAACCGGTTGTCCAGGTGAGCTGGCAACGCGCCGCATCTTTTTGCAACTGGTTAAGCTCACGGGAGGGCTTAGCACCGTTCTACATGGAGCAGCAGGGAATCATCGTTGGATTCGATAAGTCCTCAACCGGTTACCGATTGCCCAGCGAGGCGGAATGGGCATGGGTGGCACGAATCAACGGAGAGTCACTGCAGCGCTTTACTTGGGGAGAGGACTTTCCCCCCGAAGAGGTCACCGAGAATGTAGCAGACAACAGCTCTGCCTATGTCACGGGACGGATTCTGCGTGGCTACGACGACGGCTACGTGGTCAGTGCTCCGGTAGCCAGTTTTAAAGCGAATCACCGCGGAGTGTTTGACCTCGGCGGAAACGTGTCCGAGTGGGTGCACGACGTGTATAAAATTCCAGCCTCCAGCGGAGTGGTACAGACGGATCCGCTGGGAGGCCAACGGGGAGATAACTACACTCTTCGCGGCGCAAGCTGGGCGCTTGGACGTCTCCCGGAACTGCGATTATCGTATCGAGACTACGGTGAGGCCGGCCGCGATGACGTCGGTTTTCGTGTTGCTCGTTATGCGGAGTAAGGCTATGAGAAAGTTAAGAAGTCTGTTGGTGAACGCGATTGTCGCGATTTGCCTTGTACAAGCAGCAAGCGGTCCGACCTTTGCACAGGATCGCGTAGATGAAGCGCCACCGAAGGCCGTGCTGGCTGAAACCGACCAAGCGGACAGTGGGCTGCCCGAAGCAGACGATAACTCTCAAATCAATGAACCTAAGCTGGAACCTACTGCGGCTTCCGGCGATCAAAAGAACTCAGAACTCGATGACTATGAAGCTTCGGAACAAATTTCCGAAGACCTCTCGGTGTCATTTCCCGTCGATATCTGAAGGTCTCTCGACGAGGCCGTGAATGGGCGAGAAAGGTGAGAAAGGCGATAAATGGCCCGGTCGTTCGCTTGGCGGGGCCGTACTTACGATGGCCACGCCGGTAAGACACCGAAAGACAGCAAGGAAAAAAGATGAAAAACGGCCTGTCCTCTGAATTTGTGTTTCAGCTCTTCGCGTTGCTGACGGCCGTTATTCTCGTGCACGCGATCTATGTCGCCGTCATCAGGCCCAGTGCCGACGCCCAGCTGGAAGCGGAACGAGCCGCACAGGCTGCGGGTGAAGAGGTAGTAGCAAAGCGTTCGATCGCTGTAGTGATACGGGATTTGGAGCAGGAAGCGTGTTTTATCCTCCTGTTGTGGGCACTTTCGATCATGGGCTTTAAGGGCAGACATACACTCTCCGAGCAGAAGCTCCTGGAAGAGGAACTGCTGGCCATACCAGAGGGCACCAGCGTGCTCCCTGAGGATGCCCGCCAATACAGCAGATCGATCGAGTCGCTGCCGCAACAAAAACGGGAATTCCTGCTACCGAGGACGTTACTCGCTGCGCTCCAGCGCTTTGCCACAACAGGGAGCATCCCCGCAGTGTCAGACACAATCCGAGAGTCTTGCGACGTCGAATCTGAACGCCTCGACTCCGAGTTGTCGATGGTGAGATATATCGCCTGGGCAATCCCATCTATTGGGTTCATCGGCACGGTTCGCGGTATTGGCGATGCTCTTGGTCAGGCCTATAAGGCCGTCGAGGGGGACATTGCGGGCGTGACCGAAAGTCTAGGCGTTGCGTTCAACAGCACATTCGTCGCGCTGATTCTGTCAATCATAATCATGTTTTGTCTGCATCAGCTTCAGCTGTCCCAGGAGCGACTGGTACTCAATAGCCAACGCTATGCGGACAGTCGACTGATGCGATTTCTTGTAGCCAACGACTAACGGAATAGCATGGCGCTCATCGATTGTAGAGACTGCAACATCACCCTCTGGCAGGAGGGCAACGCTACCTCGAGTCCCGGGTTTGTGCTCGCCGATGGCAAGCAATTCACCTTTGGGCAAGCCGCGCTTGAGCAATCGCGACTGCGCCCACGCGACAGTAGTAGTCGCTTTTGGTGGCAGTTGAGTACTCAGCCCCTTAAGCCTCCTCTGGGGGCGGCGCGCCATTCGGCCGACTTGGTTCATGCGCATCTCCAGACTCTGCATCGCGAGTCGGCGGAACCCGAAGACGCGTCGATGGTAATACCGGAGAGTATGCCCACCGAACAGCTATCGTTGCTGCTCGGAATAGCTCAGGCCTGTGACTTTTCGGTAAAGGGGCTCGTTAGCCGAAGCGCGCTTCTAGCCAGCCTTCATATGCCAGAGGAGACCAGGGACCAGACGTTTGTTCACGTCGAGGCACAGCTAAATCAAACGGTCGTAAGCCAGCTGCGCAGCGAGTCAGGCCGCGTGCATGTAGAGAAAAGTACCCCATTGCCTTCCTGCGGACTGCTCGGAATCTATGAACGCTGCATATCCGCAATTGCGAACGCGTTTGTGCAGCAGACGCGTTTCGATCCCCGGCGCAGTGCCGAGTCAGAGCAGCTGTTGTTTAACCAGCTCCCGCAGTTGCTGACACAGCTCAAAAGGGACGGAGAGACCAGCGTGACGATCGACAGCCATCGCTGTCGGTTTACCAGCGCCACACTGGACGGAGTACTGGAGAAACTTCGAAGCGGAGTTGCTGACGCCACGGAAGGAAGAGCGGTAAGCGCTTTGCTCGATGCTGAGTTCTCAACACTCCCCGGAATAGAAGAAATCTTCAACGCTCCTCGCTTTCTGGACGCCGCGGAACTCTGGAGCGCTTGGGAGCGGCAGCAGGGCGAGGTTGAACTCGGTGACCCGGAGCTTCATCTTGTGGATCACCTGCCAGCTCTAGGTAAAAGCGACAAGAGCTCGGTTACGACTCAGGAGGGCGCAGCTACCAGCAGTCCAGGTGCCGGAGCTTCAGATGCGGCCCAAGCAAATCAGATTGCAGCTCGAACCAATGGGGTGGGCGTGGCGACGAACGCGGCCACCCACGTACTCATCGGTACCAAAGCGATGCCGCTTCGCGGAGATCAAATCCACCTCGCGGAGGGCTTCAGTCTTCGATTTGTGAAAAATTGCTGGACTCTGCACGGTCAGGACGGACTCGTAAATGGGCTACCAAGCCATCCGCAGCAGCCCCTCGAGCTCGGCGACACCCTAACCCTCGGCACCTCCGGACATGGACGTCTTATCCAGGTGTGTGACTGACACGGGCATTCAGATGTCAGCTCCAAACAAGCGCTCACCAGGACAGCTGCGGATCACGCAGGCAGGAGGCTAAGCGATGGCCAGGCGCCATAAACGGCGATTCAGCACGTTCAACCTGTCCTTCCTCGACATTATGTCCTGTGGGTTTGGCGCAGTTGTGCTGGTGTTCCTGATCATCGACCACAGTATCGTTGTCGAGTCACAGGAGCTCAATGTCGATCTGCTTTCTGAGGTCAACCTGCTGGAAGAGGACATTCGCGATGGACAGGAGAACCTTGTTGCGCTGCGTAATTCGCTTGAAACGGTAGACCTCGATATTGTTCAAGCTGAAGGAAGAGCTACGCGCGTCAGCGACGAAATTGAGGAAGTCGAAGGGCTAATCGCCGCTCTTATTCCTGAGGACGTCAGCGAGGAAGAAGCGGTTGAGCAGTTGAAAGCCGAGGTGCAGTCGCTTGAGGAAGAGGTCAAACGATTGCGAGAAGCGGCCGAAGAAGAATCCGGCAAAAGCGCCCGCAGCTACGTCGGCGACGGCAACCGCCAGTACCTCACCGGTCTCAATCTGGGCGGAAAGCGGATAGCCATCTTGATTGACACGTCGGCAAGTATGCTGGCCGACAAGCTGGTCAATGTAATCCGGTTGCGCAACATGGATGAGTCGTTACAAAGAAAGTCGGCGAAGTGGACGCGTGCCGTCAATACCGTTGATTGGCTGACAGCTCAGCTACCCATCGGAAGTGACTATCAGGTGATTGGCTTTAATACCTCGGCTAAGACCTTGCTCCCGGACAGCGCGGGCAAGTGGCTTGAGGTGGCCGATCAGCCTCAGCTTGAGAGCATCTCCTCTGCACTGCGCGAGGTTGTACCGGCCGGGGGTACGAGCCTTGAGAACGCATTCACCTATCTGCAAGAGCTGGCGCCTCCACCGGATAACATATTTCTCATCACCGACGGGTTGCCGACCCAGGGTGTATCACCTCCACGTGGTACCACGATCAGCGGTAATCAGCGACAGCGTCTCTATCGTCAGGCCGTGAAACAGCTTCCGGCAAACGTTCCGGTCAACATTATTCTGGCTCCGATGGAGGGTGACCCGCTAGCTGCTTCCGAGTTCTGGCAGCTCGCTCAGCGAAGTGGCGGCTCGTTTATGAGCCCATCCAATGATTGGCCCTAGGCGCACGACAACCGGTCTAGCGAAGAGGACAGGAGTGAAATATGCCGCGTAAACGTCGCGAGATGGCTGAGTTTTCTTTGTCCTTCCTGGATGTAATTTGCTGCGGCTTCGGCGCGGTAATCCTTTTGCTGATGATCACAAAAACCGTGCAGCCGCAGATCATAGAAGCGTCGACCGTCAATCTCGAGGGGTTGGTTGCGGATTTGCAGGAGCAACTGTTCGAGATACGCGGCGAGACCAAGTTTCTGAACCGGGACCTGACCTCGAAGCAAGAGCAGCTTTCCGAGTACAAAGAGCGAATCGCGATACTGCGCGGCCAACTTGCCTCAGCACGATCCCGCTACGACAGTCTGCAAGTCGAGACCAGTACCAACTCTGTGATCACCGAACAACTAGCGATAGCCCGGCAATCATTGACAGAAGAAATGCAGCGTCTGCTGGACGGGCTGGATATTCAGAGCAACCTGATTGGAGGCATCCCGGTTGACAGCGAGTACATCATCTTTGTGATTGATACCTCCGGGTCGATGTTCTCCTATGCATGGGACCGAATGATGCGAGAGATAGACGCAACGCTGAATATCTATCCGAATGTAAAAGGCATACAAATAATGAACGACATGGGCAACTACATGTTCAGTCGTTATCGCGGCCAGTGGATTCCCGATACGGATGGTCGCCGCCGTATCATCATGCAGAACCTCCGAAACTGGAACGTGTTCAGTAACTCCTCACCGGTGGAAGGGATCACAGCAGCGATTCGCTCTTTTTATGATCCGGACAAAAAGATTAGTATTTACGTGTTCGGCGACGAATTCACTGGAAACTCGATCGCACAGGTGATCGACACGGTGGATCGAATAAATAGTGAGGCAACCGATGGGCAACGACGAGTGCGGATCCATGCCGTGGGATTCCCCGTACAGTTTATCCGGGCTGCAAATCTGCAAACGACCGGCATTCGCTTCGCTGCCCTGATGCGGGAGCTTACGTATCGCAATGGAGGTACTTTTGTCGGACTCAATGACTTCAGACCCTAGGCGAACCGGCAAGAACGGTACATGGTGGTCGGACTCAATGACTTCAGACCCTAGGCGAACCGGCAAGAACGCTACATGGTGGTCGGACTCAATGACTTCAGACCCTAGGCGAACCGGCAAGAACGCTACATGGTGGTCGGACTCAATGACTTCAGGCCCTAGTCGACTAGAGAGGACCTTTGCCACCACGTTTCGTGCGCTTGCATTGGCCTTTGCAACCTTGCTCGCAGCCTGCTCCACTAAGGAAGTTGCCGTAAGTGGGAACTTCCCTGCCCCACTATTGGAACCTCTACCCGTTGCCTTGGGCGTGGTATACGAACCCGAGTTCAGTGGGCACGAGTTTTACGACGAGGCCAAAGGCAGAGCCGAGTCAACCTGGATTGTCAAAACTGGCGAAGCCCAGGTCGAAATGTGGAGCCAGTTGCTCGATGGAATGTTCATCCAGACTGTGAATATCGCGCCAGTGGAAGCGGAGGATCCCGCTGAGGGTGATCCAGATGGTGAGCAGCCTCCAGCCCCCGAAGTGGTTAAGTTCGACACCTCGTTCGACGAGGAGCTGGACGCCATTCTTATCCCGCGTGTCGATGAGCTTCAATACGCAATCCCGGCGCACACGAACGTCAAGGTTTATGAAATCTGGATGCGCTATGCATTTGAACTTGTAAGCACAAATGGGGATCCAATAGCTGAGTGGACGATGACCGCTTACGGTAAAACGCCTACGGCTTTTTTGCGTAGCGACGAGGCGGCCGTCAACCTTGCCGCTGTTGTAGCCCTTAGGGATGCAGGTGCCCACTTCATCACCAGTTTTCAGAAAGTTCCGGAGGTTGCGCAGTGGTTGGAAGACTTAGAAAACGAGCGAAGTACGACTTCCGCGCTCTAGTGCGGGCTGGCCGAGGGCCAGCCCCATTTATCGCCGCCGCGCCCCTGCTGTTGCTACTCAGCGGCTGCGTAACCTCCACTGTAGATGAGATGGTGTTCAACGAGCCCATTGAGGGGATCGGGGACGCGTCAGTGGTTATTCTCGGTCGACGTCACGCTAGCGACTACGAAACCGAGTTTGATTTCATCAACTGTGTGTCAAAGCACATAACCGCCCGCGATTCGAGCATCGAAATCATCGACGAGCTCGAATTCGTCAATACGCTCTACCCCTGGTTCGAACCGCGTACTGCGCCGCTTCGTCCGAACGATATTGATCGGCTAATGCAACAGAAGCCGGTTGCGGAACAAATCGCCGCGCTGAAACTCGAATACATGATATGGGTAGACGGCAGTACAGTGCAGACAAACTCAGCCGGCTCGATGACCTGCGGTGTAGGTCCCGGGGGGGCAGGTTGTTTTGGCTTTGGAACCTGGGGCAATGCCTCAGATTACGAGGCGACGATCTGGGACTTCACCGACAAGGCCGAGGTCGGCCGCCTGAACACTTCAACAAGCGGGCAGTCATACATGCCTGCGGTGATCGTTCCCATCCCCATTATTGCGCCGGTGCAGGGCACTGCTTGTGATGGGATGGGCGATCAACTACTGGAATTCCTATCGAGCAAACACTGAGGTTTTGGTGCATGCGCTCTTTTAAGAACTTCTCAGCTGCGGCTTTTTCCGATTCAGGCCCCAGTTCCGAGTCAGGCTCCAGGCCTACCGAGCGGTGGAAGCAAATATTCCCCGCAAAATCGCTTTTGACCCGTGGGCTGGTGGCCTGTGTGGGTAGTGCCATGCTCGTCACGCTGACGAGCTGCGCGGTTAATCCCTCTACGGGTGCACCGACGGTAGTTTTATCAAGCAGTTCTGGCGAGCAGAAGGTCGGCCAGGAAATGTACGATAAGTTCATCCAGGAAGGGGCAGCCTACGACGACCCGGAACTTCAGGCTTACGTCGATAAGATCGGCCAGCGTCTTGTCGCTCACAGCAATCGACCGGATATGAAGTTCACGTTTACCGTAATGGATGCGCCGGAGATCAACGCATTCGCTACGCCAGGCGGCTTTATCTACGTCAATCGAGGACTCATCGCTTACCTGAACAGTGAAGCCGAACTCGCTGGGGTGATCGGTCATGAGATTGCTCACGTGACCGCCAGGCACCACGGCCGGCGCAAGACGGCCGGTGTCACCAGCAAGGTGCTTTCAACAACGGCCTACGTGCTAACCGGCAGTAGCGCGGTTTACGAGGCGTCGAACATGTACGGTGCTGAGGTCATCAGCGGCTATGGGCGTGATATGGAGCTGGAGGCCGACGGTCTGGGCGCAGAATTCATGTATAAGGCGGGCTATGAGCCTGAGGCCCTGCTCGACGTGATTGGCGTACTCAAAAACCAGGAGCAGTTTCAAAGGCTCAAGGCGAGAGCCGCCGGAAAGAGTGGCGCGACCTATCACGGCCTCTACGCTACGCACCCGCGTAACGATAAACGACTTCAAACCGTGATTCGTGCAGCGAACGAACTGGACGATGGAACCTATATCGAGAGTCCGGAACTCCCCGGAGAGTTTAGACAGGTCACTGATGGTCTGGTCTGGGGCAAAAGTATTGGTGGACAGCGAGCTGATGACAGGTATTACCACAATAGCCTGGGCTTCACGATCGAGCGGCCGGATGGCTGGGTGGTAAGTCCTGGTGCCAGCGCTGTGGTAGCTGAAGCACCTGACGGCGGTGCAACGCTCACGATCACCCTGCGCCGAAAGGACGCGAGCAGCACGCCGCAGGCGGTTCTGGAAGGCTCCGCAAGCGGTGAGCTCAGCTCCGGGGACCAGCTTCAGCAAAGCGGTCTGGATGGCTATACCGTCATTGCGAGTTCCGGTGGAGTCAGCAAGCGCCTCGCCGTCATAAATCTCGGCAACCTAACCTATTTTTTTGAAGGCCAGTCCTCCAACTTCGCGGAGCGCGACTCGGAACTGTTCGCCATCATTAGCAGTTTTCGCGCGATGCATCCGAAAGAGAAGAAGGCCTCCGATGCGAACTATGTGCGCTATGTACAGGTGCCCAGAGGGGCAAACGTTGCTACCCTGGCCGGGAGCGCGCGGATTGCCGACGCTGAAGCCCAGCTAAGGCTGATCAATGACTTTTACCCTCGCGGTGAACCTCGCACGGGCGACTGGATTAAAGTTATTCAGTAGCCCCGTCTACCGGCGTGAGCATTGACTCATGCATAGCCAGTCATGTGGCAGAGAGAGCGGCAGAGAAAGCGGCAGAGAAAACAGCAGAAAAAGCAGCTGCGCAGGGAGCTTCGCATATCGCCGCACTCTCGGCCGGCTGTTAAGTGTCTTGGGAGGCATGTTTTTCTGCTTCGAAAGCAGTAGCGCCCAGACCTTATTCCGAGCAAAAACCATCATTACCATGGATCCTGGTGTCCCGCGCGCTGAGGCAGTCGCGGTGGATAAGGGCAGAGTCGTCGCTGTCGGCGATTTTGATGAGTTAATGAGCCTGGCCGCTTTCGAGGAGTACCAGGTCGACTCGCGCTTCGCGGAAAAGGTACTGATGCCTGGGTTCATCGACCCCCACGTACATCCGACGCTGCCCGCCATCCTCACCCAGTTTCCGTTCCTGGCGCCAGACGATTGGACGCTGCCAACGGGAGACTTCCCGGGCGCGCACTCGCCGAGGGTGTTCAGAGAGAAGCTCACACGTCTGGTCGATGCGCACGACGACCCTGCACACCCTTTCATCGTGTTTGGATACCACCCGCTCTGGCACGGCCACCTCCAGCGGGCCGAACTCAGCGAATGGTTTCCGGAGCAGCCCGTCATCCTGTGGCACCGAAGCTTCCACGAACTGTTCCTGAACAGCGCGGCTATCGAAATGCTTGATCTGGATCCCATCGCGTTTCAGCAAATCGAACAGGCTGACCTCGCGCGAGGCCACTTCTGGGAGAATGGAGCAAAAGCGCTGCTGCCATCACTTGCTTACATTTTTGCGCCAAAGCGTTTTCTGGCCGGTGCGAAAAACTTTCTTGCAATGGCGCACCAGGGTGGCGTCACCACTGCCTTGGATTTGGGAACCGGGATTTTTGGTAACGCCCCGGAGGAACTCGCTCTGCTGCGACGCGCGGTCCGCGAGACCAACGCGCCGGTGCGGATGGTCATGACCCCATTGATCACCGATTTTCTGGCCCGGGGCCTCACGCCGCCAGAAGCAGAAAAAGAGATCGATACCTGGCGTCGCCAGAATACTGATCAAGTACTGGTTGATCGGCACTTCAAGTTGATGATGGACGGAGCGATCTTCAGCGGACTGGCACAAATGGGGCCGCCAGGGTACTTGGACGGACACGAAGGCGTGTGGATGGCTCCTCTTCCCGTAACGAAGGAATGGGCCCAGCACTTTTGGAAAGCCGGCTATAAAATCCACGCTCACACCAATGGTGACCGGAGCACAGCTGAGCTACTTAAGCTACTGGCTGCGCTGCAAACAGAGCACCCTCGCCCTGATCATCGTCTCACCCTTGAACATTTTGCCTACGCCACCGAGGATCAGTTGCGAGAGTTCGCAGCGCTGGGGGGTGTCATCTCCGCGAACCCGTACTATCACTACCTTTTGTCGGATCTTTACGGCAGGTTTTGGCTGGGTCCGGATCGGAGCTCCCAGATGGTCCGTCTGGGCTCAGCTGCGAAGCACGGCATTCCCATCGCATTGCATTCTGACGCGCCCATGGCACCCCTTGAGCCGTTAACGTTGGCTTGGGCTGCAACCAATCGCGTCACGATTAATGGCAAACGGACCGGCCAGACTCAGCGAATTTCTCTGGATCAGGCACTTCGGGCCATCACGGTCGATGCGGCATGGGTGATTGGCTGGGAAGACGAGATCGGATCAATACGCGCCGGCAAACGGGCCGACTTCACGGTTCTTGAGCAAGACCCCTACAAGACTGGAGTAGCGGCGCTTCGAGACATTCAGATTTGGGGCACCGTCTTCGAAGGACGACCGGCTCCGTTGCAAGCGGGTTCAGCCACCGCTTCTACGATTCACTAGTGTCCTTTCCCATTAGTTCGCAATTTCAGTGCCCACAGCATACGCTGCAGCCAGGCGCGTCCCTTGCCACACGCCATGGCTGACACGCTGAACTTATGCGAACTAATGGGACATGACACTAGCCCAGACCGTAGCGAGCGTCGAGTACGAAGGGGTTGCTCTTGCGCTCCTGCGCAATAGTCGATACCGGTCCATGTCCCGGGATGAAGGTGAGATCGTCTCCCAACGGCAGG
This sequence comes from Pseudomonadota bacterium, assembly GCA_039111155.1. GTDB lineage: Bacteria > Pseudomonadota > Gammaproteobacteria > Pseudomonadales > Halieaceae > Congregibacter. Next base: position 80,377 of record JBCCPL010000007.1, on the reverse strand, counting down.
ATGGTATCGTGGATACTGCTCATCAGATCTTCATGGCTGCACATCGGTAAATCAGTCCGTCCCACAGAGCCCTGAAAAATCACGTCGCCGACCCATGCCACACGTTGTCCTGGGTGCACGAAAATAACGTGCCCGGGCGAATGCCCGGGACAAAAGTAAACGTCCAGCGACTCAGCACCCACCGTCACTGTGTCACCGGCGACGAGCCAGCGGTCCGGCTCGAACGGGTCAGCCGGGGGAAACCCCGACATCCTGGTCCATTCGGGCAGCTTATCCAGCCAAAACCGATCTGCCTCGTGAGGCCCTTCGATCGACACTTCTAACTGCCTTCGTAACGGATGAGCGGCGGCACTGTGATCTACGTGTCCATGAGTCAGCAGGATTTTCTCGACCTCAACCTGCATTTGATCCACAGCCTTTAGAATTTTGTCTGTATCTCCGCCTGGATCAACGATTGCGCCCTTTCCCGTTTGTTCACACTTGATGATCGAGCAGTTCTGCTGATAGGGGGTTACGGTAACGATGGTCGCTTTCAGCGGCATTTTGCGCTCTTCCTAAAAAGTGAGGTTCAGTTAAGCAGACGTCGAGGCGCGATGGGATGATGCATCAGACACCCGGGCTTCGGTTTCAGTATCGGCCAACGGATCAAAGAAAACCTCTTCATCCAGCTGCTTCTCACTGTGGCTGACTATCACCGCGGCCGTGGCGTCTCCGGTGACGTTGACGGCGGTGCGCACCATATCAAGCAATCGGTCTACACCGATTATTAGGGCAATACCCTCAACCGGAAGCCCCGCCTGCTCCAGCACAAGAGCGAGCGTAATCAGGCCCACGCCCGGTACTGCGGCCGTGCCGATAGACGCAAGCGTCGCCGTGAGAATGACAGAAAGATATACCCCGATGCCCAGTTCAACTCCGTATACCTGGGCGATGAAAACGGTAGCAACGCCCTGCATGATTGCTGTGCCATCCATGTTAATGGTGGCACCTAATGGAACGGTGAATCCCGCCACCGAGTTGCTCACGCCCAGTTTTTTTTCTACGGTTTTGAGCGTTACCGGCAGTGTCGCACCTGATGACGCGGTTGAAAAAGCAAATGCCCAGACGGAGCGCATTTTGCTGAGCAGGACCTTCGGCGGCAGTCCGGTTAAGGACTTCAGAAGAAAGCTGTAGATCACTATTCCATGAAGGAGCAAAACTCCTAACACCGTGAGGAAGTAAGCCGCCAGATCGAGTATCGCAGAGACGCCCATGTCCGCGAACAGCCGGGCCAGAAGCGCAAAAACACCGTAGGGTGCGAACTCCATCAGTACCGCAACCATTCGCATGATTACGCCCTCAAGATCGACGAAGAAAGCACCCACCTTTCGGCCCGCGTCCCCCGCTTGAGAGACCGAGTAGCCAAAAAGCAACGCAAAAACGATGACCTGCAGCATCTCACCGTCTGCCATCGCCCTGATCGGGTTCGAGGGAAAGATATTCACCAGCACTTCCTTGAGCGGGGGCGGTGAACTGGGTGTAAAGCTTGCGGCCGAGCCAAGCTCCACAGAGCTGCCGGGCGCGATCGGGACCGCGATCAGGAGCGCAGCTGTCACGGCCATCGCGGTGGTTGCCAGGTAGAACAACAGAGTCTTGCCGGCGATCGGGCCCATGCGGGAGCTATCTCCCAGTGAGCTGGCACCACAGACCAGAGACACGAAAACAAGTGGCACGACCAGGAGCTTCAGCGACGCAACGAACACTCGTCCAATAACATCCAGAAGTCCGTTGATAAGGTAACCGTCCACCGCGCCATGGAAGGCACCTGTTCCCGCAGCCTGACCAAGCAGGTTCAGCCCCGACCCCGCAACGATGCCCGCCGCCATCGCCAGCAGAATTTTATTAGTGAGGGTCACAGTGCTTTTTCCTCTTCGCAGGTTCCTGGTAAGTAGCTAATCACTGAATCGTCGGCGCATGCGTTGCAGGCCGAGGAATGAGTCTCCTGGTGCTGATCGGAATGGGTGGCGCACACAGGGGCATATTGCATCGTGCATACCTGAGGCCTCGGTGTTGCACACTGCCCAACTGGTGAAGACTCAAGGTCAGGCTGCGAGGTGCAGTTCGACAGCGACACGGCCAGCACCGGAGCGAATACGACTGCCAGTATCTTTTGATAAAAACCGCTGAGGCTGAGATCGCTGAGGCTAAGAGAGTCGGTACTCAGTGTATCTTTTTTGGTATTTGTGGCTTTCATATCTATTGTTTGCAACGCTGGAACCCGAGAGGCCCTTACATTTGTTCGTGTTTTTTCCTCGGTGCCACCGCAGCGGATGACTATCCGCGATTACCCAGTGTGATGTACACGGCTCTGTACGCCACGAATTTGTTAGCAGGTCTTCTCAACTCGCCCGCCACTGGAAGAACGACCAGACCGCGACCCGCGGCTATTCCCCCAGCAGCTAAGCTCAAGGACCGTAGTTTCGCGCCTACGCGTCGATAAGATCGCGGGGAAACAAATAAGTTTCGAGAGTCCCAATACCCTCTGTCACGTCCATCCACTGCTCGCACGCTAAAGTAAGTTTCAAGTAACCTGCGGTAGGGAGATTATCGATCGCGCGCCGCCCCACCAGAGCATTGCACAGCTCCGTGAGAGCCGGATTATGACCCAAGAGCAGACATTGCTGGCCGCCGTAGGACAACTCTTGCAACCAAACCAGCAGATCAGACACTTCAAAGGTATACAGCTCCGAGTCGATCACGGGTTCTATGCTCAATACCGCGGGCCAACCGTCTATCAAGCCCTCGAGCGTTTGACGGGCACGCAATGCAGAACTGCAGTAGATCTGCGGGGGAGCCAGGTCCTTAGCAAGAGCGCGCCCCATTCGTGGAGCATCCCGACGACCGCGTTCATTGAGTTCTCGGTCATGGTCCGCGAGCGACGCATCTCGCCAGCTTGATTTAGCATGCCGCAGAAGATGAAGGGTTTTCACGATAATCCAGATCGACCTTAGTTCGGATAGTCGCACCGTTATGCCAGTAGCGCACCGGTACTCTATTGGTCGTTTTTCTATTGACCCGTGTTGCAGTTGCGAGTCGAATCTACCGTCCTTGATAACCGCACCGATAAAAAAACAGTGCATCCAGGTCGGAGAGACCGTGACCAGCCGCGAATGGAAACACAATCAACCAGCGCGCAGCAAATCAATGCAGTCTAGGATTCCCGGGCTTCGAGTAAGTGGGTGAGCGTTTTTAGGCCGGCTCTGTCCAGGGAATAGAGTAAGCGAAAAGGTCGAGCGAACCGGCGTTACGGCGAAAGCACCAACGGATTCTGTGCATTTACGGGACGGTACAGCTTTGTACCACTCGCGGCATCATGGAAACTTCGCCAGAAAATGAGCAATTTTCTACCGTCGAAAAAACTGTCACAGTTAGGAACATTGCGCAGTTTTCAAGGTCCTATGAATCATGAAAAGACGAGACTTTCTTCTGTCGGGCGGTGCGCTGGCTAGCGGTCTGCTCGCTACTACCGCAACTTCGATATCATGGTCCCTGAACGATAAAGACTCGGGCACAGCTGTCCGAAAAGTGTCGCGAGAGGATCAAAAACAAATGTCACTTACCCAACTGCACGATGAGTGGACCGACTTCCTACCCGAAGGGTTTGCGGAGGTAGATCCCTCCGACACCGTTGAGCTGAGTGAGAAAGAGTGGCGAGAGCGGCTGACCGACCCACTGGCTTTCAGCGTACTCCGCAAAGAGGGCACGGAGCGTCCATTCACGAGTCCGCTGAATTCGGAGAAACGCAAGGGCGTCTATGTCTGTTCTGCTTGCGATTTGCCAGTGTTCACATCCGCCATGAAGTTCGACAGCGGAACTGGCTGGCCCAGCTTTTTCACCAGCATACCTGGAGCGTTTAAGACCAAGCGCGATTTTAAGCTGATTCTGCCTCGCACCGAGTACCACTGCACTCGATGTGGCGGGCACCACGGGCACGTCTTCAATGACGGCCCGGCTCCTACGGGTCAACGTTGGTGTAATAACGGCGTGTCTCTGCGTTTTGCCCCTAAAGAGAGTGCCTAACCAGCTGCTGCCCGATAAAGCTGCAAAATGCTCCCGATACGGTGATCGAGCTACGCGCCGCGCGCGGGTATCGCCCGAAAAGGGTTAGGGGCTCAGTCAAGTTATGGAAGCATCGTAGATGCTATCCACCGCTCTGCCGAGGTCTGCGTTGAAGTCGTCTTCAGATTGTTGAGCGCTTAGTCCCTCGGTGAGGGCGCGAGAAAAACTCGCAACCACTCCAGTGTTTTCCGAGAGTCTACGATTGGCTTCGTCTCGACTGTACCCTCCCGACAGCGCCACAACTCTCAGTACCCTGGGGTTCTCGACACAAGCGCTATAAAAGCCGCACTGTTCTGGCAATGTCAGCTTGAGCATGACAGTGGCATCGCCATCGAGCTCGTTTAACCGTTTCAGCAGTTGCTCGCGCAGAAGGATCTCGGCACTACCCTTATCGGGACAGTTGATATCAACTTCCGGCTCAATGATGGGTACCAGCCCCGCCTCGACAATCTGCCTACCCACTTCGAACTGTTGATCAACCACCGAAGCGATCCCTTGTTCGTTCGCCTCTTTGATTACCGAACGCATCTTGGTTCCAAATACACCAGCGGCGCGGGCGCGAGATAGGAGCGCATGCAATTCGGGCATCGGCTTCATGACCTGCGCGCCGTTCTGCTCGTCCGCCAGGCCCTTGTCCACTTTCAGGAAGGGAACGATTTGTTTTTGCTGCCAAAGAAACTCAGCGGTTGGTTGACCGTCAATGTCGCGGTCCATGGTGTTTTCAAAGAGAATCGCTCCCAGTACTTTCGACCCCGTGAAAGACGGCGACTTAATTATTCGGGTCCGCATTTCATGCACCAGATCGAACATTTCATCGTCGTTGCTCCAGGCCTCGACACCAATACCATAGAGACCTAGTGCTTTTGGCGTACTACCGCCGCTCTGATCGAGCGCGGCGATGAACCCGCGCTCGTTGCCAACTTTAGAGAATTGCTCGTCACTTGTTGTCACTGCCATCACCGTTATGTAGTTGCTTGAGTCGATCTTCGTTGACCCGGGTATCGGAGTTAAACGTGCTGCTTGTTAGAAGCTCTGACCTCGGCCAGTAAACACAGTAAATTCGAACGACCGGCAACCCTCCGGTACGTTCGCGCGCCGGCGCTGAGCGAGGCTTTCTCCGGGCTTTCTCCAGGCTTTCTTCTGGTTTTCTTTGGGCTGTCTTGGGCTTTCTTTAAACTTTCTCCAGGCCTTCGACGGAGTACCCCAGGTCGCACCCGGGATTCTACATTTCGTCGTACAACATTACCTGCCTAAAATGCGGCCCCTAGCTGTACTAACCATTCAAGCAGGCGTCCTATAAAAGCAAGCATCGAACTAAGCCCTGCCTCCCATATTGTCGCCAGGCCCGGTGGCTGGCGGGTGTTGCCCGGCCATAACTCGCACTCTCGCCGGCGACTGCCGAGGAGCCGCTCAACGCCCAAATTGTCGCGAATCATCAATCGGTATGTACCAGGACCACGCTGAGAGCAGTGGGCTAGCAATCTCGTATCCAATGCGCTCTCTTACGGTAACATGCGGTCATTGGTCAGGGAGCACAAACACACGGTTCCCAGCGCTTTGTTGGCACACGGCAAAACTGGCTGAACGGCGCGCGAAGACAAACTCGCCAGCAGGATACAACCTCATGCAATTTTTAAGTCGATTTAATGAGCCCTTCTACGCGGCTTTCCGCATCGTGCTCGGATTCCTCTTCCTGTTCCACGGCACGCAGAAACTACTCGATTTTCCTTTGGCGTACCCTTACGGACCACTGTCAAACTTGGCGACGGCGGCTGGAATCATTGAGTTGGTTGGCGGGACGCTTGTGATGCTCGGCTTGTTCACGCGACCGGCAGCTTTTATCAGCAGCGGAACAATGGCTGTGGCCTACTGGTTGGTACACGGCATGAACGCCCCTCTGCCGATAATGAACGGCGGGGAACTTGCAACGCTGTACTGTTTTGGCTTCTTGTTTATCGCGGCTAAAGGAGCGGGCTCGTTTGCCCTGGACCGAAGCTGACATGAAGCCATACGGCGGCATCGGGCAATCCAACGAACCTAAACGCTACTTCGTGTGCGATCGGTGGAGACGGCTAGGTGAATGCGTCTGAAGCTGCAGATGACTAAGAGGTAACACCGTTACCTGATCCGTAGACAATCGTTAGCACTCTTCCCAGCAAACACCCCAGGTCCCAGCAAACACCCCAGGCAAACATCGATTCGGGGCAGACAGCGATCCATTCCATAGTCTGCGTCGCTGTACCGCGTATCGCAAAATGTGCACGCTCTTGCTGTATTCGCTCGAATTGTTGAGTATGCAGGAGCGTTAGATGGTTGTGACACAGACAGCGCTGCGGAATTAACAATTAAAATGGAAGAAAAGATTGGCAAGGTATTTCCGCTGTCGCCCCTCCGTGGTTTGACGCCATCCATTGGCTTAGCATTCCAGCAGCCAAAGCGTGACCTGAGTTTGTTGGAGACCGGGCTGGCGGAGGTCGGCAGTGGACTGCGGGATTGGGCGCGGTGCTCTTCTGGGCTTTGTCAGACGGGTCAGACTCATCACCTCGTTGTGGTTCGTCACTCACAGGTGCCGGTTTGAGCCGATTTGTAAGAGAACGTCGCGTAGTAAGGCTTGTGCCCATGCTAATGCGATACTTTAGATAGAGTTCGCAAATTGACAGTTTTCAAGGAATAGTAATGACGGCTAAACTCTTGACGTCGGAAGCGCATTGAGGGGCGCTCGGATGCATCATTTCAGCCGCAGCAGGGACAACCGCAGCAGGGTCAGGGTCCATGCAGCGTCGGCGGCTTTGGCAATTGTCGCACTGGTTTTTATAACCGGGTGCGAAACTCCTGGTGCGTCGGCGCCGCGAAACACTCCAACCGAATATTCGACGCCGACAGCACCTGTCGCCAAGGAATCGCCAGGGCTGACACCAAGACAGCGGATCCGAAGAGCCTTGGAGCTTTTGGAGGTTGGCGACGAACCAACCGCAAGGGCCGAACTTACCGCCTATCGTAGATCTGTTCCTAACAGTTCCCTCGCGAAAGACCTGATCGCGCAGATTGACCGGCCCGTCGATGAATACTTTCCGACGGAGTATCAGGTCATTACCTTGAAGCCGGGACAGACTCTATCCAACGTATCGCAAACCTACTTGGGTAGTGCCTACAAGTTTTACGCTCTGGCCAAGTACAACAAGATCAGTAAGCCTCGACGAGTCGTTCCAGGCCAGTCGATAAAAATACCCCTGACATCATCTGCGATAGCAGCTTTTGAAGATGACGATTCCAACGAGGCCGACGTTATCGTCGATGAGCGCTCGATAGCGGAGCAGCTGGAGACCGACGACGAAATTCAAGAGGAGCTGGAGAACGTTGTCGAAACCGAGGCGGTTCAGCTGGAGCCGGGCACCGTAGACCCTGACGCCGCGTTCGAAGTGGACTCCGAAGTTGCCGACTCCGAGCCTATGGACGGAGTTGATCCAGTAGAAATTCCAATCGATTCAGAGGTAGAGGCAGAGGGAGCGTTAGTAGGTTCGGAAGAACTGGTAGACGAAATCGATCAAGCGGAGCAACTCACCGAAGACACGGTTGACGATGCGGCGGCCGAACTCATGGCGAGGCAACAGGAGGTTAGCCAACTTCATAGAAGCGCGATCAGTGCATACCGGGCTCAGGATCTGGATAAAGCTATAGCTCTATGGAACGAGGTACTTCTGCTAGACCCGGAGCACGAGGGCGCTCAAATCTATCGCGAGCAGGCGGTGAGCTTAAAGCAGCGCCTGGACAGTTTGAATTAAACCATTGAGCACCAGCACTCTGGTTGTGCGCCGCGCGCTTAGCCGGACGCGGTGCCACCGCCCCGCGAAACCTTTGGAAATCGAAGTGTAGAGAAATGACAAGCCAGTCCTCCACGAGCAGCTTTTATAGCGAACTGAAGCGACGCAGGGTAATCAAGACCTGCCTCCTTTACGTGTTGCTCTGCTGGGGTATTGTTCAGGTCGCCGAGATACTCGCGCCGCCACTGGGCTTCGACAGCGATGCTGCAATCCGCAGCTTTCTCATTGCGTCTTTTGTCGGATTCCCCATCACAGCCATTCTGTCCTGGTTCTTCAAAATCACTGCCCGAGGCATCGAAAAGACAGACGCGTTCGTCGAGCGCCGTATACTCAACAACATTCCGCCGATAAACGACAGGAGAAAAGAAAGCGTTGGTATGTACTTTGGTAGCAGCAAACCCGACGCTGACTACGACTGGATAGTCTCAATAGAAACCGGCCCGCTTGAGAGCCTGAGCTTTGGAATATCCGGTCAGATACTGATTGGACGCTCCCTGGATTGTGATCTGGCCATTGTGACTCCCCATGTATCACGCCAGCACGCAAAACTAGATGTCGAAGACGGAAAGTTGTTCGTCGAAGACCTAGGATCGGCCAATGGAACGATCGTGAACGGAGATACGATCGATAGCCGGCAGGTGCTCAAGCACGATGACGAAGTAAAGCTCCAGTCAGTGATACTGCGAGTTTCTGAGAGTTTTAATCGCCCCTACAGTGAGCGCCAGGCTATGAACGAAACGACGTTCATCAGCCGGGATATGGTACCCGGCTCTTCTGAGGAGAACCTGGGAGCTAATGCGACAAACAAGTCTCCCGAGTAGAGCGAAGGGCCCTGCCCCCTGACAACGTAACACCTCAGTACCCGCAAGTGCTTCGCCCCCTTGCCAGTCATTGGCTACCGCGCCTGTTGCTAACGGATCTCCTGACTATTTCCAATGCGGTGCATTCAGTTCGGAACGAGCTTGCTAGCGCTAGTAGATCCCAGCCAGTGCTCCCAACACTGAAGCTCAGTCAATGACCTGCGCTTTTACATGCTCTGCCGATGAGACAGGTTTGCACCGGGGGCTTATGCCGGCAAGACCCGGCGCGCCCAGGTAAGTGGGGGTACTTCACCCGTGAGTACCTGCTGGATAATCTGAGCGCCTTCAATGAGGCGGGGAGCCGGCCGACTGAAGAAACTGTTCGCATCACAGGCCCAGACGTTACCGTTTTGTACCGCTTTCAGCGAACTCGCGCCCTGCGTCTGGCGAAGGTCCTGGGCAAAACGCAGGTTACTGGCTAAGTCGTAGCCACATGCCATAACGAAGATGTAGTCAGGATCGGCCGCCGCGATTTCCTCCCACGTACAACGTTTAGAGTCCTGACCTTCCGAACCCATTGCGTTAAAACCACCTGCCGCATGGACTTGCTCGGGGACCCAATGACCACCGTAAAACGGAGGATCGGGCCACTCAAGCATCATGACCGTTGGTGTCTTATTCGGCCCGGGCGCGCTCGCGATCGAATCCCACCTGGCACGCAATGCCTGAACAAGAGTAACACCCTGCGAATCGATACCGGCAGCATTCGCGAGCCGTTTGATATCTCTCAGCACCCCGGCAAAGTTCTTTCCGCCGAGGGAGACAACCTCGACTCCACTGGGAAGAATATCAGCCACGAACTTCAGGGTTTCTGCCACTGTATCCTGGTTTACCGCGCACACGTCACAAACACCCTGGGTGACGATGAGGTCCGGCTGGAGTTCGGCGAGCATATCTCCATCGACTCTATAGATTGACTCCCCACTTTGAACGGCTGCCACGACGGCCTGATCGATTTCGGCTGCGGCGAGCCCGGTCGGTATATGACTGCTTGTTATGCGAGGAAGCTGAGCGACATCCATTGGATAGTCACATTCGTGGCTTACCGCTACGAGGCTGTCAAGAAGCCCAAGGGCGCACGCTATCTCTGTCGCGCTTGGGAGCAAGCTGGCGATTCTCAAAGGTAAACCCAGCGTACTTGCGGTGATGGCGAGCCGGGCGCACTTATTGTAGCCGGGGTTAGGCTCTCGCGATCCGCGGGCCGCGTGCCCTCAATCCAGGAAAGCTTCTTCACCATAATCGGGGCACTCATCTACTGGCACTACCGGGTCGGTCACCAACCTGTCACTTTCACCTTTGACCCAGCACTGATCGAAGATAGAGCAGAAACAAAAGCTGAAGTTCGTAGCACCGGCATACACTGATTTTTGCATCGCCAGAGCGAGTTCGCGTTGGTCTGTACTGAAAGCAGTAACACTCTCACCAGGCGCCAGTACGCGGCCGGTGAGACTGGTCTTGCCCCACGATTCACCGAGCGAGCCAGCACCTGCGGGGAGCCCAATGTCGGCTACCTGCTGCCAGCTTCTGTATACGCGACCACCTACCACTAATCGGGCACTGCCTATACGGGCTGGACCCACGCCAACATTGGTGAAGGACAACGCAAAAGACGCCCGGTCATCGATATCCGTGTCGGTCATCATCATTTGGACGTAAGGCCAAACAGAAGCTGCCGTCTGTTCGCGAACCGCCTGAGATTCCGTTAGCGCCGCATAAAGAGCCACACCGCCTACAAAGACTCCTGCGAGAGATAACAGAGTCTGCCAGAAAGTCAGTCGGAGGAAGGCGCGCTCGACACCCGCGATGCCGGCAGCGGTAACCGTTCCTATCGCTTCGTTTTCCGCATGCGCCGCCTGTTCCGCTTGACTCGTTTCTTCCACTCTCTTCGTTGCAGTGCTCTTTGTACTGTCGTCGCTCACGTTAACTTGGCTCCGTACAACGCCGGGAGGACGAAAACAGGAATATGTCCTCGGATACTCGCGGGGGCGCTTCCAAAATCATCGTCCGCGAATCTTCTCAAGATTCTGCTGCAGCGTCTGAGCCTGATTAAGTTGTTTTTTGTACATCAGATTCTCTGGATCGTAGGCTATTGCTATCTTGAAGTACTCGATTGCGCCCTCAAGGTCCTCATTCATTAATGCGAGTCCATTCTTGTAGGCTTCATCACTTACACGCTGCTTCAGGATTGATGACTTTCGTAGCAAGCTTCTGTTCGCTTGATCCAATTCGAGCGCGCTATCTAGATGAAGAAGAGCGAGCTCGTTGTCTCCATCCAGCTGCGCCTCCTGGGCCATTTCATCCAATGCGGACACGGCGAGAACTCTTGCCTCGGTAACGTGAAGCATGTCCTGAGTACGCACCAATTCCACGACCTGTTGGTAGTCCCTTCCAGCGTAGCGACGCCGCAGGAGCGCGATGAACTGATCTTCGAGCCGCCTTGCCTTAAGGACTTCGGGTTCGGGGCCTTCGTCTCGTACCTTATCAGCCTGTTGTGCGTGGGCTGCCCTCGAAACACTCTGCCTCAGGAGCTTGAGCGCCTCTAAGTTTCCGGGATCCACTGCGAGTACGGAAAGCATCTGCCTGTCCCCCTGAGCAGAATCACCGTCGGCGTAAGCTGAACGTCCCTCGCGGAGGTTGGCAGCCACAACGCTGGCAATAGCCTTGTCGACCGACGCAAGACCACGTTTCGCCTGTTGACTGCTCGAATCCACCGTGAGAATGCTCAACCAAAGAGATCTCGCAAGAGCGAGATCACCAATCTCAGCGGCTTTCTGTGCAGAGCGTGTCTGGCGCTCAACAAACGGCTCTACAGATACAACCGGAGGGGCGGTTGGGGGGCTGGCACAAGCCCAGAGCAGCAGGAATAGCGCTACGACGATTGCCAGGCGCAACACCGCTTGGAACGCTTTTATGAGAGTCGTGCTCAAAGTCGCCCCGTCCACGAATACGCTGGTAGCGAAATAGTCACCTTTCTTGGGCAGTGATCGCCAATCATCGCCAGTTCTTATCGAGAATCAAGGCTGGCTATCTCCGAGTTTGATTAACCCGCAGGAGGTTGGTGAAGTCAGCCAGATCGTGATCCGAATAGATCATGGTCCGGTGAAGCAGAAATGGGTCTACGAAGCTGCCATTGGGACCTCTAGTCACGGTCGCCGCAAGTTGATAGCCCCGTTCTTCGAGCAGATTGGCGATTGTAATGCTGCTATTTCCATAGGGGTAGGAGATGAAGTTTGGTGTCAGCGCGAGCCTTTTCTCAAATGCTGCTTCCGATCCGTCGATTTCCTGCTTGAGTCGTGATTCGTAGCGGGCATTGGTCGTATCTTCTTCAATCTTTGCCAGACTACTGTGACTCTTGCCATGAGATTCGATCTCGATGAGCCCTGAATCCTGCAGCTGCTTTAGCTGCTTCCAACTCATGGCTGCACCGCCACCAACGAAGTCGGTGTAGACAAACAGCGTTGCGTTGACGCGATACCGTTTGAGGATAGGCCAGGCAACGTCGAATACGGATTCGTAACCGTCATCTACTGTGATTACAACGGACTTCTCCGGAACCGCACGACGTTGATACACGATATCAGCCAGCTCAGCGAAAGTGAGAAACTGATAGCCCTCGTTCACCAGATAACTGATTTGTTTTTCAAACTCGCGCGCGGTGACCTCAAGTCTGTGGCCGGCCGTGTGTCCGTTAGTGAACTGGTGGTAGCAGAGAATGGGTACTGTTCGGTAGTGATGCTGGTAAACACCGGTTACGTTGAGTGGTGAGTTGGGTACAGCCAGGATCTCGCCGGGGGCGGGATTGGTGACATCATTGACCTCATAGATCTGCCAGACTTCGTCCTTGCTCCCCAGGAGTACGTGGGCTACATCCTCGGCCGTCTGGTTAGCATTGAGCGCGACAAGGGTGAATGCCTGATCTTTTGCGACTATCTCTATCTCGCTCTGAGTCACTGCCGTACCGGATCCAACGCAGGCTGACAGGCAAAAAACCAGCAAGACCGAAGTTAAGCAAACTACCAATCGGCACCAACTCGGGGCTATTAGGTTCTCTCCGCGAGGATCGAGCGAATCGTGAACCAGGTCCGGGTAACCGATCCGAACATTCGCCACCTGGACGTCTTGTATTTGCTGCACTTACTGTTCCAGCCGTTTCTTATAATCCATTAGCGGCCGTCCTATCCCCGGCCTTATTTCCATGCGCGATTCGTGATCGTCGCCATCACGCAATAACGAATGTTTGGCTCTGCGCCTGTTTGCCTGCGTATTAATGTTTACTTGCGTGTTAACCAATGGGAGCTTATCGATAGACCATTCCTAAAGCAGCAAATCCAGGGCTCGCGATGAAGCGCCACATTTCGCCGCTACCTGAGGCACCGTTGCTCACTGGATTCCGCCGTCACGCTTTCCCTAGCGTCCGCCGTGATTCTCTACCAGATCGTCGTCGTTTTCGGCATCTGACGAATCCGACTCTTCCTTGTGATCATCCTGCTGACCTTCATGCGGACCTGCCTGATCATCAGCAATCGCGCCAGGATTGACGACCGTGCGCGCCGCGACAACAGTCTGCGTTATGCCGCTGATATCGGTTTCAATGACCGGAGAACTCTCTAGCGGATCGAGTACTCGGTCTCCATCGCTCTCATCGAAGAACTGCTGGAGGTCATCAGCCATCGCATTAAAGGCCACAAATAGATCGCCAAATTCATCTGTACTGGCTTTTGAGATTCGCACCTCGTGATGCTTGCGTGCGAAGAGGCGCAGCGCTTCTGTGACAAGATACAAGTTACGCGACGTAAGCTTGTTGAAAATGAACACCGCAATCGACACGGTAACAACCATTGCCAGCGCCAAAATAATCAGCATGCGCGACGTCGTGGCGAGTGCTTCGGATATGCTCTCCGTCGCGAGGCCCACATCGACGCTCCCAACGGGAATCTGGTTAAACAGAACCGGCACACTGAAGTTATAGAGCGATTCACCAACATCACTGACGACAATGTCCTCCTGCCGATAAACCTCTTCTGCATCGGGCATCGATGGTCTGGGTTTATCCAGCAACTCGGGGTCAGTGGCGCTTCGAACAACGCCTGTATGGTCGGAAACAACAAGGTAACTGAATGTGTCGCGCGCGGCCGCGTCCTGCACCAGGGCTTCGAGCGAAATCCAATCTTCGCCGAGTACCGGAATCGCTGACTGCACGGAAATGAACTTGGTGAGCGCGATTCCCGAGTCGACTAACTGTTTCGACAGCATGCTCCTCTGGGCCTTGATCACAAAATAGGAGGACGCTGCCATCGCGACAGCTACCACAACCGCCATAATCGCTGTCCATTTGATTTGCAGCGGCAGATAGCCTGCGGACTCCTCGTTGGCATCGCGTAGTGCCCCAAGCTCACGCAGAACGGCTGTTTTCAGTTCTGCACCAGTCTGAAAACGCCTTTCTGGCTTCTTTTGAAGGAGCTTTTTTACGATCTTCTCGAAGCCTACCGGTGCATCGGCCACAGTCTGGCGAATAGGCACCGGGTCCTTCTGTACGATCTGCAGAATCAGCGTAGTCATAGAGTCTGCGTCAAACGCTTTGCGACCAGTAATGATCTCGTACATGATCACCCCAATCGCAAACAGATCGGATCGCCCGTCTACCCTGTCCCCCGTTGCCTGCTCAGGTGACATGTAGCGCGGCGTGCCGAGCATCATGCCGGCCTGCGTGCTGTCATTGACCTCACTCTGAGCGAGTCGCGCGATTCCGAAATCGGCGATCTTTACGACCCCGGTTTCCAGGTCCATGATGACGTTGTCGGGCTTCATATCGCGGTGAACGATCTGACGCTTATGCGCATAGTCCAGCGCATCGGCAAGCTGGGCAACGCATTCCAGAGTTTGCTCCGGGGTGAGTCGTTCACCGTCTTGCAGAAGCTCTCCCAGGGTAGTTCCTTCCAGGAGTTCCATCATGATGTAGGGGGCGTCATCGATGGTGCCTACATCATAAATGGTGACGATATTGGGATGAGTCAGAGCTCCTGCAGCTCGGCCTTCTTTGATGAATCTGTTTTTGTACTCGTCTGTCTGGCAGTGCTCCTCCTTCAGGATTTTCAGAGCAACCGATCTATTGATCTCGGGATCGAACGCTTTGTATACGCGAGCCATGCCGCCCTCGCCGATAAGTTCGACGATGTCGTAACGACCTAGTTTTCGACCTACGAAGTCCATATGGATATCAGCTCAATAGCGTTATCGCGACCAGCACGATAACCAGTAACGGTAACCACAGCTTCAGAAATGGATGACCACTACGCGAGACCGCTGTCGGAATGGGGTCACGAATATCCTGCGTGACATCCAGGTCGAGCTGATCACCGATGGAACTCCGCTTTTCGGGCGGATCTCCGATCAGAATGACCGTCAAGTTGTCACTTCCGCCGTGGGCAAGTGCCGACTGAATTAATGCTTCAACCTGATCGTCAGCACTCTTTTTGCTTCGTAGCTTTCTCTGTATCTGGTCGTCACTCAGTTCATCCGTAAGCCCATCGGAACACAGCAGCAGTTGCTGGCCCTTCCGCAGTTTTCCTGACACAGAGCTTGGTGTGCTCGTATTGAGATCGGAAACACCTAGCGAACGGCTTAATGCGTGTCGCTGGGGATGATCGGCGACCTTATCCGGACTCAGCACGCCCCTGGCAAGCAACTCGCTAATAGCGCTATGGTCCCTGGTGAGCTGCTTCAGGTTACCGTCGAATAAATAGGCGCGACTGTCGCCGACCCACGAAATTGTGTATTTACGGCCACTGAATACCACCGCCACGATGGTGGTACCCATGTTCGTGCTGTTCTGGTCTGAACTCTGTCCGCGGGCTCGGATCTCCTCGAGAACGCTCTCGTGAGCTTGACCGATGGATTGAGCCAGGGTTAGACCGTCGCGAACGCCCGCAACCAGGGCCTCACAGGCGATTCTTGACGCGACCTCGCCATTGGAGTGCCCGCCTACGCCATCAGCCACGGCCCATAAGTTGATACTGGGCTCGGCAGCGTAGCTGTCTTCATTCTTGTTACGCTTAAGTCCCGGATGGGTTTTAGCGGCGTACGGGATCATAGCTGCTTGTTATTCCTTATCCCGTGACCCGACCGTGACTTTAATTTTAGCTAACTGCCGCGTGTGAAGCACGGGAAAGAAATTAGCCAGCCAAACAGCTGAGGCTTCCATCACAGATCGCCTGGGAAGGACAGCCCACGCTTCGACCGAGGCGGCTCATTCTGCTGATCACGACCCACGGGTGTGATCATTTTTGCGCGGCATCGCGTTGCTTTCGCTCGAATCCGCTTCGACTACTGCGTCTTCGTCAAGGCATTCGGGCTGATCCGGAATGTCGGCCGCTCTTGTGTTCGCAATCGCCATCGTGATTAGCCCGGTTGGCACAGCAAACACCCCCAGCCCCAGCATGAGAATAAAAAAGGTGAACACTTTGCCACCCACCGTTACCGGGTAGATATCGCCATACCCGACCGTAGTGAGAGTGGCTAGCGCCCACCAGAATGAGTGAAACACTGACGCAAAAACCTCTGGTTGGGCGTTACGCTCAAAAAAGTATATGCCTACCGAAGAAAGATACAGCACGAAAAGCGCACCCACCCCGAATACAGCAAGGTCAACCCGCACCAAATGAAAAGCATCTCGAATACGGCGAGCGGCGTTTGCATAGCGTACGAGCTTGAACAGACGAAAAACCCGAAACAACCAAAGGACGCGAAGACTTCTTAAATCCACCGCAAACTGGAGATAGAAGGGCAGAATTACGATCAGATCGATGATGCCGTCGAAGCTTGTAATAAAGCGCAAGCGGCGTTCGGCGACATACAGCCTTCCCAGATATTCAATGGTAAAGACGGTTATGACGAACACCTCAAACTTGCGCAGGAGACTCCGCGAGTGCGGAGTCAGGTTTGGAAGTGTCTCGACAGTGAAGGCAATGACGGAAAGGATGATCAGCAGTTGAATGGCCAGCTGGAAAGCGCGCGCACCGACGGATCCCTCTCCCTCCAGAAGCTGGCGAAGCCGGATTTTGAAAGTGCCGCTCGAGTCAGGCATGGCTTTGAATTCACTTGCTCACGCCGGCGCTGAACCGGTATGCGACAGCGGCTAGTTAAGCCCCATGCCAATCACCAGACCAACAGCTATCCCCAGGCCCACGAAGATGGCGGCAACAACGATGCCGACGGCTCGGTTGTCGCGTCCGAGCTCCGCGTTGATATCGAGCGGATTGACGATATCGAAAATCCAGTAACCCAGCATCATAAAAACCAGAGTAAGCGTCGTACCTAGACCGGCGTACAAAAAATTATGGCCGATAATGCTCCAGTCAATCATTTGATCGCTTCCTTGATTTTGAAAATGCGCTCAACGTAGTTGATCGTTTCAGTGGAACGATGTCCCGTAACTGCTGGCAGCGCGGCTTTCATCGATTCCCATTGCCTCGGGTTCAGTCCCTGATTGATGGCCTGTCGCTGCGCCTTTCGTAGATTTACACGCCCGGCGTTGTAGGACCCGTACATGAACTTAAGTCGCTCTTCGAGCGCACGCCCCTTTTGCCAGTAATCGAACTGATGTTTGTTGTACCAAATACCTGCAGCGATGTTCCAGCGGGGTTCATCGAGTGCTCCTTCTATCAGACCCGTTTTCTCCGTAACCTCGGCGAAAGTGTTGGGCATGAGCTGCATGATGCCCCGGGCGCCGACGCCGCTGGTGGCTGTAGGGTTTAGGTTCGACTCCGCTATTCCCTGCGCCTTGAAGTAGTGCCAGTCAAAGCCCACCCCGAAGAACCGTTTCGAATACTTCCGGAAGTAGGCGTCGTACTCCTTGTGATCTTTGTATTTCTCAAACCCCTGCGCAATTGCTTCCACTGGAAGCCCGAGCGCCATCACTACAGCCATCAACCTAAGCTTTTGCAGTGCACGGTGTGAGGCGTATCGACTCAATACAGTCACGCTGCCCCCCGGGCGCATCGGCATAAATCATCGCAAGCTGTGATCTGAGCGCAAGAAACAGATGAATGAGGACCTGATCGGTGTCCTGAGATCTCATTTGAAGTGTAAAGAGCTGGGTATGGCGTAATGGATAACATCAGCACTGCGACGACAGGAGTCAGGGCTACGTTTAAACGATCTATTGTAACTACAAAACCAGATTGATGCCCCGCATGTTGCTGGCCAGCAAGTCCGAGAGTGTGATCTGGTCTTGAGAAATGCTTCGGGACGAAGTTTGGGATCCCGCTCCCCGAGTGAGTCCCCCGCGCACGCCGGCGCACCATCCGCTTGGCGTTCGCCGCTTTGGAGCCTCTGAACAAGTTCAGAGGCTCCCTTGGGTTGGTGCCACTACTTTGCCCCGGGCGAAGCTTGGTCTGATCCGGGGAGCTCGATTCCCAGGAGACTTTCCCTGGCACCTTTGATATTTGGATTGAGAGACAAGGCAGCGGCCCAGTCACGTTCAGCGCTTTCGGCTTCGCCTAGTTTTGCGTGCGCGGTGCTTCGGAGCATCAACGCCGATACGTGATCCGGATCTATATCGAGCGCAGAGTTCAAGAGGCTAAGCGCTTTAGAGAGGTCACCGCCCTGTTTTGGCTTTGCGAAGAGCGGGCGCCGCGCGGCGCTTACGATGGCCGACGCGTTAAACGGGTCCAGCTCCAGGGCCCTGTCGATAGAAGCCTCAACCTTCGGTTGCAGCTTCATTCCCCGGAATTTAGTGCGGATCATAGTTGAGTTCAGATCTGCTTCGATTCGATACTTTTCGGAAGATTCGGGAACAGACTCGAGGGATTTTAGGCCAGCCCGGGCTATGCGATCAATCTCTTTGCCCAACGCGCGGCGACGCTGCTTGTCGCCGGTCTCACGTTCATACTCACCGCGCTTTAGCTCGGCAACAAGAAGGCTCGCATCGGCAAACAACATCGAATCATGCTCGGGATTCAAATCGAGCAACAGTGGTTCAGCTATCTGCAGGTCTAGCTCGAAGCGAGCTCGGGCGAGTTGCTCCTCGTCCGCACTTGCCAGGGCCGCCAGAACCACAAACGCCAGACACGAGACCAGTAATCCCAGGACTTGCTTCACGACCCGTACTCCACGCTCCACGCTGGTGCTCTCATTGATCATTGAAGCCGTTCAAGTACGCCGTAGTGCGATCATAGCCGGCAGGAACAGCAAGTTAGCAATGAGCGCAGCGAGAACAGCACTGCCCGAGAGCAAGCCCAGATGACTAATCGGTGAGAACGATGACGGGATCAGCGCGTAAAATCCAATGCAGGCCGTGATTGTACTGATCGTAATACCCGGACCGACTACGCGTATGGTCTGTTTAGCCGCCGCTGCGGAATCCGACTGGCGGGATTGTCGTCGATAGCGGTTCAGGAAATGCACGGTATTATCCACGGCGATGCCAAGCGAGATGCTTGCTACCATGACCGTGGCGGTATTGAGCGGAATATCGAGCCGCGCCATTAAGTAGAACATAATCAACATAGGCATCAGATTGGGTAGTACGCTCAGAAACAGTAAACGAAACGAGCGTAAGCCAATCGCTATAGCAGCGAAAATCAAGAGGAATGCCAGCCCGTAGCTCCTGAGTTGCGTCGTTAGCATTCCCTCGGCGAGTCCCTTCATTTGCTCGGCGAAACCCGTCACGTGGGCGTTCAAGTCAGGAGGAAGAGCGGTCAACTCGTTTTCAATTTGCTCAATGAGCGTCGACGGAGTTTCACCGTCGGAAAGACTGGCAAGTACTGATATGCGGATGCGTTCTCCGTCAGCGCTCACGTAACTTCTGAGTTGGCCGGGATTCTCCTCTTCGAGGAGCTCGAGGAGCCCCTCGCTCTCTGGTTGGGTGGTGGGAAGCACATAGCCCGCCGGATCACCACCCCGCGACCACTGATTAACCTTTTGCAGAAGCATCAACGGACTGAACACGCGATCGACAGAAGGTATGTCCTCAATGCTCCGAGCAAGCTCCTCAAGGGACCGCCAATACTCAAGGTTTAACCATCCACCCGGAGTATCTAGTGACAACTCGACGGCGGTAAGCCCGGTCAACCTGTCGGAAACGAACTGATAGGAGTCGGTGACCTGATGCCCGCGAGGCAAGTATTGCAGCCCGTCGCCCGAGGCACGAATCTGAGATATAGACCACATACCGAGCGCGCCGATAGACACGAACAACCCCACAACGACAACCGGGAACCGCATGGCGAATCCTGTGCGCTTCTCCAGCCACAGACCAAGACTTCGCCCTGCGCCAGCGACCGGGGGAACACCAACGACCACGAGCAGCCAGGCGCTCAGCGTAAAGTTCACCAGAAGGGAGAGAACGATACCAATGGCCATGTAGGTGCCCATTTGTACGATGCCATCTATCTGAGCTACCAATAACGATAAAAAGCCGAGGGCGGTAGTCAATGACGACAACGCACACGAAGACGCCAGTTCACGCTGGGTCTGCATCATTGCTTCCCTGGGGTCGGGAATTTCGACAAGTGCACGCTGATAGCGGCTTGCGATATGAATACCATTGGCGATCGACAGCACGAATAGCACCAATGGTAGCGACGCCGTGATGAGATTGAGTTGCCATCCCAGCGCCTGGATGGCGCCAAGCGTCAGAAGGAGCGTATAACCTCCTCCGAATAACACGACCAAGGTCGCACGCCAGGACCTCAGCAGAAACAAGAGAATGAGCAGCGCTGCGATGCCCGCTATGGGGAACGTTCGCGATGTCTCGTTGGCCGTGAGCCGGTTGATCGCCACAGAAAATATCGGCTGCCCCACCATGTGAACGTCGAATCCCAAGCGACGAGCTTCATCGGCGACCGATTCCAGGGCTGCCACCAGCTCATTATAGGCTTCGACCGAAGGCAGCTCGACCAGACGCAGCATTAATCCAGCGACTGTCATATCCTGGGACAGGAACAGATTGCGGTAGAACGGTGTGCTGGTCAGTTCATACTCAAGGGCATCGGCATCTTCCTCACCAAAGAGATCCCGGTAGAGGATTGGGATTCCAGTCACCTCCTCTACACCCGACACGCCCTCAAGAGCCTCGGCAAGCTCCAACATGTCGGTCAGAGTCTGTTCTTCGAATAGAGGACGTTCGGAGAGGGTGAATATAACGAAAGCGTCTTCGCCAAAGTCCTGGCGAAACTGACTGTAGACTCGAGCGCCCTCACCAGCCTGATTCACGAGCTTCTCCTGCCGGTTGTCCACTTCCAGCTGAATGACAGACCAGACCCCTGGGACACTTAATAGCAGCACAAAAATCGCTGCGAGACGGAGGGTTGGATACGGCAAGTGAGCGATAACTCTTTGCTTAGTAGCGATAAGTCAGTGAGACGCCCGCGTGACGGGGCCTGGTGAGCTGACTCGTGAAGAATCCAGCGGGCTCACCGTTCAGCCGATTCAGTTGCCCGTCTTCATCCGTGAGATTGCGCACCCAAAGTCCGAGGTCCCATGCGCCCTGAGTGTCTCTGACTCCCACAAAAAAGTCGGCGAGCGTAAACGCGCTGAGAGTCTCACCGTCGAATGTCCGGGCACTGGAGCGATAATTCCCGATGCCGCGCAGATAAAACTCATTTCCTAACCACGGCACTGAACGTTCTAAGGTCAGATGAGCGCTCCAAAGCGGCAACTCGTTGATCGCGCTCCCGGTACGATCGCAAACGGCTGGTGTGCCATCTATGGTGCAGGGAGAATCGGAGTTATCCAGAAACTCTGTGTCGTTGTAAGAAAAGCTCCCGCGAAAGGTCCAAGGTGGTACGACGCCTTCTACGTCGAGCTCCACCCCACCACTACGCGCCTCTGGCGCATTGGTGACCAGGTTGGCAAGCTCTCGTGTTCCACCTGCAAACCCCGGATCTTCCAGAATCACGTCCCGGGATACGGCCTGAAAGTCCTCGTATCGCTGCTCGTAAAGCGCAAGCAGAACCCGCAACGCACCACCGTAGAACTCACCCTTCAGACCAAACTCAAGGCTATTGCTGATCTCCTCGGTGAACAACGCGACCTCAGGTGTCGCATTAAAGTTAACACCGCCTGGCCTGAATCCGCGATCCAGAGACCCGTAAATCATGAGCTGGTCCTGAATGTGGTAACGCAATTTTAATCCCCCAGACCAGATAGTAGTTCGGTCCTCTTGCTGCTCAATCAGGTCAAAAGAGGGAAGCTCGATGGTCTGACCGTTCTGAACCAGCGCTGGAAACACGGTTGCAGACTGCCCGAATGTCATATCGTTGTATCGAATACCCGCAGCCAGGGATAGCTGATCTGTAAGATCAAAGCGGTTGTGAAAGAAAAGCGCCGCTTCTTCCTGAGCGTTAATCGTATTTGAATCTCCCACGAGGGCTGTTAAGCCGGGCAAAACTACTGCAGTGTTCTGAACCTGCTGATTGTCGGCGCCGAAATCCGTCTCCAGCGCCGCAAGGCTGTCCGAATCTGAGAAAAACACGCCAGCGATAAAGTTCCAGAAACGCGGATCGTTGTTTACCAGACGAATCTCCTGGGTAATCGTATCCAGTGTGACCGTGGCGATCTGCGACTCGTCATCGAGGGAGTTCGCATCCAGATCGCGTCGCTCGATCAGCTCGGATTCCTGATAAGTGGTGGTGCTTTGAATGCTGAGGCCCTGAAGACGCCAGTCGGCCTTCAATACGTAGCTGTCGAGAGCCTGAGATGCTCCGGAATTGAAATTCTCAAAGGCCTCGCGTGCGAAGACATCACGCCCAGGACCGCCCAGTGGCTGGGGTGTACGGGCATCGAGATTGAGCGTGCTGGCGAGAAAGGTGAACTTCAGGTCTTCGTAGGGAGCATAGACCGCACTGGCGCGGACCGCTTCTGCCTCACTCTCGGCGGAGATCCCTCGCTCTACCTGACGTACCCTGGAAGGATCGCGATGGTCATAGAGTCCGGCTAGCCGTACGGCGAAGTTCTCACCGACGGGTGTTCCGCCCGCTACCTGGAGATTGTAGGTATCAGCTGTTCCGGCGACTGCGTTCAATGTGAAATCACGAGTCTCAAGAGAGGGAACTCGATGCCGGACATTGATCGTTCCTGCAGGCGCGGCGCGCCCGAAGAGAGTACCCTGTGGCCCACGCAGAATCTCGATCTGATCCACATCGTAAAACGGTGTAAACGCCGTTCCAGGGAAGGGCTGAATAGCACCGTCGACAAATATGGAGACGCCCGAAATCGCACTGGTCCCAGCCTCGGTCCCAACCCCGCGTATTTTTATATCAGCGCCCACATTTCGACCGGAGGCGAAAACCCCGGGGGCAAGACGATTGAGATCGCTGAACTCTAAGCCCTGGGCATCGAGCAGTGTGGCTCCATCAACCGCTGTGACACTGAGAGCCGTATCGCTGATACTCGCCTCGCGCTTTTCAGCGAAAACCAGTACTTCTTCCAGCAGCACCGTTTCTGCTCCAACCACTTCGAATGCGGGCAATGACAGCACCACAAATTGCACACAAATAAAGGGGGCCGGAACTGACCGTCCCGGGGGATCGCCGGATTTCGAACCGATGATAGTGCGCTTTGCGAACATCTTCGTGAGATTCAGCACGTCAGCAAGACTGCTACAGCGCGTCGGAAATTTGAGTGGAATACGCGGGCGTGATCCCAGCAAACTATCCTTTTCAAGCCTGGACAGTCCGAGCCCGAACCGGGTTAGCCCGAAAAGTGCCCTTAGGCAGCTACCGGAACTGTCCGCATGCATTGCCAATCGTCGTCGCTCCGACCCATTCTTTCACTAGTTAGAATTCTAGCACTGGCAATAGCCCCGCGCTGCTCACACCTGGAACCGTTGACGATCTAAACTTCTCGCCGATTTCACGATATCTATTGGCATCAGCAACACTCACGCACTACTACGGCATACCGAACTATGAATCTTGACCACATTGATCCCGCAGCAGCACAGTTCGACGCGCAAGCGCTAAAGCGAATCGATGACCATCTGCAGCAGCGCTACCTACTGGCTAAGAAAATTCCAGGCTACCTGATTGCTGTGGCACGCGGCGGTCAGCTGGCCCATTTGAGCATGGGTGGCCAGCGGGATATGGAGCGCGGACTTCCCTATCGCAGCGATACGTTGTTCCGGATTTACTCCATGACCAAACCCATTACGTCTCTGGCGCTGATGACGCTTTGGGAGAAGGGTTTGTTTTCACTGAATGATCCCGTGCACAGATACCTGCCGGAATGGAAAAATCTGCGGGTTTGGACCGGTGGAAGTTGGCCGGATTTCGAAACGCGAGGCTCGGAAACACCTATGCGTATACGAGATCTGCTGAGTCATACTTCAGGACTGACCTACGACATTATGCGCGCCAGCAACATCGACTATGCCTATCGAAAACTTGGCGTCGGTCGACCGCGAGAGGGATATACGCTGCAGAGCATGATCGACCAGTTAGCTGAGCTACCGCTCGAGTTCTCACCCGGTGAGCGCTGGAACTACTCGATCGCAACCGATGTCCTTGGCGTGCTCATCGAGCGCATCAGCGGTCAGCCCTTTGATCAGTATCTTCAGAACACAGTTTTTTCACCACTTGACATGCACGACACGGGGTTCGCGCCACGTCCAGACCAGGTCGAGAGGCTGGCTTGTAGCTATATGCGCGACCAGAATAAGAAACTGATTCTGCACGATGACGGTGCTAACTCGGCATATGTAGGGCGCAGCTTCCACTCAGGTGGCGGGGGCCTGCTATCGACGCTTTCGGACTACATGAACTTTTGCCAGATGCTTGCAGCCGGCGGTAGCTTTGGCGGTAACCGAATCATAGGTCGAAAGACGCTGGAGTTGATGACTGCTAACCACCTGCCAAACAACCAGGACCTGGCTGGGCTTTCAATTTCGGGTTTCAGTGAATCCGCCAACGAAGGCGTTGGGTTTGGTCTTGGTTTCGCGACCAAGCTGGATCCGCTACCTGGCGGCACGGCCGTCAGTACCGGGACTTTTTACTGGGGCGGCTTGGCGAGCACGCTGTTCTGGGTCGACCCTCAGGAGGAAGTCATTGTGGTGTTTCTGACTCAACTACTTCCATCGAGTACCTTTAATTTCCGCGGGCAGCTCGAGACCCTCGTCTACTCAGCGTTGTCATAGCCCTTGCCCTCGACCCCAGACTGGTCTGTCGAAAGAACCTCACGCCCCTCACCACCGAAGCGAAAGAGTACAGCAACGGCAATAGTGAGAATGGCGATTGCAGAGGCTTCGTAAAGTATGGCCGACGGCTCCATTTCTTTCGACTGAAGCACAATCAATCGCGACAAGGCAGTAATTGCGATCAGCAGAGGATAGATCGTGGGAATCCTGCGGCTGTGATAAAACGCGCCTGCCATCGACAACACCTCGGTGTAAAGAAACAGCAGAAGAATGTCTGCTATGGCTACATTCCTTTGTTCCCAAATCGCGGCGATCTCCAGGAAAACCGCAAGTACGGTAAGCGCAATGATGACGATGATGACGCTGCGTTCAATATTGGATATCAACGTCGCGATCTGCATCACGTCTGCTCCTTCTGTTAATTGTCATGTCATCTGATGCAAGCGAAACCGACTTCGTGGGATACATCGGTTCGTGCTCCTGACCTGCATCACCCCGGTTGCCCTTCAGCTTCCTGCACTCCTGAAACAAAGAAAGGCGATTGATGCCCATACGCTACTAAACGCCGAATAGACGTTCAGTTAAAGCGATTCGGTTGGCCGATGATCCACGACGTCATTAACTTCTCGCCAACACCTGACCAGTGGATTTCAGAGAAGAGACACGGGCTAGCCGGGAGACTCACGATTACTCACGCGAGTACATAAAAAAATAGAGTCATCGGATCATCAATCCGACCGCCTAAAAGCTTCTGTTTTACAGCCGTTTCGATACGCGCGAGGCGCCACGTGCATGCAGCGCTCAACGGTGAGCTTGAACGTTGGCTTGGCGGTGAACTCGTCGTCGCGGGCATCGTCCAACGTAGTCATTGCTGTACTTCAGCAGGAACAAAGTTGGTAGGTTCAAACTGAACTCGATGTCGCCTAACCGGACTGGAGCAAGTGATCCGATCGGCGACAGCAGGACGGTCTGAGTATGTGGTCGATATTCTGCTAATAAACAACTGGCACTTGCGCCGGTGGCCACGTCTTTGAGTCAAAAGCGCATCGTGCACCGTCATCCGAGAGTGTGAGGTTCTCTAGTTCCTCTCGAAATGCGGCAGATCGTAAATTGACCGGAGCGAGCTCGCGGTGAGAACCACCCTTTAATCCACGTTCACCATCAGGAAGTAACACCCATTCCCACACATTTCCGGTCATGGACTTCATCCCGGTGAAAAAAGCGTCCTGATCCATAGAGTCAACCTTCAAGGGAAGTTCAGTTCGCAGCGGCGCTTTTCCTGGAAGCCAATCGTCACCCCAGGTGAACTTTCTCCCCGTTGGCCCCCTCGCTACATACTCCCATTCATCAGCTTGGGGCAGCCTGCCACCGCGCCAGTTACAGTACGAACGCGCATCATTAAAACTAAGATGAACAGCAGGGAATGCATCCAACGCGGGAGTTGATGGAGAGTAAGGAAATCGCCAAGAGAGCCCGGTCACGCGCTCAACAGCCCCTCGGATGTAGCGATAGGAATAGCCGTTACGTTCGGCATCGGTGCGGTAGGCAGTTTCCGAGACGAACTCTCGATAATCGCCGACACTTACCTCCGTAGCAGAAAGCCTAAAGGGATTGAGGACAACTTCACGCAGAGTTTCCGTGGCGTACCACTCACGCTCGCAGTCTGCCACCACCTGCTGGCATTCATTGAATGCCGTATCGATTTCGTCAGGCGTGCTCCCGACCTTCACCTTTCTAGGGTCACGGCTAAGCCGTTGCAAAATAGAAGTGTTGATTAGCTTCCATTCAAGCATCGCCTCCTCGATACCATCTCCCTGCTCTAAAATCTTTCGTATAGAGGCCCTCGCAGCGAGTAACTCGCCTTCGATTTGTGCCTGTGATGTCGGCTGTAAGAGATTAACGGTATCTACCAGCTGTTGGACAAGAGTTTCAAGATCACCTTCCCCATCAGCCTCCCCGTCACCTTCCCCGTCACCTTCAGGTGATCGTGGCGCGGGTACCGCGATAGTCGACTCGTTCGAATTCGCGCCACTAGTCGGCGGAGTTGGTGTTTGCTTGAACAGCGCGAACCATAAGATTAGCCCAGCGGTGACCAGACTTAGCACCAGTCCAGCTCCAAGCTTTACCAGCCAAGCAGCTGATTGGTCTCTTCGCAATGCGCGCCCGGTAGGATGTTTGACTTCCGACGCGTCCAATTTCAGTGATTCAATAGGTTCAGCCTCACTCGAGACTGCAGCGGCTAGCTCACCTGCTTCGGTAATTGCTGGTGGCCAGTTCGGCATCAAATTCTCGTTTGTAGGCGCCAGCCTACTTCCCGAAAACGGGACGAGTTCCAGAGATGTCAGCGCGTTCAAAAAGTCGGATGCACGCTGGTAACGATCATCCGGTATTTTGGCCATGGCCTTGTCGATGATGGGCTGGAACTGCTCATGCTCCTTCGCCACTCTAGGAAGCGGATCAAATCGATGCATGTTGGCGATAGCGAACGCATTGTCGCCTTCGTAAGGTGGCCTACCAGAGAGTGTTTCGTAAAGAACAGCCCCCACTGAGTAGATATCGGAGCGCTCGTCGACCGCTCCGCCAGCAACCTGCTCGGGGCTCATGTAGTGGGGTGTACCCACTAAGGCACCGGATGGCGTGTATCTCGCATTGGCTTCTGCTTGGAAGGCAATCCCAAAATCGACCAGAGTAATGGTGCCGTCCTCGCGAAACATGATGTTGGCAGGCTTAATATCGCGGTGCACAACCCCAAGTGCCGCAGCTGTCTCAAGCGCCTGCAACACGGATACAGCAATTCGCGCAGCATCGAAGCCAGATAGTGTTTTCCCAGAAAACTTGGTCAGATCGCCGCCACGGAGTAACTCCATGGCAAGGTAAAAGCAGCCGTCAGCTTCACCGGTATCGTATATGTGAACGATATTTCTGTGATTTAGCTGGCTTGCAATTCTGGCCTCACGTAGAAAGCGTTCGCCGAACCCCTCCTGATGCGCCATTTCGGCGGACATGACTTTCAAGGCGACTTGCCTCGAAAACATGCGCTCTTGCTCAGCGAGGTAGACCGTGGACAGACCGCCTCGACCGATCTCTTTGACGATCTTGTAACCGGGGATAAGCGGAGAGGACACTGTCATAGAGGCTTGCAACGCCAGCTGATCACGATGGGCCGAAATGAGCCAAACAATGCGGCAGAGCTTTTAGTGCCACTCAATAGAGGGCCTGTGCTCCCGGTGAAAACTGTAAAACGATATTCTGTGACTCGAACTCTCGCCGATTTTCCAGCGCTAAGTTGCCTGCTATACCAAACCGGCGATGCGCCGCTCGGCTCATCTGGCCTCGAACACCATTTCTACCCGGCGATTCACGGCGCGACCTTCCTCCGTGTCATTAGCAAGAATCGGTGCAGACTCACCGAAACCCACGGCCTCCAACCGTTCGGGATCAAAATCAAACTTAGTCACCAGATATTCGCGGACGGCAAACGCCCTGCGCATAGACAAATCGTCGTTGAAGACTTCGTCGCCGACATCGTCGGTGTGGCCCGCAACCCTTAGCCGTGCTCCCGAAAGCTCATCGTCGCTGAGCGCCTCACCAAACAAATCAAGCGTAGTGCGGCTTTCCTCGGAGAGCTCATCCGACCCAAAATCAAATTGGACGTTCTGCACATCGAAGGATGCGTATTCGCCTACCGTATTTGGGTTGTCCATACCGGCGACGACCTTTCGAATAATACCGCGCGTAGTGATTGGTTCGTCGGCTTCATCTACAACGGTATATGACGCAGATGCGATCTGAATCTCGTCCATACCTGCAGACGCCGCAAGATGTTCTGCAGCACTCAGAGCGTCGCTTACCGATAAGGCGGCGTACGGAAGTGAGTCTCTAGCAAGCAAGCTGTCCAGAGCGGCGATAGGGAGTGGCGCCACCACTGCGAACACCGTATCAGTGCCAGTTGGAAAGTCGGCTTCTAAGGCGCCGTCCAATGGAAAACGAGCGCTCGCTTCGCCCGAATCGATGCTTTCTTTACATTCTCCGGGCTTTAAAAGCGTAGCCCTATCCCGAGAATCAACGTGCATAAAGTAACAGTGGCCAGACTCTGGTGACCTGAGCTCGTAGCTGACTCTGTCGCCAACTGACGTCTTCTGCGTCGCACCTTCGACAATCAGCTCAATCGACGATGCCTGCTCCGCAGCTGCGGAATTAAGGATCGCGCGAACTTGAGGCTCTACATCCTGAGTCGCAGGTGCTGCCCCAACGATGCCTGTCCATACGCCCAGCAGCGAGCCGAATGTGCGTAACATCGATTGTCTTCGCACCGCCCCGGGTGTGTAGGAAGATCCGCTTAACACCGACGAAGGCTTATGAGGTGAGCGTTTATCGCGTAGGCCCATGATTGTGCGTTTCATTACTCCATCCCAAGAGAACATTGCTTCAAAACCTTAGCAAACGATCATTATTTATCCATTCCGCGAAATTTCACCACGGCTGATGCCTCAACCTCAACAGGACGTTGCATTCGCCTGTGTGACGAACTCCATGTCCTAGATAGCTAGTGTGAGGGCATGGGTCGAGCTGAGATGCGAGATTAGTGAAGATCGCAGGACAGATACCAATTAGTCTTCCGTCAGGCCGCGCTCGCTGCTCGTTTTGTGACTCACGGCACGATTTCCAGCTTAGGCGTAGGCGGACTACAATGGACGGTCTAGTCTCGAGCGTACTGAGGACGTCAGCTGCACGAGAGTTCTTTATCAACTGTCCGCGTGTTTCTAGAGCTTGCGGCTTCGATAGATGGCGGCGCAGCTACCGCGATTTAAATCAACGAGATCGGAAGCGACTTAGCTTTGGTCCGAGCAAGAAATACCGAAGGCAAAAAAATGACGCTTCAACTAACGTCACCGCCGTTCATGACAGACAAAAGCAACGAGAAAATGAACAATATTCGGGCAAAAGAAGGGACAAATCTCCATTCGGAAACACTGGGCGAATATTCACCGTGCTTGGCGGCTATGCATAGGATTGCGCCGGCTGTTTTCTTGACCGCCTGCATCATGGCGCTGACGATGGCCCTGATATCCAGCGGTGTTTCTGCCGGGATAAAGTACATTCCAGACCCAGTGAACACTGACTCTGCTGGCCACCCTGCTAACCACTCTGCTAGCCACTCTGCTAACCAAGGCGGCGCTGATGCGGGCAAAGCGAGTAACGCACAAACTCAATCCGATTTCGCCGAATGGGTCGATGATGCAGCGCCACGGCCACGCATTGCGCTGGCTGACCTTAGTGAAAAAGTATGGGAGCGAAGTTATGGAGGTGAGCGGAATGATTCCTTTCTGGCCGTTACCGTCCGACGCTCAGACTTCGCCATTGTCACCGCGGGTTCGACCACATCCAGGGGCGCTGGGCGCAAAGATGCCTGGGTGGTGGCGATGGATCAGGATGGCGGCCTGTTGTGGGAACACACGTCCGGTGGCGCACTGGACGAAGAGGCGACGGCGGTACTGAGCCTGGCCGACGGCGACGTAATCTTTGCGGGTACTCAAGCTACAGGTATGCAGGGTGGCGGTGGTGCGTTCGTCTATCGACTGGACTCCAGAGGTCAAGAGGTATGGAGCCGACACTTTGACGGGCCATCGCGCGAGAGTTTCAGTGCGATCACTGAGCTGGCAAGTGGAGACCTCTTGATTGGTGGCGGTTCAGGGCGCACAAGTAGCCTGGTTGTTCGCATAACTCCGGACGGAGACACAGTCTGGGAACAAACGTTTGATCAGGGCTTGCCGCAGCAAATAAGAGCCTTAGTACCTGCCGCAAATGGGGACATTTTCGTAATTGGAGAGACAACAGAACTGTTCGACAGTGATGGGGCGATAGCGAGAGTTACCTCCCGCGGTGAGCTGATCTGGAGCCAGAGAGTTGGAACCAGGCTGAACGAGGGCTTTTCTGACGGGGTCGTGCACTCAGAGGGACAGCTGGTGCTTGTGGGTACAAAAGAAGCGGATGGCGGGGACGATGGCTGGCTGGTGAGCGTCGATGGAACAGGCTCCGTAGTCTGGGATAAGGCGGCTGGCGGTGTGGGTGATGATCGGTTGCATGGAGTTACCCTGCGTGCTGACCAGACTTTGGTGGCCATCGGAGAAAAAGCTGCTGGCGAATTTGAAACCGACAACGCCTGGATCGTGCAGTTTTCATCGGATGGTTCGATAAGCAACGCACAAACTCACGGCGGAGAAAACGGAGAGGCTCTCATAGGTGTGGTCTCTGCGGGTGATGGCAGGGTCATCACGGTCGGCTTCAGCCAGGATTGGCAGTCCAGCTTGACAGACGCGTACGCCATTACATTAGGCGCAGCTCAAAATCAGGTGGTCATGCGCGGAGCACAAACCACCGCTAAACCACCCGTGGTGTATGTACCTGGTGAAGGCAAGGTGCTAACCGATCGCGCCTCGGTAGAAATCCTCGGGAACGTGATACACAGTAAACCCATCAAACAGCTTTTTGTTGATGGGCGTCCCGCTAAGACGCGACAAAACGGCGCGTTTACCGCGCGAGTTTCGATTCCGCTTGGCAAGACGCGGGTAAGACTCGAAGCAATCGATTCCGATGGCTCAGTTGGCACGGCGGCTGTCTTAGTCACACGCGTTGAAACAGGACTGCTTGGTTCCGCCGACATAGCGTCTATCAAGGATCAGATCGATTTTGGCAACTATCACGCTGTAGTAATCGGAAACAACCGGTATGAGGGCGGACTGCCAGCGCTCGAAACGGCCGAGCGTGATGCCAAGGCCATTGCGCAGCGTCTGTCGCAAAACTACGGTTTTGATGTCGAACTGCTCTTGAACGCCAGCGACGATGAAATTCTGTCGAGCCTCGAGAAAATGAATGATTCCCTACGCGAGGACGACAATCTGCTCGTTTACTATGCAGGCCATGGCTTCTATGACGAGGACGCAGACCTCGGCTATTGGTTGCCGACAAATGCGTCTCTCGATTCCAAAGAAAACTGGATCCGAAATAGCGCGGTCACGGACACGATCAAGGGAATGAAGGCAAAGCACGTGATGCTCGTTGCTGATTCTTGTTTCTCAGGTACGCTTCTCCGATCGGCGAGTGTCAAGCGAACCGGACGCTTTTATGAACAGATGGCATCTCGCAGCGCGCGACTTGTAATGACCTCCGGCGGAATCGAGCCTGTAGTTGACGGCGGTGGCGACGGTCACAGTGTGTTTGCGCGAAGCTTTCTTGACAAACTGGACAGCGGTGAATCAATTATCGACGGTACCAGCTTGTATCAATCGATCAGAGAGCCTGTCATTTTGAACTCAGAGCAGGTTCCGCAGTACAGTAACATTCGTTTTATCGATTCGGATGGCGGGGACTTTCTCTTCGTTCGACAGTCGTCTGATTAGGCTCCAGTAATCAGGCACGGGTCCAGTCCGAGCCATGAGACACACTCAACCCACATTACTCACATCGACTTACAACGCCGGCTCTAGTGTTCGAGTCTTTTCTTACCGAACCGAGGCAAAGAGTAAGCACCATTGGTTAGGCGAGAACGAAACCGCATGACAAAAATCTACCAAAACACAACCGTAGCCCTGGCTGGTATAGCTTTGCTGATCCAGGGCTGTGCTACTTCAGACATGGTGAGCGTTGATTCGGTTGTGCCACGATACAAAGTCGAAAAGGATCGCGTAGAGGTCGTGCTTGGCAAAGAGAAAACCCAGGCCTCAATTGAAACCAGCGACTGGAGCCGTGTAGAAAATCTGTTCAATATCACAGGCAACGACGAGCGGAGCGTGTTTATCAGCAAACCCGACGCCTCACCGACCCAAGATGCAATCGTCTATACGGAACTTAAAAATGGTTCATCAGCGATCTTTCGACAGGCAACGATCAACCGGGCAAAGACGTCTGTAACCGACCCGGACAGCCTGAACCAGACACCTGCGTTCACGCCTGATGGCAAATTCCTGGTTTTCAGTTCAAATCGATCGGGCGAAGGACAGGACCTGTGGAGAAAAAGAGCGGACGGTGCGGGCGGAATTACCCAGCTTACGCGCTCAAGCGCCTTTGATTTTTCACCGTCTATCGGAGCCGATGGTGAAACCATCGTCTTTCAATCACACCGCCTCAATGATCTACGAGCTTCCGTCTGGTCTGTAAACATCAACGGTGGCTTACTGACGCAATTGGGCGATGGCGAAACACCAAAAGTATCGCCAGATGGCCGCCAGATCGCCTACGTCCGGAGAGACACTAAGACAAATGAAACCTCAATCTGGTTAATGCAAATCGACGGAAGCGGGCAAACAGAGCTGAGCACGGGCGCTGCGAATGATATCGATCCCTCGTGGCATCCGAGTGGCCGTTACATCGTGTTTTCGTCAAACCAGGGCAAGGATGAAAGTGGCAGGTCGAACTTCAACGTGTGGATGATGAACGTTGACGGGACCGAGCGGGTGCAGCTTACGACAAACCGCAGTCACGACGATGGTCCGGTTTTCGATCAGACAGGCCGTAAGGTAATTTTTCGATCAAACAGGGGCGGGGTCTGGAATATTTTCGGATTTGAGCCGAATTTGCGAACGAGTTAGCGGCGGTTCGCGCGATATGACCTTCCCTTACTCAGGCTCACAGGTTGTACACGACCTTAATTACAGGGTTGCTAGTGTTGGACCGGTTGTGGGGCAAAAACTCCGCCTGGATAGTTGAGTAAGCGAACGAAACTCTCTCAGCTAGATGTCCGACAGTGGCGTCCACCGAGTACTGCGCCAAATAGACGTCACTTAGTTTGTATCGAACGTAGGGTTTCGGTCCGGTTTCTACCACCACGATTTCTATTTCGTGCCCCGAAGTTCCCTGAGCTGCTTGCTCAAATAATCCGCCACTACTGTCCTCAATTCGTTTTGTGACTGTGAAGTGCGAAAATTTGGGCGTTTCCGATGGCAGGTTCTTGAGGGATGCCGTTTCTAGCGATATGGACCGGTCAACTTGAAACTGCAGTGATTCAAGTTCAATCCACCCTTCAAAGCCAGCGGCGGTGGCACCACCCTTGGCGAAGGGAACTTTCAAGTAGATAGCCATTTAAACGCCCGCCTGTGAATCTTGCATAGGTACACTCAGTTTATTTTCACCAAACCGCCTTTCACAGTGACTACTGCCCCCGCTGAAACTTCGGTGGTGGCATTCCCTTTGATTTTGATCATAGAACCGGTGATCGTTACGCCCGTAGGGTCCATCTTGATTTCAGATCCACCGACCTTGAGAGTGATAGACGATCTCGCTTCGAGTGAAATATTTGCACCAGCCGAAAGGCTGTGGTCATTTCCCACATCAATTGTTCGATTGTTCCCGACGGTCAGCGTCTCGTCGTTTCCGATATCGCCAGTCTCATCGTTCTTGATTAAGAAGTTGTGATCTCGTCCCGCCTGGAAATAGACCTCTTCATCTCCGTCCTCATCATCGAAGCGCAGTTCATTGAAATCGCTGCTGCGGGTCCGTATACCACTCTGAGTTTTAGTGTAGGGCGGTAGTGTATTGTCTCGATTATAGACAGCGCCCACGACTACCGGTCTATCAGGATCGCCATTAATAAATTCAACGAGCACCTCTTGCCCGACGTCTGGGATAAAATACCCACCCCACCGGTTACCGGCGTAAAGCTGACCGACTCTGGCCCAGCAGCTGAATTGGTTCGGCTCCCAGTGAAACCTGATCTTAACTTCACCGTGCGATTCCGGATCACCCGGATTGCGAACATCCACAACCGTGGCGGTTTGCACACCCCAGACCCGGGGTCGCTCAAGCGTGAATGAAGGTAGAAAAGAAACAGTATTGGAGCTGGGAGCACACTTGAACCAGTTACTGTAAACAGACTCGGAATCCAATCCCTCACTTGCCGAATGAAACACCTCCAGGAGAAGGTACTGCTTATCGCCGTCACTGCAGACTGGCGCATCCGACAGACTAATTTTGTGGCCGGGGATCAGCGAGGGGGCAGCGCTCTCACCATGGAAAAAATCAGCATCGGATTCCAGGCTCTCAAGCCAAACCTTAGCCTGATCCGCACAAGCGCCTCGTGGAAGCGTCCTCGCCCCCGGGTTATCGAAGTCATGCTGGCCGTACACCTGACGGATGCCTGGTCTCAGCTTCGCTTTTGCTCTCGACTTATTCTTTACTTCAAGTGGATTAGAGGGTGCGTATTCCGTGAAGTCACGACTGACGATCTCACCGGTTGCTATCCGGCCGGCACGGCGAAAACTGCTAACGCCGGTTTTCCACGCTGCATTGTCGCGCTCCGAATATGGGTAGCTAGATGGCTGGCAGTTCGGAAACCCGCTGACAGAGTCACTTAAGACCAGCGTTGCGCTACCAGGCGTCTGCTTAAAATAAAACGCAATGCCCTCGTCCTGAAGCAGTCGCTGAACAAACTGCAGATCGCTCTCTTCAAACTGAACGCACATTTCTCGTTTGCGGTAGCTAGCGGACGTTACTACCTCGACAGCCATGCCACACCCATCCGCTACTACCGACTTGACGATATCGGGTACGGTCATCTCTTCGAAGATACGGGTATGGGCCGATAGTGAAAGTAACCAGAGCTTTGGCACGATCTCCAGGCTGTATTCGAACACATTGTCGCCTGCAGCCTCGGTTTCCGAAATGCTGGCTACTACGCCGTGAACGACGCGTTCCACGTCGCTATAGCGCATAGTCAACATTACTTCTTCGCCTAGAATCTCCTCCGGCATTATTGGGTCGTTATCCGCTATCACGGAGACCTGGAACGTGAAGAGATCATTGACAGCTTCGCGCCCGGTCAGCGATACGACCGCTGCCCGAGATTCTCCGAGCGAACTCTGCAGATGAACGATTTTTCTTGACTGGTCAGGCATCGGTCATCGCATTATGCATCGGTAATCAGTGAACACAGCAACACTCCACAAGAAATCTTGCGGAGTGTGCTGAATCGTCCGATGCTTCGACCACATATCCAAAGGTAAGCTGCTACCGTGGCTTGCCAGTTGCGAGATCGAAACCAACGATACCCGGACCACCCGCAGCCCCGGACTTGTCGGTCGGAGTGAACTTTACTTCGACGTCCGTGTAGCTGAGCTGGAAGCTCTCGACCGGCTGGTCGCCGCTGCTGCTCATGTCATAGTGCGAAACGATGACGTCTTTAAGAGTGTACTTGACGTACTCGGTGGGCTTTTCACCCGCTTCCACGACCGCGATTTCCACGGTCTTTCCAGACCGACCAGAAACGGCTTCTTTCAAAATCCCGAAGCTCGACTCATCGGTGGACTTGGTGCACATAACTTCGTTGAAGTCCGGAAGATTTTCAGAACGGTTTCCCGAATCTCCTACTCGCATACTCACAACGCGGCTGCAGCCAAAGCTCAACCCATCGAGAGCGACCTGCTTCTCGTAGCCAGAAGCGGTGACCGCCCCGTTGACCCCATCCATTTTCATATAAATTGGCATTCGATAATCTCCGTTTAATCTGAATCTGTGGTCGGTGGAACGTGCACCGACAAATCCATAGTAGATTAAAAAATCCTGCCTGGAGTCGATTTGAGCGGTTCTGAAATCGTTTATTAAATTTACTCTGGCACATTATTTCGCCTTGCTAACAACTCGGCGCTTGGGTAGCGTTTTGTGATGTTTCGCAGATGCAAAAAAATAATGCAGGTGGAGAATGGAAAACCCAGTTGACGTGGAATCCTTAGTCTCGCCCTTGGCCGACGCCCCCCCGTGTGGCGAGGATTTGCGAGATGACCCCGGCTTTGACTCTCCTTATCAAAAGCTAAAGTCGCTTCGCGATGAAGCTATGGACCTGGAACGGGGAGATCGCTCTGCGGTAGGTGAAGACGCAACGGCAGACTCAGGCCAGGCGCATAGCAAATGGACACAAGTGGTTTCTCAGGCAGAGGCAGTATTGGCCCAACACTCAAAAGATCTCGAAGTGTGTGCGCTGTACCTTGAAGGCCTTGTGAGAACATCAGGATTGGAGGGCTTGGCAGGAGGGCTCGAACTAACCGCTAGACTCGTTGAAGACTACTGGGAAGATTTGCATCCGCGGCTTGATCCCACTGACCCCGATAGCATCGAAGATAGAGTCGCGGCGTTCAACGGAATAAATGGCACCGGACAGCCCGGTACAGTAGCGCGATTCCTGCCGAGACTACCGGTTGTCGAGTCTTCCGATCAGGCTTTTTTTGCCTATCAGATTGATCAAGCTTTCACAGCTGAGGCAGCGGCAAAGGCTGATGACAGCGGGGCAGTAAACACAGGTCTCGACTTTTCGAGCAGTGACATTGAGCGTGCCGCCCAGGCTACTCCACTCGCTTTCTATCAGAACTTTCGTGACGCGTTGACCGCGTGCGAGACCAACCTGCAAAAAATGGAAGCCGCGTTCACTGATAAATGCGGAGTGAACGCCCCGTCCACCGGATTGATCCGAGAAGCGCTTGATTCGCTAAGGTCGAACTTAAGCTACCTCGCCAATGACCGACTGGAGGCGGCAGAGCAAACGTTCGAGGATGCTGAAACCGAACCCGCAACAGCCGACTCTACGAGCAGTGATGCTTCAAGAGGAAATGCCCCGTCAAATGGCCCACTCCAGTCACGCTCGCAGGCTATCGATCAGTTAAGAAAAGTAGCGCGCTTCTTCCGGGAGACAGAGCCTCACTCGCCGCTATCGTATTCACTGGATAACCTTGTTCGATGGGCGGGTATGCCGCTGGATAAGCTCGTCGATGAGTGGATAACAGACGAAACTGCCAGGGAGCGCTACCGCTTGATTACCGGAATGGGATCTCACTCCGAAGGAGATGATGCTGGCTGACGGCTGAGACCGGCCGTTAACAGAGCGACTAACATGAGTGGGACGGTATACGGTAGGCACCAACCAGTTCGCTTTCTAGATTGGACAACGCGGCTCTTGATCAGAGCGCTTCCTACATCGCGGCACTAACGTTAAGCAGACAACTAATCCCTTGAGTCAGTAACGCTTTTGTAAACTCGCGAACCTGCAGACTGTACTGCCTGCACTGCTGAACCCGTCGTATCTCGTAGCCAGATTAGATTTCTGTCGTATTTGTAGATGAGAAAGACGACGGCGAGCACATACACCAACACGAGCAACCGACGCCCATGCTGGCGTGTCGGACCAGTCCGAGCTGCGACCTTACCGGTTTCAATGACCTCGGGCTCGATCTCAATCGTACGATTCGAGCGCAGCGGATCCTCGGCACTCTCGCTCGACAACACCTGAGCGGATTCCTGGGTTGTAACGGAATGGTCGAACGTGACATGTCCGTCACTCTGCATTGAATTCACAGGCGCGCTTGACTCAGTGCCGCCAGACAGCGCGGCACTCAGATCGTCTGCCTGGGGTTGCGGCTCGAGGAATTCTGCGGCAAAAATCTCGACTGAGGAAGCAGGAACGCTGTCGTTCATTTCACGATCCCCACGCGACGGACTGCGCTCGTCGAGAGTCGTGTAACCGGTACTTAGTCGCGCCGCGTGATGCGCGTCACCGATCTGCTGTGCTAATAACAGTTTTCGACGTTGACGATATTCAGACTGATCGAGCAAACCATCGAAGTAGTCTTTGGCGAGCTGTCGAATAGGGGACATTGGATAGCGGGATAGCGGGCTAGCCAGCCACCGAACTCAGCGTACGATCACAACTGTGATCGATACTAACTGTTCGAAATCCGGGCTTCATGATAGTCAACCACCAGCGCACTGACGTTGTCTCTGCCCCCAGCATGATTCGCCGCGTCGACCAGTTGACGTGCCACAACAGAGGCGGAACCGGCACATAGGGTACGGAAGAGAAAGTCGTCATCAAGCTCATTCGTGAGCCCATCCGAACAAAGTAGAAATCGATCACCAAGTCGTACATCAAAGCTATCGACATCGAGTATCAGGTCGGCAGTAGCGCCCACGGCACGGGTGATGACATTGCGATTTGTCGGCGGGTCGCTTCCCTGGACACCAGCCCTTTCGGCGACGAGGCTATGATCCTCCGTGACCTGCTCCAGCACCTGATCGCGCAGCCGGTAGATCCTGGAATCGCCTGCCCATAGACAAACGGCGACCTGTTCTCTCGCAATCAACGCGACGACAGTGCAGCCGATGAGTCCGGAACTCCCGTGCTCGGACGCCATTTCGAGAAGTTGCGCGTTCACGGCGCAGATCGCATCGTCAGCCGCATCAACTACCTCGGTGAGCGAGTCTCCACGGATTTGACCCAGCGCCTTACAAACCATCGCACTGGCTATTTCTCCCCGATCATGACCGCCCATGCCATCGGCGACGGCCCATAGTTGCGAACCCGGACTATCGAGAAACGCGTCTTCATTGTGGAGACGCTTTAACCCCGTATCCGTTACGCCTGCTGATCGCCACGCACAAGGCTCAGCCAAAGCGGCTCCTCCAGGTTGGTCCGAGGCTGAAGGAAGCTAAGTCAGCAGGATGGATGCGTCAAGTTCGCGACCCCGATTTTCGGCTCACTGTTGGTTGTGGGATGATTAGCGTTCAATATTTCGCAGGGTGCTGGAGCTCGAAAAATGTCAACGCATAGAGTTGTGTGGTCGGAAGGCATGTTTTTGCACCCGCAGCACTTTCAGCAGCAAGACCGGCACTTTCATCATGTTCTGAAAGAGACACACTGGCAAAGCAATCCCTACGGCTGGGGATTTTCAGAACTCAAGCTGGATACCGATTTGCTACGCCAGGGCAAGGTGTGTGTTCGGGCGGCCCGGGGGATTCTCCCGGATGGCCACTGCATCAACATTCCCCAAGCCGACGAGCAGCCCCCCATACTCGACATCGCAGCGGGAACTCGCAACACAATCGTATCTCTGGCGCTACCCCGGCACCGCGGCGGTGGCGAGAACTACCGTTTCGAGGGGGACGGCAACGTGGCACGCTATCTCGTGCATGCGGCGGGCATAACCGACGACGTCAATCCCAGTGCCGATGAAATGAAGCTGGAAGTCGCCAAACCGGTGCTCAGCCTGGTCACTGACGCGGTCGACACCTCCGGCTTCGCTGAATTGCCTATTGCCAGAATCATCGAAAAACGAGAAGACAACTGGGTGCTCTTGGACGATAAGTTCATTCCGCCCTGCCTTGATGCCAACGTCTCAGAGCGTCTCGCCAGTTTTCAGAGCGAGTTGTCAGGCCTGATTCAGCACCGAGCCGAAGAGCTAGCGAGTCGCGTGTCCGACACCACAACCATAAGCGGGTCCGAATTTGCCAATTACTTACAACTGGTCACGTTAAACCGTTACGCGCCTCTGATCAGTCACTATGAAAGTCAGGGGTTGGTTCACCCCCACGACTTGTTCACGCTCTACTTGAGTCTCGCCGCAGAGCTTTCGACCTTCACATCGGCGACCAAGCAACCTCCGCTGTATCCTGTATACCGCCACGACGACCTGCAAAACAGCTTCGCTCCGGTAATCAATGATCTGCAGAACTCACTGGATACGGTGATCGAGCAGGACGCCATGAAGTTGCCGCTGGTGCTCAGGAACTTCGGTGTACGAGTATCTGCAATTACTGATCGAAGTCTGATTGGTAAGGCGCAATTCGTGATCGCGGCAAAGGCGGAGATGGAGCCCGAGCGGCTGCGTCAACTGTTTCCGAACGTCTGTAGAGTGAGCAGTGTGGAGCGAATCCGCGAATTGGTAAACTTAGCTCTGCCCGGAATCAAGCTTGTTTCGCTACCGGTATCGCCACCACAAATACCGTTCCATTCGGGATATGCCTATTTTGAACTTGACGGCAGTAGCGACCACTGGGACAGCATCAACAATTCGGGCGGCTTTGCAATGCACGTAGGCGAGGGATTCCCTGGCCTCGAGCTTGAATTCTGGGCTATTAGAGAGAAGTAAAATGGCGGATAACGACGACGGAGGATTCGGCCCGGGTCGGGACCCGAATATGACGATGATCATCCCCAATCCGGGTGGTCGTATGCGTAAAGAGCCAGAAGCGCCACCGACCGAATTGAGGCCCGCGGCTGTTCGAAGCAGCGTCGCCACAAGTCCTTCCGATAACCTCTCTCGACTTCCACATGGGCTTCAGATAGCCGTGAAAGGCCAGAGCAATCGGTTTCTGGCTGCGGCGAATAAACTCATCACGGTCCTAAACGTACTCGGGAATACGCTGTCTCATCCAAATATTCCTCAGCTGCAGCAAGAGCTTGCTAGTGAGATAGGTAACTTTGATCATGCCCTGAAGCAAGCGGATGTTCGCAGTGAAGAGGCCCTGACGGCGCGTTACGTGGTTTGCTGCGCTATCGATGAGGCGATCCTCGACACCCCCTGGGGAGCTGAAAGCGGTTGGGCCGGTCGCTCGCTGCTGATGGTCTACCACAACGAAGCCCATGGAGGAGAGCGATTCTTCGATCTGCTGGAGCAGGTTTGTGCTCGGCCGCGCGATTATCGAGAGTTAATAGAGTTGTTCTACGTGCTATTGAGCATGGGGTTTCGCGGGCGCTACGCGCTTGAACCGACCGGTGAGTCACAGCTGGAGACACTCCGCGAACGGGTCTATCAGGACATCTACAGTGATACGCGAAGCGAGCGTCAGTTATCCCCACGCGATCCCTCCTCACAAACGGTGAGCGCTCCGCTGCGCAGCCAGATTCCCCTGTGGGCAATTTTTTCGATTGTGCTCGCGCTGACGTTGGTAGTGTATGTCGGACTCCGCGCTTGGATGTACTCCGGAACACGAGGCGCGGTAGAACGAATGGATGCGATTTATCCCATAAGTATCGAAGTCCCCGACGAGTAGGACAAAGCACACTGTCATGATTTCTGCAGTAAGAGATGTTCGGTTTTGGATGGTGGTAGGCCTGCTGGCCCTGTTGATCGGGACCTGGTTGGGATCAGGCCTGCTACGCGTCGGCGACCCCCCGGAGGCCATGGGAGTAGCAGCACGAGTGCTGCTGTTGCTTGCGGTGGGAGCGCTTTTAGGCGCTGTCTTCTTCCTGGCACGGATCGCCTCGGGTCGGGCCAACAAGCAGGTGCTCGATGATATAGCCGGCAGTGGTGAGCCAAGGGCCCCCGGCTCAAAAGTAACCGAAGAAGAGCAGCAGCTGCAGGCGAAGTTCAGCGAAGCAGCGGCCAAAGTGAGCAAGATGCGCTTTGGCAAAGTGGGTTCTCGCAAGCATCTGTATCAGTTGCCCTGGTATGTTGTGATCGGGTCCCCTGGTTCGGGCAAAACCACGGCGATACGGCAGTCTGGACTTGATTTTCCGCTCGATGAAATCACCCAGGGCGGTAGTCTCGGTGGGGTTGGTGGAACACGAAATTGTGATTGGTGGATAACCGAACAAGCCGTGCTGCTAGATACGGCCGGTCGCTACACGACCCAGGACAGTGACGCGGGGCAGGACTCCAAAGGTTGGAAGAACTTTTTGAGGTTGCTCAACAAGCATCGCCGGCGACAACCGCTCAATGGTGCAATTCTTGTGGTCAGCACCGAAGAACTACTGCACATGAGCGATGAGCAGTGGAAGAACCATGCGCGCGTCATCACCCGGCGACTAAACGAGCTTGCGGAAGAGCTGCAGATGACGTTTCCCGTCTATCTCGTTGTTACAAAGGTTGATCTACTGTCTGGCTGCCGGGAGTTTTTCGACTATCTCGAAGCCGATGAACAAGAGCAAATATGGGGCGCAACTTTAGCGGAAGAAGAGCAACTGGGCGCTTTCAACGCCTTGTTCAAGGAACTCGCTCAGCGTCTGCATTCCCAGCTTCCATCAAAAATCAGGTTCGAGCGAGATGTTCGTAGACGCCGCGCTATATATAGCTTTCCATGGCAGTTTGAGGCGGTAGGAACTCGCATAGAAGAGTTGCTCCAGGGCGTCTTTAGCCATCGAAGCATTGAGGATATCGCCACTCTTCGAGGCGTTTACTTCAGCAGTGCTGTACAGGAGGGTACGCCAATCGAGCGATTGGTGGGCGGCATCTCATCAAGTTTTGGCGTTACTGCCAGCGCCCTCCCCTCCGCTGCGGGTCAGTCCCGCAGCCTGTTTCTACACCGCCTATTTCCCGAAGTCATTTTCCGTGAGGCTTTTCTTGCTGGCACCAATGCAAGCCACGAACGTACGATCCAGCGCGTGCGGATGGCTGCTTTCGCGGCTATTTTGCTGGTAGGCGTTGGACTCGCTATTGCCTGGACGGGTGCATTCGGAGTTCACAGAACTTTACTGGCCGACGTCCGACAAGAACTTGCGCTTTTCGACAGCAGCGTACACGGTGCTGATCGGACTCTTTCGGAGAATCTGGAAGCGCTCCAGTACCTGGAGCGTGCCACATTGGTGTTTTCCCAGCAGGAACACCCTTGGCTAAGCAACTTCGGCATGTACGAAAGCTCGATCGATAGAGCCTCCCGCAATGCGTATCTGCGATTCGTTGCCGACCTGATCGCGCCAACGGTTGGTGACAGCATCCTGTCCGTCCTGGACACCTACCAGAACGCCGAGTTTCAGACACGCTTCGATTCTCTAAAAGCCTACCTGATGCTCACCAATAGCGAACGCCGAGATGATGAATGGCTGGTTGACTGGATCACGCTTAACTCTCTGGGGGAACTCCAGGGCACCGCGGCGGAACTTACAGCCGGCCATTTGGCGGCGCTGTTTGAGGCCGAACCGGAGTTCAGCCTTCGAATCTCCGATGTCGAGAGAGTTAGCCAACACCAACAGCGACTGGCACGAGTCCCACTGGCACGGCAGCTTTACAGCAGCCTGGTCGCCGATTTCGGGTTCTCCACTATTGACTTTACCCAGGACCTTGGAAGCTACTTCTTCGACGTTTTCGAACTCCAGGAACGCAGCGCCCTCAGCCTGCCTTATGCTTTTACGCTTGAGGGATATGACGCTATCAGCTTTGCGCCGCAGTCTTCCTGGGTCATTAAATGGTTGAATGATCGCTGGGTGCTGGGTGATGCCCCTGTGCCATCGCCTCTTGAGATAGCTCGTGAGCTAGAAGGCACAAAGCGTCTCTACTCGGAAGATTATATTCAGAGCTGGAATACGAGCCTCGCATCCATTGGTCTTACGCCTATGGCGGATACCGAAGAACTTGGTTCCGTGCTGGTACACCTGTCAGATGGTGCCCGATCCCCACTTGCCCGCGTACTTGATGTGGTAGTGGA
Organism: Pseudomonadota bacterium; assembly: GCA_039111155.1. Classification (GTDB taxonomy): domain Bacteria; phylum Pseudomonadota; class Gammaproteobacteria; order Pseudomonadales; family Halieaceae; genus Congregibacter. Next base: position 36,287 of record JBCCPL010000007.1, on the reverse strand, counting down.
ACAGACGACACTGCCGGTTGACGAATCACTGGCTGTGGCGTCAGAAATCGCGACGGACCTGGCCAAAGAGTCTCTACAGCGACGAAGTCGTGTCTATGCCCGAAGCGGTGATGACCTCGCGAAGCTCGCCCCAAAAGTGGAGCGCTTTAGTGTCCCCGACGCGGTCAATCTGGCGTTCGCCGAATACCGGTTTATGGCTGAAGGTGGCGCGAACAGTCGGAAGCTCCGGGTATCACAGGAAATGGCCGATCTTCGGCAGTGGTTGCGCAGCGCCTCTTCACAAAAAGCCGGGGATTCAAGAGAGGTTCAACGCTTACTGCTTACATCTGAAGAGCTCCGGCCTCCTTTCTCGGATTGGGTTGCCGGCGTAGCTAACTCGGCGCGTGAAATGACGCGGGAGAACCAACTAACGAAAGTATTCCAACGCTGGCGCCAGGCTGTATACCCGCCGTGTTCGGAGGCATTCGACGGCAATTTTCCGTTCGTGCTCACCGCCGCTCGCGAGTCATCTCTCGCCGATTTTGATGAGTTTTTTCGCCCGCGTGGGATTGAGCCCAGATTTGTAGATCAGTACCTACGTCCGCTTGCGGCGCAAAGCAATCTACTCGGCAAAAACACCCGCTGGACCATGCGGCAGGGAGAGCGAATTCGTGACGCTTTCTACAATGGGTCGGAGTTGGGATTTAGCTACTCCCTCACCGGCGTTGATGTCGACGATCGGATCGGCCAGTTGATCATTGAGTCAGGGGACGAGCAGGCCGTTCGCTACCGACACGGCCCACCTGTTCCACTTGAACTCAGCTGGCCCGACGGCAATCGAGGTATTCGTATTACCTTCATGTTGAAGGACGGTACCCGAGAGTATCGTGACGTACCCGGCGCTTGGGCCATATTCCGTTTGGTGTCGGAAGGTAGTCTCGGGCAACAAGGGGGTAACGATGGATTGTTGGTATCGATTGGTAAAGCGGGCTACCGCGCTGTGTTTCGACTTAACGCTGACGCTCGGCTGAATCCATTCACGACCGGTCTGCTGTCAAAGTATCAGTGTCGACAAAAGCCGTGAATGAGATTGGCTGCTTTGGAAAAATCCCGGCACATGGAGACTTTGTCTGGCAGGGTTTGCCTGCGGACTTCGTCACGCCTTGGGACAATTGGTTGCAGTCTCAGCTGTTGAACCTCCGCGAGGCCAGGCAGGACGACTGGCTGGATATTTATCTGCAAAGCAACATCTGGCGTTTTGTTTTGCGAGATTCCAGGCTCGGCAGCGGCACCTGGGCCGGTGTCATAACGCCAAGCGTGGACATGGTCGGCCGTTATTTCCCTTTCACCATCGCCAGTAATGTAGCGCACCATAGCTCAGTTGTGACGTCGATATCGAAACTGGATCAATGGTTCACAAGCACAGAGACTCTGCTTCTGGACTCGATGCAGACCTCATCTCCGATCGACGACCTAATGGAGCAAGTGCGCACTGTATCGATACCGTTGCTGGCGGAACGCAATATCGAAGGAACCGACAGTAGCTCAATAGATCAACTGTGGCATGCGCGCAACGTAGATTCAGAACCTTGGGCGGCGGTGATGCTTGAGAGCCTCGTTTATCGTCAGTTCGAAGAGCCCTGTGTTTGGGAAACGCTAGATCGCGAGGGCGTGCGAGAAGTGCAGATCACCGAAGGTGCTCAAGGGTTCACGCGACTTTTTTACTGACACCTGCTTAGACTTAGTAAGAAGTTCTGAACAGTCTACGAAGCTGTCTGCCGCATACGGTTTGGTTGCAACGCGTCATCACGACCCCACTCAAATTTGGGCTTTGCCTTGAAAAGTCACTCGTCCCTCACCCCCGCCAGCAAGGTCGATACCTGCTGCCAGTGCACCGAGATACACCTCCTGCCGTGAAAGCCCCGCAAGACTGGCAGCCAGATCGATACAAGCACTGACACCTCGAGCGTAGAGATAAGGAGGTGGAGCGGTGACGACGCCGGCGTCGGGAGTGATGTTTCCAGTCGACCAGAAAACTGACATGCCAATCCAGTGAACTGGAGAGCGGTTCGGTATAGCAAGCGCGAGATCGTGCAGCTTCAATCGAGTTTCGTCATCGGGTTCGATCACCCAGGTTCTCGTTAAATCCAGAAGGGATGTAGCCGTATCGTCCTTGGTCGCATGTCCAACCTCATACCACTGGCAGCAGACGGAGTAAGCCCACCAGATTGACTGCCTTGGTGCTAGCGCGTGAGCTAAAAGACTGAGAGCATCAAACCAAAGATCGTGATTGATGACAGACTGCAGGACGGTTTCAAAAGTCGCTCGTTCCGTCAGGAACCCGGCAGCACTATCTGACCAGTCGATCTGCGCAGCGAGCTCGTTGAGGTTACGACTTCTGAGCCCGGACAGTTCTTCTTGTGGTACGCGGAGCGACATCTGCTAACGTAACAGCGTATGGGTTCTAGTCACTATACTTTGGAACAGTTTTGGGTCAAAGACAGCAGGAGACATCTGAGAAGAGATTCTCAGATTTGTTGCCCGGGAGCATTTGCCTTAATCCATCACCTGCCCGCCGGTAAGCGGTCTGGCAAGCTTAAGAAAAAATCACTGGTTGAGCACATGTCAGTTCTAGCTGTTGGCAGTTGGTAGAGTTGCCTGGGCAGTGCTCGAGATATCGTGAAATACATTGAAAGAGACGGGGGTCTGTTCTGGGAAGGTTGCGAAGATTTCAAGTCGCCGGAATTCCGCAGCTCGTATCGCAACGTGGCCACAACCGCTTGCCGTGTTTTTCCGACGGGTCCGACTTCCGCCGGTTTGACGAAGTCCTAAGAAGCAGTGCAGAAAAGTACAGGTGCCGGGTCATGGCATACCTGATGCTACCGGATGCTTACTGGGCTGTATTGATGCCGGAAGACGAACTGGCGATATCGAAGACACTACAGCTAACTGGCCGACTGTTTGTGCAGTACACCAATAAAAAGTACCGTCGGGAGGGGACCCTTTGGGCAGAACGATATCGTGCGTGTCCGATAGAACCGACGAGCCAGTATCTAGCATGTATAAATCAGTATCTAGACAAGCTGCCGGAACAACGGGGTTATGGAACGGGCACGAGCTGGCCATGGAGGTGCAGCGAGCTTCCTGCGATCGGGACGACAGAGGTGACTCAACGTCAGCTGGAACAGGTAGACCAGGCGTTGAACGCGGGCGCGGCGTTCGGATCAGCGATGTTTATTTCAGAACTAGAGCGCAAGACCGGGCAGCGAGCAGTAGCTCGGCCAAGGGGCCGTCCCCGCGCCAGCAGTACATGAACACAGAGGAACCATAGTTGGAAGGTTTTTTGCCTGTTTTGTATAGTGATCACAATGCGAGAACGTTGCATGCTGGCGGAGTTGGTTACCGCTCCCATGGCCGTGCGGGTAAAGAACGCGCGAGTAAAGAATAAGAAAACGCTTAAGCCGCAGGGCCGATGTAGGAAACCTTTATGTGGAAGACCCTAAAGAGTGGAAGACCTTAAAAAGGAGCCTGGTACAGGGGGATGCTGCGCTTAACTATCCTTAAAAGCCCGGAGGAAAACTCCGAGATTGCGTCTCAGCATGTGATCAGCGGCGCAAGCCTTGGGCCAGTGCGAGTCGGCAGAGCCGAGGACTGCGATTGGCGCCTGGAGGATTCTTCTCAACGCATCTCCCGTTGTCATTTTGTCGTGTCGACCGAAGGCGGCCGCTTTTTTGTTGAAGACAGCAGCACAAATGGAACAAGTCATAACGGTAGTCTGATCGGCCGCGGTAATCGCGTCGAAGTCCGTGACGGCGATGAACTCGCCCTTGGAGATTTCTTACTCGGCGCATCTATCAGTGGCGCTTCGGATATCGAAAGAGACATCGGGCCAGCGCCGAGTTTTCTTGCCAACTCAGCCAAGGATGCGCCACTCGAGCCCCAGCTAGGGTCTGGCGCCGACGATGCCCTGCGAAATAGTGGGTATGGAGAGAACCTTGGTGCGCATGAGAGTTCGGATGCTTTCAGCGATATCGAGGCACAGTCTATTTCTGACGGCATGCTGTATGAAGGTCGTTCAAAACGTAGCATCGCCCCACAGAATGATCCATTACTTGATGTCGGCAACTCTGATCGAGAAAAGCTCGCCGGCGAACCGCTAGTGGCACCGCCTTCTTATTCTCCACACGACTCACGACCAATATTCAGCGATACCGGATTAGGAAATAGCGTCCAGGCGAGCGGGTCTGCTGCGGGGGAACCGCGGCAGCAGCCTGCGCGCACAAGCGATATCGCACAACAGCCGGAAGTTGAGCGGTTGGCAGTTGAAAACGCAAATAAGCCAGAACAGCTGATTCCGGAAGGCTTCGACCCCTGGGATGACAGCGTTCCCGAACAACCTGTAATAGAGAATCCGCAGCAGCCCCGGTCAGGGACGGAGCCGGTTTCTGGTACGGAGAGCGGCTACGAAGTTCCGCTCAGCAATCAGCGTGCTGTGCCGCCAGCGGGTGATGCAGCTTCTTTGAGTGATTCTTCGACACAACCTTTTGAAAGTTATCAGAAAGAGAGCACTTCCCAACCCCCAGCTGCGCCAGCTAACGCACCGGCGGTACACGAGACGCCAACAAGCGAAACCGGTGGCGCTGCGGATGAAGACGACGAGGTGGGCACAGATGTCGAAAAGCAGCTTCGGGAACTGTTGGAGCCCGTGCTCGGTGCCACTGCACAATCGGCAGATGTACGCGTTCTACTTAAAAGTGTCGGAAATCTTGCATCGATTCTCGAAGTCATGACCCCACCCTTGATGGCGGCCATCGCTTCCCGCTCGCAATTCAAGGAGCAGATGCGAATGCGACAGACATTGATTCACGCCCGAGAGAACAATCCGCTGAAGGTTTCTGATGATGCGAAACTGGCTATGCTGCGCCTTCTCCTGAACAATGAGCCTGGAATGCTCCATGGAATCGACGCCGTCAACCAGGCATTTCGTGAACTCGCCAATCATCAGACCGCACTACTAGCCGCGTTGAAACCCGCGCTCCAGGACACTATCGAGCTACTATCGCCCGAGCGAATCGACAACGATGTTCCAACCGGCGCTCTAGACAAACTGACGCCAGCGAGCAGAAAAGGTAAGCTGTATGATGAGTTTGCGACTCGCTACAAGAAGCTGACGCGTGACGGGGGTAAGTCAGTGGAGCAACGTTTTTTGGGCGCGCTGGCATCAGAGTACGACTCGGCGATTTTCAAGCTCGGCAACTAGTTTGAAGCCCTGGCAAGCCCAAACACCTCCAGATACCGTTGAAGCGCAGCCCAAGAGTGCAAGACACTAGGATTATGCAGTTCATGGATTTAGAAAAAAGGGAACATGCCGGTAGCTCGCATTGTATGCGGATACTTGCGGTGCTGCTTGTCGCCTTTGGTTTAGCAAGCTGTGCGAACCTGGGTGATGGAATAACTGACCTTAAACTGAAGGTTACGATCAGCGATGGTGTGAACCCTGATCGAAGTGGACGACCCTCCCCCGTGTTTCTACAGGTGTTTGAACTGAGGGAAGCCGTCAGCTTTCGTAACTCAAGTTACCTGGACGTATACAGAGATCCGGAAGCTGCCCTGGGCGGTGCCTTCATAACTAAGATTGACGTAGGCCCGCTGTATCCTGGCACCGAGTTTGAAGAGTCCTACGCACTGTCACCCACGGCAATGGCCGTAGGTGTAATTGGAGAATTCAATCGTTACCAAGACATGAGCAGTACGATGCAGGTGATCGACGTTACACCTGGAAAAGATAAGAAAGTAGAACTAAGGGTAGATTCAAAGGGACTTTGGCTTCGATAAAGGGCTTCAATAAAGGGCTTCATTACCGGGCTCTTGCAAAGCTCAAGGAAGGTGACGCTCATTAAAGTTGTTATTGTGAGCTTCATCGATAGAGCTTACACCTGGCGCTTGGCGGACGAGAGCTCCACACCGTTAGGCTTTATCGGCGACAGGCATAGGGGTAGTCGTCAGCCGCTTCGCGAAGAGGATCGTAAGCTGCAGTGCTGCCCGATTCATTGACGGGGTCCTTGACGATTCGCTAGGGAGGCTCTGATGAGTTCATTAACAACTGGCGTTAGTTCCTCGGCGTGGTTCAACTCCAACACAAGAATGACAGACATCGAGTAATTGCCGCCGGCGCGGCGTTCAAGGAGGCCAAAATGGCGAAAGATAGCGTTCACGATAAGTTGAAGCGAGTGCGGAAGCCACGAGTACACATCACGTACGATGTGGAAACCAATGGCGCAATGGAAGAAAAAGAGCTGCCTTTCGTGGTAGGCGTCATGGGTGATTACTCCGGCGACAACCAAGAAGCCAAAAAATCATTGAAAGAGCGCAAGTTCGTCAATATCGATCGAGATAATCTCGACACCACGATGGCTAAGATCTCGCCTAAGGCACAGTTTCGAGTTGATAACACGTTTACCGATGACGATTCCGAACTCGCTGTCGACCTGGAATTTAACTCGATGGATGACTTCGAACCGGAGCGCGTGGTTGAACAGGTTGAACCGCTGCGGAAAATGATGGAAGCGCGAAACAAGCTACGCGATTTAATGGCGAAGGCAGATCGCTCGGAAGAGCTGGAAAACGTTCTTGAGCAGGTACTTCAAAGCTCAGAGGACCTTGCCAAGCTTTCCCAAGAGTTGGGCGTAGATTCGAACAAGGAAGACTAAAAACATGGCTAAACGCGAACAGGAAGCTGATGCGCCGGCGCTTGAGGAAAATGAAGCTGGTCTGAGTATTTTGGAGCAGGCAGTTGGAGCGACCAAACAGACCGAACCCGACCAGGCTCAAGAGCTATTGAAGGCGCTGGCCGAGCAAGCTCTGGACGGTACCGTCGTATGGGATAAGAACCTCACGGCCACTATTAACAAAGCGATCTCGCAAATTGATGCCGCCATCTCAAAGCAGCTCAGCGAGATCATGCACAATGAAAAGTTCCAGAAGTTGGAAGGCTCATGGCGCGGTTTACAGTACCTGGTGAAGAACTCAGAGACTGGCTCGCAGCTTAAGATCAAGATGTTGAACGTATCCAAAAAGGAAGTTCATAAAGACCTGTCTAAGGCCATAGAGTTCGACCAGAGCCAACTTTTCAAAACGATTTACGAATCAGAGTTTGGAACCGCAGGCGGAGAGCCCTACGGCGTACTCATTGGAGATTATGAGTTCAACAACACTCCGAACGATATGGAGACTTTGTCCGAAATATCTCACGTAGCTGCAGCTGGGTTTTGTCCGTTCATGGCAGCCGCAGGTCCGGGTATGCTCGGACTGGACAGCTACACAGAGCTTGCCTCACCTCGCGATCTGGAGAAAGCGTTCCAGGGTAGCGAGTTCACAAAGTGGCGAGGGTTCCGGGACTCGGAGGATTCCCGTTTCGTTTCGCTTTGCATGCCACGTACGCTGTCTCGATTACCTTATGGTGAAGCAACGAAGCCTGTCGAAGCGTTTCGTTTCGAGGAGTTCCCACTCGACGACGCGGGGCGCAACGTCGAAGCTGAACACGATAACTTCTGCTGGATGAACGCTGCGTACGTCATGGGCACGGTAATGACGCAGGCGTTCGCCGAGCACGGGTGGTGCACGTCTATTCGTGGTGCAGAGGGTGGCGGCAAAGTCAGTGACCTCCCGACATTCAACTTTCTGTCGGAAGACGGCGATATGGACATGAAGTGTCCAACCGAAGTGCAAATCGCCGATCGTCGAGAGGCTGAGCTGTCGAAACTTGGGTTCCTCCCCCTGTGCCACTACAAGAATACGGACTACGCCGTGTTCTTTGGAGGTCAGACAGCACAGAAGCCGAAAAAATACGATCGCCCCGATGCTACCGCCAATGCTGCGATATCTGCGCGCCTGCCTTACATGATGGCGACCTCCAGGATCGCTCACTACCTGAAGGTTATGGCTCGCGACAAGATTGGCTCCTTCCTGGAAGCCCAGGATGCGGAAGAAATGCTCAACCGCTGGATCAATAACTATGTAAATGTGGCGGATAATGCAGGCCCCGAACTCAAAGCAAAATTCCCTCTTCGCGAAGCTCGTATTGAAGTCACCGAAGTAGAGGGCGCGCCGGGTTCTTACAACGCGGTTGCCTATCTACGTCCCTGGCTGCAAATGGAGGAGCTCACAACATCGCTGCGACTTGTGGCGTCCATTCCCAAAAAGGGCTGAGGCGTAGAAAATGGGGAGGGACGCGCCCGATGGGCCCGCACTAATCGGCTGTCCCCCTAGTCAAGCTTCATGAGTTTTGGTGAGGGCTCGAGGTACCGGCGGTGAACGACTATGCTCCCCCGCCGGAGCTGCCCCCCTCCATAGCGCGAGCCTCGCAACTCATAGCAAGGATAGACGAGCTTCTCGCGCGGCAGCTGGACAAAATTCTCCACCACCCAAGATTCCAAGAGCTCGAGTCTGCCTGGCGCGGAGTCGAGATCCTCTTACGCGAGGTACCAAGAGCTCGTCGAACAAAGGTTTGCTTACTGGACCTATCGTGGCCTGAACTGAAAAAAGACCTGGAACGCGCAATAGATTTTGATCAAAGCGGAATCTTCTGGCTTCTACACACCACCGAGTTTGATATGCCAGGCGGCGAACCCTTTGGGGTTGTGGTGTGCAACTATCGTGTTTCGCAACGCAATCAGGCCGACATAAGAGCACTTCGACGACTCGCCACGACCGCGGAAGCAGCCTTTTGCGTGATGTTGTTCCCAGCAATCCCCGAGCTGTTTGGCATGGATCGCTACAGCGACTTTCATCCGAGCCTGCGAATACGAGATCTGTTCGCGCAGACCGAGTATCAACCATGGCACTCACTGCGATGCCTGCCTGCCAGTAAGTTTCTTGCATTTGCTCTGCCCAGCGTACTGATGCGAGAACCCTGGGGTGAAAGCGGTCAACGCCGCGGTCGATTTCCGTATAAAGAAAACTGCGATCGAAGCGATGATTATCTATGGGGCAATCCTGGCTTTGTTCTCGCGAGCGTCTTACTTCGTGAGTTTGAAGACACTGGCTGGTTCTCGCATGTGCGTGGCGCGCCCCGAGACACGCTCACAGGTGGGGTGGCAAGCGGAGTCCTTCCGGAGCGCCACGTTGATGCCTGCGATGAGCACTTTTCGGTGATCCCTGCTCTCGCCATGATTGTGACCGACACCGCGGAGAGACAGTTCGCTGATTGTGGAATCATCTCCCTTGCGCATTGCTGGCAGACCGCCATGAGTGCGTTTCTATCGCTTCCCTCGCTCTATAAGCTTCAACTGGATCCGGGATCTACCCACGCCGATAGCGAGCGCATCGGTTCACAAATACAGAATGTCCTATGTGCGAGTCGCTTTGCACATTACGTAAAAGTCATCATGCGAGATAAAGTTGGGAGTTTTCTAACGGCTGAGGCCTGTGAAGAGTTCCTGCTTGAATGGCTACAGGAGTACTGCGTCGGCGGAGAGAATCTCGACTGGGAAACCCGCGCTCGATTCCCATTGCGAAGCGCCGCGGTCAAGGTTCGGGACAAACCTGCGTCACCAGGTTACCTGCTCTGCGACATCGCACTAACACCTCACTACCAGTACGACGGCTTGATTGGAGAACTGAGCCTAACTACCGAGTTTGCCCGGTCGTCAACCCCTGCCGGCGTGGCCGCGTCATGAAACGGAAAGAGATACGCCCGTCGCTACTCGATCGCCTGCTCCACGACGAGCGACTGGACGTTGAGCATCGCTATTACTCGATGAACGAACTGAGAGAGTCAGTTCAAACGGACCTCCAGCATCTGCTGAATACGAGGGTGCGCTTCATATCACCAGACATCGATAAAGACGATGCGCAGGATACAATTCTGAATTACGGGCTCGTGGATATCACAAGCCAGACATTAGTCTCAGAACAGGGGCGACGAGAGTTCGCCGACTGGATAGAGCGCACGATTCGACGATTCGAGCCGCGCTTCAAGAATGTCAAAGTAACCGTTGGAGACCGGACCGCGCGGAGCAATCGAACCCCGCTAGGTGGTTTTGTTTTTCGAGTGAACGCTGTCCTATATGCAGATCCCGCACCAGAGAACGTGAGCTTCGACTCGCGCATCGATCCGGGTAACCAGACAATCACCGTTAAGGAAGCCCTACGGTGAGCCGGGACCTCCTTAGTTACTTTAACCGAGAAATAAACTGGTTTAAGCGCGCTATCCATTCCTTTGCGGAGGCGAACCCGCAGGCAGGCGCAAACCTGCGAATCAGCGATGGGCACGTTGAAGATCCCCATGTTTCCCGGCTCATTGAGAGTGTCGCTCTACTTAACTCACGCATTCACGCCAGGATCGACGACGATTTCCCGCTGGTTATCCAGGCTTTTCTGGAGCATTTATACCCCTACTATTTAGCTCCAAAGCCCACGATGATCATAGGCCAGCTGGAACCGACTCCCGCAATCGATGGAGTAGTCTCGGTACCCAGGGGCACCGCTTTCGAAATGGATCAGGCGAGTGGTACCAGATGTAAGTTTCGAAGTTGCTACGCGACAGATTTGTCGCCGCTTCGCATTACCGCTGCATCGTTAACGACAAAACCGTTCAGCACACCCGGATCAGATTTAATCAAGGGAGCCAACTCTGTGGTCGAGCTACGACTAGAGTCCAGCTCCGACGATTTTGAGCTTTCAGCGGGCGATATCGATTCTCTGACCATTCATATCCGTGCTGGAAGCAGCTCATGGCGTCTCCGTGACTTACTGCTTGAACAGTGCACCCACATCTTTTTGGCCACTTCCGACTTCGATCCAACGCCCTCACAGCTCACCGTGAGCGATCTGCAGCCTATAGGATTCGCAGACGATGAGTGGATTCTGCCTCGCTCAGATAAAACGGCGTCCGCATATCAGGACCTTCTGGAGTACTTTGTCTACCCAGAGAAGCATCTTTTCTTTCGCGTAACAAACCTGGCAGATGCGCTGAGCTCATGTGCGCAGAGCTTTAGTCTCTTTTTCTATTTGGCTGAGACCGACGCCGATCTAGAGAGCCAGCTCAATGAAGGTAGCTTTGGCTTGTACTGTACACCGCTGATCAACCTTTTCACCGAGACTTGCGAGCCACAACGTATTGATCCGAAGCAACATGCGTACCCGGTGACACCTGATATTCGCGCCGATGGCGATATGGAGGTGTATTCAATAGACGAAGTCACGACTATCGAAGACAGCAGCGCCACAGTACGTACTGTGAACCCTTACTACACCGTAGAGCATGTGGCGCAACCCGACAGCGTCTATTGGCATGGCGAACGCTCACTGTCCCTTCACCAAACAGGACACCGCAGGGGTGTGACAGATTTTCACCTGACGCTATCGACTCTCGATAAAAATCTAGCCCCGCTGGACCACCACACGCTGCATGTTAAAGCGCTCTGCTCAAACGCGAATCTACCCGCTCATTTGCCCTTTGGTGGCGGCACGCCCCATTTCGCCCCCGAAGAACCAATATCCGGGCTCAAGCGTGTCTCCTCTGTTACGCCACCTACCCCGGTTCGCAGACTGTCGCTCGACCAGGGTATTTTGTGGCGATTGCTATCGCATTTTAATCTCAGCTTTTTGAGTCTTGTCGGTGCCGGTGATGCAGCGGCACAGCTGCGCGAGGCCCTGCGGCTTTACGATTTCGGTGATTCGCCGACCAACAAAGCGATCATCGATGCCGTCGACGCTGTGGCCACCAAAGTAATTTCCCTTCCCATCATGGTAGATGGGCGCCCGGTAGTCTGTCGTGGCATAGACTGCGTTCTAACATTTGACGTGAGTATCCTTGAGACCAACAGCGCATTTTTGCTCGGTGACACGCTGCAGAGATTCATGTCCAAGTATGTGTCAATCAACTCTTTCGTACGGGTGACCGTGAAAATCAAGAGCCGCGACGGCATCGTAAAACGTTGGGAACCGATCGTTGGAACCCGACTGGTGCTATGAGCTTTGACCCCTATTCAGAGCTGTTTTCCAACGTCGCACACTTTGACGATGCGGCCGCCACTGGCACCGTTGGAGACGACACCGATCCCAGCCGCGAACCGGTCGTTCTTACTAACGAGCATAGGCTCTCGTTTGTAAGCGACTCCTATCGCAATCGAGAAACACCTGATGCACTCATCGTGCAGTCGGCACTGTTTGGACTACTCGGCCCGATAAGCCCGCTTCCGTACCACTATTCTGAATCAGTCGCGCTTGCCGCTCGCGAGAACAAACCCGCGCTGAAGGACTTTTTGGCAGTACTGAGCCGCCGTGCAATGTCGCTTCTTTACCGGGCATGGCGAAAGAGCAGGCTCGCATACGAACGCCATCCCGGTGCTAACAGAGAGAATCAGCAGAAGTTCACGTCGTTGCTGACGGGACTCACCGGCGCTTACGGAATGCCCGAGAGAATGGCATGGTTGGACATCAGTGCCAGCAGACCTCAACACGCGCCGGATCTGTTTATAAGAGAGGTGCGAAATGCGAGCGGTCTTACGCAGTACTTGTCTCGCCTCTTTGCGATGCCTTTTGAGCTAGAAGAATTTGTTGGTGCATGGGAGTCGCTTCCTGCGTCCGCTTTGCCGTCGTTAGGAACAAGTGGTACGCGGCCGTCTCTAGGCGTTAACACGGTGCTCGGAGCAAGAGTTTGGCAGGTACAGTCGACATTCCGATTGGTGATTGTTAAACCCAATAGAGTCCAATACGACGCTCTAAAGCCCGGCAGCGAATCTCTTCGACGGATTCAACTAGCCATTCGGATGTACTGCACGGCCGAACTCGCCTTCCGGATTAAGATTTTAATCTCCGGATCGGAGATCACCGCGGGTACACTGGGTGGCCGAAACGCGCCCGCCATTCTTGGCTGGAACAGCGTGTCGGGCAATCCGGATCCTAATCGACTGTATGCGATCAATATTTGCAAGGATTACAACGAGGAACGAATGAGACTATGACGCAGATCGATCTGAAATCACTTATCGAGCGCCTTGGATCCATTGCAAAAGCTGGCCTTGAGGCCGGAGCGGCGCATGCAATGTCGAATGGTCATTACACAGTCGAAATCGAACACTGGTTGCTTCAATTGCTTGACCGTGAGGGCAGCGACTTTGAAGAAGTCTTAAAACAGAACGATATCGACCCTCGAGCAGTACGACGTGAACTTGACCAAAGCTGTCGTGGATTCAAGTCTGGCAATTCACGTCCACCGGCCCTATCCCCGGTTTTAGTTGATCGTGCCAAACAGGCCTGGCTCGTTGCGAGCGTGAACCAGAACCTACCCGCCGCTCTCTCATCGCACGTGCTCATCGCATGCTTGAGTGATGATGCCAGTGCCCGTCAACTGCGTGAATCTGCACCCAGCATAAAGAACCTGACTCCTGAGCAGGCCGATGCCGCTGCGCGGGCTGTCATCGGCGACACCAGTGAGTCACGCGACGCGTTTGGCGACGGCGATACGGGGAGTACCACAGCTGCGCCGGGCCGAGCACCAGCGAGCGGCGGTGCATTGGATCAATTCACCGTTAACCTCACAGAGCGAGCAAGTAACGGAGAAATAGATCCGGTTCTTGGGCGCGATGCAGAGATCCGCCAGTGCATAGATATTCTCATGCGCAGGCGCCAGAACAATCCGATCCTCACGGGAGAGGCAGGTGTCGGCAAAACTGCGGTAGTCGAGGGGCTTGCCCTCCGCGTCGCGGCCGATGATGTCCCCGAGCCCCTGAAAGGCGTGGCGATCCGCACCCTCGACCTTGGCCTGCTGCAAGCGGGCGCTTCAGTAAAAGGGGAGTTTGAAAACCGATTACGTTCGGTCATTGACGAAACAAAAGCATCACCAGTGCCGATTATCACTTTTATTGATGAAGCCCATACGCTGATTGGCGCAGGTGGAAAAGAAGGCCAGGGCGACGCGGCGAACCTACTTAAGCCAGCCCTTGCGCGCGGTGAGCTGCGAACAATTGCGGCCACAACCTGGGCCGAGTACAAGAAGTACTTTGAACGCGACCCTGCACTGACTCGGCGGTTTCAGGTCGTCAAGGTTGATGAACCGTCAGAAGAAGTAGCGATTGATATGATGCGCGGTGTATCGAACATGCTCCAGTCGCATCACAAAGTGCGTATTGGCGACGACGCGATCGTGGCTTCGGTAAAACTCTCTCACCGCTATATTCCGGATCGTCAGCTGCCTGATAAGTCGGTGAGCTTGCTCGATACGGCGTGCGCTCGAGTCGCACTCACCCAGTTGGCGACACCAGCGAGAATTGAGGACCAGCAACGCACGATTTCGCAGCTTGAAACCAACATTGTCTCAATCGAGAAAGAAAACGCATCCAGCCGGGAGTTTGATGCCCAGATTGAAGAGCTTAAGGAGCGCTTGGCGACTGGTAAGGATGAGCTCGAGAAACTTGAGACTCAATGGACAGCTGAAAAAAATCTGATTGAGCAGTACACAGATCTGCGTTTACAGCTCGAGACGGATCACGAACTCGATGCCGAAAACAAGGAACTCGACGAAGCAGCTCGGCAGTCATTAGTCGAAAAACTGAAGGCGGTGAAAACCGAACTTCAGGCGATTCAGGGAGAGGCGCCGTTGATGTCGCCCCAGGTTGATGCAAACGCGGTCGCCGATGTTGTCGCGAACTGGACCGGTATTCCCGTGGGCAAGATGATGGGAGATGAGGTCGCCGGCGTCATTGCGCTTCGAGACCGACTCGCGGATCGCGTGATCGGACAGGATCACGCCCTGGAAGCCATCGCGCAGGTGGTCGCAACTTCCCGGGCGGGGCTGAACGATCCTCGTAAGCCGACTGGCGTTTTTATGATGATTGGCACCAGCGGAACAGGTAAGACCGAAACTGCACTCGCACTCGCTGATCAACTCTACGGCGGTGAACAGAATCTGACCGTCATCAACATGTCAGAGTTCAAGGAAGAGCACAAAGTATCGATGTTGCTGGGCTCTCCCCCAGGCTACGTGGGCTTTGGCGAGGGGGGTGTACTAACTGAAGCCGCGCGGCGCAAACCGTATTCCGTAATACTCCTCGACGAAATGGAAAAGGCCCATCCTGGCGTACAGGATGTTTTTTACAACCTCTTCGACAAAGGCACCATCAAGGATGGCGAGGGCCGTGACATCGACTTTAAGAACACGATGATCATCATGACCACCAACGCTGGTGAAAACGCGATCCGCGCGATCATGGCGCAGGTAGAAGAAAAGCCAGATCCGGAAGTTCTTCTCGACAGCATCCGGCCCGAATTACTGAAGGTTTTCAAGCCGGCGTTTCTTGGTCGCTGCTCACTTATCAGCTACTTTCCGCTGGAAGACGAGCAGCTACTCAAGATCTGTGAGATCAACCTGAAAAAAATCGAGCGACGCGTTCGAGAGCGCTATGGAGCAGAATTCGAGTACGACGAGGACGTACTTGTACACATCGTAGCCCGGTGCCAGGAGTCCGACACGGGTGCAAGAAATCTCGAGAACATTCTTACCCGGTCCTTGCTTCCCCAATTAGCCACCGAGTGCCTGACCGCCCTCGGTGAAGGGAAAACGATCGAGAAAATTACGACGTGCATCAACGAAGAAAAAGGTGTTTTTGAGTTCGATTTGACCACCAGCTCGAAGTGAGGAAGAGCCCAGAGCTAGCTGAGCCAGCAAGACGGCGCGCTATTTGTGCCAGAGTAAATTAAAACCTGACCACTCACCAACAATATCTTCACCTAAACTCTCGCTAAGTCGATTGATTTCTGGGTTGCCTGATTGGTAACCGATCACCAGGCGATTACGTGTACGTGGCTCTTCAGCGTAAGTAGAGCAGATAGTTCGTCACGTGCTGGTCGTCTAGTCAAAACGGAGCGAGCATGTCCTATCACTTGAGAACAGACAGTGACGGAAACGTCCACGGTGTGGTTCAGCAGAATCAGGCGAACAACTGTGTAATCGCCTCATTGATGATGATCCGAAATCAAGTTCGGCAGATGTCATATGCTGAAAACCAGTGGAATACCATGCACAGAAAGTATCGGGAGGTTGTCGATACATTTGCGCCGCCTACCCCGGTGGGCCCAATGACGTGGAACCCTGCATCGCATGCCAACAATCAGAGGACCACGGCAAACATGTTCTCGAATGTGGGCACCTACATACCCCAAGTAACCTCTATGCTTCGCACCGAAGGTCTGAAAGCTCGTTTAGCAAGAGGAAATGCGCGCTTGAATCCGGCAGCTCTGGGATTACGAACTCCCGCGATGGTTGCGGTTAGCTGGCGTAGTGGTGGAGGCCATGCGATCGTGGCTGCCGGAGTCAACAATAAAGGACAAATCGTATTTCTAGACCCGGCTTCTGGGACGATTGTGGAAATGGCAAATAACGGGTCTTTTGCTAATTCCGCTTACGGAGGTCGCGGGCGCATATTTGCAGCATGGTACGTAAAGCCATAGTTGGAAATCGACGACCATTCTTGTTACTGGTTCGAACCAATGCCGACTGCGCGAAAACGGTTTTGCGAACAGCAACCAAAAAAAACGGTATCGGCTCTTCTCGTGAGCGATCGCCTGGATGATTCGCAGCCAAGCGCAAACTGTCCTGGCAAAAAAAGACTTAAGTGCCACTCTGTTAATTTTTCCATAAAACTCACGATCCGACACGCCCTACTGGCTTTGCTTCGGTTACTGAAAGAACCTGGAGTTACGAAAGATCTCGATATTTCGGAAGCCATACTCCGCTCAACGCTAGTTTTGGCCTGAACGTTGCTCATAGGAAAACTCATTCCGAGTAGCGAATGAGTATTTTGCTGATGAAGGCGGTACAGATTATAAATTCTGAATACACAGCTAAGGAGAGAACATGACCATAGCTGCTGATTGGGCGGACTATACTGCAACCATCTTCAAACACTCTCCTGAATACCCGATTGAAGGAGTATCCGCATTTCAGCAGGCGCAGCAGAACGCTAATCGCGTAGCGTCGGTTTACAGTGGACTGCTCGATGGATTGAACTGCGGCTTCTCTACGCGAACGTCAATAATCTTGGGCCTTGCGACAGCAACCGATAACTCTGCAAGAGTAGACGCGCTCGTCGATACAGGCATTGCGTGGGGTGCTACTCAACTATTCGGCGCAGCTAATGCCGTCCCGGTGGGCGGGCTAGTGGCTTTACTGCGTGGTGGATATCAAAACCTGTCTCGAAACCGCCAACTGATTGCTTACTCAAATCAGCTTGTTGGCTATGTATCCACGTTCGCCGCAAGTGCAAAAGCTACAGCACGTCTGCAGCAGGGAAATAACATAGTGATCAGGAAGGGACCCGAACCCACGGGTAGTGCCGCACTCCCCACGAATATCCCTTACTTTCGCCAAGGTTGCGCAGCTGCGAGTAATATCATCGTCAAAATCAATCGCCTCAACAATCAGCGACCGAACATTCCCGCCAGTGGGATGCTCCTTTTCGCGGGTCTTGGCAGCCGCTATCGATACCGCTCTCAGATAGAGAGCTTTCTCTACGAAAACGTCGTCTTGGGACGTCCTAAAGATGAGGTACTGGAAGAACTGCGAGTTTGGGCACGCTCGTGACATCAGGCCAAAGCTCGCTAACCAGCAAGTGCGTATTACGGCACGCTTCGGAGCAATAAGCGCTTAACACTTACGTGAAGCGTGAACCAAGCTAAAAGCTTTGGCCTGCTGCCGCCAGCCCAAACGGAGGACTGCGTTATGAATTTTCGTCGAGGTCACCAGGTCATTGTCCACGATCCTGGGCTGAACGACCCCTTCACCACTCCGCCAACGGCTCTCACGCCCCCAGTCGCCTATAGGCGTTGGACCGTACACCCTCAGAACAGTGCGACGTTCATCATGCAGCGCATCACTCAGTACATTGATAGCGCGCCAAACAGCCGTATCGATGCTCTTCACTTTATGGGCCATGGGAATCTAGGGCGTATAAGAATCGGACGTGAGAGATTCAGTAGCCAAAACGTAAACTTGTTTCGAGCCCTTCGAGGCAAGGTCCGATACGTCGTGTTCTTCTCTTGCAGAGTCGGGGGCGATACCAGAGGTTGGGTGCCACGGAACCACTTTAGAACATTTGGAGCACGTGTTTCGGAAGCTACCGGAGCGAACGTAGTCGTGGCACAACAAGATCAAGAATACACCTACAACGCGCAAAACATCATTGAGTTCGGTACTTGGGAAGGACCGGTCGATGTCTACAATCCGAGTGGCGGGTGGTCGGCCTACCAAGCCTACAATCCCTTCCGACGCGAAACTCCGCTCCGCCTTGAGAACCTGATATTCGGTTAATAGTTGACTTCGAGCCGGCCTACGGCAGCCAGAAAGTGGACAGCTTTTGCTTAAGGCCCAGGAGCTATGCAGTAGAAGTCAGGGCGTATGGCAATACAATCGCAACGTAACGGAAACAATGATCCTATTGAGACAGGGTGATCGCGGCGCAAGTTACAGAAGATGCAGTGGGAATGTATCGGCTTACGCACACTTTTTTCTGCTACCGGTAACCGGCTTGCCGAGTGCGCCGTACTGGAACAGCCGCACATCACGGATAGCGGACTACCGACTCGAAGGTCATATCGTAAGCTTCGCACCATCGGACCCGATGACGAACTGGTTTCAGCGTCGATTGGAGCGGTCCTAGAAATCCAAAGGAACCACAGCCAAGGGACAACTGAACCTAACAGCCTCGCCTCACTGGTCGGTAAAAGTTTTGTACTGCGCCCCAAACCTCACCCCACGAGCTCTGAAACACAACAAACAGCCCGCCCAAGATCACCGGGGTGGATGGGCATCTATCGGAAAGAATTATCGTTGGCATTTGAATGCATGCTGCTTAACGCTCTCTGTGCCCTGTTTACCTACATCGCGATAATCCATCCTGAAAGGGCAGTCGTGTGCGTAGCGACGGCTCGCTGTTAGCTGGTGCCAATAATTGTGCCAGAGTAAAAAACAATGCGGCGCACGCTCGGGCCGCTTCTTTGCTAAGTTTCTTGTGGTTTTAGCATCGCATCGAGGTATCTCTTATCTCTATGGACAACGTATTTTTTTCGCACAGCTGTTAAGAGGCAGTAATTTTGAACTGGAAAATCGTCAACGATTCCTGGAAAAAAACGCCGATCGGTGCGATCGGTTTTATTGGAGATGAAATTGCTGTCGTCGGCACATTCTACGAAGACAGCGACTTCAACAATGATGGAAAAACTGATCTAAAGGAAAGGTTTTTGATGCCGTTTAGCATGCGAGGACGTGCGCTTGCGAACGTATTGTCACATGCCTATGCAGATCCGAAGATAGCGACCATAGATTCGTCGCTTGCAGCAATGCGCGGTAGAGCTGTCCAAGCGTTCGCTGGCGGCATGCTGGTCGAAGGCGTTTATCTCGCTTATTTCAAAAGAGGGGTGGGGTCTGTTGCCGGCAGCGCTGCCAAAGCACTGGTAAAGGGCCCATTTGCTCGATTTGTCGTAAAAAAGGGTATGGGATCTATGGTCAAGAGCGCCTATCAAAAAGCCGCACGTTAGTCTTTTATCCCGTATAGGTTCCCGTTCAAGTCTAGACAAATTAGTCGCGTGGCTACTTCAATATGTTGCGCTCTTACACGTTCTTCGCTGTTGAAACGTTGACCAGGAGCGAGGTAAAGATTACGGAGTTGATCCCATGACTTTTAGACTGACTCCGAGAGCAGGATTAAAAGACTCGACGTATCGGCTGGGCACACTGCCCCGAGAAGAAAAGCACGAAAGACCACTCGTACATGCTGACGCGCCGCCGCTGAGTACGGGCCTTCTTCGTCTCCATAATCCGAGGATGCAGTAGCCTAAGCTCAGCGGCCCCAGCCCTGAGTCGACCGGCCTAACAGCTCGCCCGGGCATGACCTAATGCGCTGGCCAAATATTGGTTGTTACCTTCGTCAAGGTTCTCACGGTGGCTCGTCGCGACTAGTTCCGAACAGTCAGGGCTGCCATGCCTCTATCCGGGTGACGCTTTCGATAGTCCCGGTAAAAAGACCAAGATGTCCGTTAGAGTGAGAAGTAAATGTCCCTTCCACGATGACCGTACGTCCGTTTAAGGGCAGATAGGTTTTGAAATCGTCCAGAGACAGCCACACAGCGTTCTTCGGAATAAAATTGTCGAGGTATTCCTGTGCACCCCATAAAGCGACTTTCTCAAATTCGACGCTCGCGAGAGCTACTACACGAACAAGTTGGCCGTCATAGATATCGGGAGTTTGAATCAATGATAGTAGGGACACTAATTCCATTCTACTAATCTCTTATAACCTGCTGTCAAGGGTTCTTGGGATCTGCGCTAGTTGTCGCAGGCAGTGTGCGCTCACTGCCGTCCGATGGGTCATACACTCGTATAGCGCCGGCGGGCGTTGCAACATACCCTGGCTTGCCAAAGTGATTGCTGTAGCCACGATCCCCTTGAGAGAAGTTTTCACTATCATACGCCGGATCATACGCGGCGTGTGTATGCCACCAAACAACGTCACTTGATTCTGGCGAGGGCATGTTAGGCAGAGAATCGGCGGTACCAGTAACAGGGCGGCGCGGAGTGAAGGTACCATCGTCGTTTTTACGGACCCAGCCACCGATTTCTCGATTAGATACGTGCGACCTAGGGTTAGCCTCCTGCATAGCGGCAACGGCGGCGTCTTCGGCTGTTTTAAATTTACGGTCATAAACCGTTTTGCCGCTGCAATTGGCAACACACTTTGGCACAGTACGGTCGCCCATAGTAGCGGTAGGAGAGGACGTCGAGGTCTCGCTCGTCATAAAGCCTAACCCCGTTCGATTTTCATGAGCACGTGAGACAGCCAGCGCCGCCCCTTGCGTTCAAGGTGCGCGATCCTATCGTCTGGCGATAAGCCCTCCCTCTTTTCCAGGGTTCCGGATATCCAAGGGTAAAGAGGATCACTCATGCAACCGTGACCGAATGCAAGCATAAGAGCGAGAATGGACCAATGAGATCTGCGCAGTCTTGCGCCCATGCGCGAAGCAAAACCTCGCGCACGCTGATCTAGACGCCCGAAGGCTAGACGTCCAATAAAATTTAGCTTCTCGGGATAAACAGCCTCGAAAGCTTCAAGGCAGCATTCAAACTCAGTCTTACCATGCGCGATTGGCGCCGGATCCCTTAACTCTTGAAGACGCTCTAGAGCATCGGCGACTAAAATAGCCCCTGGCCCAGCTACTGCGGCTGCATATTCCGCTGTTTGTCTCCGGAGTGTCTCCGCACGTACCAAGTCTTCGTCACCGCTCAGAAGAGTAGATCGCAGCGGTCTGTATTGGGGGTCTGTATCAAACCAAGACCCACGAAGCAGGGTAAGTTCAAGATACAATTTTAGCGGCCCGCGTCTCTCGAATCCATGACGGCGACCATTGGCTAGGCTGCATTCCACTACTCTGTGGCATCCTTGCTCCCCCAAGATGCCGGCCAAAACTGGTGAGAACTCGGCTATGTGATCGGCAAGGCTCGACCTAAATGCTCTGTCCACTTGCATATCGCAAGCGCGAAGTTGCGCGGCGGATATAGTAATCACAATAAAGAGTTCCCGAAAAAACCCACGTTCGAATACGAAGCTAGGCTATCTAATTGAAAGAATACGGGTCTATGTATAGTCGTTGGCACGATGCCCATGCCACTTTGCGGTCTTAATGGATGGTTCACTCCTCTATGTTTGGTATAGCTGTCGTCTTGAGCACTACGAAGACGGAATTCCCGATAAAGGAAGCGCTTTGCAGCGAATACTGGATTCTAATTCGAGTTTTTGATGAGCGAGAAAGTACGTAATAGACATTGCTTAGAAAGAGGAGGAATAGAGTTACTTCGAGCGAATGTTGTAGCTCGGTCATAGCCCCGAGTGAGCTTGGCAAAATCTAGCTTCCTCTGTTGACATCGATATCGCACATTACGCCATTCGCTACAGCTACCCATATTCTCTGACCTTCTCGTTCTCGAAAACCCAGCTGTCGGACACTAAAGCAATTTAAGTTGCCAAATTCGATATCATTGCCATGAATTTTGATCGTTGTTCCGCAATGCCCCAATCGTTCAAAAACGCGCGTAGGACCAACGGATCAAAATACCGAAAAAAAACCGGGTGCTCCCGCCCCTCAATCTTTACCAACGCGAACTTCCGAAAGTGCCGACGAAGTTGATCGAAATTCAACTCGCTCTCGAAGGTGTACCCCCAGCCACTATCGGGTTTGCGCTGCTGCCAGACTGCACGGACTTCCGGGCACTGATCCAGGTCGACAAGCCAGGGACCCACCGGGACGGTGTCGGCAAAGGCGGACTCCTCCAAAAGCGAGCGGCCGAGGGGCGGCGCTAGCAGGGTAACCGGAGTTCTCAGCTCCACGGCTCTGGCGAGGTCTATGACGGCGAACATGCTGCAGTAGGCTCTTCCAGTCAGCCCTTCGAGCAGACTTCGCAGAATGGCGTATTTGTTTCTGCCGCTTCAATGAGTGCGGTGGCTTGAGGCGACAGCCCAGGTGTGCCCTCAGCCGGTACTACCGATGCGGAACCGGCAGAACCGCTTCCACCGCCCGCGCCGGCTGGGCCTGGCGTGTTGGCTTTATCCCCGATAAGTACGGTGGGGCAGCCGACGGTTATCACGCCGCCGTGGGCGGTCATGTCTCCCATCCGCGCGGCGGGCAATCCACCGATGTGGACCGTAGCAGAGCCTTTCGCAATGGTATCGGGCGGCCCCGTGCAGACACACATATCACTGATTCGTGCTGCGGGCATGCTGCCAATCAGTACATTCGGTTGCCCCTTTATGATCGGCCCGCCGACATGGGGAACGGGGCCCGGATTTACCAATGGGCATGTATGCATATCGCCTACTCTGGCGGCTGGTTGCATAAGGAGACTCCGCTAAAACATACCGTCAAGCTCGTATAAAGGCTGCGACCGGTCAAGCACGACTAATTTATGACTCTGGCACAATTAAATCAAAAAGGGGAGCAAGTCGTTGCCTCTTTGACTCTGCGCCTGCGTAACATCCTATAAAGACGCCTCCAATTTACTCAAGTGATATGCGATCTAACAAACTCGTAGCGGGCATAGTTTGCAACACTGGTTCTAGCGAAACTCTTTGCGGTTGTATTAGAGATACAGAAATCCGCGAGCGGCGGCTTTGACGTCTATATTCCACAGCTGTTCGGGAACGATTGCCCCAGGGACTACCCGCTGGCTTGGTTGCGCGGCCAACTCACGCAGGCCGGGAATGAAAAGCTGATACAGGCGACGAGCGGATATGTCGTTGTATGCCTTAAGCCGATGGGTTCCCAGCTTGTCGGAGATCACCACATCGCGACCCAGGCCGCGAAATGCGAGCAGTGGCTCTCGTACCTTCGCGCGCATGAGCGTCCCCATATCGCTCCATTCCGGCGGGATGCAGCACAGAAGTCTGGCCGCCATCGCAATACTGATGTCGCTCTGCTGAGACATCGCGCTAACTTTTTGGAACGATTCCTGGCTCATCCACCAGGCGCCCGTGACGCCGTCTTTGGGCGCGATGCCTTTTCGCGCAAAACGAAATAGAACCGACCCACTTTTTAAAACATAGCGCGCAGGTGACTGCATCCCTCCAGTGCCATGATAAAAAAGCGCACGCCCACGCTCGTCGACCACGGCTTTGGACTGTCCTTGGGCAGCACGCCGGCTTTCTGGGTCTTTAAACCATCGCTCGTTAGCGTACATTCGATTTCCTCACAGGCGACAAGATCGAAAATACTGTCGTCTCAGACGGCACAAATCAATCCGTAGATGACCGCACCCAGCAACGAAGCAAGTGCACGTCATAGTGCCGAAGTGACTTTGAGAGCGACCAGTCGGCAAAGCAGGCCGCGTATGTAGATTCCGAAACAGAGGATAACGCCTTGCAACCATACGCAGCGAGATTCCAAACGAACCCAGCTCTTCGTACATCTGACTGCTAGCCTGAGAGCCTCCGGTCAGCGAACTCCTTCTATCTTTATCTTTCGGTTTGAAGTGAACACACACTGTTTTATTTGGATCCAAGCAAAACCAAGTTTGCAGTGTTTGTCCTGTTTTAACCGTCCGAGA
This sequence comes from Pseudomonadota bacterium, assembly GCA_039111155.1. Taxonomy (GTDB): domain Bacteria; phylum Pseudomonadota; class Gammaproteobacteria; order Pseudomonadales; family Halieaceae; genus Congregibacter. The sequence goes on along the minus strand of JBCCPL010000007.1, from coordinate 12,217 downwards.
TCAGCAACCGCGGCGTTCACTTGCGGTTATCCTATAGGTGACGCTCAAAAACGCTCTTGCGGGGTGAGGTACTGAAATGACGACACACACCGTAGCTCGCGGTGAAAACCTGACGAGAATCGCGCGCCGATATGGCATTCGTCACTGGCGCAACCTATATTTTTCGGACGGAAACCAGGAGTTCATGAGTCTTCGGCCCAACCCGAATCTCATACATCCCGGCGACGTGATTCACATACCTTCGAAGAGCTACCTGCAACCTGTAGAGTCGAAGCCCCGACGCGTTTACCGGGACTACCCGCTGTTTCGCGCTCAGAGCACTTCGCATACTTGCTGGCGAGCCAGCGCATTTATGCTGTGGGCACGGAAGTTCAAGTTAAGGGACAGTGCTAGAGCCTTTTCAGATTTTGAAAAACTCATCGGCCCCGGTTACAACAAACTCCCGGATGGCTTACCCGGGAAGCGAATGCGACCGCTGTATGTCAGTAAGCTGCATTTTAGGGAGCACAAGATAACGGGTATCACCGATATCAATCGAGTAGTGGCCACACACGGACCAGCGATACTGGTTCTGCTGGCCCATGGCCCAGGAGGTGTTGACCACGCCGTAATCGTGACGGGCTATGATGCGGCGCGCGGATACTGGACGCTTGTGGATCCGATCAAGGGTGGGCGCTTACTCAGGATCGATTTCGGTAAACCGGCAGGCCAAGACGAAGGTTTCAAACGCGGCAAAAGCAGCTGGAGTGGGCTGTCTCGAAAGTTAAAGTTCGACGATGTGCCCGACATCTTCGAATGCGTCTATACCGCCTGATAACAACACCGCCTGATAACAACGACAGCACGATAAACTCGTGCGCGAAGAGGCCAGCGTCACCTTGTGATCGCGATTCACGCTCGCCTGCGCAAGTGGTGTGCACCAAGCCATAATTGCCAGTCAACACGCTAACGACTGCTGATAAAGCGAACAAAGCACATGGGAAACACGCACTGAGCTTGCTATCTTCCGGCCCGGAAAATAATCATAAACAAAGGGATTTTTATGCTCTTCTCAAAGCGGGCTCCTCGCCTGATTGTCCTCCTATCCACCATACTGCTGGTCGCCTGTGACGGAGATGACGGGCAAGACGGCGCTCCAGGTACGCGAGGGAGTCCCGGTGCTGATGGTGCCGACGGATTAAGTTCCCTACTCGTCCAAACTGATTTGCCGATCAGGGATGACAACTGCCCTAATGGCGGCGTTCGTATCGACTCGGGCATCGACGGCAATCGCGATGGGCTCTTGCAGACCGATGAGATAGACCAGACGTCGTTCGTCTGCAACGGCGGAGAACCACCGCCACCGTTCGCCGAACTCTTCGAGCAGGGTGTGGGGCAATACCTGGGACAATTCACGCCTATGATGTCGAGTGTCGGAACCGATGGAGTTACCGAACATGTATTCGGCACCGGCGCCGGCGGACCGCAGTGTTTGCGAGGTACTGAGTATCGCATGGCCGTCCGTGACGGCAGCGGTGAGGATCTGATGATCTTTCTTGAGGGCGGCGGTGCGTGTACGAGCCAGCTATGCGCGGCACGGGAAGAAGCATCCAATGACCTGTTTCGCCTCGGAGTAGGCATCAACAGCCCGGCGGATGCCGAGAACCCAGCGGCCGACTTTGATGTCGCCTACTTCCCCTATTGCGATGGCTCGGTATTCTCAGGTGATCAGGACTACGATGATGACGGCGACGGCGCTCTGGATCGGTTTCATCGTGGAGTTCAAAACCTTTCAGCGGGGCTTGATGTCGTTGTTGCGGCGTACCCCAGTCCAAGTTCCATACTACTCACCGGCAATAGCGCCGGGGGTTATGGAACGAACTACGCACTGCCACTGGTCCGACGCCTCTGGCCGGACGTGCCCATCCGCATGCTCAATGACTCCGGCGTAGGTATCGCTTTTCCCGGTTACACACAGTTTGTGTCAACAGAGTGGAACTCCCTCGCCTACATTCCCGAAAGCTGTCCTACCTGTATCAATGAAGATGGGCATACGACGGAATACACTATCTACCAGCTCAATGAAGATCCAAACCTGATTACTGGATTTATGAGCACGGCGCAGGACACGGTGATCGCGGATGACTTCCTGCAAATTGGAGGTCCAGCGTTTGAACAAGCTCTACGAGCTGAGATGCCCGTGATCGAAGCGGCACATCCCGATCGCTTCCGATTCTTGATCGTGGCTGGAAGCGACCACACATTCATCCAACGGGCTTTTGATCTAAGCGTGGGCAACACCACGATTAAAGAATGGGTTGCCGACATGCTAGCGAACAACTCAGACTGGGTTTCGATATCAGAAGAGTAGGTCTGTTCATCGCGTCGACGCTCATGCTTGTACCCAGAGGCGAGCGTCGACAATCCCAAACTTGCTCTAAGTATCGGATACAGAACACTTCGCGGTCAGGCTTTCTGTGTCCATTCCTGATCGCGTCAGCGTTTGCGGGGCTTGATTGCACGATGGTTGAGAGTGCACCGGAGCAGATCTTTTCCGGTGGTCCCATCATCACTCTCGATGAAAACGATCAAATCGTAGAAGCCCTGGCGGTCGAAGACGGTAAGATCAGCGCAGTGGGGACTAAGGCAGAGCTCATGGCGCTGGCCTCGCCAGACACCGCCTGGGTGGAGCTCGATGGCCGCGCTTTGGTGCCGGGTTTCTTCGACTCGCATAGCCATGCCAATTTCATAGGGCTTCAGGTACTCAGCGCAAACCTACTGCCACCTCCTGATGGTCCGGGTAACGGGATCAACGCGATACAGAAAATCCTTGCTGATTACGCGGCAACGGAACCCATACTTAAAAGAAAAACCGGTTGGCTGGTCGGCTTTGGCTACGACGACTCTCAGCTTGTTGAGCAACGGCACCCGACGCGACTCGATCTCGACAAAGTCAGTACCGAAGTACCGATAATACTGATTCACCAATCGGGTCACCTGGGTGTTGCCAATTCCAAGGCTCTCGAGCTGGCGGGTATCGGACCTCGAACACCGAACATTAAAGGTGGGGCTTTCCGCCGCGAACCCGGAAGCTCGCAGCCCAACGGTGTTGCCGAAGAGTACGCATTTTTTCAGCTGCTCTTCGGTGCCCTCGGGGACATCGACGACGCGACACAAGACGACATGCTGTTGGCCGGGCTTGATGCAATGGCTCGGTTTGGCTACACGACCGCGCAGGAGGGCCGCGCGAACCCGCAAACTATGGGGGCTATGCAACGAGTCGCCGATCGCGACAAGCTTAAGATCGACCTGGTGTCGTATCCCGACATGCTCATGCTAGAGACGGTGGAGACAAGCACTGCGTACCGTAATCGCTACCGCATCGGTGGTGTGAAGCTGACGATTGACGGGTCGCCCCAGGGTAAGACGGCTTGGCTTAGCGAGCCCTACCGTGTCCCACCACTCGGCCAATCCAGAAGCTACTCGGGCTACTCGGCCATTGATAACGAAACAACGAAAGCCAGCGTGCTCAAGGCGTTTGCGAACGACTGGCAGATCATGGTCCATGCCAATGGTGACGCAGCAATCGATGAATTGATTTCCGCCGTGCGGGCGGCACGCCAGGCACACCCGAACGTGGAGAACCGCCCGGTGCTCATACATGGGCAAACACTGCGAAAAGACCAGGTATCCAAGCTTAAGGAGCTTGGTATCTTTCCGTCGCTCTTCCCTATGCATACTTTCTATTGGGGGGACTGGCATCGCGATTCGGTGCTCGGGCCCGAGCGTGCCGAGAACATCTCACCCACCGGATGGCTCGTGGAGCAAGGCATGAAGTTCGGCACTCATCACGATGCCCCGGTTGCGCTACCAGACTCGATGCGTGTTCTTTCGGCCACGGTAACGAGGCGTACCCGAACCGGCGATATCCTCGGTCCGGGTCAGAGAGTGGATGTAATGACGGCGCTTCGCGCTATGACGGTCTGGCCTGCCTGGCAGCACTTCGAAGAAGATCGTAAAGGAACGCTGGAGCCAGGAAAGCTCGCCGATCTGGTCATACTCTCGGAGAACCCTCTGGAAGTCGAAGAAAGCAAATTGGCGGAGATCAAAGTGGTAGCGACGTACAAAGAAGGTTCCGTTGTCTACCACCGCTGACGGGCGCCGCAACAGTACGTTCTGCGCAAGTAATTCCTACTCTGGAACACTCGTCCACTAATCGCTAACGCTTCCGGTTTAGACCCTTGTACCCTCGGGTGCGAATCACCCACAAGCCACTTTTACTACTTGACGATGTATCCACGCACGTAATGTCTTGTGTCTTTAGCCGTCGGTTTATCTACACAGACAGATCTGCCAAAGGGTGAGGGCTGGCAACTCACCTGAGCTTGCCAATAAGTTGTCGGATACGAGTAGCCCTGTCTTCGCTGCCCAGGGCGGCTGAAGCATCACGACGACCAAGCAAAACGCGCGCAACACGATCCAGCCAAAAGACCGCTCACAAATTCGCTGAGTGTCTATACTCAGAGTATTCGCAAGCGCAACTCAGCTGCCGATATAACAACGAGAGCATTCAGGCAGGAGGTATCAATGACCGATCAAGTGATGGGGACGCTGGAGGTTCTCGATAGCGGGGAGACGGTTCGTATTACCCTCGATGGAGATCAAGCCCAAATCGCTGTTGGTTCTTCCGACAAGGCCGGAGAGATCCTCATTGCCGACGATCAGGGGGCTACCGCGATCATGGCCGATGGCAACGAGGCTTTCCTGACCGTTGGAACGGAAGGCAACGAGGGCGATATCCGAGTGCTTGATAGCGATGGGCGAATCGTCTTCGACATGAATGGACAGACTGCCCTCCTCATCTTGGGTACCGAAGGCAACGAAGGCGATCTCCACGTTCAAGATAGCAGCGGTCGTACGGTTTTTGATGTGAACGGAGATTCCGCCTTCCTGACCATTGGAGCGGATGGAAACGAGGGTGATATTCGCGTTCTCGATCAAGAGGGCCGCACCGTCTGTGATTTCAATGGGCAGACGGCCTTCCTCACGATCGGAGCCGATGGTAACGAAGGCGATATCCGCGTCCTCGATCACGAAGGCCGGCGTGTCTTTGACTTCAATGGCCAGACAGCATTTCTCACGATCGGCGCCGATGGCAACGAGGGTGACATTAGAGTCATCGATAGCAGCGGACGGACCGTCTTCGACATGGACGGCCAAAATGCGTTCCTCACGATTGGTGCCGACGGCAATGAAGGCGACATTCGGGTTCTTGATCACGAAGGCCGGCGTGTATTCGACTTCAACGGCCAAACGGCATTTCTCACCGTTGGCGCCAATGGCAATGAAGGTGATATCCGTATTCTCGACCAAGCGGGTCGAAATGCTATCGACATGAATGGCGACGCAGCTTTTGTAACCGTAGGGGTTGCAGGTAACGAAGGTGATATCCGCGTTCTGGATAACGACGGGCGGACAGTCTTCGACATGAATGGCCGCACCGCCTTTTTAACTGTTGGTGCCGACGGCAACGAGGGCGATATTCGGGTTCTCGATCACGAAGGTCGACAGGTGTTTGATTTCAATGGCCAGTCGGCATTTCTCACAATTGGCACCGATGGCAACGAGGGCGACATCAGCGTGCTCGATGACAACGGGCGCCAGGCGCTTCACTTCAGCGCGGCGACCGCAGAGCTATTTATCGGCACCGAAGAGAACGAAGGCGATGTAAGAGTTCGTAACAACGCCGGAAATGAAACGATCCACCTGAACGGCGAGACAGGTGACATCATTCTTCGCAATGGCGACGCAGCCGAAGACTTCGATGTCGCTGATCCCACCGAAGCCTTGCCAGGTGCAGTGATGATCCTCGGCGAAGACGGGCGTCTTAGAGCGTGCAGGGACGCCAACGACCGCCGAGTGGTTGGCGTGGTCGCTGGAGCCGGGACCTACCGCCCTGGCGTCATCCTTGATCGCGATCCGAGCAAGGGCGGTAGCCGCGTGCCGATTTCGATCATGGGTAAGGTTTCTGTACAGGTTGATGCTAACTCGAACCCTATTCGGATCGGCGACTTTTTGACGACATCGGAACGCACAGGTTGTGCGATGCGCGTTGACGATCACCAGACGGCGATGGGTTCCATTCTGGGGAAGGCGCTTACGCCACTTGAGAGCGGCGTAGGGCTTGTCGACATGCTGGTTTCGCTGCAGTAGGAGCACTCTATGGATGTCAGTCTTCGATCTCTGATGCAGAACTGTTTTGATGTCGACATGTCGGCCGACCGCTCCTTGCTGCGACGCATGTTTGGGTTCCGGCGGAGCCTCGTACCGCCTGATCCAACGGGCGCAGCGGCATCGGTTTCTGTCCGCCAACTCATTAACGACATTGATGGCGACCACATACATCTAAACGTGATTCGCGTCGGCTTCGATACCTTCACCGCCACCCAGAACGACACCGCCTTAATCGATATCGATTACTCAATCTTTAGAGTTCGTAACATTTTTCGCACGCGGGGAATCGGTGTTGGTCGCGTACAGCATTACGTAGTGGATGACGCTGACGCAAATGGCTTCGCCGACATCAATGGCGCCGACGAGGCGGAAGATCTTTGGCAAGCCTTTTCGGTCCGCAATGACGGAATAGACGCCTTCGTTGTTCGCACGATCACCGGATTGCTCGGCCTCTCGCCGGTACCAGGGGACTGTGATATCGACTCCAAAGACGACGGCTGCGTCGCCGGCGGAGTCGATAACGGGCCGGAGGGTATGTCGCGTACGTTCGCGCACGAAATCGGCCACTTTCTCGGCTTGCCTCACAACCATAACGCACTGCCGGCCGGACCTTGCCCCGCAACCAATGCGGGTCAGAACAATCTCATGGCGCAGACGGGTTGCACCCCGGTAGTAGGGGGAGTGCGTGATGTACGCAATTCAGTCTTGCTGACAGCAGCTCAAGGTAACACTATGGACGACCATTGCACTATCCAGAGTCCATGCCCGTAAACGGACGATCCGGCTCTCGGGCAAGCCAGCTGCGCGCGTTGGTAAGATCCCCTCCGCGAACAACCGGCCGGAATGAGGCGTTGCTCGAGCTTGCGGAAACAAGACCGCCCCGACTAGAGGTGACGCTGAGATCTCTAGTGCTCGATACAGGCCTAGATCGGTCTATGCGACTTAAGGCGCTCGCGGCGCTGACACAAGAAGTCCGGCCAATAGCGCTTGAGACGCTACGCGCGACACTAGGCGACGGCGATACGATAGTGCTTAATCGAGTCATCGAACGACTGGGCAAAATCGGTACGGCCAGCGATCTCCAGTCTCTAAAAGAGGTCCGTACCGGCAACCGAACGACGCAAAGAATTCTGCGTAGCGCCAAGTGTTTTTTATCCTACCGACACGGCCTGGGGCAGTACCGGCATGATGTTCCTAGCCGAGTCTTTAAGACGACCAATCGTGACTCCGCCAAACTCGGAACCGGCGTTTTGAGTAAAAGTCTTCGTGAGCAAATAGAACTCCGAGGTATGTTCATCCCTGGTATTGATCTCGCGCTGGATCATGCATGGCGCGTCGAATGCCCGAACCGTCTGCACATCTTTATCGCTAATCGAGAACTTATCGGAACAGGCATTGCGGCACTTACGGAGCGTCAAACCGTTCTGGGCGTGCTTGTCGCCGAGAATCTGGAGATCGGCACATTCGAACCGTTCTTCTACCTGCTGACCGACCCGGCGACGCGGGATACATTTCATATCTTTGGCGTGCGCAGCGCAGGCTGGATGACTCTTTACGGATCAGGCCGATATGAAGACGGAGTAGTTGACGCAAGCCTGTCTGCAACGAGTCACCCCAGCGTGCCTCCCCTTAACGTCGATGCGGACTACGCGGCTGAATCGGACCGACTCAGGTTCCGACGCGGCATAGTGGAAACAAGGCTGGCGGAGTCACAAACACGCCAAATTCGCCGACCACGGCCAGATTGAGTTGCGACTTCGGCTCGCAACATGCCGCGGCGCGAACTGTATAGCGCGTATCATCCTTCAGAAGCCACGTTAAAGACGCCTTAGTAGCTCTATGTAAAGAATTACTCTGCTTTCAAATGGCGACCGTATCGCAACAAGGCTTCATGGTGCCTGTCCCTACCACCCTGCCTGCTAAACTTTAGTGACGACGTTGTTACGCCCAGGAGTCACAGTGTGGCCGGAAAGTTACTGATAGCGATACTACTTGTTGCGTGCGTCGCCCCCATGATCATCAAGGGTCCGGATGGCGAGCCGATCATGACCTTGGACGACTGGAAACCAGATGTTCCCGCAACCGTCGATGAGCTTAAGCAGCAGGTGATGGCAACTGGCAAGGAGGTGATGCCTGAGAAGGCAGCGTCGGTGTATGGGACGGTGTATAGATGGCAGGACGAAAACGGCGCGTGGCACTTTTCTGATCAAGCGCCACCCGACTCAAACGCAGAACTCATCGAAATCAGCGATGCCAACCTAGTCGATGCCCTAGAAGTGCCTCAAAAACAGGCTCCCTCCTCGGTAGAGTCGAACACCTCACCGTTAAGCCGCATGCCAGGCATGACCGTCTCACCTAAACAGCTCAAGGAGACCATGGAGAACCTGGAACAGCTGCAGGGCAAGATCGATGAGCGTCAAAAGGTGATTGACGCGGTTGAGTAGAAGCTACACAGATGCGGAGCGGCCTCGCCGCACTAAACACCGCAACGACTCGGAGCATCATGGCGTCGTGTTTGGCCCACAATTCCTAGGATACTGTCGACAGCCAGATACTCTTCAACCCCTAACCCACGGTTCAATCGGGCCCTAAGACCAGCGGCCCCAGCTGTTCCGCAATTAAACGTTCGCGCATGGCTGCGACTTCGCCGCTTTTGACACCGTTCCAGGCACTCGCGCTTTCGGTCCATTCTCGGTGCAACGACTCGTAAACCTCTAAGTACTGATCCGCAGGACGGAAGTCGGCGATCGCGACGGTGGATGCAAGATACGCGAGCTTTTCCATGAGCTTACCGGGGAGTCGAATCACGTCCTGCCCTTTGCCCGTATGCTGGATCTGCAGCATCTGGTTTTCAATCGCCGTAACAGTGGCATCCAGAGCATTGACTTCCTCGTGCATTTCTTCGGGCAGCATGGGTAGCAAGTCCCGAAGTTGTCTGCGAAGGCGCTCGGCTTCATTGACTGCCAGTGACATCTCCTCGAAATCTGCTCGTATCTGATCGAGCAGGGCCTTCTGATCTCTAATGTCGTCCAGGCTCCCCTCGGAGTTCGGGTCTTTCATGACCTCGAACTGGTGAGACTGCTCAAGGTCTCCGGACTTTAGCGTAACGGTGTAGAGTCCGGGGCTCGCCATCAGGCTCAGCGGCTCTACCACGGACTTACGCGTTCCGTCTTCGCCCAGTGGATACCAGTCCGCATAAACGGGTTTAGTGCGCAGCACCAGCTCGGTCGTCGGGTCCTCTTTAAAGTCCCACCACACGCGGTTTATACCGACCTGTCCTTCGTGCTCGATGGTCCGTACCGTCTCGCCGGCTTCGTTACTTATCACCAGCGTGACCGCATCTTCCATTTCCTCCGCTTGCCAATAATGCAGCGATGTTCCGATCGGCGGATCATCGCCAAAGGACGGCTCTTTGAAGAACTGCATCACCCTCGAGACTGGGCGTAACCGGTAAGCATCTTTGGGATCAAATAAGTGCAGAGAAGACTCCGCCACGTCGCTTGTGAACTGCTGGATCGGAGTCAGATCATCGAGAATCCAGATGCCGCGACCGTAGGTTCCAACGACCAAGTCATTGAAGTGCTCGGGTATGTCCATCCAGTACATTGGGCTGGACGGCAAATTGGTCATCAGCGATTGCCACTCGCCGCCCTGGTTCAGGGAAAAGTACAGCGCGTTCTCGGTACCCAGGTAGAGCACGTTGGGATTAACCGGGTCTTCCTTGATCATTCGTGCATAGCTCAGAACGCCTTCCTCGATGCCCGATGTAATTTGCTTCCAGGAGCTTCCAAAGTCGGTGGTTACGTAAACGTAGGGTTTGAAATCACCCATTTCGTGCGCGTCAACGGTGAGATAGGCCGTCCCCTCGTTATATTTTGAAGCCTCGATATTGCGTACCGCACCGTAGCTCGGAATGCGTGGAATGTTTGCGGTGACGTTGTTCCAGTTGGCGCCACCGTCCTGGCTGACATGCACGAGCCCATCGTTCGTGCCGGCCCACAAAAGTCCCTGCTTGAGCGGGGACTCGTCGAGCGCGTAGACCACGTTGGCGTACTCAACACCAATGTTGTCGCCCGTGAGCCCGCCGGAAAACTGCTGTTTGCTTTCGTCATCAAGACTCAGATCTGGGCTGACAACTTCCCAGCTTTGTCCGCCATTAGTGGTGCGATGCACGTGCTGGCTGGCGACATACACGGTATTGCTATCGTGCGGAGAAATCAGCAGCGGAAAGGTCCACTGGAAACGGTATTTCACATCGACTGCCGGCGTGCCGGCGGTCAGCTCGGGCCATACCTCAACCTGACGAAACTGACGCGTTCGGTTGTCCCAGCGCACTACCACCCCGCCCAAGGCGCCATAGCCTGACGCGCTGGACCAGACGATGTTAGGGTCCGTTGGGTCGGCGGTGGCAAATCCACTCTCACCGCCGCCAACATCGTGCCACAGGCCTGTGCCAATGAACCCATCACTGGAGCTTTGCCTGCGGCTTCGGCTGGGTCCGCGCATAGACGGACCGTCCTGACGATTAGTCAGCACGTTGTAGGGAATCGCCGTGTCGGTTGTGACGTGGTAAAGCTGCGCGACCGGTAGCTGCACCCGATGCCAGGACTCGCCTCGGTTATGGCTGATTGAGAGTCCGCCGTCCCCTACAACAATTTGCCGATCGCCGTTACTTGGGTCAACCCACATGTCGTGATGATCCCAGTTGGGTCGATCGGCTCTAGAGGCAATGCTGACGGTTTGACCGCCGTCGATACTGGTCGCGTAGGCTGCAGAAAAGAAGTAGATCTCGTTCGGGTTGTCCGGCGACGCCGTACTGCGGGTGTAGTAGGCACCGCGTCCGCTCAAATCCCGGTCCGAGTTGATCAAGGCAAAGGACTCGCCCCGGTCTTCGGAGCGCCACAGCTCTCCGGTGTTGGTGGGTTTCCCGTCCAGCGGTATTCCGTCACCGGTTTCGATCAATGCGTAAAGACGTCCATGCTTCGCTGCTGTCATAGCCAGCGCGACTTTGCCGATCTCGCCTTCCGGCAATCCGTTGCCTTCCAGCCTGGTCCAGGTCTCGCCCGCGTCCAGCGATTTGTAAATGCCGCCTCCAGGTCCGCCGCTTTTACGAGTCCAAGGACGCATCTCCAATGACCACATACCGGCGAACAGAATACGTGGATTGTGCGGGTCCATGACCAGATCGGAGGCCCCGGTGTCGTCGTCCACGTGCAGGACCTGCACCCAGCTGGCGCCTCCGTCCGACGATTTGTAGATGCCCCTTTCCTGCTGCGGGGTGTAGCCATGACCCAGCGCAGCAACGTAAACCAACTCTGGATTAGTCGGGTGTACCACGATGCGGCTGATGCGCCCGGTGTTTTCCAGTCCCAGATGGGTCCAGTTAGACCCTCCGTCGGTGGATTTCCACACCCCATTGCCGATCGACACATTGGAGCGAATGTAGGACTCACCAGTACCGGCATAGATGACTTCCGGCTCGCTCGGTGCCAGTGCCAGAGCTCCTATCGAATGCACACGCTCGCCGTCGAACATTGGAGCCCACTTTATTCCGCCATCGTTTGTTTTCCAGATTCCGCCGGAGGCAGCTCCGACGTAATAGATCATCGGGTTACCTGGCACACCGGTGGCGGAAATCAACCGATTACCAATTGGGCCGATGTGTCGAAACGCCAACTGCTCCATCTGCTCGGGAGCGAGAATCTGGGACGAAGCCAGCGGGCTGAAAACGAGGGCGGTGAGGGCAATGAGTCGAGCGAGGGCTAATGACACTGACATCTCCTAGGCTGCTGGGCATGCGTGCGCTAAGAAGGTAGCACAGTCTGATCACTATCCAACCCGGTGTCGGCCGCTCGCAAGAGAAAAAGAAACGTAGGCTGGAACGAACAACGCCCCACCCGTATCCGGATGAGGCGCTGGTATTCGAAGCCTGGCGATGACCTACTCTCACATGGGGAAGCCCCACACTACCATCGGCGATGCACCGTTTCACTGCTGAGTTCGG
>JBCCPL010000006.1:0-169726 GCA_039111155.1 Pseudomonadota bacterium | reverse complement strand
CAGAACTATATACCTGCAGGAGAGATCACGTTTAGTCCAGGTAGAGTCCGGCCGGGAGCAGGTAGGGCCATATCGATGTCTTATCAGCACACGTTCTAGTGTCCTGCGTCGCACGTTGTTCAGCAGGTCTCAGCTCGCGAGAAGTTCGCGAATCCAGGGCATGTGCTCCCGGCCGGACTCTACCTGGAATAAACGTGATCTCTCCTGCAGGTATATAGTTCTGGTTGAACAGGTTCGTGACCTGAAAGTTCAGGACGCCCGTGCCCAGGTCTCCAAAATCCAGGTTCAAATTCGTTCCAATATCGACCAGCAGGTAGTCCGATGACGCGCTCGGGTCGGTCCCCGCTTTGAAACCATCATCTCTATCGTCAACGAAGAAAATCTGCCCAAACAAGGACCAGTCGTCGGTGAGTTGATAGTCTGGATTCAAGGAGACTTTGAGCGGGGGAACATCCTGCGTCGACAGCGCAACGAAATCGCCGGTATCCAGTGGGTCTGATTCTCCATCTACCCAGGTTAGAGAGCCGTTCAGAGATAAGCGCTCGGTGAAAACAATATCGCCTGAGAATTCAAGCCCCCAGATGCGCACGGGCGCTCGCGTTCGAGCCGTGAGACCGGTCCTTGCTCCGATCACAATGGTTGTCTCGAATTCAGATTCGGTGTAGTACGCCGCCGCTTCGTAGGAGAGCTGCCTGACGGACCCGCGTACTCCCAGTTCAACGCTGTCGGTGATGACCGGATCTACAAGATCCGAGCTTGAGATTTCCACACCCGGGTCCACGTTGTTGCCAATGAAGCCGAGGGACGGAATGGCAAAGCCCTGGGAGAAGTTAGCGAATATCGAGGTCTCGTCGGTCCAGTCGTAGGCAACTCCAACGTTGTAGGAAAACCCGTCGGCATCGCCTTCGCCTCCCGGACGCTCTCCAGGCAACGAGAACGGCGGAAGAAAGAAGACCACGTCATAAGGGCCCTCAACCTCGTAGTCAAAACGATCCCAGCGAACGCCACCGGTTAAAGTCAACTCTTCGGTCAGTTCGTAGCTCGCCTCTGCAAAGACACCGACCGCGTCGAGGTTGAATGGCGGGGTCTGTTCGGCGATACGCACCGCGTCGAAGAATCGGGTGTCGTCAAATCCTTCCTCGCTTGAAATGGGCAGTAAGCTCTGACTGTCCACGGTGTTGTAGTCGAATCCCACGGCAATGCTTAAACGATCGTTAAGGTCGCGGAAATAATCGCCGCGTAGACCGAACTCTTCGTTAATACGCCCTGATTGCCAGAGACCAGGCCATTCAGCGGGAAAAATACCGGCCGCGACGATCTCGCGAATATCGCTGCCAGGATTGAGGAACTCAGAGTCACTGTAATAGGCAAGAGCGTTTACGGATCCGCCGAGGAGGTCGCTGTGGCTGTACTTAAGCGCTGAGTACAAAAACTCATTGGTGGGTGGCTGCGCGTAGCTGAACACCACATCGGCTTCGGTCGCGACCTGGCCGCCGAACTCGTTACCGGCGCCGGCAAGCTCAAATTGTCGGTCGGCCGACTCCAACTCGGTGCCGTTGACAATGGCGGTGAGGGACTGCTGATCTGAGAAGTCGTAGCGGGCTTTCACAAAGTAGGTCGTGTCGTTCACGAAGGCGCTCCGCCCGGTAATCAACTCGTCTCGGGATGAAAAAACGCCGTTAACGTCTTCGTAACTCACAAAGGCATAGATACTCAAAGCATCTGTGATGCTGCCGCTGACGCTCGCATTCACCTTGGGCGAGAAGCCATCCTCGCTCCTGGCGTCGCTTCCAGTAGCGTAGGCGCGGAACTGTGATCCGAGACTGAACTGAAGTCCTTCTTCGCTGGGCTCCTGGGTAAACAGTTGAATAACACCGCCCGTTGCGCCTGCTCCGTACAACGATGTGGGGCCGTATACGACCTCCGTTCGACCGATGGTGAGCGGATCAAACTTGTCCAGGAAGCGAGAGAAATTGGTGTTGGAGGCAATAGGCACACCGTCGATCAGAAACAACGGATCGCGCCCGCGGAGTGTCAGGGAACCGGCGCTACCTTCGGTTACGGGCGGCGCAAAACCCGGGATGGTTTTACCCAGTATTTCCTGCACACTCGTGGTCTGTTGATTGAACTTGAGCAGGTCTTCGTCAGTGTAAACGCGCGCGGAGCGAGTCAGTTTGTCCAGGGTCCGATCGGAGCGTGTTGAATAAACAATGACCTCTTCAACGACCCTTCGCGGCTGTTCCGCTTCGCCTTTTTCGGCATCATCGTCCTGGGCCTGGGTACCGAGGGTAACTGAGCAACCCAGGATGCACAGCGCAAGCCTCGTGCCCACAAGTGACAGTCGCCCAGGCGATTGGCAAAGAAAGGAGAATTGATTTGTAGGCATGCCAGACGCTCCGAACGATTTCGAATCAGGTGCGCCTCATTGCGCTGGCGAATACTGCGAATAGTTCTCAGTATTATCAACGACTTTTTCCGTGCAGTTTTCCGCCAAAAACGGGGTCACAGGGTAGAGGGGTGCGAAGTTCGAGCTCGGAGATACGACGGGGAACGGCAACGGCGTGGCCCGCTGTCTGCACACTTTCATCCTTCTAACTGCAGTGCCGAATGCGCGAGTCGGTCCTCGCTTGTTGCAGCTCTCGCCCTATTCGCCTGCTAGCTTTTCTTGATCTCCAGTCGCCAGTGGTCTTCACCGAGTTCGCCGTTCACGGCCAGCAGAGAATCCGCCTGGTCCACTTCCCAGCTTATCGCCAGAGTCTCGGTCATGATGAACTCACGATGGTTGGCAAGCGCACGATCGATCGCCGGTGACCCGGATACGCCGAGAACAATCCGGTCGGCGACTTCCAGGCCTGCCTGTTTTCGTGCGTCCTGAACCGAGCGCACGATTTCCCGAGCGAAACCCTCGTCGATCAGCGCATCGCTGAGGGCTGTGTCAAATTCAACCAGAAAGCCCGCGTCTTCGGCACAGGCGTAGCCCTCTTCAGCGCTTGTCTCTACCAGCAGGTTTTCCGGGTCAATACTGATCTGCCCGTCGGGTAGGTCGATGATGACCGCTTCGCCGCGGGCAACCAGGCTCGCGACCGTGGCACCGTCGGCTTCCGAGAGCGCCTTTTTGATCGCCGGGATCTGCTTGCCGTATAGTTTTCCGAGTACCGGAAGATTAGGCTTGATGCGGTAGCTGACATGGGCCGCATCGCGGGCGATGAACTCAATCGCCTTAACGTTGAGCTCTTCCAGGATCTGATCCCGATGCAGATCGAGTGCGGCGGAGGCCTTCTCGCTGGGTGCGCGTACGCGAACCAGAGCCATCGGCTGGCGTGTCCGCACCCCGGACTGGGCCCTGGCCTGGCGGCCAAGGCCAACCACTTTTTGCACGACCCCGATATCGTGAAGTAGTTCGTCGTTGCGCCAATGCGGCTGAACTTCGGGCCAGGCGGCCAGATGCACGCTTTCCGGAGCATCGGGCTGCGCGTTTCTGATGAGGTTCTGATACACGTGTTCCGCCAGGAAAGGCACGAAGGGCGCCATCAGCTTGTGAGCAACGTCGAGACACGCATAGAGCGTCAGGTAGGCGGACTGTTTGTCGCCGGAGTCTGTCGACTTCCAGAACCGACGTCGATTGCGGCGCACATACCAGTTTGATAACTGATCAATAAAGGATTCGAGGGTCTCGCCCGCTCCCTTGGCATCAAAGTTATCGAGAGCTATGGTAACGCGCTCGACGGTTTCGTTCGCGAGTGCCATGGCCCAGCGATCAATCTCTGGTCGTTCCGCCACCGGGATGTCGGCGCCCAGATCAACATCATCGAGGCGGGCATATAGAACAAAGAAGCCGTAGGTGTTCCAGAACGTGTTGATAAACGTGCTCGCAACGTCGCGCACAATATCGACAGAGATACGCTTTTGCACATCGGGAGACAGGCGCGCGAGAAAATACCAGCGCAGGGCGTCGACGCCGACGGTGTCAAACACGTCGTATGGATTGATGATGTTGCCTTCCGACTTTGACATCTTCTTGCCGTTCTTGTCGACAATGTGGCTCAGGCAAATGCAGTTCCGGTACGCAACGCTGTCGGATACGAGCGTTGCGATCGCGTGCAACGTATAGAACCAGCCGCGCGTCTGATCGATCGCCTCGCAGATGTAATCCGCAGGAAAATGCGCTTCGAATCGCTCCGTGTTCTCGAACGGGTAGTGCCACTGCGCATAGGACATCGCACCCGAGTCAAACCAGCAGTCGATGACTTCCGGTACCCGTGTCCATTGCTTACCGTCCTTCTCAAACGTGATGTCGTCAACGGCGGGTCGGTGCAGGTCCAGCTCTGAGAGCTCACGTCCGGTCAGCGTTTCAAGTTCAGCGACCGACCCGATGCAGAGGTAGTCGCCATTACCATCGGTCCAAACCGGCAGCGGTGTGCCCCAGAAACGCTCGCGTGACAGCGCCCAGTCCACGTTGTTTTCAAGCCAGTTGCCAAAGCGTCCGTCACGAATGTGCTCTGGCATCCAGTTAATGGTCTGGTTGAGTTCGGCCATGCGCTCGCTGAACTTCGAAGTACGGATGTACCACGCGTTCTTCGCGTAATAGATGATCGGATCCCCAGTGCGCCAGCCGAACGGATAGTTGTGCATATAGCGCTCGGAGCGAAACATGATGCCGCGCTCCTTGAGAATTTTGATCAGAGGTTTGTCGGCGTCCTTGAAGAACATTCCGGCGACCGGCGTGACCGCTTCTACAAAGCTACCGTCGAGCCCCACACCGTGGAGCACTGGCAGTCCGTGCTCCTGACCCAGGGCGAGATCGTCGGCACCGTAGGCTGGCGCCGTATGGACAATGCCCGTGCCGTCTTCGGTACTGACAAAGTCGGCGGCATACACATGGAAAGCACCGGGTGCATCCACGTCCAGATAGTCAAACAGGCGTTCGTAGCGCAGCCCGACGAGCTCCGAGCCTTTCACGGTCTTCACAACGGTATGCTCAGTGTCGCGCAAGACCTTCTCGCGCAGGGCTTCAGCGACGATCAGGGTCTCGTCCTCTGTCTCGCAGTAGCAGTAGTCGATGTCGCTGCCTACTGCCAGTGCAAGGTTTGATGGCAGTGTCCATGGCGTTGTCGTCCAGACCAGGATGGATGTGCCATCGCTGTCGGCGATCTTGAAGCGGACGGTGATCGACGGATCATCTGTCTCTTTATAGCCCTGGGCGAGTTCATGTGATGAAAGCGTCGCGCCGATGCGCGGATCGTAGGGAACGACTTTGTAACCGCGGTATATCAGATCCTTTTCCCAGATGGTCTTCAGCAAACTCCACACGGACTCGATAAAGCTATTGTTCAGCGTGTAGTACGCCTTATCGAAGTGGACCCAGAAGCCCATACGCTCGGTCATCGCCTCCCAATCGGAGATATAAGTCATAACTGACTCGCGGCAGAGCTGGGTGAACTCGGCAATCCCGACTTTCGCCTCGATCTCATTCTTGTCAAAGGTATCGATCCGGCCCTCTTTCATGAGCCGTTTTTCGACTTCGTGCTCAACCGGTAGTCCGTGGGTATCCCAGCCCGCTTTGCGCGGTACGTGATAACCACGCATGGTCTTATAGCGCGGAAAGATGTCTTTATAGGTGCGCGCCAGTACGTGATGAATGCCGGGTTTGCCGTTGGCTGTCGGCGGTCCCTCGCAAAAGCTGAACTGCGGGCCGCCATTCGTCTGCTTCAGCGATTTGTCGAAGGTCTCGTTCTTTCGCCAGAACTCAAGCACCTCGGACTCGAGGTTTGGCCCGTCATAGCGGGCTGCAACTTCTTCAAATGACAACGTTGTTTCTCCCATCAGCAGCCTCGACCCAACCGGTGAGTCGTTATGCCTCGCTACTTTTCCAAGATCCTGAAAACCAAAAGCCCTGAAAATCAAAAGCCCTAAAAAGCAAAAACCCCGGACGCCATAAGGCGCCCGGGGCGAAAATTCGCGGTACCACCCGGATTCACTCGTCGCTCCTGCGGCGAGCCTCAGAGAGTCTGCCAACCCTCAGGCCCGGTAGCGGGGGCCAATCGTCTGCGTCTACTGGATCGGCTCTCATGTCACGATCGTTCGGGCAGCAACTCCGGGGTGATATTCGGCGGTGTTCGGCCCGGAGCTCGCACCATCCTCCGGTCGCTGGGGCCGGACGAGTCCGCTTACTCGTCCCCTTCTGCGTCTGCAGCGAAAGTTAGCGGCGTCTGGCTACAATTACAAGGGAATTGCCACCGGTCACTATGGATGGCACGACGCAGTTCTGGAAAGACCGCCAAAAAAAGCCAGCACGCTCGGAGCAGGGCGGCTAGAGCTTCAGACCCTCGCTAGCCAATGATTCTTCTATGAAAGTCTTCCAGATAGGGAATTCCTCGAACTTCTCCGTGTTCCAGACGGCGTAGAGATCTCGCTTTGCATCCTGGACTGGAACGTTGAGGCGCATAACCCGATAGAGAAACGTGAATGCCGATGCGCGGTAGTTCGCGAAGCAGTGCACGAGGGTTTTACGATCACCTCCCGCATCCATCATGGCAAAAAACAACAGGAGATCCCCTCGGGTTGGCTCTTGCCACAGCACCGGGATGTGCACATAGCTGATACCTGCGCCGGTCACCGCAAGCGATTCTCCGCCGTTCCGTTCGGGATCTGCGACCGCAAGATTAACGACGAGTTCGACGCCCTGGTCCTGGAGATCTTGAACCTGCGCCGGGTAAATCTGCCCGGCAGTGAGAAGCTCATCTGAGACTCGGTGAAAATTCAGCGCTTCCGAAAGCTTCTGCGACTCCTGAGTCTGCGCGCAGACAGGCTGGAGAATCAGACACACTGCGAATCCAAGCATTCGCTTAAAAAAGTACTTCGGTGAGGCGACGAACCAGCGTTCGCTACCTGTGGTCGGCCCCGCTAGTATCGGCGATGCACCGATGGGCGAAATGCTGCTGTCTGTTTGTTCCATGAGGTTTGGCCGGCTCCCGTAAGCGACCGTGAGGATACTACGATACTTGCCGACCGTGGATTCTCCGGTGCGTTCAGAGAACGCGGCTGGCTCACAAAAGACTCGGTGGGCGTAAACCAACTCAAATCAACTAGATTTCACATGAAACGACTCGCATTCTCGACATCGTTCGCATTGACTGTCCGGCTGCAGGCAAGAGTCTGACTGACCTCCGCGCATCCCAGAATTGCAAACGGGAACAATGCTGCCACTAAATCCGATAACACTGTGGGCCATGATCGACAGTCGTCCGTAATTGTTTCGAGCTTCATCGACTGGAGGTCGAAACATGTCACGCAACGTAAAACAAAAAACAGTTCGAAACATTCTCATTTCTATCCTGGCACTGATCACCCTCGCCAGCGCACCGTACGCGCTGTCGCATATGGTGCGCGGTGAGTCCATGCAGTCTTTTCGGCAGAGCTACTTCACTCTGCTAGCAATGAGCTTTGGACCTATCGGTGCGATGGTAAAAGGTGATGTTCCCTGGGATGACGCCAAGGTGCTATCCCTCGCGGAAGACATCTCCGCCATTGCAAGCATCGATGTAGCGAAAGCCTTCGGTCCTGGCAGCGATAAAGGCACCACCCGCGCTAAGCCCGAAATCTGGGAAAACACCGACGACTTTATCGCCAAGTATCGGAAGTTTCAGGAGGCGTCAGCTGCACTGCTCGTGGCAGCGCAATCCGGTGATGAGAACGCCGTGAAAGGCGCGTTCCGCCAGACCGGTGGCACCTGCAAAGGCTGCCACGACGAGTACAAGTCCAAAGACTATTTGTACTGATGTAGGCGCCGACCGGCAGGCCGGCGTCACGGCGCCGGTATTGTCACTCTCACCAGAAAAAGTCCGAGGGTGGCGGCACCGGCGCTAGCTCCATAAGCCCCCACAGCGAGGCGGCCAGGATTAATGCAAGCACAATGGCGCGATAGGCGGGTTTTGCCGGCCCGGTACCGACACGATCAGGGGCGGATCCATACACCATGGGGCGCAGTAGGCGATGACCCTTCACGCGCTCGTGATAAAAGATCGCGACCAGATGCAGGGCGATAAAGCCCAGTAGCACGTTGAAGACCCAGTCGTGTAAGGCGGAGATCTTCTCGGTGGTTTCGCTTTCGAACACGTAATGAAACGGACCGGTGAATACGATGTCGTCCGTGTTCACTGTACCGCTTAGAGCCTGGATCAGCAGCAACAGCCACAATGCAATCGCAGACCATCCGCCCGCCGGATTGTGGCCCGGGGTGCGTGCCTTCTGAGTACCGCGCAGGTAGCCGAGAACGGCTCCCGGGCCGCGCAGAAAGTCCGAGAAGCGCGCCTGTGGTGAGCCGATTATTCCCCAGACCATCCGAGTTAACACGGCAATCAGAATGGCGTAGCCGGCCCACTGGTGATACTCAAGATAACCGAACTCCGCGGTAAACCAGCAGACCGGCAGCAAAACCAAGATTAACCAGTGAATGTAGCGCACGGGTCGGTCCCAAAGTGGATGTCCCTCGGTCATCGAGTAACGTATCTCCTGGAAACTAAGCGGCTTGCAGCGGATCGACTCACGATCTGGTGAGCAACATAATTATCGCCGACCCTAAGACTAGCGGACGGCTCATTGGCAGCCAAGCACACGCTCTATGTCAGCTTTCGTATTGTAGAAGTGCGGTGACAGTCGAATACCTTCCCGTCGCACATCGAACTTTACGTCGGCCTCGCGTAACCGCTTGATGAAACCGGCCTGCTTTTCACCAAGCTGAACCACAACGCTGCCGCCGCGATGAGCCCAGGTGCGCGGCGACACCACGGCACGTTCGGGCAAGCCCGCGATAAGAAGTTCTGTGAGCACCTGGTTTTGCTCGCGAATTGACGCCATCCCTACTTCTCTTAAAGACGCAATCGAATGTGCAGCAATAATCGCTGGTGACACACTGGGTGTTCCGCCCCAAAATCGCAGGGCGTCTGGTGCATAAGCGAAGCTGTGTATATCAAACTCAAATGGGTCGGCATGCGAAAACCATCCCACATCGATTGGTTCACATTCGTCCAGGCGTTCTTCACTCACCCAGAGAAAGGCGGCTCCTGAACCACCGCAAAGCCATTTGATGCACGAGCCGATAATGAAATCTGCTCCCCAGTGCCTTGCGTCAACCTCCCGAATACCGATGGATTGGGCGACGTCGACAATGCTGATGGCCCCTATATCTCGCGCTGCAGTCGCCAGACTTGGAATGTCGTGACACTCACCGGTGTTGGAATGTACGTGGGTGATCAGCACACAGTGGACGCGCTCGTCGAGAAACGGCCTCCACTCGTTCGCATCCTGGGTATCTAACGCCCGGGGGACCATCACAACTTCATAGCCGCGCCGTTCCAGCTGTTGAAACACAAAGCCCAGGGATGGGAAGGCTTTTTCGGATATGAGCAGGCGATTTCGATTGGCTGCTGGTGTTAGCGATCCCAGGATCTGAGTGAGGGCTGCGGACACACTCAATTGAGGGCATACAAGTCCAGGTGTACTACCAAGTATAGCCGCCAGTTCTACGCGGAAGCCGTAGATTGCATCCAGCCAGTGCGACCAGACATCCCCATCCTCAGCCGTCCAGGGGCCGTACAGCGAATTCTGCAGTTCCTGGGAAGAAGTCGTGGGAGGCAACCCTGCTGAATGGTTCAGCAAATACCCGTCGGCGCATGGCCATTTCTTGGGTGGCTGCTCGCTCACGGGTGTTCTGCTCCCAAGGCTGAGCGAAGGGTATTCAGGTCGCTGTAGCGACTTGCGATATCGTCCCGGTCAATCGCACATCGTTGATCACGTAGTTTTTTGAGAGACTTCATAAGAATATTCAGCGGCGGCCCACTGGCGGTAACCTGCGAGAGATGTGCCTCCGAGAGGTCGCCTGCGGGCCGCTCGATGTAGGTTGCCACGAGCTGATCGTGATGCTGGGAAGCCGTTTTGCCGTGAGCGTCGCAGACCTCGAGAAGCCGTTGTACGTTGGCTTCGAAATGAGGACCTGAGTTGCCGGTATCGGTCAGCTCCTCCAAAGCCTGATCCAGAAGGCTCTTGCGTCGCATACAGTCCCGAAGCCGAGTCTGATCCTCGGGCAGCATGTACAGAAACTTATCGACAAGGAGCTGTGAGTAAGAGGGGTCCTCGGCCTGACAAAGGCCAAGAAGCAGATCGATCTCATTGATTCCGGCAAAGTCGCCTGCATTGGCGCCGCGGTACTCAATCCGGCCTACGCGAAATGGTTTGTAGTAGGGCCGCACACAGTAGAAAAAGCGTTCCGCATCCAGGTTTTCAAACAGGGCGGAATTGTGAACTGCGACTTCATCGAGTGCATGTTTCGCAGCCTTAAGCAGATCGCCGGCCACCGGATGAGTGATTCCAAGTGGGACTATCCTCACCAGTGCGTCAGCTGCGCGTTTAAACGCAAAGATCCCTCGGGTGTTGTAATCGAGAAACAAAAACTCGTCGTTCAGTCGCGTAAAGCTGCGGTAAATTCCACCCCGGGCGAGATTATGGGTCGAAAGATGGCTGGTTGCGAAGCGCGGTGCCACGCCCAGTGAGGCGCCGATATGCATAGCCAATCCAGAAGCTTCAACCAGCGGCGATGCACGCTCTCTGGATGGCTCAGTGATGTTGTGTCGTCTGCACGCACCCATGTACAGCCCCACGTTTCCGAGCAGATCGAAGGCGTGTTCGAAACCCTCATCGGTATTGCCCTCGCGGTGAAGCCGTAAGATGTGTTCGTGGCCTTCCCTAAGCAGCGCCTGCCGCAGTTCCTCACCCAGTTGAGGGACATGCGCGCGATCCTCCTGCGCGAAGTACAGCTCTTCGAGCTCTGTGTTCAGATCGATGAAACGGGAGCGGATCCAGGCGTCAAACTTTTCAGCATTCGTGCTCATGGACGCAGATGTTTCGAAGCGCTCACTCAGCGTTGAGGTTGTACTTCATGATTCGTCCGTGGCGCCCCGATTTGTCGCGCTCAAGGTCGAAGACATCAAGTTCCGGCGTATGCATCTGTGAACGAAGTGTAGCGATAACTTCGCGGTCGAAATCATCCAGTTTCAGTTCAAACAGTTCGCGATAACGATCCACATGTTTGGCGTTTCGCGACCCGATGATCACGGCTGCCACGGCGGGCTGATCCAGCACCCATCGAGAGGCCACCGTAGCGATGCTTGTACCGTGTTTGTCGGCTATGCGTTTCAGGGTCGCGAGCAACTCCTGGAACAGATCCCAACCCCCGATTTCTTCAATCATCAGCCGATACTTGATCAGCGAGCGATTGTCCAACGCCTCAGGGTCGCTCCTGCCAAGCCACGCGTCGCTCAGAAAGCCGCCCGCCAGGGAGCCGTAGCAAAGCATCTGCATCGTGTACTTCCGGCAAACGTCCGCCAGCAGCTTCTCCGGACGCGGGTCCAGAAGCGAGTACTGGACCTGTGTCGTGGCAAGAGAAACACCTGCTTCGAGGATCTCCAGGGTTTTTTCGGTATTGAAGTTCGTCAGGGAGATTAGGTGGATCTTGCCCTGGGCTTGCAGCTCCGCTAACCAGCTCGCTGCCTCTACCCAGCCTGGGGCCGCATAGTTCCACCAATGGAACTGAACCATGTCCAGGCGTTCCATCTGCAGCCTCTGGAGTGACCGGTCAATGATCATCTCGACATTCTCACGGGTAAGCTGGCCGAGGGCATCGTAGTCGGGCACGTACTTTGTGTGAATGCGAACGGGAAGATGCCTGTTGCGACGTCGGTTAGCGACATTAAAGCGACCGATCATCTCCTCGACTCCGGTATAGATATCCGCACAATCGAAGGTATCGATACCCCGTTCCACGAATTCGAACATGTCGCTCACCGGATCATCGGAGACCGTCGCGCTGTGCCCCTCAGATAGCTGCCACCCGCCCTTGATTACGCGGGAGACACTGTAATCCGGCGCCAGTTCGACCCGCTCTATCACTCTTTCCACGGGTTGTCCTCGGGTAGTGGTTCTACGGTCGTGTCGTCGCGACGAAACACCTGCTTGCCGATACGGCTGATTCGAAACTTCGCTCCGCAATGAGGGTCCGGGCACGCGATGATGTGATCTGTTGCCATCCAATCGAACTCGTTGAGTGGCCGCTGCTTGGCGGGCAGCAACGGTAACAAAGCGGCGAGTGCGTAGAGTGAAAATGGCTTGCCCGGCTCGAAGTAGAGGTTTTCGCCCCTCACCTCGAAGGCCGTGCCTAACTGGTGGCTGCAGACGAAAGGTTTGTCCCCCTCGATGACTTCAACTCGAAGATCATACAAAGTGAATTCCGGATCCGACGGGTCGGACATATGGACCTCCGGCTGGATTCTGTCGCTAGTGGGACAGGACCCTAGATCAGGGTGCTAGGGGAATGCGACGACCGTCGCCCAGGACGAGCGCGTCAGCAACAAGCTCGGCAGAGAGTTCCACGTCTCGTTCGTTGACTACCGTAGCGCCATCACTCTCCGCCCAGCGGATGACGTCGAGCGCCAGCCGCGGGCCATTCTGTTCGTACGTACCATAACCGCTGACGACTCGGGATTCGTTGCCAACAACAAGAATGAAATATTCGTCAGCAAGGGCCAGAGCACCATCTTTGAGTTTCACCAGGCGGGTATCCGAAGCCGCACCCAGGCGCCGAAACGTCTGAACGGTGCTGGTACCTGCGCCGAACGTGAGCGTTAGGTTGTCTCCGTCGCGCTCCACCTTGAGGTCGTGTTGCAGTACCCCCGCCGAGCGCACCGGCGCATCGGACTTCGGGTCCAGACTTAGAGTCTGATTAGACGTGAGCCTCATGCCAGCGCCGCCCGCCCAGTAGGGGCCGACATGCGCCATGGAGCCAGCGGTTGCGAAGGGCTCTTCGTTGAAGATGCTCTGCTGAACAAAGACTCCTTCGCTGATAAGAAACACGCCGGTAAGCGGTAATGACTGCCCGTCTCGGGTGACCAGTCCCGTGTACTCCCACAGGCCCTCGGCGTCGTCAACCGGATCCGCTGACGACGGAGTCGCAGCCAGCAACCACAGCATCATCAAGAGAAGACACGAGCAGGCCGGTGCTGCACGGTGCACTCGAATTGACGGTATGCGGAAAGTCCTCATTGAGGGGATCTCACCAAGACTGGGATCGAAAAGCTTAGCATGTGCATGCTGCTTCGCTTGAGTGTGCACTCATCAGTTGGCTATTCTACTCGCGTGCTCTCTTTGACGTGGAGGAGCCTGTGCCTGGACGAAGCAGCTCTGTCGGCGGTAAGCGGCTATAACTAGAAAAAGCCATAAAGCCAATAAAGCCAATAAAGCCACGCAATGTGTATTCAAATCTGCAGACTTCAGCGAGTTAAGTCGAAAGGGAGTTACGTCGAAGACGGCGCAAGGCGTTTTCGGTACTGGTCTTACTGACACAAGGAAATCAGCTATGGCAAAACCGAACATCACCAGCGTCATCCGTGTTCCCGGTAACTTCACTTCCATGCAAGGTAAAGCTGTGCACGGCGCTGTTGCGCAGGCTCTGGCTGTGATCGCCGTGTCAGCTGGTCCAAGCGGGGTGTTTGCTCAGGACAGCATGCTCGAAGAGGTCCTGGTAACGGCCCAGCAGCGGGAGGCGAGTTTGCAGGACGTACCCATCGCGATCTCTGCGTTCAGCCAGGCCGATATTCAGAAGAACATGTTTCGGGATGTGACTGACTTTGTGGCTCGCACCCCCAATGCCAGCTTCATCACCAACGGAGCCCGATCTCGTCGCGAAATCAGCATGCGAGGCGTGACCAACTTCGTAAACTCAAATCAGGCCCGCCGCACATCGACATTCGGTTTCTACGTCGATGGGTTTAACCTCGCAAGCAGCAGCATTAACCCGCCGATTCTCGATATTGAACGGATCGAGGTGCTAAGGGGGCCGCAGTCTACCTATTTTGGCGCTAATGCCCTGGGTGGCGGTATCAGTGTGATCACCAATGCGCCTCACACGGACGGGATCGAAGGCTCGGTCATGGCCGATTACGGTCGATTTGACACGCTCGACATCGAGGGAATCCTCAACGTACCGATCATCAAAGACAAACTGGCCGCGCGGATCAACGTGAAGGATTTCAGTTCAGACGGCAACATCGAGAATATTAACCCCCAAGGCGGCGGCAATGATTCTGACTATGAGTATTTTCGGGGGGCCCTTCTCTGGACGCCAACCGAGGATCTTTCGATCAATCTGAGCTACAGCTACGCAGACGAAGAGGTCGGCATGCGCGAAGGGATTCCCTCGGGTGTGTTTTCGACCTTCGCTGGGGGCACATTGTTCGCAAGTTTCCCGGATCGCGATGGTGATGGGCTCGCCGACCCGGACCCGGACGGCGTGGGGTTCTTTCCCCAGAATGACAGCAAAGTGAATTTCAATGCGCCGCAGACCGTCGGAA
Organism: Pseudomonadota bacterium; assembly: GCA_039111155.1. Classification (GTDB taxonomy): domain Bacteria; phylum Pseudomonadota; class Gammaproteobacteria; order Pseudomonadales; family Halieaceae; genus Congregibacter. The sequence goes on along the minus strand of JBCCPL010000006.1, from coordinate 155,327 downwards.
CCGACTTTGAATACGCGATTGCCCGAGTGGACTGGGACTTTGCCGACATGCGGTTTACCAGCATTACTGGCTGGATGGATTCAGACTTCTTTTTGCAGGGTGATATCGATGGTGGCAGCGGAGATTTCTTTCAGGAGTTTCGCACCATTCCACGCGAAAGCCTTACTCAGGAATTTCGCCTTCAGAGCTCCAGTGACTCCCGATTGCAGTGGAATGTGGGATTCTATTACTCCGACGATGAAGGTTTTATCGACAACAAGACCTTCGTTGGTGCGGCGATGCCCTTCGGGTTACCTCAGGGGTTTCTCATTGACAGCGAGGAGTCCTTCAGTAGCTCCGAGGTGTATGCGGTGTTCGGCCAGGCCGACTTCGCCATCACCGACAGCCTGACTCTCACCGTCGGCGGGCGCTACTCAGAAGAGGAGATTTTCACCGATATTTCCGGTTTCGGCGGTGGCGTGTCGCAGGAGTTGACGGTCGAGGATACTTTCGATGATTTCTCGCCGATGGTGGCCCTGCGCTACGACTTGAACGATGACTCATCGGTTTACGCAACAGTAGCCAAGGGTTTCAAGTCCGGCGGTGTCCAGGTAGCGCCAACTCCAGACACTGAAACCTACGCCCCCGAGGAACTCTGGAACTACGAGATCGGCTACAAGGCTGAACTTCTCGACAACACTTTGCGAGTCAATGCCGCAGCGTTTTACATGGACTGGACAGATCTGCAGACTGCGTTTCAGGAGTCCGGAGTTGATGATGAAGGTGAGTTCTTTATCTTCGGCGGCATCGACAACGCAGAAGAAGCCGAATCTTACGGCGTCGAGCTGTCGTTGACGGCGGTGCCGACCGCAAACCTGCTCATCAACTTTAACGTGGGGTGGCTCCAGGCTGAGTATCAGAAATTCACCGCGCTTATAGATGGCGAAAACCGAATTCTGGACGGGGAGACGATACCCAACTCACCTGAATGGACGATATCGGCCGACGCGGAGTACAGCTTCCCGATTTCCGGTGATCTGAATGCGGTGGTCCGCGGCGAGTATTTCTATCGTGATGAGCTACGCTCGACAACGGCTGCCTTGATTCAGGAGGGTTTTCCCTGGGTGGTGCCGAGTTTCGACGTGGTTAACCTCCGCGTTGGTATCGAACACGAGAAGTACACCGTTACCGCCTATGTCGAGAACCTGTTCGACGATACTTATTTCACGAATGCATATCAAAAAGCCTTTAGCGGGGGACTTCATATCGAACCTGGAGTGCAACGCTACGGCATCCGCGCCCGTTATAACTTCTGATGGAGCGGGCCGCGGCCTGCATTGCTTGCCTAATTCCGTTCCCCGGGTGGTATCCACGCTCCGGGGTGTGGTTTGTTTTAGCGGTATGGTTTTTCTGCTGGTCGGCCAGAGCCGAAACGCAGGATATGCAGGCACAGGCGCTTATCGACGAGTATGTAGATCGCTGGCGCGGGTTTTATCCCACCAAGGCGTTTGCCAATGGCGATGTAGCGAGTGCCGCTGCCTTTGAGAATTTCGATCCGGAGGTCGTCCGCGGCTGGCTGAGTTTCAACGACGCCGCCGGCAGTCGGGCCCGGGCTCTTCTCCTCAATGACGCCAGGCTATCGGATAACGCGGCCGTAGACTTGCAGGTATTGGCAGATGCCGCGACTAATGAGCGAGCGGACTGGGATGTCGATCGCTACCTAACGGCTCAGCCCCAGTGGTACGCCGAGCAAATCTCCCAGGCATTGACACATCTCCTGGTGCGCGAGCAGCTCACGGCCGCAGAGCGAAGCAGGGCCGCCGTTGTTCGTCTTCGCGGTGTTGTCGATCTCTGCCGAATCGCCAAGGAGAATCTGCGCGAGGGCAATGCTCTGCGAACCCGCCGCGCCATTGAAGTGCTCGATGGTACTCGTCGATTCTACGAAGGTCAGTTGGCGGAGTCTGTGGACGAATGGCCGGATGCAGAGAACCTCCAGGGGGCGATCGCTGACACTGCCAGGGCACTGGCATCGCTGGGAGAGTTCCTTGAAGAATCGCTGCTGCCCCGCGCCCGCGCGCCCATCGCGCTGGGCTCGGAGATCTACTCCGATAAGCTCAAGCGACGCAGCCAGGGTTCCGACAGCCCCGAGCAGCTCGCCGAGTCGGCTTTGGCGGAGATCTCTGCCGTTCGAGGGCTGATGATCGACGAGGCCGGACGCTGGCAGTCGACTCTGGGTAGCGCGGGAGCCGGGCTTGCGGGCGAAGCGCTTCTTACCCGCGCTCTGGAGGTGATGGAAAATGACCGGCAGGAGAATGCGGCGGATTTTCTAAACGAGTTCCGGGAACAGACCATTGCCGCAGAACGGTTTGTCGACGAGCACAGTATCGCCTCTATTCCCAAGCCTACGACGCTGTATGTGGCGCTTTCCCCCGCCTACTTCAGCGGCGCCGCTGTGGGAGGGGTTTATCCAAGCGGGCCGTTTGCACCGACAGCAAAAACGCTTTTCTTCCTGCCATCCATCCCCGATTCAGCACCACAGGAGGCGAAGGAGGGTTTTTACCGGTCTTTTAACACTCACTTCAATACCATGATCATTTCTCACGAGATGTTTCCGGGTCACTACCTGCAGTACAAAGTAGCCGTTAGCGAGGCGCCGGCGATTCGGTCCCTGTTTGCCGATGATGCCTATGTCGAAGGATGGGGCAGTTTTGTCGAGGAGTTAATGCTGGACGAGGGATGGGCAGACAACGCACCTCTGACCCGCCTGGCGCACCTGCGAAAACGGCTTGAGAATGCGACACGAGCCTATGTGAGCGTCAAAGTGCACACTAAAGGTTGGGGCAGGGAAAAGGTTGCTGCGTTCGCGATAGAGGAAGGCCTGCTCGCGCCGCAATTTGCCGAGAATCTCTGGCTACGAGTGGTTCACAGCCCTATGCAGATCACTGACTACTTTCGTGGCTATCAACGCATCAAGACACTCTTTGTCAGCCGCGCGCCAGATCGGCCCTTGGGTGAGTGGGTGGACACCCTCCTGCGCGCCGGGCCTGTGCCTCTCCCGATTCTGGAACGATTGATGCAGGCCCCGCTGTGATCGCAGCCCAAGGAACCAGGACTGACACGAGGTGGCGAGAGGGGTTACTCTCAATGATCAGACAGTGGACGGGTTAGCTCCTCATGGGCAGTAAGGCAACGGTGATTGGATTCTTGGGCGCACTGCTGCTCTGCGATATCGCGTCCGCCGAAGTAACGGCGCTCGTGGGTGGAAGCGTGGTCAATATCGATGGTGGCGCACCGATAGAAGATGCTGTGATCCTGGTGGACGGTGAGCGCATCACGGCTATCGGTCCCCGATCAGATGTCGACATACCCGTGGATGCGGAGATTATCGATCAGAGTGGCCAGTGGCTGATACCGGGTCTTATGAACATGCACGTTCATCTTGGGCTGATTCTTCCGGGAAAGATGGCCTTCGACCTGCGAAACGAGACGGATTCTGAGCTCGCTTTGCGCATGGCCGCAGCCGCTCGGCAGGTGCTGCAGGCCGGGGTGACCACAATCCGTACACCGGGTGATTCACGGCATGCTGAACTTGCCCTTGACCGTTCTATCCGTAAGGGTGAGTCCATTGGTCCGCGCATCTTTTCTGCTGGTGAAGCGCTGGTAATCACCGCTGGCCATGGTTCCGAGCCGGGCCGCGTGTATGTTGACGGGCCCGACGAGCTGGTCCAGGCGGCCCGCTTACAGATCAGTCTCGGAGCGAAGTGGATCAAGATTCTCATTTCCGGCGGTATCGCGACCCCCGGTGGCGCCATTGCCGATGCCCTAATGACGCCCGAGGAGATCAGAGCTGTCGTGGATGCAGCGCATCGATTCAATGTGAAAGTGGCAGCTCACTCCGGATCATCCATTGCGACCACCGTTGCTGTGGACGCGGGGATCGACAGCGTCGAACACGGTTACACTCTGAATCGCGCAGTATTGCAAAAGATGAAAAAAGCAGGCACCTGGCTGGTGCCGACGATCGTCGTGAGTCAGCCAGCTACAGCGCCGTTCTTCGAGCGCATCGGGTCGCCCAAATGGTACCTCGCCCGGCGAGACTCGGTGGGAAAGCTGCACTGGGAGGCCCTGAAACTGGCGATTGCGGAAGGAGTGGATATTGCCCTTGGGACTGACCAGTTGCCGCATGAGCCCAATGATGGAACCACGGCCACTGTGCGCGAGGCGGAGTACTACGTCGAGGCGGGAATGACGCCGCTCGCAGCGCTTCGCACTGCTACTACCGAGACAGCCCGCATGTTGGAAGCCGAGGACGATATCGGGCGTCTCGAGGTCGGCAAGTATGCAGATATCGTGGCACTGCCATCCGATCCGAGCAAAAACATTCGCGCACTTCGGGACATCAACTTTGTCATGAAAGGTGGGGTTGTGTATCGCAACGATGCAGCCAGCAAACTCTGATGAGTTAGGCAAAGCCTCCGGTATTCTGCGAGCCTTCACAAATCTTGTCGGGCCGGCAGCCGTTATGGCGGCAGGCACGATGGGCGCTGGGGCTATGGCGTCGTTTCTGCTCGCCGGCGCTTGGTTTCGCTACGATCTTCTTTGGGTCGTCCTGGCAATGCTGCCGGTGTTCGTGGTCTCGGCCGATAGCGCTTCGCGTATCGGATCGCTGAATCCGGAGCGCGGCATGCTGTCGCTTGTTCGAGAGCTGATCAGCGGACCGTTGGCCTGGTTCATTCTTATCGTCGTTGTGCCTGTCCACTTCCTTGTCACCATGGGGCAGATTTCGGTCATGTCGTCGGCGGCGCTCACGTTGCTGGCTCCGAAGGGTCTCGACCTCCCACTGCTAGCAGAGGTTCTGCTCGCGATGATGCTGACCGGTGTCACGTTATGGTTAGTGCTATCCCGCGGCTATGATCGAATGCAGCGCGTCATGACGGCGTTGATGGTCGCTATGTTCATCTGCTTCTTACTGGTCGCGTTCCGGGGGCTCGTTGAACTGCCCGCTATTCTTCGCGGCTTCATGCCATCCATACCATCGGACTTGCCGGTGCCTGGTAGTGACTTACCGCGCGTGGCCACGACGTCCATCATCGGTATGGTGGGCGCCGCCATCGCTCCGGCGGCTTTACTGGGATTGCCGTATATGTGCGCAGATGCGGGGGCGGGGCGGGACGCTCTCGGTCGCAGCTTTCGGCAGTCGGTGATTAACTTAGGTCTGGTCTTTGGTGCCTACGCCATCCTCGTGGTTATCGCCGGCGGTTTTGCGCTGTATACGTTGCCGAACAATGCAAGCTTCGCAGATGTCGGTCAGGCGTCTCAGGTTTTTGAGTCCGCTTTTCCCGGCTTTCTGGCACCAGCTGGTCCAGTGATTTTCGCTCTGGGGCTTTTCATGGCGGCCATGACCACGTTGGTCGTGGCCGCCCAGGTGACGATCTACTTTCTTCTCGACATGCTACGTATCGAGTGGAGATTTACCGAAAACAATCGCGCGTACCATGTCGCGCTTTCGGTTTTTGTTCTTGCCGCGGCGGCTCTGGCACCGCTTTGGGATTTTCCTGCGCTGCTTAAGGTTATTCTGCTGATGGGCATCAACGTGGTCGTCATACCCGTTGTGTATGTCATTGTGATCGTGCTCTCCAACCGGGCCGACGTCATGCACGGCATAGAGACGGCCTGGTGGCGAAACGGTCTATTAACAGCTGGTCTCATCGCCTCGGTCGTGCTCGCTATGGACAAAGCGCCCCTGTACTTCCGACTCTTGTCGGCTTGAATCGGGTCATGTTGATCGCCAGGCACCGGTTAATGACGTTATGAATGTCATCGACGATTTAAAGACCGGTGGAGCGCTTGACTGCTTACCGTCGCAGACCGACCTGCTCGCTCGGGCGCTCAACGGTCGCGTCCTTAATGGTTATCGGGTTGCAGGTGTTCTCGGTGTCGGCGGGATGGGTGTCGTCATGCGTGCTGAGCGTGTCGCTGAGGACTTCGAGCGTTCGGCTGCGATCAAGGTCCTGCCTGGACCTGCCTCCGAGGAACTCAAAAGACGTTTCGCCGTTGAGCGTCGCGTTCTCGCCGAACTTGATCATCCTGCGATAGCGCGACTCTACGATGCCGGTGAGACCGAAGAGGGCTGGCCCTATCTGATTATGGAGTTCGTCGATGGCGAGCCCTTAGATCAGTATTGCGAGCGGTGCTCGCTTTCCAGCGAAGAGAAGACGCGGCTTATCGCCGACGTTGTGGAGGCGATTCGATTCGCCCACGCACGACTGATCGTGCATCGCGACATCAAACTGAGCAATGTGATGGTGCGCGGCGATGGCCAGGTCAAGCTGCTCGATTTCGGCATCGCGAAGCTGCTTGAGAACGATGATGAGCGGCTGACTGAGGCAGGCCGTGTAATGACGCCTAAATTTGCCAGCCCCGAGCAGTTGCTTGGTCTTGAAGTGACAGTCGCTACCGATATCTACCAGCTCGGTGTACTGAGCCTGACACTGCTATCGAAGACTTTCAGCGAGCAGCAGAGTTCTCTGGACCAACTCATCAGGCACGCGGCAGAGGAGACGCCGGTGCCTCTTCCCGATGATGCGCGGCGCTCCTTACCCCGAGACCTGGCCGCCATCATCGAGCGCTGCCTGGAAGTGGATCCTGCACGGCGGTATCCCGATTCCGGGCTGCTGGCGACCGATCTCAGTAACTTCCTGGGCGGTCGCGCCGTATCGGCACGGCGGGCTACAGCCCCTCAGCGCCTGGTGCGAGCCGTTCGTCGCTCGCCCGTGATCTCGTCACTGGTGTTGACCACGGTGTTGGCCATCGCCCTTGGCGTCACCGGGAGTCTTCGTTTTGCGTTTGAGGCGAGCCGCAACGCGGAGCGGGCGGAGTTTTTTCTGGCGCGAGCGGAGCGAAATCTCGAAATGCAGGCGGCGCTGACGGAGACATTGAATCGAGTAGTTGGCGATGATGATCTCGAAACGCCTACACGTGAGCGATTGCTACAAATGGCCGCGGATGCTCATAGCGACTATCGGAAAGATCCACAGGTGGCTGCTACAACGGTCTTATCCATTGGGACCAGTTTTACCAAGCGAGGAATTCAGAACCTGGCCGTTGCCGTACTTGAACCCTGGATCGAGGTCGGCTACGGCGATCCGTATACCGTTCGTGAAGGGAAGCGACAGCTCGCCTCGGCGCTCCGATTTACTGAGACGGATCGAGCTATCACGATGGTTCGGGACCTGGTGACTGAGTACGAGGGCACTCTTGACGAGTTGTCGATCGGCCACCTGGAGGCGTCCAACTGGTATGCATTGTGGACAAACGATCGAACGGACCTGAACAGGGCTCGCGATTTACTTCGCGCGGCCCTTGACCGCGATGATTCTGCCGAGATGTTGAGCTATGCGTGGTTCTACATTGCGAGAATCAGCAACCGCCTGAAAGAATTTGAGGTCGCCTACGACGCTGTTCGGCGTGCCTATGAAGTCGACCAGACGGTTAAAGTCAACGACATGACGTCACGGGTCGCTACGCGCACCCTTCTTGCATTCTTCGAATTTAATCTGCGCGGCAACCTTAATTTGGCCAGAGCACTGCTCGATGCCAACCTGCAAGACACCACCGATCTGGGTAACGAGCCACTGCTCGCAAATACTTACCTGCTGCTCGGCGACCTCGCGAACGAGCAACGCGAGTTTGTCACTGCAGCGTCGTTCTATGACAAATGGCGCACCCTGCAGCCCACCGTCTACCCCGGCATGCCTTCTTACACCGGTGGTATGTTGCTGCTGCATTTGCGTCGCGGTGAGTTCGAGACGGCCGAGATGATCTTCAACGAAATCCTAGCGGCATCACCTCAGGGTTTTCTGGAGGGCTTTAACGCGCCGAACAGTCTGGTGCTTATGAAGGCGCTGTTGGTTGCTTACCGGGATGGACCGGAACTTGCCTCTGCTATGTTGCTGGATCACGGATTAACGAAGGCCGCCGGTCAGGCCGATCTGCGTATCGCCGCAGGGATACGCATCCTGAATGAGCTAGGAGTGGCGGTGCCGGACGAATTACCACCTCAGATATGAGTACATCACACAGAAGCTAAGCTAATTGAAGAAGGTCTACTGCGCTGCTCCGACTCTCGTTTTCAGCCGCTAGCGGGCATCTTCGTTAGCCTATCGTGAAGCTCACTGCGCAGCTTGGGAATACGGGTCTCTACCAACTCGTCCAGCTTACCCAACTCCCTTGGCTTCAGCTTGGGGAAGCTTAGCAGACCGAGTTCCTCGGCGGTACGGCGTGTCCGATCTGCAATGACCTCCCACAGTTCTCGAAGGTCATCGTTGCGTTCCCGCTCGAGTAACTCACGGGCGAAAAGGGACTCCACCACCTCGGGAAGCTGCAGCAGTGCTTGTCGTTCCCGCCGCTTTACAAGGGAGCGGGTCGCGAAGAACCCTACGATGGCGCTGGTGACAGCGGTGCCCAGCAGCGCGACCGACAACTCAGAAAAGCCACTGTTGATGAAGGTATAAGCACCGCCGCCCGCGAGGGCGACGGTCACGAACACAAAAAAGGCGCGTAAGCGATCTCGATAGCTGCGTAAATCGGCCGCTGCAGCGTCCAGTACTCGACTGTGCAAGCGCAGTCGTTCTGCGAAGCCCTGCACCTGCGTGAGCATATTGTCGACGCGGCGAGCGGGTGCTCGTTGAATTTCCTGTACAAGCTCTTCTCTGGCTGTTTCAAAGTCTTCGGTGGGTATTGCTGGAGGCGGGGGATTGGGTACCGGCACAAAGGTATTGAAGATCATCGGCAGGTCCTTGCGCGGGATCACCTTACCCAGGTTCCAGCACAGCGCGCCATAGGCCCGGGCAAAATCATGCAGGCTGCGGAACTGGTCCATCTTGTTCATGACGATGAGAAGCTTGTGATCGATACCGCGCAGGCTTTCGTTGAACACCTGCAGCGTCTCACCAGTGGTGCCCGGTTTGTCCGGATCAAAGAACATCAACACCACATCGGCCCGTTCCGCAAACCATTGCACAACCCCGGGAAAATCAAAGCCGCGGCCACTTTCTTCCTTGGCTTCATCGATCATTCCGGGACTGTCGACGAGTATGACGTTACGCAGCAGTTCGACGGGACGTCGTTTCATGCGCAGGTGCTTTACCAGATCGTCACCGAAGTGTTTCAGACCGGTATAGGGCAGTTCGGGGTTATTGACCAGACCGGGGCCGTCTCGGTCGTCACGTGTCTCGCCATAGGCGAGAATCGTAAATCCGTCGTCTGTTGGCGCGAGCCCGGTCTTTTGGACGTCTTCACCGATCAGATAGTTGATAAACGTCGACTTACCGGACGAGTGATTGCCCAGCATGAGAACAAGCGGCGGGCCGGAAATCTCGCCGGAGGTCTGGCGTCGGGCGAAGGCAAACCGGTTTGCCACCGGATCTATTGTGTCACTGTAGAAGCCCTGTACAGCTCCCGAGATTTGATCGAGAAAGTCTGTGACGCCAGCGTTCTCGCTGAGCGTACCGGAGCCAGAAAGAAACCCCATACTGCTGTTTTCCTTTACCGCGTTGCTAGTGCACGCAAGCTAGCTGAGAGCGCGCGGTGGGGCAAGTGCGGGTATCGCAGAAAGCGGGCTTTCCAGCGTGACCACTTGCTTGTGACCGACATACAACCCCTCAGTCAGAGACGGATTATGTTGCGGAATCGAAAGGACGTGAACGGGGGGGGGGTTGTAGAGCGGCGTTCAACAATTTCATCGCATCGGTACATGGACCGTTTGTCCAATATTGTCGGATTTGTACCCTAGCGGACAAATGTAGCCTATGCGATAAATGCCCTATGTCGACAGCAGGTACAAAGCGCATCGGATTCCTGGCCTTTGATGGCTTTCAGGGCCTGGACCTTATTGGGCCATTGGAGGCTTTTGAGGAGGTAAATCAGCGTCCGGAAAGCACGTGTAGGCCTTATCAAACACTGGTGATCTCGCAGAACGGTGAACCCGTCGTTGCCGATAACGGATTCACGCTGTGCGCTCACACAAGCGTTGAAGAGTGCCCTAGTCTGCATACGCTGATCATTGCCGGTGGTGCCGGTGCCCGTCGCGAGAATTTTTCGGCCGAGGCGATCCAGTGGATCGTGCGATCGGCACCTACCCTCACAAGGCTAGGTAGCATCTGCACTGGCCTGTTCATCCTCGCGCAAACAGGACTTCTTGATGGGCTGCGCGTCACAACCCACTGGAAGCACATCGTCGAGGCGCGCAATCGTTTTCCCACACTCAAAGTCGAGGATGATGCGCTGTTTCGCAGGCAGGGCAAGCTTTTTACCGCCGCCGGTGTATCGGCAGGAATCGATCTGGCACTTGCGCTCATCGAGGAGGATCACGGGCCCAGTGTTGCCGCTGATGTAGCGCGACACCTCGTTGTATTCCTAAAGCGCCCGGGAGATCAGCGCCAGTACTCTTCCGTACTGCGTCATCAGCGAGAGTCGGGCGATGAGTTTGCCAATCTCGTCGCCTGGATAGCGGACAACTTATCGGCGGACTTATCCTCTGAGGTGCTCGCCGAGCGAACAGGGCTCAGCGAGCGGCAGTTTCGTCGACGCTTTGCCAAGATCTTTGGCGAAACGCCCACACAACGCATTGAGCGCATCCGGATAGAAACGGCCAGTGGCTGGTTGGGTTCCGACACTGCAAGCGTCGAGAAAATAGCTGCCGACCTCGGTTATCGCAGCGCGGACTCGTTTCGCCGGGCCTTCGAGCGCCACCTCGGCGTGTCACCCACAGAATATCGCAGCCGGTTCGGCGGGAGGATCGCCTGATATGGGTCGCTTTCTTATCTTTGCGCTAATGGGCGCCCTGGGCTTGCTGATCTGGTTGCTGTGGCCGTGGTACCAGTTCGAAGCGCACAGTGGCAATGCGCCCTTCTTGCCCTTCGGATGGCTTACGATCGAGGATGATGCCCCGGTCAAGCAATGGACCGGGGACGAGCGCTATGCCGATGTGGGCGATCGCGTGTTAGCACTGGCTGTAGAGCATCGCCGTTTGATCGGTGCGCCCGCTCTGTCCATTGCCGTCGCGGTAGATGATGCACTTGTATGGCAGGGTGTGACGGGCTGGGCCGATCTGGAGAACCGTGTACCCGCCAGTGCCGATACCCAGTTTCGTATCGGTAGCACGTCTAAAGCGATAACGGGTACGGCCCTCGCTCGACTGGTAGAGCGGGGCGTCATGGATCTTGATGCGCCGCTGTCGAGTTACTTTGAGGCCGTCCCGAATCCTGCATGGTCCACCATCACGCCCCGGCAGCTTGCATCGCATATGGCCGGTGTGCCGCACTACTCCGAAAACCGGGATTGGGCTGGTCTCTACAAGACAGTGGCGCTGGACTCTCACTACACGAGCATGCGTGATGCTCTTGAGATATTTGATGGCAGCCCCTTGTTGTTTGAGCCAGGTACCGAGTTCTCCTACTCATCCCTTGGTACGGTATTACTTGGTGCCACGATGGCAGCCGCCGCGAACAAGCCCTACCTTGAAATCGTCCGGGAGGAAGTGCTCATGCCCGCACAGATGACTTCTACCATCGTCGCGCCCGCCGCTGATGGTGACGCGGGCGCTCCTGATCTTGCCTCTTTCTACTATCGGGACAACGACCGCTATCGTATATGGCGACCCGTTGACCTAAGCCATCGTCTTCCGGGCGGCGGTTTCGTTTCAACCCCTACCGATCTGGTGCAGATGGGTAGCCTGTTGTTGAACGAACAATACCTTTCCGACGCGACGCGCACGGCCTTCTGGACCCCACAGCGCCTCAGTGACGGCAAGGTGAATGAGCAGAATTACGCGATTGGTTGGCGCTGGCGCGAGTGGGAGATCGACGGCATTGGTATCGTCAGAAACGCCAATCACGGTGGTGTGAGTCGAGGCTCACAATGCTGGTTGATGGTGTTCCCCGATTACCGAATGTCCATCTCCATGTGCATTAATGCTCGCCCACCCGAATTTCATGAATTTGCGGAGATCTACGACGATATTATTCGGGAGTTTGTTCCTGCGGCTATTGCGGCCGGTATCGCTGAGCCTGAACTTGACGGCTAACCTGCCTAAGCTGGGCATTGCGCCCCGGTAGGTCGCGCATACGGTAGTCGGTCTGCGTATCCTTGAACCGTAATTCGCGTTTAGAATCGCCGTCTGCCCACACCGGCGTTCTCTCGACGTCACAGATAAGACTAAAGGTAGCTAGTGTGAGTCGCGACACCACCAGCGCATTGCGCTCGATCGGTCAAGTTGACCGGCAGAAGTTTGGCCAGGTCGAGCTGGAGTACTGGCTGTTGCCGGGTGGCCTGGACACGATTGTGTTCATCCACGGTAACTCCGCGGGAAAAGAAGTTTTCTTCCGGCAGTTTGAAGACCTTGCCGACTCCGGGTACTCGCTGCTTGCGCTCGATCTTCCGGGCCATGGTGGCTCGGACGATGCGACGAATCCGGAAGCTGACTACAGTTTTCCGGCGCTTGCACTCACGGTCTATCACTTGCTTGACGCTCTCGATATTAAGCGAGCACTGATTTGCGGATGGTCACTGGGTGGTCATATCGCTATCGAAATGGCCGGACGCGGCTGGGATCTGGCGGGGTTGATGATTTTTGGAACACCTCCCCTGGGCCCGGGGCTTGCTGATTTTGAGCGGGCGTTTAATCCAAGTCCTGCGATGAGTGTGACCATGAAAGCCGACCGTACCCCGGAGGACGTAGCCATCTATGTTGCCGGCTTGTACGGCCGCCTGGACCCGATCCCGGACGCCTTCTGGAATCTGGCTCGTCGGGTGGATGATCAGTGCGGAGCATGCGTCGGAGCTCATTGGTCCAGTGGTTTGCAGGGCTGCCATCAGCGCACTGTTGTTCAGGGTTGGGATGGCCCGCTTTGTTTGCTCCACGGGGTCGAGGATGCCTTCGTCAATGAGGCGTACTTGAAAAGCTTGAAAACTGAGCGCTTGTGGAGGGGTGACATCGTCACCCTCGACTGCGCTGGTCACGCGCCTTTTCTGGAGGCGAGTGCAGAGTTCAATCAAACACTGAAGGAGTTTGCGGGTCATGTGTTCGCCACGAGCTCTCGTACCTAGGAGTGCGAGGTAACCCCCGATGCTTTCAACTGAGCTTATCGATGAGTTCATCGGCTGGCGCCATCACTTGCATGCCCACCCGGAGCTTGCCTATCAGGAACACGGCACCAGCGCGTTCGTTATCGATCGCTTAAAAGAATTCGGCTGCGATATATACACCGGTTTCGCCGAGACCGGTGTCGTAGGTGTGCTGGATTATGGGCCCGGACCTGCAATTGGAATCCGTGCCGATATGGATGCGCTGCCGCTGACGGAGCAAACCGGTCTTTCCTATGCCTCACAACAAAACGGCGTGATGCACGCCTGCGGTCACGATGGGCATACCACCATCGCCCTGGGTGCGGCAAAGCTACTTGCCAGCAGAGATGATTTCAGCGGAAAGCTGGTGTTTATTTTTCAACCCGCAGAAGAAAACGAAGGCGGCGCCCGGCGAATGCTAGAAGATGGCCTGTTCGAGCAGCATCCCGTGGATGCTGTGTTTGGACTGCACAACATGCCTGGGGTGCCTGTCGGCGAAGTGTGGGTTCGGTCCGGTGCGGTTTCGGCTTCGTTTGACTCCTTCGAGGTGTTGTTCACCGGGCGTGGCGGTCACGGGGCCATGCCGGAATTTACCGTGGATCCAATACCGGCGGCGGCCAGCGCCGTGCTCAGCCTTCAGACGCTGGTATCGCGCAACGTGGCGGCTCTGGATTCGGCCGTGCTGTCGGTTTGTGCCCTCGAAGCAGGCGATACCTACAATGTGATTCCCGACACGGCACGGATCAAAGGGTCTTATCGCACCCTGAATCCCAAGGTGCAGAAAAAGCTGCGAGCGCGGGTCGAAGAGGTGCTCGCAGGCGTGGCGCAGGGGTACGGCGTTGAGGTGCAGACACAGATCGAAGAGCGCTACCCGCCGGTGGTCAACTCGGAGCGAGAAGCCGATATAGTAAAAGCCGTTGTGGCTAAAACGCAGGATGAATTCACGCTAAGGGATGAGTTTGCACCCACCATGGGTTCCGAAGACTTTGCGTTTTTTTTGCAGCAGCGTCCCGGGTGTTTCTGCCTGATTGGAAACGGCAAAGACGCGGCTCCGCTCCACTCCCCGCACTATCAGTTCGAGGATTCGGCAATTGCGGGAGGTGTGCGACTCTGGACTCTTATCGCAGAGCACTATCTGGCATAGGTTAGGTCAGCGACGCCCGCGAGGCACGAGCGAAACGAGGCGTGGTAAAGGTCCTACGCCTGAGATCAAAAGTCCCGCCAGCGAGTGTTTTTGCGACTCTCTCCGTACTCTCGCAGCCACTCTCTCGGCCACTCTCCCCACCACCCTCTCCGCATCTGTCTCCGCGGCTCTTACGGTGCACCGCTTTGTTGGGTGGCGATCTTGGCGTCGATTTGTGAGTCGAGCGCTCGTTGTCGTCGTGTTACCCAGCTCGCCGCTTACGCGATGAGTTATCGGTAGGCCGGTCTGTAAGTTTCGCAACGCGCCCCAGGCCCAGCATCTCAGTCAAAGGGGCGGGCCGGTGCAGGCAAAAGCCTTGTGCGTAGTCGCTGCCGAGGGCGCTAACAGTCGACATAATCTCGTCGCTTTCGACGAATTCAACGACCGTTTTCAGGTTCATCTCGTGCGCAATGTCGATGAGCGACCGGACAAAGATCTGATCGGTTCGATTAGTATTGATGCCCCGGACAAACTGGCCGTCGATCTTGAGTACGTCGACTTCCAGAAGTTTCAGGTGGCCAAATGACGACAGCCCGCTGCCAAAGTCGTCCAGGGCAAATCGGCAGCCAAGGGCCCTCAGCGACTCAATCATGTGCTCAGCGTCGGAGACCTGGCGAACTACGGCTGACTCCGTGATTTCGAAGTTCAGGCAGCCAGCAGGCAATCCCGAGGACCTGACTAGCCGAATAAGCGTATCTGATGTGTTGCGGTCACTGATGCTGGCACCAGATAAGTTAATCCAGAATTGCTGGCCCTTGATCGCTTGCTTATCTTGTTCTGTGAGTAAGCCGATCAGATGCTCCAAAACCCAGACATCCAGCCGGCCCTGCATGCAGTAGCGTTCTGCCGCTGGCATAAACGCACCTGGCGGAATCAATCGTCCATTGTCGCGGTCGATCATGCGCAGCAGTATTTCCAGGTGCTCCGAACCGCTGTCACTCTCGGCCAGAGAGACAATCCGCTGACCGAAAAGGACCAGGCGATTGTTATCGATGGCTTCGTTCAGTTTCTGCACCCAACGCATTTCACCGCGTTGCTCGTAAACGGCATCGGCTTCATCCGTCACCAGATGAACTCGGTTGCGTCCGGCTCTTTTGGCTGCATAGCAGGCCGCATCTGCCAGCTGCTGAAGTTCACTGAAGTCGACAGCTCTGTCGGAGATAGGAACCACGCCAATGCTGACACCAATTCGAAAGGTCTGATCCTCCCAGTGGAAAGCCAGTTGCTCGACATTCTCACGTATGGCTTCTGCTCGTCGAAGTGCAGTTTCCTGATCACAGCCAAGAATGATCAGGCCAAACTCATCGCCGCCCAGTCTTGCGGCGGTATCGTCGCTACGGACGCAATTCTGGATGAGTGATGCGACGGTTCGAAGCAGTTCGTCACCTGCGGCGTGTCCGCAGGTGTCGTTCACGACCTTGAATTGGTCGAGATCCAGAAACATGAGATAGGCCGGGGTGCCGGTCTCGACTTCTGCGGCTGCGGTTTCCAAATGATCAGCGAACGCACGTCGATTCAGAAGACCGGTCAGCTCATCGTAGTTGGCCTGATAGGCAAGCTGGTCCGTCATCGCCCGGCTTTCGGTGACGTCGTTGGCCAGCAATACCAGGTACCGGAGGTCGCCATCCCGACTTCGTATCGCAGAGGGATGAAAGCTGATACGACGCACCGAGCCATCGTGAGCGTTGCAGGCGACTTCCATGGAGGAGTTGGCTGTCGTGTTTGTGGCACAAGCAACCAGGAACTCACGCAGTGGTTCCCGATCTTCCGCAGCCACAATTTCAAGCAAAGGTCGACGCTCTTCCGCCGTCGCCGCCGGCCAGAACAACGAACGCATCTGTGGGTTTGCCTCGTAAACCAGGCCTTCGGTATCGACCAGGGCCATGCCTATGGGTGAGTTGTGATATGCCTGCTGAAAACGCGCCTCGACTTCCTCGCGTCTCTCGTCGGACTCCAAACGTTGCTGGATCTCGGTGCTGAGTTGTTTGTTGGTCGCTTCCAGTTTCTGACGCCCCGCTTCGATCGATGCGGTTCGTTCCTCGACTTCGTCTCGCAGGCGACGATTGGCCAAGGCGACCGAGCGAAGGCGTAGTTGTACCGCGAGCCAAACAAGCGCTACGAAGACAGCGACAGCGACAAGTTTGAACCAAGGAGTTTTCCAGAAGGGAGTGGGCACCGTAAAAGCCCAATCCGCTGATTTGCTCCATCGACCCTCCGACAGTCTCGCTCGGACGCGGAACGTATAGTCTCCCGGCTCAAGATTGGAGTAGGTATTGGACGTGGTCGTTGTCGGCTCGCTCCATTGTTCGGCGCTGCCTTCGAGCTTGTAGCTATACTGAATTCCACTTGGACGTCGCGTAGAGATAGCGGTGTAGCGGACTCTGGCCGTTCGTGCTGCGCTTTGATACTCACTCGCCCACGGGTCTAAAACCGTCTTGGCTCCCAGCGTGCTCTCAACAATCAGTGGCTGCGGTGTCGCCAGCTCACTCATGGGCAGGCTTACGTCCATGACCGTTACGCCGCGGGTCGTCCCGATGAGCAGTTGGCTGTTGCCATCGTGGTGGATTGCATGAGCCTTCGATTCAATGGCAACAAAACCGTCGAGCGCCGTATAGTGCTCGAGTTCGTCGCTCGTGAGATCGTAGCGATAAGCCCCACGACCCGTTGCCAGCACGATCGAATCATCCTCAAGAGGCAGTACCGCAAGCACAGCGGTCTCATTGATGCGGCTTCGATCGAGGATCGACTCGACCCGCCCTGCAGAAACGCGAAGAACCTCGCCCTGGACACCCGCAAGCCAAACCTGCTCCTCAGGCCCGCTTCCCGTGATAATGACGTGCGCAAAGAACTCCTGTCCCAGCTCACTTACTGGCACCACGAGCTCCGGTGTTGCGCCAGGATCACGCGTGTCTAATTTGAAAAGCCCTATGTAGTTTGCAACGAACCAGAGAACCCCATCATCGCTCAGATCCATGCCGTAGATCGCAGCACCGTCGCCGAGGATGTAGTGATTCTCGCTGTCCGTCGCAGGATCGTAGACGCTAAGCGTGCCTGTGTATCGTCCGGTCCATACACGGTCACGAGGGTCGACTAATGCGTTTGTAAAGGTGCTTTGCTCGTTCCCGAGCGTCTTGACGACCGTCATGGACGGAATGTCTATAGCATGCGCCTGGCTGAACACTTGAGCCATCCAGATCGTCTGTTGGTCTGACGACAATGCAATCGCCCGTACCTCTTGTCTCGGTAAGCCAAGTCGATCCGAGATGTTCTGCAGTTCTCCGCTCCTGTCGGCGTAAAGCAGACCGTCACTGGTCCCGAACCAGTATCCACCGGTTGCATCGGGCTCAATAGCGAATACCTCCGGACTAATCCCATTCAGTTCCAACGAAAAGTGCGTAAATCGTGGACCGAGGTAGCGCGCTAAGCCGCTGCGGATGGGAACCCAGAGCACTCCTTCTCGATCATAGAGGGACGGGGCATTAACAACCGCTGGTGCCGAACCGCTGGACGCCAGCATCGGCCTGGTGTCGGGTTCACGAAACGGGACCATGCCCCGGGACCGAAGAAACACCCAGTTAATGACACCGTTTTCGATAGCGAGGCCAGAAACGAGAGCGCCATACTCAACGTCGTCCCAGACAAGTTCGCCTTCAGCGTCGATCCAGCCAACGCGGCCGTCGCGATGGCCGAACGCAACGTTGCCCTGTTGATCAGATGTCAGTGCAGAAACTCCCTCCGCCACCAGTTCAAAGGGCTGCGCGGCTTCAGGCCGATAGCGATGCAGCCCTTCTGGAGATAGCACGTAAATTGCTTCATCTCCGTGGGAAACTAGCCACATGACTTCGGTCGGAGCACCGGTCACGGTCTCGAATCCTGCGTCCATGTTGTTAAGGTTCAGTCGCCGCAGCCCGCCGGGTTGCGTGCCGAAATAGAGAAAGTCTCCGACGGCGGCAAAGGCTCTCGCCACACCGCGGGTACTGGCATCTGGCTCGAAGGTTCGAACTACCCGGCTGTCCTTCAGCAGGGTCACTCCTCCGGCCGCGTCCCCCGCCCATATTCGATTAGCGCGATCGGCATAGACCGCCTGGATCAGCTTTTGGCGTACGCCCTGGGCGGTTGAATAGTTTTCGAAGGATTTCCCATCGAAACGATTCAATCCGCCGAAGGTTGCAATCCAAAGGAAGCCGTCCCGGTCTTGTGTGATCGCAGAGACTGTCTTCTGGCTCAGTCCATCCTCGATGGAGTAGAACCTGAACTGGGGGTCGGGCTGCATCGGCAGCTCATCGGCAACGGCAGCCATCATCGGCAATGCGAGCGCCACTATCGCTGCAAGCCAGATTTTCCGTAGCATCGCTTTGCTCTAACCCGCGTTATCAATACGTAAGCGGCAGTGAACCTTGCAACTTTACCCTCCGACCTACCTGGTACATACCGTCGCTCTATGCTCGCCCGGAGTTCTGACATTATGATTGGAGGCCTAACGTCATAATCAGCAAGGAAAACAGGAGTTGACCGAGTCCACCTTTATGATCAGGAGAGACGCAACTGTGCCGAACCTGCGGGAACGTCTAAGTGTGCTGCCATGTACCGTATTGCTCGCGGGGGTGTTACTTGCCTCGGCTGGAGACGCCGAGTCTGAGTCTTCTGACCCGGCAGTTTTTCGGAGCGAGCACCAGCTTCGAACTGCCAGCGGAACGGTGAGGTACGAGGCGGTCGCAGGAGAGTCGGTTTTACGAGACGAAGGTGGAAACCCAACGGCCTACATGTGGTCGACCGCATACACGGGAATCGGATTTCCCGCAGCGAAACGTCCCGTCGTATTTGCATTTAGCGGAGGCCCGGGCGCCCCGGCGGCAAGGTTGAACCTGGGATTTCTCGGGCCAAAGATCGTTCGTATCGATGGTGTACCCTCGGCTGATGACGGCGCGGCACCTTTCAAGTTGGCCGACAATCCTTCAAGCCCCCTCGATATTGCTGACTTTGTATTCGTAGACCCCATTGGCACAGGCTATAGCCGAGCGGTGGGCTCGTCTAAGGATGTCGATTTTTGGAACATGTCTGCAGACGCAAAAGCCATGGCTGACTTCATTTTTCAGTGGGCCACCGAAAATAAGCGTTGGGACTCTCCAAAGTATTTACTTGGGCTTAGCTACGGTACGACGCGCGCCGTCGCCGTCGCCGCCAAGCTCGCCCAGTCACCATATTATCTGGCCATGAACGGGTTGGTGTTGCATGGACCTGCGCTGGACTTTATCGGGCTCGACCCTCTTACCGGTAATCCGTTGAGTTATGTTGGTTTCTTTCCGACGATGGCCGCGATCGCCCACTATCACGGTAAAGCAGGAGTTGGCGAGCCGTTAGAGGAGTTCCTGGCGGAGGCCCGCATATTCGCGCATACGGACTACTTTGCTGCACTGCTGGCGGGTAGCTCAGCGACCTCACAGCAGCAGCAAATCGTCGCCGCAAAAGCGTCGGAGTTTATCGGACTTGATGCGAGGTACATTCTCAATGAGCGACTGCGCGTGCCGGTGGCGCGCTTTCGAAAAGAACTGCTGCGGGATCAAGGGCTGACACTGGGTTACAGCGATGGCGGGTACACGGCCCTAAGCGTCGATATGAATGCCTCCGAACCGCGGTCTGGCGATCCCTCCGACTACAGAGAAGATCATAGTTATGGGGCTGGTCATGCCAAACACCTCAGCGCCGATCTCGGAGTCGAGATAACGCGTCCGTACCATTGGTGGAATCCCGCTGTCGGGAGGGACTGGCAGTGGACTCCGGTGTTGGGCGCATTCTCAAGCGCTCAGGCCTATCGCCAGGCGAAAAGGACGGGCCGCATTGAAGTAGCATCGCAGCTTGCCAGTACGCTGCGGGAGAATCAGGATCTTCGCGTGCAGGTTGGCGTTGGTTACTACGACTTGTTTACTCCCTTCTATGACGCGGAACGAGTCTTCGCGAACTTTGGAATCGATAACTCTCGGGTAGAAATGAACTACTACGAGTCGGGGCATCGTATTTGGTCGCGCGATGAACCACGGGAGAAGCTAGTGGGTGATCTGCGTCGTTTTATTCTGCGTCCCAGTGAGTGACAGAACACTAGGTACACGGTGAACATTTCCGCCAGCGATCGTTGCCCGGGCGGGTAAAACAGAGAGGCTTTTTTTATCCCTTGTTCATTTCCTTGATAAAAATAAGAGACAACACAGTATGTACGCATTAACAAGCTTTCTAACCTCCAACGTTCGCGCGACGCCTAACAATACGGCGACGATTCACCTCGATCGGCGTCGAAGCTGGTCTGAGATGGGTGATCGGGTGGCCCGACTGGCAGCAGCACTTCGCGGGTTTGGAGTCGAGCCCGGTGATCGGGTCGCCATACTCGCCCTGAACTCAGACCGCTATCTTGAGTACTACTTTGCCGTTTGGTGGTCTGGAGCAGCGGTCACTCCGATGAACACGCGCTGGTCGGCCGATGAAAACGCGTATGCGCTCAAGGACTCCGGCGCCACGATTCTGTTTGTGGATGATGCGTTTGCACCGATGGTGCCCGCCATAACCCAGGAGCACGCGCTCAAGCAGTTGGTTTTCACCGGAGAGGGGGAGTTGCCGGAAGGCGCACTCTCTTATGAGGAGCTGATTGAAAGCAATGAGCCCTGTGAGGATGCAGGGCGCGCCGATGACGATCTCGCAGGCCTTTACTACACCGGCGGTACTACCGGTTTTCCCAAAGGGGTCATGCTCTCCCATCAGGCACTTTGGTTTAACAACCTGACGGTGGGCAGTACCGCGAAATACAGCTCGGGTGATGTGTACTTGCACGCCGGCCCTATGTTCCACCTTGCCGACGGTGCCTTCTCGGGTTCTGTGACTACCGCAGGGGCGTGTCATACGTTTATGCCAACGTTCGATCCGGTAACAGCAATGAACCTCATCGAGGAACTGGGCGTGACGCACTCGCTCTTCGTGCCCACGATGATCGGCATGCTTTTGAACCATCCGGATTTCGATCCCGCCAAGCTCAAGTCGCTGAAAGTGCTGGTCTACGGCGCCTCACCGATGCCCGAGGGCATCATGAATGCCGCGCTTCGGCACCTACCATGGATCGACTGGATCCAGGGCTATGGCCAGACAGAGCTCGCTCCGGTTGTGTCGCTACTGGCGCCGGAGTTTCACGTTAATGAAGGGCCGCGCGCGGGCAAGCTCAGATCGGCGGGTGCAGCCGCACCCGGTGTCGAGGTGAAGATCTGCAACGAAGACGGAGTCGAGCTGCCCAATGGCGAAGTGGGAGAAATCGTCGCGCGTTCACCGGGATCAATGCTTGGATACTGGAACAAGCCCGAAGCAACCGAAGCCACGCTGAGTGACGACGGCTGGGTACGCACGGGCGATGGTGCGTATCGCGACGATGATGGTTTCATCTTTATCGTAGACCGTCTGAAAGACATGATTGTTACGGGCGGAGAGAACGTATTCTCGGCCGAGGTCGAGAACGCTGTGTCGACGCATCCGGCCGTGCAGGCGGTCTCTGTGATCGGTGTTCCATCAGAACAATGGGGTGAAGCCGTCCACGCCATCGTGATACTCAATGAAGGCTCAGATGCGTCTGCGGAAGACCTCATTGAGCACACCAAGCCCCTGATCGCAAACTACAAGCGACCGAGAAGCGTGAGTTTTCGAACAGAGCCCTTTCCCCTTTCGGGTGCAGGCAAGATTCTGAAGACCGAGCTAAGAAAACCGTTCTGGGAGGGCCGGGATCGGGGGGTGAGTTAGTGTCCAGTGGCTTTGGGCCGCACCGCAGCTGCAAGGGGCAGGCGACCGAATGGTTTATCCAACCTGGGCACTGCCACGCACTCGTTCTGATCAGGTTTGGTTGCAGCATGAAGGTAACCCAGTAGGCGGGGGCGTCGCAGCAGGGGGCCTTATTGCCCGGTAGGTGCTGCATACGCTACCGCTGTCCGTATTCAACTCAGCCAGGAGCACTCCGATTCAGACCATCGGTGGTGGACGCGCGTTGTGCTAGGCTCAAATCTACTTCACGAATTAAGGGTTTTTTGATGAGGGCATTGGTCTTACCTATGGGATCTGCGATGTCTGTGCTCGTGCTAGCGATTTCTTGTCTCTTCGCGCCAGCGCTACTGGCCGATATTGATCCGGAGACATTCCCGGCTGACTTGCGGGCAATGGAATGGCGCGAAATCGGCCCCTTCCGCGGCGGTCGCTCGGCAGCAGTTACCGGTATTCCTTCAGATCGGGAGACCTACTACTTCGGGGCGACGGGTGGTGGCGTCTGGAAGACTACGAATGGGGGCACGGCGTGGGCCAACGTGTCCGATGGTTTCTTCGGAGGGTCGATCGGCGCGGTGGCGGTATCGGAGTGGGACCCTAACGTGCTTTACGTGGGCGGCGGCGAAAAAACGGTACGCGGCAACGTGTCTCCAGGCGATGGCATGTGGAAGTCGGTGGATGCCGGCGATACCTGGGTACGAGCCGGGCTGGAAGATTCCCAACACATCTCCCGTATTCGCATCCACCCGCGAAACCCCGACGTGGCGTACGCCGCTGTTATGGGACATCTTTTTGGGCCCAACCCGCAGCGAGGAGTGTTTCGCACAATCGACGGCGGGGCGAATTGGGAGAAGGTGCTATTCGTCGACGAAGAGGTGGGCGCGGTGGATCTGGCCATGGATCCGACCAACCCGCGCATTCTCTACGCCAGCTTCTGGCGGGTAAAGCGTACGCCGTACTCTCTCGAGAGCGGCGGCCCCGGTTCCGGGCTATACAAAAGCGTCGATGGCGGTGATAACTGGACCGAGATCTCCACTAACGACGGCTTTCCGACCGGCACGCTTGGGATCATCGGTATCACCGTATCCCCGAGTAACAACAAGAACCTCTATGCGATTGTCGAAGCCGAGAAGGGTGGGGTGTACCGCTCGCGCGACGGTGGCAAGAGTTGGACTCAAGTCAATGAAGACCGCAATCTGCGCCAGCGAGCCTGGTACTACACCCGGATATTTGCAGACCCCATCGACGAAGAGTCTGTCTATGTAACCAATGTCCGTTTTCATTTTTCCAAGGACGGCGGAAAGTCTTTTTCCGAAATCGATACTCCCCACGGCGACAATCACGATCTCTGGATTGATCCTGCAGATCCAGAGCGCATGATCGAGGGCAACGATGGGGGCGCGAACGTCTCCTACAACCGCGGTGAAACCTGGTCGACGCAGGCTAATCAGCCGACGGTGCAGTTCTATCGGGTGTCCACGGATAATGCGTTTCCCTACCGGCTCCTTGGTGGACAGCAGGACAATTCAGCCGTGCGCATCCGCTCTCGCTCGGCGACGGGTGACGCGATAGGTGTAAGAGACTGGGAGCCAACCGCGGGCGGTGAGAGCGGGCATATCGCTGCGAAGCCCGACAATCCGGACATAGTCGTTGGCGGATCCTATGGCGGCTTTATGCGGCTCGTTGATCACTCTACTGGTGCACGCCGCAGCATTGATGTGTGGCCAGATAATCCGATGGGTTGGGGCGCGGCGGAACTCAAGTACCGTTTTCAGTGGAACTATCCCATCACGTTTTCTCAGCACAATCCGGACGCTTTGTATGTTGCTGCAAACGCCGTTTTTCGCAGTGACGACCTGGGGCAGAACTGGGAACAAATCAGCCCGGATCTTACGCGAGACGATAAAAGTCGTATGGGAAAGTCCGGCGGCCCAATCACCAAGGACGACACCAGCGTTGAGTACTACGGGACGGTCTTTGCGTTGACTGAGTCACCCGCGCAAGAGGGCGTATGGTGGGCTGGTAGTGACGATGGTCTGATCCATGTGACTCGCGATGGCGGGGAGAACTGGGCAAACGTAACGCCCGCGGCCATGCCCGAGTGGGCAATGATCAACAGCATCGATGTGGATCCCTTTAATGAGGGCGGTGCCTACGTTGCGGCCACTCGTTACAAGATGGACGACTTTAAGCCCTATCTGTATCACACCACAGATTGGGGTAAGAGCTGGAAGCAAATCAGTGACGGCATCCCAGTTGACCAATTCACTCGGGTGCTGCGTGCCGACCCCGATCGTGAGGGCCTCCTCTATGCCGGCACCGAACGCGGGCTGTACGTCTCCAGTGACAACGGTCAGAGCTGGCGCTCACTCCAGCTCAATCTGCCGATCGTACCCATCACCGATCTTCAGGTGAAAGCAGGGGATCTTGTCGCTGCAACCCAGGGGCGTGGATTCTGGATACTCGATGATTTAAGCGTGCTGCGTCAGGGCGTTGACACCGCGGGGCGTGCGCACCTGTATAGCCCTCGCGATGCGTATCGTTACATCGCGGGAGGCTACACCGAAGGTCCGAAGAACGCCGGCACTAACTCCCAGCCCGGTGTCTATATCTACTACTCGCTGCCGCAAGGAGTGGAGGCTGCCGATCTGACGCTGTCCGTGTTCGATGAGGCTAGCGAAGACGCGATCTGGACCTGGACGGGAAAGCCCGAAAGTGACGAGGAGGAGTCAACCAACGACGAGGTTGATACGCGTGTGCTATCGACGAGCGCGGGTCTGAATCGGCACATCTGGAACCTTGAATATCCTGGGATGGAGCGCTTTGATGGCCTGATCATGTGGGCGGACATGAAGTCCGGCCCTCGAGCTGTGCCGGGCCAGTACCGGGCGGAGCTCATAGTAGGGGAATCTACCTACGAGACGAACTTCACGGTCGTCGCCGATCCCCGGGCAACGGCGACGAAGGACGACTATGCAGCTCAGTTCGCATTCGTCACCGAAGCTAGGGATCTGCTGTCGCGCACGCATCGGGAGATAGAACGAATCCGTACTTTGCGTACCCAGCTCGATGCACTGAAGGCCCGGTTAGTTGAGGCGGGTGACAATGAAGAATCGCCGTCTGCGCTGCTCGCTGAGATTATCGCTACCGATGAGAGCATGACGGCCATCGAAGAGGCGCTGTACCAAACTAAGAACGAGAGCCGTCAGGACCCACTGAACTTCCCCATTCGGCTAAACAACAAGCTGACCAGTCTGATGAGGGGAGTCGCTTCCGACGATGTCGGTCCGACGGCGGCTGCACAGGCGGTTAAGACCAAACTCACCGAGGCGATCGAAGGTCAGCTTGTGCTGCTCGATTCGGTGTGGACCCAGCGCGTGCCCACCCTAAATGCGATGGTTCGCGAGAGCGGCCTGGAGATGCTGGTTTTGGAGAGCGAGTAGGTTACTCGCAGGAGTACCTGAGCAGGAGCACCTTGAGCAGGAGTACCTAAAAAAGAGGGCGCGAAGTACCTCAGCTCCTGCTTCGGGAACTGGACCGCCCACTACGTTTCGGCGCCGCTGCCTGAATTCGCTGCAGGACCAGCAGCCACACAGCGGGATCCAGCCCCATCGAGAAGTGAGTCGCGTCGACTTCGTAGTGCGTAACCTGCGGGTTGACGCGATCAATGCAGGCCGGCCACGAGACGATTGTGTCGCGCCGCGAAAAGACAGCGGCTATGGGCACCCTGATCGGGTTGTTTCTCTCTCGATCGTCAATCCTGGCGCGGATGCGCTCACGATCGGCGGCAGAGTAGCGATTAGACGCAATCGTGTAGGACGGGCCACCGACTACGGGTGTGCCGTAGGTCACCACGGTGCGGACCTCCGCTGGTGCATTGCGCGCAATCTCCCGGGCGACGACACCGCCCAAACTCCAACCGATCAGCGGTATGCTCGTACCAGACTTGTCGGCCAATTCTCGAACGGTGGTTATCAGGGAGCTTACGTAAGTCGCTACATCACCCCGATTCGTACCCATGCCCCAGTGCCGTGCGTCGTAACGTTTGAGTCTGAGTAGCTGTCGCAACGGTTGCATGCTGGCCTCAGGCGCCAGCCAGCCAGGGATCAAAATCACCGGTTCGCCCGCGCCGCGTGGAGCACTGAGAAACTTGGGCGACCGTATAGCGAGCCGCGCGGCCTCCCTCGCGATTCGCCACTCACCGCGCAGATCTGGAAACTGAATAGGGGTCGGAGCCGGGGCGGGAGGAGGCGTGGGGTAAGTGATTATGCGTGACATGATCCGTTCGGCGTTTCACTTCGGCGTTCAAATGCTCAGTGAAGATGATTACGTTTTGGGGCTCCGGAAAGATCGCCGAATAAAGCGCAGGGCCACCCAGCTGCGAAACATGAGAGCCGGATCGCCGGCTGACGCTTCGAAGCGATCTTTGCAGAACACCGTTCGCAAACCAAGTGCTCAGATCCGGACGTTCATCGCTCCAATCGAGCTTTTGTACGCCGCGTGGGCTGCGCGTCCAGCGGATCCTCCGGCCAGGGATGTTTGGGATAGCGTCCTTTCATTTCCTTACGGACGTCCTGATAGCCAGTGCGCCAGAAGTTGACGAGGTCCTGGGTTACTTGTAAGGGGCGGCCGGCGGGGGAGAGCAGGTGAACCACGACAGGCACTCTTCCCTCGGCCAGCACGGGTGTGCTTTCGCAGCCGAACATTTCCTGCAGCTTTACCGCCAGCACTGGTGGTCGCTTGGTGTAGTCGATTCGCAGGCTCGATCCCGAGGGTACCTCGATTCGCAGCGGTAGCCATCGCTCGAGCAACTGCTGTTGTTCCCAGGTCAGGCGTGCTCGCAGTGCTCCCGCGACGTCGATCTGACTTAGATCGGAAAGTCGCTTAACCGCCTCCAGATACGGGGCGAGCCAGATATCCAATTCAGCGCTCAGCACCTGGTCAGAAAACCCGGGCCAAGGACTTTCCAGCGTTTCCATTAGTTGAGTCCGAGCGAGAAACTGCGTTGTTGCTTCATCCCAGGTTAGTCGTGCGAGACCATCCCGACGCAACATCGCGACCAACCCGGCAACGCGCTGCTCGTGGTCAATCTCGGTGAATCGTTCAGAAGCGATCAGCAGCGCCCCGCAGCGACGCTGGCGCTCGGCGACGAAGCGGCCGGACTTCGCATCCCAATCTATAACGGTTGACTCTGAGATCAGGGGCGCCAGTAAGTTGCTGAACAAATCTTCCTCTAACGGTGCTGCGCTGCGGATGCTGTCACCGCGACGGCCTGCCATACCGCCCACTTCGGCCACGGCGAGCCACTTGGATTTCTGCAGCGCATCCGGCGCATCGAACTGGGCACTGCGACCATTGGCGAGCTGATAGCCACCACTGTGTCGCCGCCGCGCGATGCGGTCGGAGTACGCACAGGCGATCAGGTAGCCTGGCAGGGAGTCTGCGCTTGGGCGATGAATTGACGCCGGCGTGCTCTTACTCAACCGGCGCCGGAGCTGCGTAGCAAGCTGTTGGGTCCGGTGACGCCAGCCGCGCAGAGGGGCGGGAGCTTCTATGGAACCATCGAGGTAATCGAGCCTCCGGCGCATGTCTGGGGATTCGCGACCCACGGGATCGCGCTCGCTGAGTACCGCGGCAATCTCACACGCGCTTCGCTCGGCACCGACTTTCTGACCACACAGCAACAAGTGCGCCAGACGCGGATGTAAAGGTAGTTCCGCTAGGCTGGCACCATGACTCGAGAGTTGAAGACCATGAACGCCCGATTCTAGGGCACCAAGACCCAACAGTAGATCTACCGCTTGCCGCCAGGCGCCCTCGGGGGGCGGCGTTTGCCAGCGCAGTTCCTTTGGATCGCGCACGCCCCAGGCGAACAGATCCAGAGCGACACTCGCCAGATCAGCACTTTGGATTTCCGGTTCGTCCTGCACTGCGAGCTGCTGTTGTTGAGTTTCGCTCCACAGCCGGTAGCAGGCACCAGGACGGAGGCGCCCCGCGCGTCCGGCACGCTGTTCACTTGCGGCGCGAGAAATCCGAAGAGTTTCCAGGCGACTCATTCCCGTGCCAGGATCGAACCGCGGTTTGCGTGCCAGGCCGCTGTCAATAACCACGTCGATGCCATCGATCGTGAGGCTTGTTTCGGCGATGTTGGTCGCAAGGACAACTTTGCGCCGGCCGCTTGCCGAGGCTGCGATCGCTGCCCGTTGTGCCTGTAAGTCGAGATTCCCATACAAGGGGTGAACATCGACATCCCCTGGCGGAATCAGTGACTCTGCGACACGGCTGATCTCTCCCTGCCCGGGAAGGAACACAAGCACGCTGCTGTCCGGATGCCGCGCCAGGGCTTTCTCTATGACCGGCTGCACGCGATCCGTGATGCGCTCTCGTGGCTTTGCCGCGCCTGAATAGTGCATAGCTACCGGGTACCTACGTCCCTCGCTTCGCAGTACCGAAGCCCCCAGCAGATCGCCCAGCGCGGTGCTATCGAGCGTCGCCGACATGGCGATGACCTTCAGGCGCATATCATCGCCGAAGCTCTCCCTGGCATGAAGTACCAGCGCAAGGCCCAGGTCTGACTCAAGGGAACGTTCATGAATTTCATCGAAGATCAGCAGCCCAACACCCGCAAGCGACGGATCTTGTTGCAACATGCGCAGCAGCACGCCCTCGGTGACAACTTCGATGCGGGTAGCTTTCGAAACGCGGGTTTCAAGGCGCATACGAAAGCCCACGGTGTGTCCAGGCTCTTCGCCCAACAGTTCGGCCATGCGCTGCGCCGCGTTGCGCGTCGCGAGCCGCCGTGGCTGGAGCATGACAATACGTCGGTCACCCAGCCAGTTTGCGTCCAGCAGTGCCAGGGGCACCAGCGTGGTCTTGCCTGCACCGGGTGGTGCTTCAATTACCAGGCTGTCCTCGCGAGTCAGGACTTCACGGATTGGCTCAAGCAGCGACGTGATTGGAAGCGTGCTGTCAAACATGACGCGGCATTTAAACATGATCGACTACGAGACCCGCAAGGCGTGGCCTGCAGCACGCAATGGTTGCGTTGCGGATCTTGTTAAGGACTAGGGCCATTAACGGCAATCCGCGCCTTGCCACTGCACGCTGCAGGCCACGCAGAGGCACCCTGGACTTGTTCAGAGGCTCCCTAGTAACCTGCGCGGTACGTTTTTCAAGAGGTATCGAGACTATGATTCGAGCGGCCATGAGCCCACGTTCTTTCTATGCATTCTGGTTTTGCCTCGCAGCAGCTGGCTTTAGCACGGCCTGTACGCCTATCGAGACCGGACCAACCAGTGCCGAAGCAATAACTGAAGCGAAAGCCCTTCCGCGTTACTCAGCACGCGCATTTTTTGAGAACACGAGCTTTCGCATGCCGTCGCCGGGTCCGTATGCGTTCACCGCAGATTCATCTGATCTTCTGCTGTCCTCCGACGAAACCGGCGTCTACAACGCCTGGCGGCTTGACGTAAGTTCAGGAGAGCGAACACCACTCACTTCATCGACTGGCGCTCCAATTTACGCTCTCAGCTGGTTCCCGGACGGCGAGCGCTTTTTGTATACGCAGGATGGCGGCGGTGATGAACTCACCCATGTCTTTGTGCAGGGCGCCGATGGCGAGCCTCGAGACTTGACCCCAGGTGAAAAGCTGAAGGCCGGTTTCGCAGGCTGGCTGGCAAATGGCGAGGCGTTCTACGTCAGCAGTAACGAACGGGATCCAGCCGCTTTTGATCTGTACCGATATGACTCAGAAGACTATGAGAGGGAGCTGATTTTTGAGAACAGTGGTGGATTCAATCTCGGCTCGATGAGCCGTGACGGCCGCTGGCTTGCCCTGTCAAAAGTCCGCAGCAATGCCGATAGCAATATCTTCCTGATCGATCTCGCGCAGCCGGATCCGGAGCCGAAACTGATTACTCCACACGAGGGAGACATCAGCCATTCCGACTACACGTTCACGCCGGACAGCAAGAAGCTCGTATACGCGACAAACGCGCACGGTGAGTTCAATCAGGCCTGGACCTATGACATTGCTGCAGAAGAGCACGAACCGCTGATCAGCAAGGACTGGGACGTGCTGTACGTCAGCTACTCGCCGAGTGGCCGCTATCGTGTCAGCGGCATCAATCGGGATGCGCGCACCGAAGTGACCGTTCAGGACGAAGTGAGCGGTAGGGAGCTGTCGCTACCGCCGCTTCCCGACGGCGACCTGGCCGGCCTGCGTTTTGATCGAGAAGAAAAGAGCGTGGTTTTCGCTCTGAACGGCGATACTGCGCCGCCGGATGTGTTTGCGGTGCCCCTTAACGGAGGACAGGTGAGCCGTCTCACCCGAGCGCTGAACCCAGAAATCGACAGCGAGCAGCTGGTCGAAGGTGAGGTGCTGCGCTTTGTCAGTTACGACGGACTCGAGGTGCCGGGAATCCTGTACCGACCCCGAGAGGCAAGTAAGGATCAGGCCGTACCGGCCTTGGTGTTCGTCCACGGTGGTCCCGGCGGTCAGAGTCGCAAGGGCTATCGCGCTTCCATTCAGCACCTTGTCAATCACGGCTATGCCGTTTTCGCGATCAACAATCGTGGCTCTTCGGGTTACGGGAAGACGTTCTTTCATCTGGATGACAAGCGCCATGGCGAGGCAGACCTGGGTGACGTGGTGGCCTCCCGTGATTTCCTGGCAGACCTTGACTGGATCGATGGTGAGCGAATAGGAATCTATGGCGGCTCCTACGGCGGTTACATGGTGGCCGCTGCGCTGGCCTTCGAACCCGAAGTATTTCAGGTTGGTGTGAACGTCTTTGGCGTCACAAACTGGGTACGCACCCTCAAATCCATGCCGGAATGGTGGGGTCCTATTCGCAGCGCCCTATACGCCGAGCTTGGCGACCCGGCGACGGACGAGGAACGGTTGCAGCGGATCTCGCCGCTTTTCCATACCGACAACATTGTGCGTCCACTGTTAGTGGTTCAGGGTGCAAACGACCCTAGGGTTCTTCAGGTTGAAAGTGACGAGCTTGTCGACAATGTACGCGCCAATGGCGTACCCGTGGAGTACGTGCTCTTTGAGGATGAGGGCCATGGCTTTCGCCGACGAGAGAATCGGATTACCGCCTCAGAGGCTTACCTGCGCTTTCTGGACCGTTATCTGAAGGGAACGCCGGCCGCTGGTTAAGCCGACTGAGAAGGGCGTTGAGGAACGCATCGCAGATGCCCTCGGATCCCAAATAAAGCACCGCGAGCCGCTTTCGGGAGGAAGCGTCTCGACAGTGATGAAGGCTAAGTTGGCCGACGGCCGGATCGTCGTTGCCAAAATCGCTGGCGAGGTCGCCGACCCAAGGGGTGCCCCGGGGACGGAAGCGTCGATGTTGCAGGCCCTCGCCGAGGACGGCTGGCCGGTCCCCGACGTGCTTCACGTCGACGATCATCTTCTACTGCTGGAGTTCGTCCCTAACGACGGGCAGCGGAACGCGGTGACAGAGCAGCAGGCAGCAACTTTGCTGGCCGCTCGCCACGCGATTGAGAAGCCGGCCTTCGGGTTCACGCAGGACACGCTGATCGCCGGTCTGCCACAAGCCAATCTCAGAAGCGCAGACTGGATTCCTTTCTTTGCTGAGCATCGCCTGCTTGCCATGGCGCGGCAGGCGCAAGTGGCTCAACAGCTGAGCGGTAGTGCCGTGCAGCGCATCGAGATTCTCGCTGGTCGACTGGATCGCTGGTTACTGGAGCCCGAACACCCGAGCTTGATTCATGGGGATCTGTGGGGCGGCAACGTCCTCTTCCACGAGGGGCGCGTCGCGTCCTTCATTGACCCCGCTTGCTACTGGGCCCACGCCGAGGTCGAGCTGGCTTTCACCACGCTGTTTCAGACCTTTGATGAGGCCTTCTACCGTCGCTACGCAGAGCTACGGCCGATCCCCGATGGGTTCTACGAGGAGCGCCGCGATCTGTACAACTTGTACCCGCTGCTCGTGCACGTCAGGCTTTTCGGCGGTGCGTACCGGTCTTCCGTCGAGGCGACCTTAAATCGCTTTGGTGTTTGATGAAGGAGGTATCACTGACTTCCTGAAACCACAGTGCGGGCACGGCCGATTGCTGTCCTACACACGAACTTCGTATCAGTATTCACAGTCGCGTCTATCGTGCATTGATTTTCAGCTCGAGCAGAAACTCAGAATCAATTTCACCTGCTGGCCCACCCGCTGCGAACTCAGTACCAATGAAGAAGTACTCAATGAAACTGGTTCGCTCTCCAGAAAAAGAGGCTTTAGGTATGGAGATGCGCATCTGTGATTCATTTTCGAAGGTGAAACCACTGCTGCGACGATCGAGGCGGCGGGTCACATTGATCCATGCGTCGCCGTTTTCAAAAGCAATGAAGTTAGAGCAGCCATCTTTGACCGGCCCGAAGTTGTTCGCATAGGGGGCGTTGGTAACGGCTGGAATATAGAAATTAGCGCCGGCAAGCGTACCATCCAGTGAGTGCCGGGGGCTTCCACGTTCGCCGAAGAAGCAGTTCGATCCGAATGGCGCTCGGAAGTCCCCTCGATATACCGTGATTGGATCCAGGTTCGGTATGATGTCATCCAGAACGACAGGATCTCCCGGGAAGCTGTATACCCAACCACCTGGAAGGCTCAGCTCTGTGATTTCCAGCGAGGTTTCGATAACGCCTGTGTGATCGGGCGGCACGCAAAGATCGGCGCCGAACAGCGCGAACACCACGTCCCGATATTCCGGCGAACCCGTATACAGGTTGCTATTGAAAGTGGTGTAGCACAGCACGTTTCCGTCCGTGACGTTCGTTTCGTCGTAGGCGAATGAAAAACCACCGATGACCGCGGTCACAGTAGTAAGATCTCCATCGTTGTTTAAGTCGAAACGCCCACCTTCAGATCCCCCGGTTTTCTCATCGCCGTTTAGATCGAAACGGGAGAAGTTGCGCTCGCCCGGTTCAGCGTCAAGCTCCGTAATGGCGTCGCCCAGATAGGCGTCTATGAATGCTTCAAGGTCAACTTCGGTGAAAGCATCGTCAAGCATCGGTGAATCCGGATCCCCCGCATTGCTGCGCACGTCGAGGAGGCCACCGCGGACACTGTCGGCAACATTCAGGTGATCAAGACCGGACAACGCATCACCGCCCCCGTCCGGTACTCGGTCCAGAGCAAGAACTGCCCGGTAGGCGTCAATGAGCTTTGACGCGCTATCCTCCGCCGAAACAGTGATCAGACGATCAATGATTGCAAGCGGGACATCAGGCCTGAGCCACTTCATAACGTACGCCAGACCCGTGATCTGCGGTGCAGCGAAGGATGTGCCTTCATCGGGTGCAGTGAAATCCATCGATCCGGAAAGGCCGACTGGATTACAGAACACATCGGTTTCGAGATCTGCGCAGGCTGTCACGATGTTCTCGCCAACGGCCGCAACGTCATAACCCGTATTTGAAAAGTCTGATCTCTCAGTACTGTTTCTGGCGCTGCCGACGACCAAGATGTTGGTCAAAGCTTTGCCAAAGAACGGTGCAATGTCACCAGCAAAGCGAGCGCGTTTTTCCTCACACTTCGCCATATGTTCTGGATCTAACGAAAGGAACCCGGACTCGTTCTCTATGAAAAACTCGCAAGGATTGTCAAAAAATCTGGCGATTGCATACGGACTATCGGACCTAGCAGGTCGTCCGGCGTTTCCGGCGGATACCACATGTAGCACTCTATCGCTTTCGCTCGCATTGTTGATCTTTACCTGTAACGCGTTGTACGCGCGCGTCAGGAGTTCCATCTGGCTTACATCTGAACCGTCGCGAAAGCCCCAACTAGCGTTTACCAGTACGTCACCTTCTAGCGGGATTGAGTCCCCGGTCTCAATGACAACTTTATGAACTCCACGAACTCCTGCGTTGAATACACGGATCGGGTTACCCGGTGTGACGGGAGTGACACCTGTTAGGCCTGTCTCGTCATAGTTGGCTACTATCACGCCTGTGACTCCGAGCCCGTGGTGTTCTCTGGCGTCGGGATCGTTAACCGGCGTTAAGCTAGGTAACTCCGGATGGTCCAGTCTAGGGAAATCATCCGTTACAAGGATGGAAGTCTTAGAGCGGTCGCCCCTGCGAATCATCCGATCGCGTAGGTTCCATACTGCGGGTAAGCGGATTGGTAGATAGGGCGAGAGTTCAGTATCGAAGGATGATACGTCAGACTTGTCCGCAAACGGCGGAAGTTCTGCAAGCTCGACTCGCCTAGAAAAGTCGACGCCGAAAAAAGCATCTTCGGCTTGCATGTCTTCCAATTTGCTGCGAAGCGCTGCGATTGACGGCTGTTGCTCGATCCTCACGGTGAACATGAAGTCTCGCGAGAAGCTAGTGCTGATTCTCGCATCGTGCCGCCGTAGTGCGTCGTTGACCTCAGCAACCGTCGCGTCAGACTCAATGATTACGACCAGCCGGTCAAAGATGAGCTCATCCCCCACAGCGTCGAGTGGGCTTGGTGCGGACCGTAGTTGACTAACAAAATCCGCCGCAACCCCATCGGCAGGGCCGTCAATCAGACCTGGCTCAGCCGCTGCCCCTGAGGACACAACTAGATCGACGGTCGTGCTCAGTGCGACCAACTCGCCCGCTAGCGGCGTCTGGCTGATTACTGAACCGGCCGGTACGGTATCGCTGGTCGCGGTAGTTACGTTGCCGAGTACCAGCCCTACAGCCAGCAGTTCGATTTCTGCGTCGGCTTGCGAAAGCCCTACCACATCTGGCGTCGGTATTAGCGCTTCGCCTATCGAGATCACGAGATCGACCGCGGTGCCTGGCGCCACGTTGCTTCCACCCACCGGGCTTTGACTGATTACGTCACCTGCGGGCACGGTGTCGCTGTTGTCCGTGGTAATGCTGCCGATAAGGAGGCCAGCTGTGGTAATAGCGTCTTCGGCCGCCGACTGCGAGAGGCCTACCACGTCGGGTACGGCAACCAGTTCCTCACCGAGCGACACGATCAGATCTACGGCGGTGCCGGGAGTCACGTTATTTCCGGATGCGGGATCCTGGGCGATAACATCGCCTTCGGGTACGGTCTCGCTGTTCTCTGTGGTGATCGTGCCGATCGCAAGGCCTGCGCCCGTAAGCGTAGCCTCGGCGACCGACTGCGAAAGCCCCACAACATCCGGGACCGAAATAAGCTCTTCGCCGAGCGACACAACCAGATTCACGGCGGTGCCGGGCGCTACGTCACTGCCGCCAGCCGGTTCCTGGCTGATTACATTTCCCGCAGGCGCGGTTCCGCTGTTCTCCAGTGTGACGACGCCCACCGTGAGCCCTGCCCCGGTGAGGGCCGCTTCCGCTGCTGATTGCGAAAGGCCCACCAGGCCTGGCACCGTGATCAGATCGGGTCCGGGCTCCGCGCAGGCAGCGAGTGTGCAGCGGTTGACGCAAGTACGAGCGTCCAGAACGGTGATGGTCCCGTCGCCGTCGGAGTCGCGCGGATCATCGGTCCCTGCTGCAGGTGTATTGCGGGCCAGTGTGATAGCCCGAACGTCCAGGCGGTCTACATCGCCATCGGTGTCCACGTCGCAGGTCGTGGCGTTTGCTGCTGAAAATTGCACCGACATAAGCAGCGTTAGCAAAACCGAGACTAGGTAACGCATGATAGAGCTCCAAGAAAAATTGGGATTACTAATGACAGGTAATCGGGCTCATTCGAATGGATCGAACCCGCCGGGTAACTCCACGATTGGACAAGCCCTGGGTTGCGTCGACTCGGCTATCAGTGAGTGCGATGAGCGGTCCCAGCACGGGCCCCGGATTCGCACTCTATTCCAGCGTCAACCTGCATTTCGCCAGTCGGTACATGTCTTCTGACGAGTCAAGGTCCCCACCATCCAAGCAAGCTCGGTGTCACCCCCAGCAAGCTCGCGTCACCCCCATCAGGAAGAGACTGGCTAGCTGGTGCACCCCGCAGTTCAAACACGGTCGACGAGATTCCGCCCTCTCCCTTGTAAACGCGAAGCAGTCTCCAAACATGGCTCATTTTTTTGATGCGTGCTCCCATAGCGTAGCTATGGCGCCTAACCTGCCGTAGCAGCGGCTTGCGGGGTCGGATCTATACCTGGTTAACAACGAGGCTGTAATTCAACAGGGATTGAATCAGTGAGATTCTTGGTCGGACCAAGGCTTAAGGGAATCGATGCGAAAAGGAGCGGGAACGACATGCGATAGAGGCCCCTAGCATCAATCTTGCGCAAGGTTTTTCAAAAGCCTGCTAGGCAAAAAAACAGCGGTGGTGGGAGACAGGTGCCTACCTTGATTGTCAGCAGTCCCAGCTCGAAGTCACGGCGCCCACTCCCCGCAGCCCCCTTCGAACCATGGTCACTCAGTCAGTCGTGTCCAGCTCCTTGAGGAGAGTTTCAACCGCTTTGGCCAGCATCGCATCGTCGCCCTTGCCGAATTTATTGGGGTCGGGATAGATCGTGACGTCCGGCCACGTTGTTTTGCGCTCGAGCCAGTCTCCGTCGGCATCCTTGATTCCAAGTGTAGGGGTGCCGGAGAACAGATCGCCCGATACCAGACCTTCCCATCCAGCGTAGGTACAGGTTCCCGTCACGGGCGTGCCGACCACAGTGCTTACGTGAAGGTTTTTCCAGCCGGTCACAAAGCAATGGCCGTCGGAGTACGCGCCCTGATTCGTGAGCGCTATTTTTGCTTTAACCCACTGCGTCAGGGGTTCGCCCTGAGCCTCGCGGCCATCGGGTATGTTCCAGGTGTACTGACGGCCGCTGAACAACGTGATAAGCCAGGTGACCAGGTCACCTCCCCGGTTGTCGCGCACGTCGATGACAATGCCTTCTTTTGCGAAGTGACGGCCGAAGATATCGCTGTAGATTCGGCGATAGGTATCGTCGGACATGTTCGGTACGTACACATAGCCCAGGCGACCGTCGGACAGTTCCTCTGTGAGTAGATGACGCGTCTCGATCCAGTGCTCTTCGCGCCAGGCCATCTCTTCGCGATGGGTTGCGGGCTTGACGATCACCTCGTAGCGCTCATCCGCATCACTTAAGGCGATACGAACACGCTGGCCCACACGCCCGCGCATCAAGTCGTAATAGTTTGCGCCCTCCGACAATTCCTTATCATTTATCGCGACTATCCGGTGGCCGGTTTGCACTCGATCACTGGCTTTCGCCAGGGGGCCTCGAGCCAGCACCGTGGCGATACGGATGCCCTCAACTTGATCGCTGTGATCGAGAATAGCGCCCAGGGCTCCAGTGGGCTCACTGGGTTGTCGCAGGTACCTGGAATTCGTATGCGAAATGTTGAGCTCCCCGACCAGTTCGCGCGCGACCGCCGCGAAATCCGCATTGTTCGTCACATGATCAAGCTTGCCAGCGTAGTGTTGATACATCTCATCCCACTGCGCCTCCTCAAGAATGGCCGGGTCGTAAAGATGATTTCGCGCGCCCTGCCAGATGTGGTGCAGCATGGCCTGACGCTCGGCATGTGCATCCACCACAGGTTTTACAGCGATCTGCAGGGGTTCAAGAGCCGTGCTGGGTCCGCCGAGCTTTGCCTTGGTGAGCACGCCATCTGCGAGTATCACCACATGATCGTTGCTCTTCGTGAGCGCCAGGTCGGCGCTGTCGGCGCCAATGGCGATGAGCTTTTTCGTTTCTTGCTCACGAAAATCGTGGGTCCACAGATCGTAGCCATCCTCGAAGGCGCTCAAGTAGTACAAACGGGCCGCTTCGGCATCGAGAGCAAATCCCGCCAGATCGGACGAGTGGATGGTGAGCCTTGCCTGTCGCTCCGCCGATTCCACCGGATCAAACACTACCGCGGGTTCTGACGGGCTGCCCGCTTTCTGGTCGTTCGGCAGTTCGCCTTCATCCTCACCCGCGAGATCAAGCTCTTCTTTTGTGCGACGGAATCGATCAAAGGCTTCTTGATTCAGGAACTGAGCGTAAACATCCATCAATGAGCCGTGACCACCGTGCTGCCGTAGTCCGTAGCGTGAGGTGGCCCAGCTTATGAGCTCGCCACTTAAGTGCCATTGCGGTGCTGTATCGAGGTAGCCCGAGCTGGACAGATCCAGGGGCTCCGAGGAGCCATCGGCTGGGGCCAGCGCGATGTTCGAGAAGAACAAGCGGCCCTCAGGTTGGAAATCAGTCGCTAGGTATTTGCTGTCGGGCGACCAGCTAAAGTCAATGCCCCCGCGACCGGTGGAGTAGTTCATAGCACCGGGCACAACCGTCCTGCTCCAATTGCGCTCACGATCAAAGACGCGAACTTCAGACCAGTCCGACAAATAAGCAATCTGCCGTCCGTCGGGTGCGGGTACGGGCTGAGTTACGGCGACAGACGCACCGTCTTGCTCGGTGAGAAGGTGTTCTTCCTCTAGCCGCGTGGCGTTAAAGAAAAAGCGCTCGTCTTCATCCACCAAGTGGCTCTCAAAAATCGCCCATTGTTCGAAGCGCTCCGCCGCGTAATAGAGTCTTCGACCGTCCGGAGAAAACGACAGATCCTTCTCAAGCCCCGGCGTACTCGTGATGCGCCGCGTGGTTCCAAAATCCAACGACGTGACGTAGACATCCCCTCGCAACACGAAGGCGACTTCTTTGTCGTTCGGCGACAACTCAAACTCGGTGACTCGCCCGGCGACATCCGCGACGACGGTGTCATCCCCCGTATCCGTTGCAGGGAGTTCTATCGGGACTCGCTTGCTCGAAGCGTCTGCTGTTGAAGTGTTGCTATCAGCGCGGTGCCGGTAGATCTCGCCATCGAAGCCATAAACCAGGGTTCCGTTGTTGGCCACACTGAGACTTCGGACCGGGTGGGTCTCATGGAAGCTTATTTGCCGGGCAGTGTGTTCACCGGCGTCCAGCGACTGATGCCAGACATTGAGCGTACCGCTGCGCTCCGATAGAAAATAAAAACTCTGCTCGTCGGGCGCCCATGCCGGGGTGTGATCGTTCCAGCGATTACTCGTGAGGCGTCGATGATGTCCCGAGGTCAGGTCGAGCGACCAGACATCGCGTGCGAAGGGTGAATCGTCGTGCTTGCGATGAAAACGTTCGCCCTTTTGGTCGGCATACAGCAATCGACCTCCCGAGCTGTCCGGTGTCGATTGAAAAGCATTAACCGGGGTCAGCAGGTCCGGCGTACCGCCCTCCAGCGAGACCGAGTAGAGCTCGGGTTGAGTTTGGTGCGGGTCTGCGGCGAAATCTGGAGGGTTGAAGCGTGCGCTTTCAAATAACACGGCGTCCCCTTCTGCCGTGAATCCAGTAACAACATCGTTGGCCTCGTGGAAAGTCAGGCGTTTGGTAGTCCCGCTAGCCAGAGTGAGTACATAGACATCGAGTGTGCCGTTCCGGTCGCTGGAGTAGGCGATATGGCGTCCATCAGGAGAAAAGCGCGGCTGCGACTCCACGCTGCCAGTCCGCGTCAGTGGTACCGCCAGACCACCTTCGATAGCTACACGATAGATATCCCCGCCGTAGGTAAACGCTATGGATTTCCCATCGGGTGCTAAAGTGGGGTCGCGCAGCCAGCGTCCGGGTTCAGTGGCACCAGCGCCGAACACCGGGTGGAAAAGAACTATTAGAACCAGGACTAGGCGCAGCATAGGTAGACTTCTCGACAATTGACCGCGGAGTGTATCGGGACCGTCGCAGGTGTCCAATAAGTGGTCGGCATTGAATGCACAGCCCCGTGGTGCTGAGACCGATAACGCCTAAGGATCTTTAACGTGGAGCACCGCCAGTCGCCGTCCGCTGGCGATCAGCGTCTATCACGAGTCAATCTGTTTTGAATCTGGCTACAAAGAAGTCGACTGCGACTTTCACCTTGGGTACCAGATAACGATGCTTTTGGTATAGCAAGTACACGGCCAATTCCGGGTTCTGCGTCACCTTCAACGAGTTATCGAACTGCAGCTCGACTAGAGATCCCTCGTCCAGGTACGCCTGCAACGTCCAGCGTGGCGCCATCAGGATCCCCTCTCCACGTAAAGCGAGTTCGGCCAACCACTTGCCGTTATTGGAGACGGCGACCGCGGGCGCCGACACGTCGTGCCATTCGCCGTGGGTTTCAAGTAGCCAGGGTGTGGGACCGGATGGGGTACGAAAATACAGGCCACGATGAGACTTGAGTGCAAATGCTGATTCCGGCACAGAGAACTTCGCAAGGTACTGAGGTGACGCGACAGGTATGAACTCGTTGCTCATCAACCGTATAGCCTGAACCCGCTCGTTGGGTGCGTAACCACCGCGGATTGCGATGTCCACGTCGTCGCGTCCCAGGGCCGATAGCTCATCGCTCAGGCTAATGTCCAACACGACGTCGGGGTATAGCTCGCGAAACTCTTCCATTCGCGGGAGCAACATACGCTCTCCGAACCCAACCATACTGCTGATGCGCAATTGGCCCATCGGTTTTGCCTGGTAGTTCGTTACCGATTCGTCACTCTCTTCGAGTCGCAGCAAAACTTCCCGTACCTGATCGTAGTAGAGCTGCCCGATCTCGGTTATCTGAACCTGGCGTGTACTTCGTTTGAACAGGCGCGCTCCAAGGTGCGCTTCCAAAGCGGAGATGCGTCGGGAAAGGGATGAGGGCGGCACCGAAAACGACTCGGCGGCGCGAGTAAAACTGGCGGTCTCCACCACTTTGATGAAATAGCGCAGGGCACGTAGCTGATCCATAACAACCTGATCGTCCCAATTGTTGTCGTAAAGACAACAAAGTAACGCAGATTACCCTCTATGAGTGACTGATTAATGACATAACAATGCGCCGCATTATGAAAACAAGCCCGACGACGGAGGCCAGAATTCAATGAGCACCTACACGAAAATCAATCTTGCGGCGCGCCCTAAGCCCGGTCCCATAGGTCCCGACCTTTTTGAGGTCGTGACCGAAGCAGTCCCAAGCGCGGGTCCCGGCGAGATTCTGGTGAAACAGACTCACATGTCTCTGGACCCAGCGATGATCGGCTGGATGAGTCCAGATCCTGAGAGCTACATACCACCGGTGGCGTTGGGTGAGGTCATGCGAGCCTCGGGTGTCGGCGAAGTGGTAGAGAGCAACCATCCGGACTTTGCCGTAGGCGACAAGGTTCGGGGTATGACCGGTTGGTGCGAATACCTTGTCAGTAACGGCGAAGGACTCAATAAGCTACCCGCCGGTCTGGACGAGGAAACCGTCTTAGCGGTGTTTGCACTACCCGGCATAACAGCCACTCAAGGGTTATATGGTTTTGGAGACCCTAAGGCCGGTGAGACCTTGGTAGTCAGCGGAGCTGCAGGTTCTGTCGGCTCAATCGTTGGGCAGTTGGCAAAAGCCGATGGTCTTAGGGTGATTGGTGTCGCTGGCGACGAGGAAAAGTGTCGCTGGATCACCGAGGACCTCGGCTTCGATGGTGCGATCAATTACAAGACCGACGACATACCCGCGAAACTTGCGGATCTGGCCCCGGACGGTGTGGACATCTACTTCGAAAATACTGGCGGACCGATTCAACAGCATGTGTTTGACCGCATGAACGCCCATGGCCGCATCGTGGTTTGCGGCATGATCGCGGATTACACCGCGTCCCAGCCATCACCGGGCCCGAACTGGATACCGCTAATCAAGAAGCGGATCACCGTGCGCGGATTCGCGGTGCCCGATCACTACGGCGAGATACCAGCCTTGCTTGAAAAGCTCACACCTTATGTATTGGAAGGAAAGATAAAGCACCGCACGCACGTGCTTGAGGGGCTCGAGTCTGCGATTGAGGGGCTCAACCTGTTCTTTACCGGTGGGAACCGCGGGAAGCTGATCGTAAAGCTCTAGCGGAATTCTCGGCGGCTTACCGGTCGTGTTGCCAAGGCGGCCGGTTAGTCGGATCTAGAATCGCCTGGCTGATTACGTCGGGAGCGCTCTAGAGCCACACCTTCTCTGTTTTAGGCAGCATTAGCTGCTGCCGCCGCGGCTCTTCGCCTGGCTCTTCTCAAATTTAGCTATCTCAGCTTGCAGGTGCGTAGCCTCTATATTGCTACCCACTGAGCAGGCAGCGATGCGACTGAGGTGGGAGTAGGGCAGGCCCGACTCTTCATGCCAGGCGTTGAATACCGACTGCACCGTCGCCAGATCTCGTTTGCTACTTGGTTCTTCGGCGATGGTGTGGCCGAGGCTACGAATGACCGTTACCACATCCCGGGTTAGAACAAAGCCGTCGCGGCCCAGGTAGCGCAGGAACCACTGGCCGGTATTGCCGCCAAGCCGGTACCCATGCTTTTTCAGGTAAGCGAGAAGTTCCACTTGGGCTGAGGGCGGATAGGTAGCCATGAATTTCGCGAAACTGCCATGTTCGGCGGCATGTTCCATCACAAAAAACACATTGTCGCGCAATGCCTGAATTTTGGGCCAGTGGCGCACGATGCGACGGTCGTGGCGGTAGGCCTCCCACTCCTCTGGCGACAAGGTGGTAAGTCGGGCAAGGGAAAACCCATAGAACGCTTCTTCAAACTCGGGCCACTTATTGGCGATGACGGTCCAGTTAAAACCGGCCTGATTAATCACCCGACACATGGTGGCAAGCACCCGATCGTTACCCAGCGCGCGAAACCGCCGTTCGGAGAGCATGCGCGGCATGAGTAACTGCAGCGCCTCGGCTCCACCTTTACGCGTCTCGGCTCTTTCTCTGATGGCGGCGAATTCACCCATTTATCGATTCCGTGCTGTTCTTACTGTATGCGTGCTTTGGCTTGCGTCGCCGCTGGCATACCGGCGGTTTGCGGACAGGAGCGCGGTGAGCATCCAACACTCGTGAGAGTCTATGCGCAGGGCTTGAAACGAGATCTACAGTTCGCCCTGCTCTCGCGTTTGCGATGCAGCGATCTCCATCTGCTCGTTACAGGCGTCGGTCTCGACGGTCGGCGCTCGATAACTCAGGAGCCCAGTGACAAGCGCCAGAAATTGATCGGCGCTCGGGTCGACCTTGGCAAGCTCCTCCCCACGCGTGTACTCCGGTTCATAGCTACTGTCATTGTCAACAACGTCTCGCGATACCCCAACAATCCGGCCCGCTTCATCATACTCGAGGTACACGACCTCCGTTATGGATCCATTCCTACTGATTGTGATCCGGGTGATCTGGCCTTTGTCGTCCCGCCCGTAGTCCTCGGATTGCTCACCACCGCCGGGCAGGGGTTTGCTCCGCACCAGCACGCGACCCTGATCGTCGTAGCGTTCGCCACCGAGCCATTGTCCAAACTCGCCGAAGCGATCTGTTGCATCCAGCGCTCCGTCCTTGTAGGTGCTGGTCTCTGTACGACCGGTTTTAGGGTTGGTTTCTTGGCGTTCGGTCAGCTCGCCCTCCGCATTGAATTTTAGTTTGCGGATCTCCTTGCCGTCGGCATTGGTTGTTGTGACCGTAGAACTCCCGTCTGGA
The DNA here is from genome assembly GCA_039111155.1 of Pseudomonadota bacterium. GTDB lineage: Bacteria > Pseudomonadota > Gammaproteobacteria > Pseudomonadales > Halieaceae > Congregibacter. Next base: position 111,845 of record JBCCPL010000006.1, on the reverse strand, counting down.
TTGTTCACCCGAACTGTTGGCATTGGCTTTGCCTCTCTGCTGGAGTTAGGTTGGACTCAGTGCAAGCAATGCCAGCCGAGCAAGATGTCTACACCCGTTAAGCAACTAAACAGGTGTGCGGCCCCGGGTGATAAGTATCCCGATGATTCCCACCTGTTTTCGGTGGTAGTCCTGAAAGCTCTCGTCATAGGTTTACCGCATCCAAAAAACAAAAAACCCGGGAGACAAAAGGTCGCCCGGGTTTTCGGAACGTTACGTCAGCCGCGCAGTGTCAGCACCCGTCGGTGGGTAACTCACCATTACCGGTTTCGGTATCGAACAGGAAGGACGAAAAGTAGCTGATGATTCCACCAGGGTAGGTGTAGTTGTCTTGGAAGCAGTTGCCTGTACCCGGGGGCTCAATAAGGCTGAAGTTCTCAAAGAGCGGGTTGACGTCTTCGAGCTCACCGATATGCAGGTAGGCGATATCCTGAGTCAGGTCCAGTAAAGGAGCCTGAGCACGGACCCCGTTGTTCTTCAGGAAGTTGCGAGCCACCAGATTGTTGCTGGCATCGCGCGGCCGCAGCGGATCTTCCTCCGGTCCTGTGCAGTCGCGACCTGTACCAACCAATCCTGAGCACCATCCGACGACGCCAATACCCACGTAACCGTTATTAGCGACGGTGTTTCCAATTACCTCATGGTCGCTGACCCCTAGAACGAGAACACCGGATCCTGTCGGTACCAGGCTCTGGAAGGATCCCTCCGGTGCCACAGCGCCGCCGTTATTGAAAGCGATGTTGTTGTCGAAAATTCGCCAGTTGGCCATGGTTTCGAGCGGTGGATTACCGGCGCCGTCGGGATGGAACAAGCCCACGCCGACATTATTGTTATGAATCAGGTTTCGCTCGACGGTCACGTTGTTCGATACGGTGATCTCAAATCCGATCACGCTGTCGTGCAGGGTATTCCCTATGACGCGCACGTTCTCCGAGCCCGCAATCCACATCGCGGTATCGAGCGAGCCATAGGATTCGTTTTCAGAAACAAGACCGTTAGCGGACAAAGTCGGATACAGCCCGTTATTCAGGTTGTTGACGGACTTGTTCCTGACGAACTCAAATCCGTCGACCCATCGCGTCTGGATACCGTTCACAGGAAACTCCTCGACAGAGAATCCTCGGATGTAAAACCCCTGGATAAAGGTGATGTCGGACTCGCCGCGCTTCTCTGCGCATTCCTCGGCGTTATCCAGGTAGTCGCAACCGGAAGGTGCCGCCAGGATGCCTGTCTCCTGGTCTTCATTGGCGATGAGCCTAACCCCTTCGCCGTTGCGCTCGATCCCGATCAATCGGAGATTGTCTGTCTCGATGCGCAGGCCATACAGGCCGTTTCCGGATTCCATGTAGTCACCCGGTTCAACCAGTATGGTGTCGCCCGGCTGGGCGGAATCGATTGCCGATTGAATCGAAAGGCCCGGGAAAACCCTAAGGACCGCCGCCTGAGCAACACTTGAACACAGAACGGCGAATGCACCGGCCACAGACCAGGACACGAGTCGCTTCATTATTAACCCCCAAACACATGTTTACTTTTATTGTGGGTCCACGATAGGACGGACAGCATCCACTGTCAATTCAGCTTTACTGTGCACAAGCAGTGATTGACTAAGGGCAACGGCTGAGAGACATTGCGCCAAACAAAAATAATCGGGGGAACGTTTCGCTTCGCGCCTTTGCGCGATGCTCGTTGTTCTTATGCTTTTCCTACTCTCGTCCTTCAGTTTCCTTGTTCGACACCTGGCTTGTCTTAGACATTTGGTGGGTGAGCGCGCGTCCGCGCGTATGGCACTGACTGTTGCTTTGCCAGTTGTCGCGATCATCACCGTGGGCTGTGAGTCAGATACGCCCGCGGAATCCAGCTCTGTCACGATCACCTACCCCGCCGAGGGCACTCTGTTTCCCCCGGACGTAGCCGCGCCAGTCGTCACATGGAAGCCCGATGAGAACTTGTCCGGGCCGTGGCAGCTCAGCATTGAGTTTTCGTCTGATGCCGAACCGATGGCATTTCAGGTTTCCTCCACCAGCTGGGAGCCGGATGAATCGGACTGGGAGTTGGTAAAGCAACGTTCCACCAGCAGTCCTGCAACAATCACAGTGGCTGCTTCCCGGGGTGCCAGCGACTCAGTTCGTATCAGCACCTCCAAAGACCCCGTGGGAGACGCGATTTTCTACCGCGAGGTTCCGCTTCCATTCATCGAGGCGGTTCAGGATCCGTCTCGTATCCGGTGGCGTTTTGGCGAAGTCAGCTCGACCGAGCAGCCCCCCGTGGTCCTCACGGATCTACCCGTCTGCGGCAACTGCCATTCATTCTCTGGAAACGGTGACACGCTGGGCCTAGACGTCGATTACGGCAATGACAAGGGCGGCTATGCGCTGTTGTCGGTGACCGAAGAGATGGTGCTCGACGATGAGAAGATCATCAGCTGGAGCGATTACGAAAAGGAAGACGGTGAAGCAACGTTTGGATTGCTCTCACAAGTGTCGCCCGACGGTCGTTACGTGATCAGTACGGTCAAGGACAGAGCGGTTTTTGTCGCGACGCCTGGTATTGAATTCTCCCAGCTGTTCTTTCCCATCAAGGGCATTCTGGTGGTCTACGACCGCGAAACTGGCGAATACTCGCCGCTGCCTGGCGCTGACGATCCAGCCTACGTGCAAAGTAACCCGACCTGGAGCCCCGATGGCAAGCACATCGTGTTTGCGCGCGCACCTGTGTACGACAACGAAGCGGTCGCCAACGCCAGCACTCTGCTGCTGGACGAGAAGGACGTCCCGGAGTTCATTGAGGATAAAGAACCGTTCAAGTATGACCTCTATCGCGTACCGTTTAATGATGGTGCCGGTGGTACTGCTGAACCCATCGAGGGCGCCTCGCACAATGGGCGCAGTAACTTCTTTGCGAAGTACTCACCAGATGGAAAGTGGATCGTATTTACCCAGGCCGAAAACTACATGCTGCTCATGCCCGACAGCGAGCTGTTCATCGTGCCCGCCGAGGGCGGCGAGGCGAAGCGTCTGGCGGCCAACACAGCGCGCATGAATTCGTGGCACAGCTTCTCTTCGAATGGGCGCTGGTTGGTGTTTTCATCGAAGATCAATACACCGTACACGCAGCTGTTCCTGACTCACATCGATGACGAAGGCAACTCCACGCCGCCGGTGGTGCTCGACAAGTTCACCAACGAGGACCGTGCTGCAAACATCCCGGAGTTTGTCCCGATCTCGGGCGATGCTATTGCTTCGATTGAAGAGCGCTTTCTCGATGCCTACTCCTTCTTACGCGCAGGGATGGCCAACGAGCGAACGGGGAACTACGCCGCCGCGATCGCGAGCTATGATCGTGGGCTCGAATTGAATCCAAACGATATCGAGTTGCTCAACGCCAAGGGTTTTGCGCTGTTCCAGAACGGCGATAGTGAGCAGGCCGCCCGCGTGCTCGAAATGGCCGTGAGGGAGGATCCCGAGCACTGGAAGTCGCACAACAATCTTGCACTCACCTACGTGGATCTCGGTGAGTGGGCAATCGCCGAGGCGCACTTTCGCGAGTCGCTATCGATAGAGCCGCAGCCCGCAATCTACAACGATCTGGGTTTTGTCCTTGAGCTCCAGGGATTGGGTCGAGAGGCGATGGAGCAGTATCGGCAGGCCGTCGAAATCGCGCCAGATTCGGCAACCGCGCACTTTAACCTCGCGTCGGCGTTGGCCCGCAGAAAATCAAATGCCGAAGCAGAGCAGCACTTTGCCGCCTCGGTAGCGACCGAGCCCAGCGGAGCAGGTTATGTCGGTCTTGGGATCGTGCAGTGGGAGCAGGGCAAACGATCTGCCGCAATGCAGAGCATGGAACAAGCCCTGGAGCTGGATCCCGACAACCAGCAGGGGTTCGACCAGCTGGGCGCCATGCTGCTGGAGGTAGGCCGCCGGGAAGAGGGCCGCGCGATGCTGACTAAAGCGAAGGAAATAAGTGAGCAACAGATTTCGTTGAAGTAAATAAGTTAAGCGTAGTTGTCCGAGCCGACCTGACTTAGCGTCAGTTCGAGTTGAGTTTTTCTCCAGAGCAGACAGTCCTAGTCAGACCCGGCGACTTCGGCATTCGACCAGAAGCCGACGTAGAGCCCATACTGGCCGAATGCCAGTTCAGCTTACTGCCTTATACAGTCGACCACTATAGTACGCGTTGCTAGTTATCCTGCGATTGTTTTCGGAACCAGATGTTTAGCGTTCTGATGTTGGATCCCATGAATCCGGTGACTTTGCCATTGTCGTCTCGCACAAATCGAACTTCTGAAAGCGCATCGTTGGCGTTGAAGGTATCAACGACTTTTGGTGTGAGAACCATGTCGCCAATTCGGTGATGTCGCGCCAACAGTTGCCCATCCTCGAAGATCACTTTGTAAACAGTGCCCAGCTCCTCCGCATAGTAGTCACCGACTAATGCCGAATACTCTGAGGTCTCCGGTAACCACGGATCGAGTTTGCGGGCAACGATACTGCTGCCATCCTCAATCGTGAGGGTCTCTACGACACCATCTGCAGTGAAACTGAAGCGGAATTGAGAGTCGCTGCTTACCTGGATGACCGACGCGCTCTTTGGTGTTGCTGGCTGAGGTTCACCGCCCGGACGGCTGACATAAATGCCGCTATCATTAACCTCTATGAAAGTCATGACCCCGGGATAACCAACCCATTCGTATTGACCTGCGAGCTGAAGATAGGAATCCGGATTGAATTCAATGGGCGATTTTCCGGGATCACCCAACACTGCGGCGGGCACGTCTTCTCGCAGATGTTCGGCGAAGAAGACATCAGCAACAGCCGAAAGCACCTTATAGCTATCAAATCGACCGTTGTTGCTCATGCCGACAATGCCCGCATTTAGCGTAGGGAAGTACCACAACTCAGCCCTATGCGCTGTGTCGGCACCGTCGTGACTGATGAGCTCAAGGCCGCGGTAGTTGGAGATATCAACGCCCAGACCATAGAAGAGATTGTTACCGGGTTCGGCAACGTTCGCCGTAAACATTTCAGTGATTTGCTGTCTGCTACCGACTGTGCCGGACGTAAAGTTACCCATCCACAGCGCCAGATCGTCCACCGTACTGTAGATCCCGCCAGGTCCCATCATGGCTTCTCCACCTCCGCCGAGGTCGGTAGCCAATCTGAAAGGGGCTTCACGGGCGGCGAGATACCCCTCTGCAGCGTTAGGAATGATCTCACCGGTGTGCGAGCGCAGTCGAGTGTTGCGCATTCCCAGCGGCTCGAAGAGGTTGCTCTTGAGCCAGAGGTGAAACGGTTGTTTTGTAACTCTTTCTACGAGCAGGGCGGCCAGGGTGTAGGCGCTATTGTTGTAGTTGTATTGGGAGCCCGGGGCTGACTGCAGCTCAGCCTGGTTCTCCAGCAGATTGAGTACCTCATCACGGCCAATGTAGTCACCTTCGCCGGTTCGCCTTCCAGACATATACAGCATGTTCAAGAATTCGCGGTAGCCATTGGTGTGATTTAGTAGGTGACGAACTGTTACAACCTGCCCGAAATCGGGCAGCGTGGGAAAGTACTGTCTGACATCATCATCCAGCTCGATAAGACCATCTGCCGCAAGTTTTGTTATGGCCCATGCAGTAAACTGTTTGGATACTGAGCCAATATTAGAGGGTGTCATTCGCGTGAATGGCACTCCATAAACTAGACTGGCCATGCCAACGGCTTCGGCGTGAGTTACCACGCCATCTTGAATTACAGCGACGACAGCACCGGGATTATCATCTCCAGCGAATGAGGTCAGTAGCTGATTAAGGCGCTGTTCTGGTTCACTCGCGGTCGGTTCTATGTTCTCGAGATCGAGCGCGTAATCGCCAAACTGTCCGCGGAATCCTTCAACCACAAATTTGTAGGTTCCGGACTCTTTCGTGTCGAACTGAACAGGGTCAGCGCCTCGAGCTGAGTGATCGAAAACACCCACGATGGCTCCAGCAGGACTGTAAATAGTGACTTTGCCATCGAAGTCGATTTGCTGGAGTTCAGCATAAACAAAGCTATCGGCTTCGATTCTGATCTGGTAACTGTGTGAGTCACCTTCAGCCAACTGCCTCAATATTGGCTTCTTCAAGCTGATTAGCTGCGTGCCCGCCCGGAGGGAGTCGGTGGCCCCAGAACAAAGAACCAGCAGAACAAAAACATTCATGGGGCGTCGCATGCCAGCTCCTGACTCAGCTTGTTGATAGATGGATTGCGATCAATGAAGGAATGTTACGCAAAAGCCGGATCGGCAAAGATACTCATTGGTGTTGGTGAAGACTAGCCTGACGCTACCTCGTGAACAGTGCAGATATGAGATCAACCTGACGCGCCTGCCGCTGCCGGGTGTTGGAGTGAAGAATAGGCGTCTCGATGGGCGCTGAGGGTCGAAAGCAGAAGTTGGTGCTATCCATTTTGTACTTCTGCTTTCGGTCAGCGCATGGGCTAGGTGAAGAAGTAGCAGCTATGCCTTTCTATGAGGAAGACACAACGGCCTTAACTCCCTAACCGATAATACTGTGCTCGCTGTATCGCTCGAGTGGCAGCAGTCGCGAATCTTCAAGCGCTGCTGTTCGATGACTGACGCCCGCCAAGTAAGCGTCGTTTGTTGCAAAGGCGATAAAGCTCTGCAGCGAATCCTGACGAATCAGCATTAGCAGATCCCAGCGCTCGTCCTGCGGGCCTACAAAGAATTTTCCACCATCGCCAAGAAACTCAATATCTCCGCCAGTTTCACGTAAGAAAGGCAGGGTATGGTTGATGTATCGCTGGTAGGCCTCTCGACCCGAGATAATCCGTTCTGGAGCCAGATCCGGAAACTCCGCGTACTCGGCGACCGTCCGGAATCGCAGCAGATTCAGCATGACTATCTCGCCACCAATGTTCCTGGCAAACAAATTCAACGCCGATTCATCAGTCGCATCGATATAGGCTTTGTTCATCGGTCCATCACCTTGCTCATGTCCTAAAAACCGGCGCTCCATCTACCAGTGAGGCTGTAAGGTCCTCACTAAAAGGAGCGACTATAATCGTGACATATACGTGATAGGTCAAGTAATATGCACGCATATCCGATGCACCGAACTAGGTGAAGAGATTCATGAACGCACAAACCAAACAAACAGCACAACTAGTACAAAGAGTGCTGGATACAGCCGCTGCTCTGGAGAGAGGTTTGGATAACTCGCTGTCCCTCAGTCGCGGAGTCACTTTCAGCGAGTATCGAATACTGACCAATCTCCAAGACGCGGAGCAGGGTCTGACGAGAGTATCGCTAGCGAACAAGCTCGCGATGTCACCCTCCGGTGTGACTCGTGCGTTAAAGCCTCTCGAAAAGCTCGGCTATGTCACGACTGTGAAGAACAAGAGGGATGCGCGGCAAAGTCTGGCTAAGCTAAGCAGAGGAGGCCGCGCACTGTTGGCGGACGTAGAGCCGGTCCTTTCGGACTTCTACGAGGGCTTGCCCGTGGCTGGGCTATCCGAAAGTGAGATAGCTGCTTTCGAACAGGCTCTCATGGGATTTCGGCGCTAGTTGTTTGGTGCCGATTCGTGCGTGCCTCGCTGAACAGAAGTGCTGCGATGTGTTTCGCACCCTAGTGGTTTGCGAACGTCCTCACCGTCGATTCCGAACTAGAGGCTACACTGCCCAGCCCGACGACTTCACATTGAAACGCTCGCTGCTCTAGTTCGCCGACCAGAAAATCTGCAACCGCGAGGCGAGAAACACTGTTGCTCGTTGGGGCTCGTGCGCCGCTGATCGCCTCGTAGTCCCAATCGCTGCTGTCGTTGAGAAATCCTACGCGCGCAAATGTCCACTCAAGATCTGCGCTCTGAATGACTTCCTCCATTCGACCGGCGGCCGCGAAATTGTTCCTCGCTACTAACCGAAGAAGCCGGTCCAAGAAACCCTCCGGTGGGAAGAGTAGTGCAGTTGAAACGATCAACACCTGTCGCAATCCGGTTTCCTTCATTGCCTCAGATATAGCGGTGGCAGAATCAGTGTAGATCCTGCATGCGCGCTTAGTCGGAAGTCTCGGACCCAGGGCTGATACCACCGCATCATGGTTCCGAAGGACGTTCCCCAAAAAATTGGTGTCGCAAACGTCGCCTTCTTTAATGCGCAGCATTTCATGCTGGAAATCGCTCAGGGTTTTGGCCGAACGCACTACTGCGGTCACGGTATGCCCTTCTTCGAGTGCGCGCTCTACAACTAAGCGACCGGTGCGCCCATTGGCGCCTAAAACTACTACTTTCATCTTCAATCTCCTCGTTTTCTCTATTGCGGTGTGCTCAGCGCGTCCCTGACATTGTTTTGTGCAGAATTAGCAGCGATTGCGCCGATAACAATTGCAGCACCCACCGCCAGGACCACGTTTCTCACACGATGGTTGTCTGATCTTTGCTCGTGCTGCCCAACGTTTCCGACGTGGCTACAACCACTGCAGATAGCCAGAACAACAAATACTCCCATCAGTTTTTGAATAGCCTTCACAGCATTTCCCCTCAGAGTTATAATAGTACGGAGTACGATAAAACGTACGATGTACGAATAATAGTACGCCGCACTATAAAGTCAAGGAGTAGTTTTGCCCAGAGTTAAAGGAAAAGAACCACTAACGCAGGCTCGAATTTTGAAGGTGGCTGTGCAGTACGCAGATAAGCACGGACTTGAGCAGCTAAGCATTCGGGAGATTGCGCGGCAGTTGAAAGCAGGTCCGATGTCGCTCTATCACCATTTCGAGAACAAGGACGATCTCTTAGATGCGATGGTTGAATTCGTCGCTCAGAAGATAAGGAGCCCCGGGTCTGACGCGCATTGGAGGGAGGGGATCATTGAAATCGCATCGTCCGCACATGGAGCGATGCTCAAGCACCCATGGGTATGCGCCATCTGGTCACAGCGACAGTTGGGACCACACAAAATGGCGTATATGGAGAGCTTGCTGAGAGTCCTGAGAGAAGGCGGGTTTTCTGTTTCTGATGCTTACGATGCTTACTGTGCGATCACAGTACACATAGAGGGAGCTGGCATGCAGGCGGCGGGTTTTCCGCTTGATCCGAAAGAGTACAAGTCAGCTGCAACAGGTTTTTTGGAGTCCTTTGAGCAGGTAGATCAAATACCCTATTTCGTTCAGCAGTTGAAACACATCATGGAGAACTCGACCGAAACTGATCACTTTCTCATGACACTAGAGATGATCCTCGACGGGTTTGCCTCCCGGGCTGGACTGCTCCCGAGCTAAAACCAAAACTGCTTCTGGGCGGGCTCTACCAGCTGACCACAGATAATGTAATTACGGGATGGGGTGACTCGGGAACATCGGTTCAGAGTCACGAGAAGCTCGCCTGTTGACCCGTCAGGCATGAACTAAAGCATCAAGAAGGAAAAAAATGAACATAGAGGTTGTTCCACATAACCCAGACTGGAAGCGAAACTTTGAAGATGAGAAGAAGCTTCTGACTGGCCGATTAGGAACGTTAGTCGCGCGAGTGCATCACATCGGCAGCACGTCCGTCCCTGGGCTTGCGGCTAAACCGATAATCGACATGATCCTTGAAGTGCCCGATCTAGCTGATCTGGACAGTGCGCGACGAACCTTTCTCGATTTGGGTTACGAGGTTATGGGTGAGTACGGGATACCCGGGCGAAGATATTTTCGCAAAGGCGGTGATAGAAGAACCCATCACATTCACGCGTTCGAAGTCGGAGATGCCAATGTTGATCGGCATGTCGCGTTTAGGGACTACCTGATGGCACATCCTGCAGAACGGCTAGCTTACGAGAACCTAAAGATTCAACTCGCTAGAGAAGCTGACAACGATATTGACCGGTACTGTGACGGCAAAGAAGACTTTGTGAAGTTCCACGAGGCAAAGGCGCTGCTTTGGACTGCCAATGCTGAGTAGTGCGGTACGCGTTCAGCAGCAGCCCTATGTGCGTCTGCTTCCGGGAAGCGGTCGCCAATGCGCTCGGCGCGGATCGGCAGTGGTGGGTCGATAAGGCGCGCGCAGCACAACACCCATGAGAGTCTGCTTTACTTGGCTACGGCGATTATGCGACCACGTTTTAGACGGCAACGACTCAGCACGTCACTCGGTATCGTATTCGGTAAACCGTCACCATAATTCCTGGTCGAGTATTCTCCCTAGCGAGCTCCAGGCGTTTAGCCCAATGACTGCCGTCATCAGCCAGGAAAGGCTATTCGTCCACTGTTTTCATCCGCCAGATTTTTGCAGGGCCCTCAAAAACGCAGGCTCAGCCATATTGCGATCCATGTAGGACTTCAACGTCGGATAGCTGGCTAACTGCCCTAGCCGCTCCGCCATCTGGCAGATGTAGGTCAGTCCGAAATCGGCAAGCGAGAGACAGTCACCTAGGATGTACGTATCTTCGCCCAAGCTTTCGGCGATGTAGTCGAGTTGCAGCTTAACTTCGGCCGCGGCAAACGCGCTGATCAGAGGCGGCTTCGGCTGCTGCTCACGACTCAGTAGCAATGTAATCAGTAAAGGGGCAAAAGCCGACGCTTCGGTGTAGTGGAACCATTGAAACCAGGTGGCACGCGCGAGTTTATCCGTCGGCGGACTGAAGCGCCCGGCGCTATCGTAGTTTTCGATCAGGTGCATAGCGATGGCACCGGACTCTGAAATGACCCGTCCTTCGTCCACAATCACCGGAGACTTGCCTAGCGGATGTACCTCTTTTAACTCGGGAGGTGCCCGTCCCATCTCGTTGCGGTCATAAATTTTCAGCTCATAGTTGATGCCGAGCTCTTCAATCAGCCACAGCGTGAACAATGGGCGCCCAACACGCAGATGGTGAACAGTAATCATCAGGTACTCTCGCTTTCGTTTACCGGGCGCTGAGTAAACTGGGGATTGAGGCACCCGTCAATCTGTGTGTTCGCGATGCGCGCCGATCACTTGTGATTAGAGCTTGCTACGGATTGCATCTGAACGCATTAACCGTTTTTCTGCGCACAAATTCTGGTGGCAGTTAACTCTACAGGCGTTCAGGTAAAAGTCTGATTAGGGCCGATACCTCGCACGACCTAGGCAGCCGGAAGAGTCTGCTTTTTGTGATGTCGTTCTGTGGGGGCACCTTTCGCATGGCAACCAACCAGCACACCACTCGATACCGTATTCGGTAGTAGCATCTGCAAAACGCTGCTCGGCTTGCCAACCCAACTATGGGTTTATGCTTACCTTGACTACCTGCCTCGCGTACATACAATGTATGCATGATTGAGTTTAACTGGGATCCAACTAAGGCCAAGTCAAACCTACGAAAGCACGGCGTGTCATTCGAAGAGGCTCGATCAGTTTTCTACGATGAGCGTGCCCTCCAATTCTATGACCAAGCCACTCTAGGTGAGGATCGCTTTCTCCTCCTTGGACTGAGCAATCACGCGCGTGTCCTAACTGTCGTCCACTGTGAGCGTGGCGAGAAAGCAGAGGAACTAAGGATAATCTCAGCACGAAAAGCAACGAAGTCTGAACGACGGTATTACGAAGGTGAAACACGATGAAAAAGGAATATGACTTCTCCAAAATGAAGTCTCGTAAGAATCCATATGCATCTAAGCTTAAAAAATCTGTAACTATCCGCCTCAGTGAAGATGTGATCGATTACTTCAAGGGCATGGCCGAGGAGTCAGGCGTTCCTTATCAGAGTTTGATCAACCTATACTTACGCGATTGTGCGCAGAAGAATCTGAAAGTCGATATTCAGTGGCAGCCTTAACAAGCGATCATGGTTGAATGTACTGAGGGGAACGAAAGTAGGCCGCCGGAATCTAGCTTCTAGTCGCCCGCTTTTTAGCATCGCGTCTGACACTGTCCATCGGACCAAGCCCGAGCTAATACAGCTTGGGCTACTCGGATAGCGTTGACCAGCCCTGGGCTGCCGACACATGAGTTCTAGGCGAGCAAGTTGACCAAATCAGACTCACTTGTCGCCCGAAGAGTCCCAAAACGTAAACTCCGGCGCCTTCACCAGGCGCATGACTTCACGGTGGAGTCCTGCAAGGGGCTCGGTGTTTTCCTCGATGGCTTTCCACGCTCGGGCGGCTTGCGCCGCGTCCTTGAAGTGGATCATTGCCAGATGGGTGTGAGGCCTTTGCTCATCGGTATCAAAATCGCTCGACTCTATACGCCGGTGAAGCTCACTTACCTGCGACGCGAGATGCTGCGTTAAAAGGTGATTTCCAAACTCCGCCCACGCCTTTTCCAACTGCTCGATTTTCATATTGGCACTAAGCTGAAAATGGTTAAGTAAGGTTTGCATGCTGTATCCGTGAACAGGGCCGGGTAAGAGAACATACAACAAACAGCAGTTATCGTTGGTAGATGGCCGCGGTGTACTGCGTACCTCACAAAGTTGAGTCTGCAGGATGTCTCGCTATGCAGATCGTGTGGAAGCGCTTGCCTTCGAACTCGCGCAGATCGGTGATGTGACACTCGTGGTCCCGTAGGAGCCCCTGGTGTGCGTCTTCGTTGGAGGGTGTTGGTCGTCTCCCCTTCCGGTTAGCCCGATCCCCCGCTTGGCGTGAGGCTATCGCCTGGGCCACACTAGCTTCCTTCTTTTTCTAGATACTCAAGAGGCCCCATGCTCGAACCCGTACTGGAACGGATAGACACCGACCTTGACGGTGCCATGAACAGGTTGCTCACGCTGCTGAGGATTCCTTCTATTTCTACTGATCCGGCGTACAAGGACGACTGTGACCGAGCAGCCGATTGGCTTGTGGATGACCTGGTCTCGCTGGGCTTTCGGGCGAGTAAGCGGAAGACGCCCGGCCATCCCATGGTGGTGGGACATGCGGGCGAGTCCGGACCGCATGTGCTGTTCTACGGTCATTACGATGTACAACCAGTTGACCCCTTAGATTTGTGGGCTCGCGATCCGTTTGACCCACAGATAGAAGAGACTGATCGGGGAACGGTGATTCGCGGCCGTGGTTCAGCGGACGACAAAGGCCAGTTGATGACCTTCCTTGAGGCGTGTCGATCCTGGAAGGCTGTACACGGAGCGCTGCCCGCACGCATTACCGTGTTTTTTGAAGGCGAGGAGGAGTCGGGCTCACCTTCTCTCGTCCCGTTTATGGAAGAGAACGCCGCTGAGCTGAAGGCGGAACTCGCCCTCATCTGCGATACCGGCTTATTCGCGGACCGCGTGCCCGCCATCATCACACGTTTACGCGGAATGCTTGGGGAAGAAATCACGATCACTGGGCCATCCAAGGACCTCCACTCAGGCATGTATGGTGGGCCCGCGATGAATCCGATCCGGGTGTTAACGCATATTCTCGCCCAGTTGCATGACGATCAGGGGAGGGTGACAGTCCCTGGATTCTACGATGGCGTCTCTGACTTGCCGCCGGCTATTGCCAAACAGTGGGAGGCCCTGGGCTTCGATCACGGCGCGTTTTTAGGGGAAGTTGGGTTAGCCAAACCTGCAGGTGAGACCGCCTATTCGCCTCTTGAACAGATCTGGTCCCGCCCTACCTGCGAGATAAACGGCATTTCCGGGGGCTATGCTGGCGACGGTTTTAAAACGGTGCTGCCGTCCGAGGCCTCAGCCAAGGTCTCTTTTCGCCTGGTCGGCGTGCAGGATCCGCACGCAATCCAAAAGAACTTTCGTGCCATGGTATCGGCATTGGTGCCGACCGACTGCCAGGTAGAGTTTCATGGTCATGGCGCTTCTCCCGCACCAGAGATAACCACCACGCACCCGGCATTCGAGCAGGCACGCCTCGCACTCGGCGCGGAGTGGGGCGTTGATGCCGTTTTTGCCGGATGCGGTGGCTCAATCCCAGTCGCTGGTTTCTTCAAATCAGTCCTCGACATGGATGCGATGCTCATAGGATTCGGAAAAGACGACGATCAAATCCACTCGCCGAATGAGAAGTACGACGTCGAGAGCTTTCACAAAGGTATTCGCAGCTGGGCCCGAATTCTTGCTGCCATGAGGGCATAAGCAGGCCGATACCCTTGCTGCTTTGTGCCTTTGTGACGTGCAGTGGATTGGATGCTATATCCCTTCATGGATGCGCTTGCGCAGCGTCTGTTCGCACAGCTAGTCATGCGTATCGTTTCAAATTTTGCGGGTGAATCTACCGCTCGCTGAACGTGATTAAATGGCGCTCATCCAAAGATGGAATCAAGGCGGCAATAACGAGCTGCCCATCGATTCCATAAGCCGCTGATAGCGATGGGTTCGGGCTTTGGCTACCGCCCGCTACGACCCCGATAGGGATCAGCAGGAGACAACAGTGATTGATGCCCATGACATTTTAAAAAGCATGCGTCCGCTGGACATGAAGGCGTTTAAAGAGGCGGCCGCGCGCTTCGACTGCTACGTTCTGGTCCGTCGTTCGAATCCGCTCTCCAAACAGTACATCGGAAAAGCTGGGTACACGCCAAAGCGAATAGACGCCAAATTCAAGACGGCGGATAAGGACTTCCTGCACGGAGGTCTGCAAAAGCGCCTTCGGGTGGGCGGGCTCGTGGTGAATCCGCTAATGGACGCCGAGTTCGCTAAAGCCTTTCTGCCAAAGAAACTCCTAAAAGCGAAGGAGCTTTGGCGCAAGTATCATCAGGCACTGGTGGCCGAGAAGCCAAGCCATGCCGCCGATGGTCAGAGAAACTACGTCTATATCCCCGCCGGGAAGCCCTACTGCGTCAATTCAGACCCCGAGAGCGAACACTATGGTTGCCTGCTCTTTGCCGCATCGACCAGTGTTTCGGGTGGTCAGTTTATCCACGGCGACTACGATCTTTATGGCATCGTCCCGGCAGAGACGCCCGCGAACAATGTGCTGGTGCAGGAAAAGCTGCTGGGGCAAAACCATGCACGCGGGCGGAAGTTCAAGGACGTCCAGTACTACGTCAATCGGGTGATGGGCGTACAGATGGTGCAACACGGAAGCCAGGAGAAGTACAGCGAAGACCTTGATGATCAGGTGGATGTTTTCTATCCCAATGGAGACATCAAGCTCTTCAGTGGCGTTAAGGAAATCGCAACACTGTATCAACAGGAGTTCGGCGGCCGCACCATGTTCACCAAAGACCGGGCACTGGCAACCTTGCTCGGCAAATACGTGCAAGTTCTTCCCGTTGATGCATGACCAGCTCCAGATTTGCCTTCTTTCGCTTTACGACATCTGAAGGTCTGTTGTGGGCTATTTGTCGACAGAGATGGGGGTTAGTTTCCCTAGACTCCCAGTCTCAACGCTGCGTCTTGAACAGATAAGTTGGCCTGCACGGGTAGCATCAGATCCGCTCGCGACGTGCCCTGGGACTCTTTAATGATTCGGGGCCAGCTCTTATTCGTCGATGCCGAGCGATTGGAGCTGTATGGATAGACGGCGCTTTGTTCGGAGTACTTTGCTTGGCCTGGGTGGCGCGCCGGTGGTCGGTCGGTTCGCTTCCGCTTTTGCTGCCCGTAGTAGTCTTTTTAAACTCGGGGTGGCGTCTGGCGATGTCAGCGCCACGGGCGTGGTGCTCTGGACTCGACTTGCACCCGAACCGGGTGTCGCAGATGGCGGTATGCCGGCTGAAGAGGTGCCCGTCCGCTGGGAATTGAGTACGGACCCTGCCTTCACAAACATTTCTCGCAGCGGGATGGAACAGGCAACGCCGACGCTCGCCCATTCAGTCCACGTTGAACTCGATGACCTATCTCCCGCGTCCGAGTATTGGTACCGGTTTTCCGCCAACGGTCAGTACTCCCCCGTAGGTCGAACAAAAACGCTCCCACTAGATCTGCAGAAAACCGACTCAATTCGCTTCGCAACCGCATCGTGCCAGAACTTCTCTCACGGTCACTTTGGTGCCTATCGCCACGTTGTTCGCGACAGTCCCGACTTTGTGATGCATCTGGGAGACTATATTTACGAAACGTCGTTTGGTGAGAACGTGCGACCGCATCCCAGTGACGAACCACCGCGGACGCTGGAGGAATTCCGCTTATGGCATGCACACTATAAGAGCGACCCGGATTTGCAGCTCGCGCACGCCACGCTGCCGTTTTTTGCCGTCTTAGATAACCACGACGCGTTTCCCGATGGGGACAGTGCACAGCGGGAGTTACGCCGGGCTGCCTACCAGGCCTGGTACGAACATATGCCGGTGCGAGGTTACAGCCGACCTGGGTCCGATCGTTTCTCGATGCATCGCTGCATCAACCTGGGAGATGTTGCGCAGATTTGTCTTCTGGATTCACGCCAATATCGAGACTCCATCGAGCTTTGCTCACAGGACTACGATAGATCCTATGGCTTTGGGAACTACCGGCAGAGGTGCTCTGCGGTTTTCAGTGAGTCGCGATCCATGCTTGGCCAGGCGCAAACCAGCTGGTTGATTGAGAATATTAAAAAAGCCCCTGCGGCGTGGAACGTTGTAGCCTCGCCGGGACCGTTTCAGCCATTTTCGTACCGGGTGGAAGGTGAGGATCGCCGGTACATAAGTGCATGGGATGCTTATCCCGCGAATCGCAGCCGTATCGCCAATGCGCTCCTTCAGAGTTCGGCGTCGCGTCCCCTGGTGGTCAGTGGGGACGTGCACTCATTCTGGGCCGTCGATGGTGCCAAAACCCCGTGGAAGGGAGAACGCTTTCCCATCATGGAATTTACGACATCTTCCATCAGCGCAAACTGGCCGCCGGCGCTCGCGGAGCCGGTTACCCAAAATCTGGAGCATAACCCCCAGGTTCAGTATTACGAACCGGCATATCGCGGTTACATGCTCCACGATGTCTCAGCCGACCAGTGGCAGACCACGGCAAGAGCGGTGTCTACCGTACTCAATCGAGATTCGCAGGTCAGCAGCATCGCTCGATTCGTGGTCGATCGCGATTACCGGCTGTCGATGAAATCGCGCTAGAAGGCAGAGTATCGCGTTTGAGAAGCGGTTAGTCGGTCTCCCGGTTCTAGGCTCATAACGCATTGCCGAGATCGTGATCTATGCAAGACACTCGGGCGATAGTGTGCCCAACACCACGGGATGGGCCTTCAGTCCAGTAGCTGGCCGGCGATCTCAGACAAGCGACTATCGCTAAGCCTAGCCCCAGTCGCTGAAATCCTGCTTGGACAGGGGGAGTTCGCGAACTCGAATCCCTGTCGCATCGAATACGGCACTGACTAAAGCAGGCGCGATCGCCGGTGTACCGGGTTCGCCGGCGCCGCCCCAGGCTTCACCTGAATTGATAATGTGCGTCTCGATCACCGGCGACTCGTTCATTCGCACCATAGGGTAGTCGTGAAAGTTGCTCTGCTTAACGGCGCCGTTCTCGATCGTAATGTCGCCGTACAGTGCCGCTGTCAGGCCATAGTTAATGCCTGATTCCATCTGCGCTGTAAGGCCATTGGGTGATACCGCAAATCCGGGATCAACGGCGACCACTACACGCTCAACCTTAAGCTTGCCCTCGTCGATCGATACGTCCACCACCTGGGCGACGATGGAGCCAAAGGACTCCTGAAGCGCAATGCCTCGACCCCTGTTGCGGGGCAACTCATCTCCCCATCCCGCTTTTTCGGCGGCAGTACGCAAGACGTTCTGGTGACGGGGTTTGTCTCCTAGCATGGACATACGCAGCGTGTAAGGGTCTTTGCCCGCAGCTACCGCAACCTCATCGAAAAAGGCTTCGGTGAAGAACCCGTGCTGTGAGTGATCGACACTCCGCCAGGGCCCGAAAGGTACATGGGTTGGGCTGTCGGTATGGTGGATCTTCTGTGCCGTGACGGCATAGGGGATTACCGGCGCCCCTACAGGCTCGTGCTTTTCGTGATACACGTTGTCCCAGGCAACGATATTGCCCTGCTCATCGAGAGCCGCTCGAAAGCGTGAAGCCACCGCGGGTCGGTAGTGGTCGTGGCGAATGTCTTCTTCCCGTGACCAGATCAGTTTTACCGGGACGCCGGCTTCACGGGCGATGCGTGCTGCCTGCACGGCGGAGTCGGAATTCGAGCGACGACCGAAACCGCCACCCATATAGTGCTGGTTGATTTGCACCTGCTCGACGTCGAGCCCCAGGGCCTCAGCCACCTCGTAACGGAACCCAAGGGGGTTCTGAGTGCCGATCCAGACTTCACAGCTGTCAGCCGTAACGCGAGCGGTTGCATTCATAGGCTCCATGCAGGCATGGGCAAGGTAGGGCACGCGATACGTCGCCTCGACCGTTGCCACGGCATTGGCAAATTCGCGCTCAACTTCGCCTGCTTCCACATCGGCTTTGCTGTCGCCGCTGCTGGCCGCAGCTGCGATGTCATTGTCGAACTGGGTAAAAAGGTCTTCGCTGGAACGCTTATCGTTTTCGGTTGACGTCCATTGAACATCCAGGGCTTTGAGCGCCTGGCTTGCCTGCCAATAGCCGTCGGCGACCACCGCAATAGCGTCACCAAGATTCACGATCTTGTGCACACCCGCCATGGCGGCGGCCGTGCTTTCATCCGCAGACGCGACCTGCGCGCCGAAGACAGGAGCGGCCAGGATCGCCGCGTACTTCATACCGTCGACCTGAGCGTCGATCCCAAACTGTGCGGTGCCGTCCACCTTCGAGGGGATGTCAAAGCGCGGTCGGTCGGTACCGATGACTTTGAAGTCCTCCGTTCGCTTAAGCGTCGGTTTCGCTGGCGGCGTGTACTGCGCGGCTGCCTGGGCGAACTGCGCAAAGGGTGCTCGTTTACCGGATGCTTCGTGAATCAAGTGCGTGTCTGCAGCCGAGAGTTCGCCGACCGGCACGCCCCAGGCTTCTGACGCGGCCGTGAGCAATACCTCGCGCGCAGCCGCCCCTGCGACGCGGACGCCGTACACGCCGGTGGTCCGCACGGAGAGACTGCCACCGGTGATCTGCAGTTTCATGCCCTTGGCGACCTGCAGGAAAGCACCGTTGATTGTCGGTATGAGCGCCTGGGGTACGTCTGCGGGCCCGAGAATATAGCCCTTCCCCAGTGCCCAGTTCGCGTAGTCATCGGTGGCCGGCGCCTCCATGTACGCAACGTCATCCCACGCTGCGTCTATTTCTTCTGCCAGCATTTGAGTAAGCGCCGTCTGAGCGCCCTGTCCCATCTCACTGTGCGGGGCGATAAGTGTCACTCTGTTCGATGGGTCTATCTTTACCCACATATTGATGAGCGCTTCGTCACCATCAGTGACCTGTCCCGCGACTTTAAGGGCACGATGACCGGGGCGGATCGCGACGCCAACCGCCAGCGCGCCTCCGGCGAGAACGCCGGTGGTAATGAAAGCTCTTCTGGTCCACTTACCCATTGCTCGCGTCCTCCATCACGTCCATTGCGGGATCGAACACTTCTACCGGGTTATTGGCTGCAGTGTTTTTGATGGCGGCACGAATGCGGGGGTACATGCCACAGCGGCAGACATTGCCCGACATGGCCGCATCGATGGCCTCATCGTCAGGGTTCGGATTCTGGCTCAGCAATGCGGCGGCGCTCATAAGCTGGCCCGACTGGCAGTAGCCACACTGGGGGACTTGTTCGTCAATCCAGGCCTGCTGAAGAGGGTGAAGATCGGCACCCGCGGTGGCCGCGAGACCTTCGATAGTGGTTACTTCGCTGCCTTCTATTGCTGCCACAGGCGTGACGCAGCTGCGAATGGCGCTGCCGTTCAGATGCACGGTGCAGGCACCGCACTGGGCGATACCACAGCCGAACTTGGTACCGGTCAGCGCGAGGTTCTCTCGAATCACCCACAGGAGCGGGGTCGACGGATCCACGTCCACCCGCGTGTCCTCGCCGTTTACGCGAAATTGAATCATTGCTTGCCTCTCAGTGCTTGCCGTGAGGGGTTAGAGTAGTAAAAGCTCGGAAACCCCTTTGAATGCTCTCCACCTCATATACGAGCCAGGATAGAGAGACTCTGCGCCGCCCTTGATAGTAAACTACACAGTGTAGTATATGACTTAGGTCAAAGATGTAAACCTGGCCTCGCAATAAGGTCAGGTTCAGCTATGTACGCGGCTTCAGCAATCGCAGCCGAGAAAACCAAAAAGGGCCACCCTAGGGTGGCCCTTCTTCAGTTTTGGTGGAGGCGGCGGGAGTTGCGTCTTCGCCGCCGCTGCGCGCCGGCTCGACAGACCTCGCTGCGCTCGGCCACCCGCGCCCTTCGGGCGCAAGTTCAGCATTCTGCCAATTCCATCAAACGCAAAAGGGGCAGCCCTGTCGGGCCACCCCTTTTTCGTTTGGTGGAGGCGGCGGGAGTTGAACCCGCGTCCGCCAGCACTCTGCCATTGGCTCTACATGCTTAGCTTCCGTCTATTGCTTTAACCGGCTACAGCCCAACGGTCAGGACGTGGCCAGCGAGTCTCGTAATTGTTTAGCGGTACCGCCCGAAACATACGGTTCCGCGATCCAGTTCTATATGACAGTCAGTAGCGCGGGGCTGGAACCTTGCTAAAGACCGCTAGGGCCGAAGCCACTAGATGAGGTCATCAGACCGCTTACGCGGCCAGTGCTACCTCGTAGTTGTCGTCGTTGGCAACTATTAAGTTACAGCTTTGGATTTACGTGATTGGCTGTCATCACGGCATGCACCGCAGGTTTCGTTACCGTCGTCGAATCCATAACGCCCCCGGATGAACCGCGTATTTTAACACAGTCAGCATCGACGGCTGTCGCGCGAACTTATTCCTCTCGGGATTTACAAACAACAGGGCGTTCGCAGCAGATGGTGCTATTCGCAGGCTCGTGGATGGCGGCATACCATCGCCGTGCACACGACTTGCTGGACTAAGTCGTTGGGAGGTCAGCGCCCACGTGTGTGTCGCGTGTCCGAACCGTCGTGTCTCATACGGATCCAGCAGAGCAGGACGATTTGTTATGTTAGCGACCCATGTGCAGGTGAGGGCTGCCCTCGCAGGCGAGGTCGCACGGCACCAATGGTTTTTTAGATCCAAGTCGTATGTGGAGTCACTATGGATTCAGTACCAATCAATCATCTGGCCATTCTCGTTGCGGCCCTCTCAGGGTTTGTCATCGGCGCTGTGTGGTATTCGCCGCTGCTGGTGGGCAACGTATGGATGAAAGCCGCAGGCTTGACTGAGGAGCAGTTGGCGACGGGCAATAAACCCCGGATTTTTATCACCACATTCGCTTTTCTGTTGATCATGAGCTTCTGTCTGGCCATGTTTCTGGCCGTTCCCGAGATCGATGCTGGCAAAGGTGCCCTGTATGGATTCTTAACGGGTTTTGGTTGGATCTTTTTTGCAATCGGAACGGTTGCTTTGTTCGAACTACGCCCCTGGTCCTACATCCTGGTGAATGGCGGATACTGGGTGATCACCATGACCGTTATGGGAGCGATTCTGGGCGCGTGGAAGTAACCGCCTCGGTCGGGCCAGGTTACAGACCGGCTGCGTAGCGAAGCACCTGACGCTTCGCCAACGGAATTCGATTGGCAAGGTCGAGAGCTGTGTTACGCAGGAACTCAATCGGTTTCGATTGATTCGAAAAGCCGATGTAGAACGCATCCATTGCCGACATCATGGCAAAGTTGTCGCGGCGCCTATGTTGCTCATAGCGCTTGAACAAGTTACGCAGTGCAGCTGTGCTACCTGATACAGAAGCGCTTTCGTCGAATAGCTGCAGCAGCGCCTCCACATCTTTAAAACCGAGATTCACACCCTGGCCTGCAAGGGGATTGATCGCGTGCGCCGCGTCCCCCACCAACACCAAATTCTGGTGGCTGTAGTCGGTAGCGTGAAGACGCTGAATAGGGAAGCTCGCGCGACCTAGCACCTCGAACTCGTCGAGTTCCAGCGGAAATGCGGCGCGGATTTCTTCGGCCAGCCGAGCATCGGACAGCTTTTTTAGCTCCGCTATTCGCTGGGCACTGTGATACCAGATCAACTCCGCGTGATTGTCATACATCGGCAGAAACGCCATGGGGCCGGTCGGCGCGAACTGCTGCCACGTGGTGGAACTGTCTTTGCCCTGGGTCTTCACGCTGATCGCGAGTACCTGCTGCGCATACTTCCACCCCCGGGTGCGTATGCCGGCGAGCGTGCGAAGTTGGGACTGGGCGCCGTCTGCGGCAACGATCCAACGACTTTTGATGCGGCGTCCATCGGTAAGAGTAAGCGTACAGTCTCGGCCAAGCTGAAGTTCATCGACCCGGGCGTCCGTAAGTACCGTTACATTTGGCAGCGTTTGCGCTCGCTGCAAGAGGGCGAGCTGTAAGAGCCGGTTTTCAACGAAATATCCCAGGTGCTCCAATCCCAGATCGGAGGCATTGAATTCGCAACGACCTCCTTTTTCCCAAACAGCGAGGCGTTCGTAGGGCTGCAGTCGCATGGATGCCAGGGTAGGCCAGACTCCCAACGACTCAAGTAGATCAAATGACCCAAGATTGATCGCGGATACACGAAGGTCCGGTGGCTGCGAAGGGTCAAAGGCGTTGGGCTGTTGAGCTTCGAGCAGAACAACCCGCTGATCGCGCTGAGCGAGACCTACCGCCGCGGCGCCGCCCACCATACCGCCTCCAACGACGGCTATGTCATAGCGGTCGTCTTCGGCTGCTAGGTAATCTGTGGGATTCATGATTTTGTGGGCCTAACGGACATAAAAAGGCTGGCATAAAAAGGCGGGCGCAAAAAAGGCGGCAATGCTTCGCGCATCCCGCCCCGTGTTTACCGCATCGAGCCAGACGACCGAGAGCGCGGCTAACCGCCGCGCTCATCAATGTCGATCTGTCTCTCGCGTGGAGTGTGAAGAAACCTACTGGATCTGTGCCAATGCAGACGTCAGCCGATCCTTGTTCAGCGCGAACGCCGCTGCCGCTTTATTTGCGGCTTCTGTGGCGGCTTCGAGATCGGTAGCTTCACCGACCTGGATCACACCCGCCATTCCCATCACCATGTGCGGCTTGCAGATGTACACATACACACCTTCGGCGGTTAGCTCGACAGTAAGCTCCTGATCAGGCGCACTATCCCACGCCTCGGCTCCCGCCGGTACGTATGCTGACTTGGTGTTGTGTCCACCGCGCTGTGTTGGCTTGAACGTAACTGTGTCTCCGATATCGGCTTTGATGTAGGCGGGCTCGAAAACCATGGCGCCGCCCGGGCCCTGGTTCAGCATTTGTACCTCATGATCTGCCGCCATTGCCTGAATTGAACTCAGGGAAGCTGTCGCAGCCAACACCGCGGCGCCCGCGCCCAGTACCGCTTTACGACCGATTGACGCAGGCGAAGTGTTCTTAGTCATATGACCTCCGTTAAGGTTCACAAAAAGCGCTCACATCCGGTGGCGCTGTGATTTCGGCGTGCAGTTTAGCAAAAAGTCACGCCAGCTAAATTTTTCCCGCTTTGCTGTATACGTTTTGACCGTACAAGAGGGTCATCGGTTCACAGCTAAAACCGTTGCCAAATTAAAGTCCACCAGCCGTCAGCTTGGCCGGGTCCAGCAGTTTTTCGAGTTCTTCGCGCGATAAATCGGTTTCGTCGGCGGCGACGTCGATGATCGGAGCCCCGGTTGCATAGGCTTTTTTGGCTATCTGCGCGGCTTTGCTATAGCCAATAATCGGATTAAGCGCCGTGACAAGTATGGGGTTGCGACCCAGCCGATCTTCTATCTGCCCGTGATTAACTTCAAATCCGTCAATCGCTTTTTCTGCGAGTACCTGCATCGCGCCGGTAAGTAGGGTGGTGCTTTCGAGAACCGTGTCTGCCACCAACGGGAGCATAACGTTCAACTCAAAATTCCCCGACTGGCCCGCAACTGCAAGAGCAACATCGTTGCCCATCACGCGAGCACACACCATGGTGGCGGCCTCAGGTATCACCGGATTCACCTTGCCCGGCATGATCGAAGACCCGGGCTGCAGCGCCGGGAGTACGATTTCGCCGAGACCTGCAAGCGGTCCCGAGTTCATCCAGCGAAGGTCATTGCTGATCTTCATTATGCTGACGGCGAGTGCCTTCAACTGTCCTGATGCGGCAACTACCGTGTCCTGACTTCCCATCAACGGGAATGGGTTGGATGCTGCCTCGATTTCGAGACCGAGCTCCTTCGCCAGCTTTGCCGCCACAGCCTGGGCAAAGTCCGGGTGCGTGTTAACTCCTGTGCCCACTGCGGTCCCGCCCAGTGCTATGGTTTTGACTTCCGCCAGCATGCCTTGCAGGCGGCTCTCTGCCAGCTTGAGTTGCTCGTTCCAGCCACCCAGAATTTGGTCAAAACGTACCGGCATCGCATCCATCAAATGAGTACGACCGGTCTTGGTGATGCCGCTCAAAGCCTTAGCTTTACGATTAATCGTTGCCATCAGTGACTGAAGAGCCGGGAGCAATTCCCGTTCAATCGCGATAGCGAGACTCAGATGAATGCTCGAGGGAATCACGTCGTTGCTGCTCTGGCCGAAGTTGACGTGATCATTGGGGTGAACGGATGCTCCAGCGTTTATCGTGTTCGCCACGTGTGCGATCACCTCGTTGGCGTTCATGTTAGTGCTGGTGCCAGATCCGGTCTGGTACACATCGACGGGAAAATGCGTCATCAATGCACCGTCATCCAGTAGTTGTGAGACAGCAGCGCTTATGGCCGCCGCTTTATCTCCGTCAATGCAATCGAGGCCCTCATTCACCTGGGCTGCGGCGCGTTTGAGCATAAGAAGTGCACGGACGAACCCTTCGTGCATTCTTCTCCCGCTGATGGGAAAGTTATCGACAGCACGCTGCGTCTGTGCGCCGTACAGAGCATCGGCGGGGAGGTGGACTTCGCCCAGGCTATCGCTCTCTGTTCGGGTGTTTTGATCCGTCATTTCGAAATGTTCTTCCTGATGAATGGGGTGCGCGATTCTAACGCAGCCAACGGGGTGGGAGCGCCCCCATCCGCGCATTATAAAACGGAATAGTTCTCATTAGCGAGTGTTATAGGAGGACTTCAGCTCAGTCGGCGCCTACGGCGTAATGTTAGTTCTTCGGGGTGTGAGTCAGAATCCGGGGTTAGTTTTTAGATACTCGGCCTCTTCTTCGGTGCTGATTCGTCCGAGGATTTCATTGCGGTGCGGGTAGCGGCCAAAACGCTCGATCACATGCCGATGAGCGTGGGCGTAGCGCAGCGCCTCCTCCCTGCCCAGCACGGTAAACAGTCGCACCGACTCCGCTTGCAGGACGAGGGACTCTGAGTGCATGTAGGGCATGTAGCAGAAGTAGCGTTGGTCCTCGGTCATAGACCGATCGTATTCGCCAAGCACCACTTCCTGTGCCAACACCAAAGCCATCAGGTCCGTAGCGAAAGCTCTCGCTGAATCCCGATGGAGATTGCGCGAAAATTGATCGAGAACGATGATTTCCGCGCAGCGGCCCGCCGGCGTGGTGCGCCACTCCCAGCATTCGCCATGCGCTGCGGCTTCGTGGGTGGCAAAAAAGCGTTCGCGGCAGATCTGATCGAACCGTTCGCTCTTCTTGAACCAGTGCTTGGGGCCTGACTCTTCAAACCAAAAGCTCAGTACCTCATCTGCGCTGCAAACACGAGCCACGATTGACCTAGCCGGCGAAAGCGCGCTCGATCACGTAGTCACCGGCCACGCCCTGGTTGGGAGAAATCTTGAACCCCCGCGCGTCCAGGATCGCTGAAATATCCTTAAGCATCGCCATGCTTCCGCAGATCATCGCCCGATCCACAGCGGGGTCAAGAGGATCCACGCCAAGTTCTTTCAGATCGCTCTCGAGCTTGCCGTTATTCAGCAGGTCCGTAATCCGTCCGGTGTAACGCGTCTCTTCTCTTGTTGTTGTGGGGTAGTAAACGAACTGCTTCGTAACCTGCTCGCCCACCAGCGGATGCTCGGGCAGCTCCTGGGTGAGGTAGTCGTAGTAGGCGAGATCGCTTTCGCGGCGCGTACAGTGAATGAGTACGACTTTCTCATAGCGGGAATAGCACTCTGGATCCCGCACCAGCGACATAAAAGGTGCCAGCCCCGTTCCTGTGGCAAAGAAGTACAGATTACGCCCGGCGTGTAAATCAGCGAGGAGGAGGGTACCCACTGGCTTTCGCCCCAGCAGAACTTCGTCGCCTACCTCGATGTGTTGCAGCCGCGACGTCAGCGGTCCGTCATCTACGATGATGCTAAAAAACTCAAGCTCATCCTCATAGTTCGCGCTGGCGATGCTGTAAGCGCGCAGCAGAGGCTTGCCATCGACTCGTAGACCGACCATCGTGAAATGGCCGTTCTCGAAGCGAAACTCCGGCGCTCTCTCGGTCTTAAAACTGAACAACCGCTCGTTCCAGTGTTTGACGGCGGTGACCTTGAAGGGCGCGATGGCTGCCATGAAGCTTCCTAGTTAACGTATCGCCAGCAGCCGTGATGCGGGCTGGCGGAATTGAAAAAGATGTGGGCCGCTAGAAGTGCGATCCAGTCTACCGATATCGATTCGGATCGATGCTGTCGCCCCAATACCTACCTAAAGTAAAGTAAAGGCTCACACTGGCCTGCCCCTGACCAGTCACAGCACGGTCTCGCTCGATTGGTTCTTGGCGCGGCGCATTCTGGTCTCAAGGCGGCCCGGGCGCAAGGTGTTGCGAAAAATAGTGATTATCACTCAGATCTAATTGCGGGCGGCAGCTAGCGGGCTTTTGCGCTTCCCCAGAAATTGTAGCCGGCGAAGCGAGGAATACCGCGCAGATAACCGGTATCAAGATCGGAGGTATCGAACCCGCCCTGATTCAGAATGCTGGGAATGTCTCTGTTTAAGTTGCAGCCGCCCACAAGGCGACTCCAACCGCTGTTGAGGCGGTTTTGCCAGCGCCTTACCGATTCATCAGGAGCCAGTCCATGCTCGAGAAAAAACAGCTGTCCACCCGGTCGTAACACGCGCCGCATACGGTCAAGAGCGGTTTCCGCGTCAGGGATCGTGCACAGGGCATAGGTGACGACGATACTGTCGACTGAATTGTCCTCCAGAGGAAGTGCTTCGCCCGACACCGCCACAAACTCTGTGGGAATCTTGGTCTTCTCCGCGCGCGGCTGGGCGAGTTTCCAGGCTTCTTCCGATGGGTCCACACCGATCACTTTTTTGACGCGGCCGGGCTGATAGAACGGAAGATTCAGCCCCGAACCGATACCGATTTCGAGCACGACGCCCGCGGCTCTCGGTACAACCAGTGCACGCTGGCGCATATTGGCCTTGCTGGCGCATGCACAGTTCAGCAACCGCGGTAGAACTTTTTCGCTATAGATCCCCACGCATCAACCGTTACGCATGATTCGTTGCTTCTGCCGGTTCCAATCACGATCACGCTCGGTCTCTCGTTTGTCATGAGCCTGCTTACCCTGGGCCAGGGCTACGGCTGCCTTTACCAGATGGCCTTTCCAGTAAAGTCCAGTGCACACACAGGTCTGGCCTTTAGCGCTTGTGGCTGCAAGGATCTTGGCGAGCTCCTTTTTATTGAGCAGCAGTTTTCGCGTGCGTGTTGGATCGGTAGCCACGTGCGACGACACCGTGTCGAGCGGTGTAATCTGTGCCCCCAGGAGCCACGCTTCGCCGCCTTTGATCAGCACATACGAATCCGTGAGCTGAGCTTTTCCAGCGCGCAGAGCTTTGACTTCCCACCCGGCAAGCGATACGCCTGCTTCGAAGCGATCGAGAAGGTGATAGTCGAAGCGCGCACGTTTGTTCTGCACGATCGTATTGTCGGAGGCTTTTGTTTGTCGCTTACCCATAGTGCGATTGTAACGTGAGCGAGCGCCTGATATTCCTTTTCTCGGAGATATCACCGGTTTGATAGATCAGATCGCTCATCATCGGCGGACAACCGCGGGTAAACTTCCCGCTCCGGTTGGTACCAGGTAACGTGATGAAAGACTTAAGCGAATGAAATTACCGCGCCCCATCGAGCGTTGGCAATCGCGCACCACGTTTATGCTGGCACTCAGTCTCGCAGTTATGGGTCTTGGAAATGTGGCGCGGTTTCCCTGGCTACTGGGTGAGAATGGCGGTGCACCCTTTATGCTGACCTACGTGCTGTGTCTTTTGGGCGTGTCGGTTCCGTTGCTGATAGCGGAGTTGTGTGTGGGTCAGCACGGTCGCGGTTCGCCGCTCACGAGTCTGCGTTGGGCGGCTGAGGTATCCGGCGTTAGCCAGGGGTGGTTGCTGGTCGCCGTGGTGGCGTGCCTGGGAGCGGCCACCCTTGCGATTCTCGCCACCGTGTTTGGCGGCTGGGCCCTGAGCTATGCCTATGATCTGCAGCTAGGTCGTTTTGCTGCTGTCGATTTGAGTCAGTCAGCCCAGGCGCTGGACCAAAACCTCGCAGTCCCGTCCGGGTTTGCGCGATGGCAGCTACTCTTTGCGATGCTGACCTTGGCGATTGCCGCCGCTGGCGTTCGTCGGGGTCTGGGTTTGTTCGCGTGGATTGCACTTCCGGCGTTAGTGACCCTGCTGGCCGCACTGTCCATCTATGCGGTAAATCATGGTGATTTGTCTCGGACGAACGCGTACCTGTTTATCTGGCAGGAGCTGGATTACGACCGCGGATCTTTTCTGGCGGCCCTCGGTTTTGCAATCTACACGCTCTCTGCGGGGGTTGCCGTGGGATTAAGTTACGGCGCTTATGCGCCTGCCAAAGTGCCGCTCGTACGTTGCGTATTGGCGGTCGCTCTTTTCGACACGGTCGTTGCTGTCACGGTCAGCGTGATCGTGGTGTCGTTAACAGCGTCTGCGAACCTATTGCCCGATCAGGGTATCAGCCTGGTATTTGTTGCTCTGCCATTCGCATTCGGCTCGCAGGCGTTTGGCGACGTTTACGGTGCATTGTTCTATCTGGCGCTTGCGCTCATGTTGCTGGGTTCGGCCACCGCATTACTGGAACCACTCATTGCAAGCCTGGCAAGTACCACAAAGCTCAATCGATGGCGGTCAGCCGTCGTGTGCACGTTGGCGGTTTGGTCGTTGAGCGCTGCAGCGACGCTTAATCTCGCCCGGGTGGAGTCCGGTTACTCATTCCTGCAACTTCTGGATTCGCTGGCTTCATTGGTATTGATGCCCCTCTCACTGGTACTTGTAGCGATCTTCGCCGGGTGGTGTATGCCGGTCCAGACGGTGCGTCGGGAGCTAGGCCGGGAACCATACGCACTCTTTCGCGTGTGGTACTTTGTTCTGCGGTACGTCAGCGTACCTGTTGTGCTGATCGCCTGGCTCTGGCTCTACGCAGTCGGTTAGCTCAGTTCAGCAAGATTCGAAATGTCAGTTCTGCCATCTTACGTCTCAAGTCCGGGTTTCTCGCTATGCCCATAACATCCATTCGCCGCAGTGCTTTGCTGCCGTATTCGGCACAACAGATGTACGAGCTTGTGAACGATGTCGAGGCCTATCCGCAGTTTATGGATGGCTGTAAAGCGTCACGGATTGTCCGTAGCGACGAGTGGCAGATGGAGGCGGAACTGGAACTGGAAAAAGGCGGTTTTTCTCATAGCTTTACGACCTTGAACACCCTGAGGCCGTTCGAACGTGTCGAGCTGGCACTGAAGGATGGTCCGTTCGAGCACTTGTCAGGTGCATGGCAGTTCACGTCGCTGCGCGAAGATGCATGCAAAGTCAGTCTCGACCTGGAGTTCGCAGTGCGCAGCGGTTTACTGTCGAGCGCGGCGGGTACGCTGTTTGAGCGCGTAGCGAGCAGGCTGGTTGATGCGATAGCGGTGCGCGCCGAGGCGATATACAGGCCCTAAAGGAACCCCTCTGGGTGTTCAGCCCTTGTTAAGACTGCGAATCGCCCTCGGTCGTTGTGGCGGCCGCATCACTGGGGTCAGCTGACCACTCGGGGATGTAGTCACCACCTATTCGCTCAAGGTTGTCACCGTCAAAGTGGACGCTCACTTTCGCCTGGCGAATGATGTTGTTCCCGTTTCGAATGATGTACGGGTAGTCCCAGCGACTTGTATCGAACGTGTCTTCAACCAACGGCGATCCCATAATAAACCGCACCTGACGTCGGCTCATGCCCGGCTGAAGCTGATCAATCATTTCCTGGGTGACCAGGTTGCCCTGTTCAATATTGATCTTGTAGACGCCGGGAAACCCTACGAAACCACAGCTCGCAAGGATTCCACAGAGTGCGCAGAACAGCAGCGCCCGACACAGGGTCCCTGGCGCTTTATTGCTACCGATCATCATCAAATTACTGAGAATTGCTTAGATTTGGGGTCAAATTTCTTTTATCAAATATATAAGGATGCAAGCGAGTCTAAGGCAAGAGTGAGCGGAATTCGCCGGACTCACGTAATATCACCATTACACGCAAGGTTATCTTCCACATCCCAAGAGCGGGTGGCATCATACCCACCTTAAAAAAAGCAGAGAAGTTCAATAATGCCGTTCACCAATCAAGATCTCAGAAGTGCTGGCCTGAAAGTCACACTTCCCCGAGTAAAAATTCTTCAAATCCTTGAAGACTCGGATCAAAGCACGCGCCACAAAAGCGCCGAGGATGTCTATCAGTCTCTGCGTGATGCTGGCGAGGATGTCGGGCTTGCAACGGTTTATCGCGTACTCACTCAGTTTGAAACTGCCGGGCTGGTGACGAGACACAACTTCGAGGCTGGACATTCCGTGTTCGAGCTTGCTGAAACAGGGCCCCATGATCACATGGTCGATACCGAAACGGGCCGAGTCGTGGAATTCAAAGACGAGGTTATCGAGGAGCGACAGCGAGCCATCGCCGCAGAGCATGGCTACGAGATTGTCGATCACTCGCTCGTACTGTATGTGCGCAAAAGCGACCGAAAAGACTCGGCGGCGTAGTTGTAGCGAGTTGTAGCGCGTCGTCTGTTCTCAAGCCGCCGGCGTAGGCTGAGGAGTAGGCCCTCTAGCTTCTTTCCAGCATCTCCTGCGCGTGGGCCAGTGTGTTTTTGGTCAGTTCAAGTCCGCCTAGCATTCGTGCTATTTCCTCGACTCTGTTTTTTTCCGCAACTGGTAAGAGTTCTGATCGCGTGGCTCCATCCTCGGTGATGCGTTCGACTCTCAGGTGCTGGTCCCCCTGCGACGCCACCTGCGGTAGGTGAGTTACGCATAGAACCTGTCGGTTCTTGCCGATGTCGGCCAGCAGTCGACCCACGACCTCGGCGACGCCTCCGCCTATCCCGACATCAACTTCATCGAAGACCATGCTGGGTACGGTAATTTCGCCCGCCGTTGCCACCTGAATCGCCAGGCTAATCCGCGATAGCTCCCCACCGGATGCAACCTTGGCCAAATCCTGCAAATCCGCATTGGGAGTGGTGGCAATGAGAAAGCCAACGTCTTCCATCCCCGTGAGCTGAGGTCTGGTTTCTTGCCTTCGGATAAGGTCCACAACGAATCGGCAACTCGCCATTGCCAGCTTTTTGAGCTGTTTTTGTACCTCTCGTTCAAGCTTCTTAGCCGCAGACCGACGAGCTTTAGCTAAGCGTCCGGCCTGCTCCTGATAGCGGCTTTCCAGTTCAGCAACTTGCTGCTGTAAGTCGTTGATTCGCTCATCGCTTGCATCGAGGGAGGCAAGCTCAGCGGTGAGAGTTCGATGCTGGGCTTCAAGATCTTCCGGGCGAACCCGGTGTTTACGAGCCGCACCGTAGGCTCTGTCGAGCCGCTCGGACACAGCCGTCAATCGCTGCGGGTTGACTTCGGTCTGCGCGAGGTAACGCTCCAACTCGCGTCCCGCTTCCTCCAGATGAATTGCAGCGGTATCGAGCATTTGTTTGATGCCTTCGATGGCTGACGCTTCGTGTACTCGCTCATCAAGCTCCCCGATAGCTCGACGCACCCCACTGCCATATTCGTCGCAGCTTCGTTCGACGGAGTTGGCCTGCTGTTGAATAGTCTCAGCGTTGGTCAGTGCGTGCTGTTCCGCCTCGAGCGCCGTGAGCTCAGTGGCAGTAATGCCGAGTTCGTCAAGTTCATCGACCTGGTAGCGCAAAAGCTGCTCGCGGTCGTCGCGATCCTGCTGCCGCCCGAGTAGATCACGGAGCGTCTCGTCTGCCTCCTGCCACTGGGTCACGGTCAGCTGCAACTCAGAAAGTAGCGGGCCATTACCGGCATAGTGGTCAAGAAGCTCGCGCTGATATCGGCGACGAAGCAGAGACTGATGAGCGTGCTGACTGTGGATGTCCACGAGATTCTCACCCAGTGCGGCACAGTCCTGGAGTGTGGCGGGCTTGCCGTTTATGTAAGCCCTTGATCGACCCTCGCGGGTGATCACCCGTCGCAGAATGCACTGCGCATCGCATTCCAGTTCTCGTTCTTTCAGCCAGTTTTGAACTTCGGTGACTTTCGATACGTCAAATACGGCGCTTATGTCGGCTTTGTCGCTGCCGGGCCGGATGGCAGAGGTATCGGCGCGATCGCCAAGGCAAAGACCCAGCGCATCAAGCATGATCGACTTGCCGGCACCTGTTTCACCAGTGATCACGGTGAAGCCGTCCTCTAGCTCGACCACTAGCGAGTCGATGACTGTGTAGTGATGTATGTTTATCTGTGTAAGCACGGATGCCCTCTGTCAGAGCCGCGTTATAGCGCAACCAGTGATTGCGTTAAACCGCTGCCGTACTGGCGATGGCCGTCACCGCCGGATCTCGAGAACTTGCTTTGTTCTCGCAGACTGCTGTGCTAAAACCCGAGGATGCTGAATGTGTGGCCATCACCATGAATCATGAGCTTTCGGAAAGGGCTGGCACGCTCCTGCGCACCCTGGTCGATATGCACATCCGCGATGGCCAACCTGTGGGTTCCAGGGTACTGGGTGAGCGTGCCGGACTTCCAGTCAGCCCAGCTACTGTTCGCAATACGATGTCTGAGCTTGAAGAGCGTGGATATCTTCAATCCCCCCATACCTCGGCCGGGCGTATTCCCACGGCACAGGGGTATCGGTTCTTCGTCGATTGCGTGCTCCAGGCCGGAGAGGATCTGGATCGGGGTGCGGCCGAGATTCTGAAGAGCGAACTCAATACCGACGCCAACGCCAGCGATCTGGTGCAATCTGCGACGAATCTTCTCTCGTCTGTGACGATGCAGGCGGGTGTCGTGACGGTGCCCAAGTCAACCTCTCAACCGCTGCGTCAGGTGGAGTTCCTACCGCTTTCCGGCGACCGGGTGCTGGTAATTCTTGTTACGAATCAACGAGATGTGCAGAACCGTATCATTCACACGCGTCGTGTCTTCAGCGAAGAAGAGTTGAAGGTCGCCGCCGAGCAGATCAATCAGCAGTTTTTTGGTCGCGAGCTGGGAGATATCCAGCAAGCGCTTAGCCGCGATCTTGCTCTTGCGCAGGGCTCGATAGATGATTTCCTGTCCGCCAAAATTGATCTCGCCCGTCAGGCTCTGAGCGACGACGAGGCTGCCCCTGACTGTCTGGTTGTCGGCAAAACGCAGTTATTGGCGGGTGCGAGTCCCGAAGAACTGGATCGACTTCGCGAACTATTTGCTGCGCTAAAACGCAAACAGGACTTGTTGCACCTATTTGAGCGCTGCGCAGATGCCGATGGCGTACGAATCTTCATCGGAGAAGAAGCCGGATTCCAGGCTTTCGATGATTATTCGATTGTCACCGCACCTTACGGAGATGGAGCGCGCCCCCTAGGCATGCTTGGAGTTATTGGTCCAACACGCATGGCTTATGATCGGGTGATTCCAGTCGTGGATATGACTTCACGCCTGCTTAGTGCTGCGCTGCGAATCTGATTACCAAGTGGCGTCTGACATGGCGCCGCATCCTCAGTGATCTCTACCACAGCTTTGCAAACCAATTTGGCTTGCGCTCGGTACAACCTCTTGAAATCACAGGCGAATGACCCCATTCCCGCCAATAGCCGGCCTTGCTGTTCGCACCACAGGGTTTGCTGACCACCGGTTGTGTTTCAGGAGAGAGAGAATTGAGCAACGAGCAGGCAAATTCTGCGTCATCGGATGCCGCCGATGAGACAAAGAAGCCGGATCACCCCGCGGAAGCCGAAGTGGAACCATCTGGGGGCGATGCGACCGGTGCTGCGGCAGAAGGTATCAAGGCCTACACCGAGGTGAATGACGCCGGCGATGCAACTGCTGAAACTGATATCGATGTTACTGCCGATGTTTCAGAGGACGGCCCTCCAGATTCACGCCTGAATGAGTTAGAAGAGCTGAAAGAATCCCTCGCGGCGGCCGAAGACCGCGCACTGCGAGCAACTGCCGACGCTCAGAACGCGAAGCGTCGCGCCGAGATGGACGTTGAAAAAGCTCGGAAGTTCGCACTGGAGCGATTCGCAAGTGAGCTTCTTCCCGTGGTGGACAATCTTGAACGCTCCCGCGAGGCGGCACTCGCTGCTGGTGACGAAGCCGGCGCCATCACCGAGGGCGTGGAGCTGACGCTGAAGAGTTTCGTGGATGTGCTACAGAAGTTCGGTATTGCACCGATCGATCCCGCTGGTGAGCCGTTCGATCCGCAGATGCACCAGGCCATGAGTATGGTTGAAAGCCCGGACTCCGAGCCCAACACCGTGCTTGATGTGATGCAGAAAGGGTACCAGCTCAACGGCCGACTGGTACGACCTGCGATGGTGATTGTGAGCAAGGCCCCTGGCTAGTGCACGAAGCACCGGTTCTGGTCCAAGACAGGCCCAAGCGTGGGCAAAATTTCATACGCAGGGATTGCGAAGCAACTCGCTTTGATTCGCTTCTCGGGTTCTTCCTTAACTCAAAGGTGATAACTGCCCCAAAGGCCTCAACTTAGCCGGAGTAGGCAGCAGATAAGCAGTAAATAAGCGCGATCAAGAGGGAAAACAGGGGAGTAAGCGGAAGTAAGCGCTAATGAGCGCGAGTAGGCACGAGTAAGCGTAAAAGAGCCCCTTGAATTCAGGGCCGAAAGCACCCATTTCCCGTAACACCAACAGAAAACAGTCTTGACGCTATCCGCTACGTGCTATCGGGTTGGATGCGTCTAGGGTCAGGAGAGTGAAGGATGGGCAAGATTATTGGCATCGACCTGGGAACGACAAATTCCTGCGTTGCAGTGCTCGATGGAGACGCACCGCGCGTTATCGAAAATGCTGAAGGCGATCGCACGACGCCGTCAATTGTGGCCTACACCGACGACGGTGAAATTCTGGTCGGCCAAAGTGCGAAGCGTCAGGCTGTTACCAACCCGCAGAACACTTTGTTTGCTGTGAAGCGTCTCATCGGGCGTAAGTTTTCCGATGACGTTGTGCAGAAAGACATTTCGATGGTTCCGTACACGATCGCAGCCGCCGATAACGGTGACGCCTGGGTCGAAGCAAAAGGCGAGAAAATGGCGCCGCCGCAGGTGTCTGCGGAAGTTCTGCGCAAGATGAAGAAGACAGCCGAAGAGTTTTTGGGCGAGACCGTCTCCGAGGCCGTGATAACGGTACCCGCCTACTTCAATGACTCTCAGCGTCAGGCTACGAAGGATGCCGGAAAGATCGCCGGCCTTGAGGTCAAGCGAATCATCAATGAGCCCACAGCGGCAGCTCTCGCCTATGGGATGGACAAGGCCAAGGGTGATCACACAATTGCCGTCTACGATCTGGGTGGCGGTACCTTCGATATTTCGGTCATTGAGATTGCTGAGGTAGACGGCGAGCACCAGTTCGAAGTGCTATCGACGAACGGCGATACCTTCCTTGGTGGAGAGGACTTTGATCTGCGGTTGATCGAGTATTTGGCCGAAGAATTCAAGAAAGAGAGCGGTATCGATCTGCATAACGATCCTCTCGCCCTGCAGCGGCTCAAGGAAGCAGCCGAAAAGGCGAAGATCGAGCTTTCAAGCTCACAGCAGACCGAGGTAAATCTGCCGTACATCACGGCCGATGCGACAGGACCCAAGCACCTTGTCGTAAAGCTCAGCCGGTCGAAGCTCGAGTCGTTGGTCGAGGAGCTGGTTGTAAGGTCTCTTGAACCCGTAAAAGTCGCCCTGAAGGATGCAGATCTGTCGCCGAGTGACATCGACGACGTCATCCTGGTCGGTGGCCAGACCCGCATGCCGCTGGTACAGCAGCAGGTGGCAGATTTCTTTGGAAAGGAACCGCGTAAGGACGTCAATCCAGATGAAGCCGTTGCCATGGGTGCTGCGATTCAGGGCGCCGTTCTGGCAGGGGACGTCAAAGACGTACTGCTGCTTGACGTTACGCCGCTGACACTGGGTATCGAGACTATGGGTGGTGTTGCGACGCCATTGATCGATAAGAACACCACCATCCCGACAAAGAAGTCGCAGGTGTTCTCCACGGCTGATGACAATCAGACGGCGGTGACTATTCATGTAGTACAGGGTGAGCGCAAGCAGGCCGGACAGAATAAGTCCCTCGGTCGCTTTGACCTTGCAGACATTCCCCCTGCGCCGCGTGGAATGCCGCAGATCGAGGTGACGTTTGACCTCGACGCGAACGGTATCTTGAATGTGTCTGCTAAAGACAAAGCGACCGGCAAGGAGCAGTCTATTCGCATCACGGCCTCGGGAGGTCTGTCTGATGACGAGATCGAGAAGATGGTTGCGGACGCCGAAGCGAACGCCGATGCGGACAAGAAGTTCGAGGAGCTTATCAGCGCCCGAAACACCTGTGATGGACTGATTCACGCGGCTCGAAAGACGGTCGAAGAGGCTGGTGAGCATGCGACCGACGATGAGAAGGCGGCCATCGAGGCGGCGATCGCCGAGGCCGAAGAAGCTGTGAAAGGCGACGACAAAGAGGCCATCGATGCCGCTGCAAACAAGCTGACCGAAGCCACTGGCCCGATTGCGCAAAAGATGTATGCCGCGCAGGCCGAGGCCGCACAGGCTGACGCGGGAGCGCAGGCAGGTGCCGCCGAGGGCTCTGCTGACACCGCCGACGCGACCAGCGAAGATGTGGTGGATGCCGAGTTCGAAGAGGTGAGTGACGATAAGAAATAGAGCCTCGGCCCGGCGGGCGCATTGCGCCTCCGGATGTCCTTACCACTCCAACGCGGGCCTACTTTGCCCGCGTTGTTGTGTCAGGGCTACAGGCAAAGCGTGACATTAACGGTGTGAGGGTACAGAGCGTTTGCTCTTGAGAGTGTATGGCGAAGCGCGACTATTACGACGTTCTCGGAGTCGGTAAGACGGCTGACGAAAAAGAGATCAAGAAGGCCTATCGCCGCGTTGCGATGAAATACCATCCGGATCGCAATCCGGACGATCCCCAGGCCGATGAGAAGTTTAAGGAAGCCTCGGAAGCTTACGAGATTCTATCTGACGGCGAGAAACGCGCAGCCTACGACCAGTTCGGACATGCCGGAGTCGAAAGTCAGATGGGCAGCGGCGGGTTCTCGGCTGGCGGCAGTTTTGCCGATATTTTTGGGGATGTGTTCGGCGATATTTTCGGCGGCGGTGCTCGCGGTCGCGGCGGCGCGCAGCGCGGTTCCGACCTTCGCTACACACTTGAGATTTCTCTCGAAGACGCTGTGCGCGGATCCACCGTTGAGATACGCGTTCCTACCTTGGTCGTCTGCAGCACCTGTGACGGTAACGGCGCACGAAAAGGCACAAAACCGACCACCTGTGGAACCTGCGGCGGCTCTGGACAGGTGCGAATGCAGCAGGGCTTCTTCCAGGTCCAGCAAACCTGCCCCACCTGTCGCGGGCGCGGCTATACGATTGCAGATCCGTGTACGACGTGTCGGGGCTCTGGTCGCGTTGAAAAGACCAAGAAGCTCTCCGTCAAGGTGCCACCCGGGGTCGATACCGGAGACCGTATTCGTCTCGCCGGGGAGGGTGAAGCTGGCTTAGAGGGCGGGCCTGCGGGTGATCTGTTCGTTCAGATGTCGGTCATGCCGCATCCCATCTTTGAACGCGATGGCAAGCATCTTTACTGTGAGGTACCCATCACATTTGCCGATGCCGCGCTCGGCGGCGAGTTGGAAGTCCCCACCCTGGATGGCCGGGTAAAGCTCAAGATTCCGGCAGAGACGCAGACTGGCAAGCTATTCCGGCTGCGGGGTAAAGGCGTTCAACCCGTTCGCGGCGGGAGTGTGGGGGATCTTCTGTGCCGCGCGGTGGTAGAGACTCCCGTCAATCTCAGCAAGCGGCAGAAGGACCTGTTGCGTGAGCTACAGGAGAGTCTTGGTCAGGGTGGGCAGGCTCAAAGCCCACGGCAGAGCAGCTGGTTTGAGGGCGTGAAGAACTTCTTTGAAGACATGAAGTCGTGACCACCCGCATTGCGGTCGCAGGTGGTTTGGGTCGCATGGGGCAAGCCATCATCGAGCTGGCAGCTCACTCTTCGGAATTCGACGTGGTCGGTGTGACGATTTCACAAGGTGATCAAGTACCGCTCCAGTCGCATGTATCGTTAGATCTGTTTACGCAAGATATAGCCCAGGCTGTAGACGGCGCAGATGTTCTTGTCGACTTTACCAGCCCTGCTGCGTTATCGAGCCACGCCTCTGCCTGTATCGATGGCAATATCGGGTGGGTTTTAGGAACAACGGGGCTCGAGAGAAAGCACGACGCGGCCGTCGAAACAGCGGCCAACAACGTACCGGTTTGCCGTTCTGCAAACTTCAGCACGGGCATTAATCTCATGCTTCAACTCGTCGAGCTTGTATCAGCGGCGGTTGATGACGACACGGACCTTGAAGTCATCGAGGCTCACCATCGGCATAAGGTCGATGCGCCATCGGGTACGGCGCTGGCAATTGGCGAGGCGATGGCCAGTAGCCGGGGCCACTCGCTCGATTTAAATGCTGTTTACTCGCGGGAAGGCATCACGGGCGAGAGGATTCCCGGCAGTATCGGTTTCGCAACCGTGCGCGCTGGGGACATTATCGGTGAGCATACGGCGTTGTTTGCGAGCGAGGGCGAGCGCCTTGAAGTGACTCATCGTGCCGGAACTCGCAAGGCGTTTGCCCGCGGCGCGCTCCGGGCCGCCAGCTGGCTGGTGGACCGCAACAGCGGGCTATACGACATGCGAGACGTACTGCGCCCCGCTGACGCGCACGACTAACACTTTTGAGCCGGCGCAAGAGACGGCGATAGAGATGATCATATAAGGCGACGATCTGCCCTGAGCCGGGTTTTTATTTCGGCTTATGCCTGGGGGATGTAGACTTTCCGGCGCCAAAAATCGCGGAGCAATAAACCATGGCGGTTACCCTTGACGGTTCCAACCCTTCCCTTGGAGGCAATATGAGCGCAGAGGCGGGGCTCACAGCTGCCGGCAGTGGCGAACTCATCGTTGACATCAACGAGGCGAACGCTGCGCAGTATCTTATCGAAGAATCGATGTCGCGAATCGTCGTCGTCGACTTCTGGGCGGACTGGTGCGAGCCGTGTAAATCGCTGATGCCGGTGCTGGAAAAGCTCGCTTCTGAGTATGCGGGCGCTTTTCTGCTTGCAAAAGTTAATGCCGATGAGCAGCAGATGATTGCGCAGCAGTTCGGGGTGCGCAGCCTCCCAACCGTAATCGTGATGCAGCAGGGCCAACCGGTAGATGGGTTTGCCGGCGCTCAACCCGAGACGGCCATACGTGAATTGCTCGAGAAGTATCTCCCCTCACCCTACGATGCTGTTCTTCAACAGGCGCAGGAGCTGCTGGAGGCCGGTGATACAGCCGGAGCTGTATCGATGTACCGTTCAGCCTACGAGGAGAGCGGATATCGGCATGATATTTCGATGGCCTATGCCCACGCCCTGGTTGAAGCGAAGCGGCTGGACGACGCGCAGGACTTGTTGGATTCCGTGGCGATGGTGGACCAGGATACTGCGTACGAGCAGGTGCTCGCCCAGCTTACGCTCGCGAGGGAAGCGCTCCGGTCTCCGGAGCTGGTGGCGCTAGAGGAGCATCTGGCGAGCGATCCGGAGAATCCCGATCTGCTTGAGCAGATAGCTGTGCAGTACAGTGCGGCGGGGCAATACCGGGAAGCGCTTGAAAGCCTGATCAAGGTGCTTCAGGCCGACGTCAACCACAAGGACGGGACGACCAAGAAGGCTCTACTCGATATCATCGCCTCTCTGGGTAAGGGCGATCCACTGGCGGCTGAGTATCAGCGCAAGCTATTTAGTCTGCTCTACTAACCCCTGCCTGGCGGCTGCGCATACGGTACGCGTTACGCGCTAAGGTGGGTGCGGACATCTGCAGCTGAACTGCTGCTGAATAAGTACCAGGGCTCAGCGCACACCGACGGCCGATGCCACCTTTTCCAGACCTTGTGACTTAAGTTGCACATGATGCTCTGCCGCCGCTGCGTCCAATAGGGTTAGCGAAACCGAACTCAGAACAGCGAGGGATTCACCTTTGAGTTCAGTCTCAAGGATGGTTGCTGGACCATAGAAGACGGGCTTTAACTCCAGGAGTTCGCCGTCCTCAAGCTGCAGTGAGGCTGCGCGAATGTTTGCTAACCCGGACTCGTGTCGGACATGTACTCGTAGAACTTCTTTGTCACTGCCTTCTATGCGATTGTGCGTGGCACGAATTGCAAATGGTCCTGTAGCCTCTTCGAACTCCGCGATCACTTGATACTGCGGGCCTTCATCTAAATAGCGTTGGATGTAGATCGAGCCAAAACCCACCGCGAACAGTAGCACGGGTACCGTGCTTAGTTGCGCCATCGAGATCGATATTTTCTTCATGCGTTTAAACGAGAGCCAGACGCCCGTAAACGATAGCGATGTTAGAACCAACCCAAATGCAAACCAGATCAGTTTTACCGTCAGCGACTCGCCTAAATCGCCAAAATGCAGCGGATCCGCAATATCGTTGAGGTAGGCGACTACGCCGCTCTCGTTTGAGCGTGCGATCTGGACGATCGAGCCATCGACGGGATCCAGAGACACTCGGTTTGCCCGGTCACGCACCAGCGGATCCTTCCACCGACCCCAGATCATGACTGGCCGGGTTGGGGTGGCCGGGTAGAAAACACCGGTAGGCTCCCAGTCCGGCATGGCCTCCTCGGCGCGCCGGATCAATTCATCTGTACCCATCCGGGGGATAACCGCACCGAATTCCACTACCCGTTCATCACTCAAACCAATACGGTCAGGTTCAAACCGAGTGCCGGCTATCTGCCCGCCAAATTCAATCAGGTACCAAAGCCCCGTTATGGCTATCAGTACCAAAAACCACATCGACCAGATTCCGGCCGCCCGATGAAAATCCCCAATGAGTACTCGCGCCCCGCGGTCAGATCGAAGACGCAGCGCAACCGTCCGCAGACGCCCCGAGGTTTTCAAGCCGGTGTACAACGACACCAGAAGCACAATTCCCATGGAACAAACTATGGGCAGGCTGATGATCTTAGGTGTGAATAAGTATCGGTGCAGATCCCGAAAAAAACGCTGGACGGTGAGCGGATGCGTCCGCCCGGTAACTTCGCCCGTCCATTGATTCACGTGCAGGAAGTACCGTGTCCGAGTAGGTGTGAGCATGGTTGCTCGGTAGGCGAAGTGGTCTGCTTCACCTTCTGCCAGCCAGGTCAGTAGATCATCGGGCGCAGCAGCGCGTACGGCGCTTTCCATTTCTTCCCAACTTACGGTCTCGTCTCCCGGAGTTACGCGCATCTCAGCACGAAACAACCAGTCGATTTCGTCTGAGATAACGGCAAATGTCCCGGTGAACAGAACGATGCTCATGATCAAAGCTAGGTGAAAACCGAACCAGCTATGCAGATTGAATAGGCGCTGCTTCGGCGTCACCGTAGTTCGAATATTCGCAGCGATTTGTTGCGGAGTAAGAGACACGCAGTCAGCTCAGAAAGTCAGATCTGGGTTAAACAGTAAAATATAAGTATCTGGCACGGTTTGCTGCACCACAGAAGCTAATGACTCGGCGCGATGATGCTTCACTTCCAGACCCGGCTAATTGTAGTCGGTCTAACCTACGGCAGGTACGCGAGCGCGGTTTCTTTGCACGCAATAACGTTCGCGTTTTAGCCAAACACCTCGCTGTAGAAGCGCGTCGCTCCGCCGATGTCGCGCGGAGCTTGCTCTCTCCTCGAACGTTGCGGATCGCGCCGTGACCTAAAA
Organism: Pseudomonadota bacterium; assembly: GCA_039111155.1. Lineage (GTDB taxonomy): Bacteria > Pseudomonadota > Gammaproteobacteria > Pseudomonadales > Halieaceae > Congregibacter. Next base: position 69,847 of record JBCCPL010000006.1, on the reverse strand, counting down.
CACCACTTCCAACGAAGCACGTATCTCCCGCGGAGGCTCCGGGTTCACACTGAACGGTGAGCGAGCCTTGAAATACTCGGTGTCGGTAAGGTTAAGCGCGTTCAGTCGGAAGATGAAGTCCGTTCCGCTAAACCTCGTCATCAGGTATTTGAGCCCGATATCCACGCGTGTGTAAGAGTCCAGATCGTAGCTGTTCGCATCGTCCACAGGGCGATCCGACTCATAAAACACACCACCTTGAACCGAGAGCCCGCGCATGGGTGTGTCCTGCCCAAATTCGTACTCGGCCGTCAGGCTTAACGAGAACTCAGGAACACCGAAGGGCGTGTTGCCTACGATGTTCGGGTTGTCGTCCTCAGTGAATTCGGCATCGAGGTAAGTCGCCGAACCCGAGACTGTGATCTGTTCGGTGAGAAGGCCGGCAATCGTTAACTCTGCTCCATCGTGCTGCTGCGTACCCCGCTGCAGCAACAGGTTGGTTGCCGGGTCTTCGAACGGTGCGTCGGAACGCTCGATGGTGAAGATGGCACCCGTCGCGAGCAGCTTGCCTTCATAAGCTTCTAATTTGGCGCCGATCTCGAACTGCGCACCGACCGTCGGATCCAGTGACTCGCCCGCGTTCTCAAAGCCTGAACCGACCGGTCCGTTGGGCTCAAAGCTTTCGCTGTAGGACGCATACAGCGAGAAGTCGGGTGACGGCAGGTACACTACGCCGAGGCGGGGGGTGAAGTTGGTTGCTTCCGGACGCCCCCCCAGTGGTACGCCTGCGACGGAAAAGGTCGACTCAAACTCGTCGTAACGTCCACCGATAAGGACCCGCCATTGCTCACCGAGAGAAATGGAGTCCTGGAAAGTAATGCCGCGCCGGTCTTCTGACCCCAGGTTCTTCTCGGGCCTTGGTGTGATCAGAGGATTGGGTACGATGACGGGATCGAAAATATTGGTAGCGAAGGTTTCGTTCCTGGTTGTCTCGTTGTTATCGATACCCACATCCGTGCGATCGACGCCAATCAAAATCTGGTGCTCAATCGCGCCTGTGGTGAATTTGCCAATAATGTCGAGATAGGTGGTTGTGTAGTCCCAGCGATTGATCCTGCGTCGTGCTCGCAGGTTAATATTTCCCGCATCATCAGGGACGCCTCGGGTCTGGTTATCGTAGCGGTCTCGCTGGTAATCCTGATAGCTCACACCCGCGCGCAGCCGCCAACTGTCATTAAATCGGTGGTTTACCTCGGCGAAAACGTTGAATACATCAGAGTTGTACTGTGTCCAGGGTTGGCTGAGTATGGTGTCGTAATCGAGGGCTGACAGATTGCCATCGAGACTGACCAGGCCGATATCCTGAGGCCGATTGTCCTCGGTGTAATCGGTGTTGAACCGCAGCGTAGTGTTTGCACTCAGATCCCAGTCCAGCGCCGCGGAGAGTATGCGGCGCTCTGTATCGAAGTCCGATCCATCGGCGAACTCACGGAACGAATTGGAATCTTCATAGGCCCCGTTGATGCGGTAGCGCACGGCGCCGCTATCCGTAAGCTTGCCTCCGTGATCGAAGGTGATGTGGTTGAAGTCGAAGCTGCCGGTGGTGGCTTTTATGGACGTGCGGCGCTCATCGGTAGGCCGCTTCGGGATCATATTGATGAGCCCCCCTGGCGCCATAGTGCCGTACAGCACCGATGAAGGGCCTTTGAGAACCTCCACGCGCTCCAACACCTCAGTTGGTACCGACGCCAAATGGAAGAATGTGCGCCCGTCGCGGAAAAAGTTGCTGCTGTTTGACAGGCCAAACCCACGAATAGAGTAAGAAGAATAGGCGCCTAGAAAATTGTTGGCTTTCTGAACGCTTGAATCATTCTGCAAAATCTGATCAAAGCGGAACGCCTGTTGATCGGCAATCAGGTCTGCATTGATAACGAACAGTGATTGGGGTGTCTCAAGAATGGGCAGATCTAGCCGGGCTGCTGAGGTCGCGTTTGTGTCGTAGTAACCACGCTGACCCGTGACGAGCACTTCTTCTATCGCACCTGATTCTCCATCAGCACTTCCTGTTTGAGCGATAGCCCAAGGGCTGCAACATAGCAGGGTTAGTGATGCCAGAGGCATGGCGGGCCCAAACAGGCGCGTGATGACGGCTGTGTTCATGTGGGGTTCTCGATGGACGGCTATTGAAAAATAACAATCTAAGTAATAAACGTTATCATTACAATAGCCTACGCTAAAGCAGGCCACAGCCTCAGGGCAGCGGCTTGAACTGTCTACGATATTTCGACTGCGTCGATGCCTGCGGTAAGCAAATTTTGTCCGCAACCGCTAACTCTCTGAAGCGCCGGCGTTTGGCGGGTGCCTTGCTGCCTCTTGTTTCACTCATTTTTGGTTCTTCGGATAGTCGTCGGGTGTCTTGTGATTCGATCGTGTCGCAAATTTGCAGGGCCTAGCTGGGTCTCGAAGCTTCGGATGATGTCGACGCGCAAGCGACTAACTCCGATTCGAACTTTTGGGCTTAACGTGCTGAGATATGCCGGTTTGACGGTTGTATGCGGCGTTCTGAGCGCGGTCTTTATTCTGCAGAGTAAAACCGCAAGCGCGCTGGAATTGGATTCATCCGATCACTCCATTTTAGACCGGGCCTGGAACCAGGAAGATGGCCTGCCAGCTTCCAATGTGTGGAAGCTCACCCAGGCTCAAGACGGATACCTCTGGCTCGCGACTGACAAAGGCGCGGTCCGCTTCGACGGGTCGAGCTTCGACACGTTCAATGGCAAAACCCATCAAGCGTTTGCAGTCGATGACACGCGTGCTATCTACGAGACAGCCGACGGCGATCTGTGGTTCGGAACGTACGGAGGCGGTCTGGTGCGGAAGACCGGCGATACGTTTCGTGCTTACGGCGTCGAGTCCGGGCTCGAAGACAAGGTTGTTTACTCCGTTACCTCGACGTCAGATGGAACAGTCTGGGTCGGTACCGCCCGAAGCGCTTGCCAGATGAAAGAAGATGAGACATTCAGGTGCTACACAAGCGAAGATGGATTTGGATCGACGCGCGTGTTTCGCATGGTTGAGGCCGCTGACGGCACTCTATGGTTTTCAAGCCTGGGTGGAGGAGTAACTTCCTTACGCGGCTCTAAGTTCAGAAACTGGGGTGCGAAAGATGGCTTTTCGGATGATCCGGTGCTGGGATTGCACCGCGACCCCGACTACGGAATGTTGTTTGCCACCTACACCGGGCAGTTCTTTGCATTCAGCGGCAGCGAGTTCCAAAGGCTGGACTTTGGTGAGCTGCCTCCCGAGACTCTTGTGGCCAATCTCTATCGAGATCGGGATTCCAATCTTTGGGTATCGACCATTAACCAGGGGCTTTGGCAGGTTTACCCCACGCTGCAGCGTGTCCAGACCAGCAACACAGTTCCGTCGACCTATGATCTTTTGGAGGATCGATCTGGCGACCTCTGGCTCGCGACTGTCGACGGGCTAAGATCGATTGCTGAGGCACCGTTCGTGGCGTTCGGCGAACCGGAGCAACTCGCTGATCAGACATTTGTGGTCGAGGCGAGTGCGAGAGCACGAATCTGGGCTGGATCTGAAGGGCAAGGGCTTTACTGGCTTGACCCCGACGGCAAGCGAGGATCTATCGATCGGCGCGACGGGCTACCCTCCGACAGCGTGTCCGCGCTGACTCTTGTAGGGGAAGATCGCCTTCTGGTCGGCACGTTTAACGGCGGCATCGCCTGGCTTGAAAACGAAGCGGTTGTGCGGACTTTTACCACTGAAGACGGTCTGCCGAGCAATCAGGTAGCTGCGATCCATCAGGACCGCGACGGCCACACCTGGGTAGCCACGTCCGGTGGTCTTGTTAAGTTTGAGAGCGAGCGCATCGTTCAGGTATTCGGTCCGAGTGAAGGCATCCCCAGTATGGTTCGGTCGATCAGTGAAACCACCGATGGGAAGCTCTGGCTGGCCACCGACTACGGATTGATCGAGTTGTCGCTCGACGAATCCCGAGTATTGCGTCTGATCGACGAGAATTCCGGTCTGGCATCCACGGTCACAACGTCAACGCTGGTCGATAGTAGCGGCGTTCTCTGGATCGGTGGCCGCAATGGTGATTTGACTCGTTACCAACAGGGCAGGTTTTTTGCTTTCAGCGACGAACACAACCTGGGGGTCGAGTCCATCATGGGAATGGTTCAGGACACTCGGGGGTACCTATGGTTCGGCGGCCGCACTGGTATTGCCCGCATCGCCCTTGATGACTTGAACGAGGTTGCATCCGGCACGTTGAGCGCCGTCACTACGCGATTGATGAGTGAGCGGGACGGCCTGAGAACCACCCGTGTACCCGGCGGCTATCAGCGGCCGATGGTTCTCGATAAAAGAGGGCGCGTATGGTTCGCAACTACCAAGGGTCTCGCCCGTGTCGATCCTGCGTCTTTTGGTGCAACTCGCAAACCACCCAACCTCAACCTGGAAGCCTTTAGGGTAGACGGGACCGTGCTCGAACGGTCCGAGGGATTGATAGTTCCCGTCGGCGCGCAATCGTTGGAGATAGACTATTCCGCTCCGGAGCTTCGCGACGGTGAAAGCCTCAAATTTCGATACCGCATAGCGAGTCTGGATGATCGGTGGCAGGACGCCGGAACGCGTCGAACCGCGTTCTTTACTTCGCTGCCTGCCGGTGAGCAGCGTTTCGAGGTACAGACCATCTACACCGGACAACGTTGGTCTGATGATGTGACATCCCTGACGCTAAACTTTGCTGTAGCACCCAGGTGGTATCAAACCACGGCGGCACGACTGGCCTTAGTGTTGTTAGTACTTCTGATGGCCTGGTTGTTGTATTCGTTCGCACTGGCAAATGCGAAATCCCGCGAACGACGGTTGCGAGAACTGGTTGAAGAGCGCACAAGTGCCTTGCGCAGCGCCCGGGATGAAATGAGGCGTATGTCGCTCACCGACCCGCTGACACAGATTCCCAATCGTCGGCACTTCGAAGAGCGCATGACGGCTCTTTGGGATTCGGCCTGGCCCAGAGATGCGTCCCTAGGTGTGATGATTGTGGATGTAGATCACTTCAAGGCCTACAACGACGCCGCGGGGCACCAGGCGGGTGATCACGTACTTCAACGGGTCGCCGGTGCGCTTCTCGAAGGCGTACGCGAGGGAGACTTCGTCGCGCGCTACGGCGGTGAAGAGTTCATTCTTCTGCTCGGCGGTTCCGACACTACGGGCACACGGCGAGTGGCCGAGCGATTGCAGGAGAGCATTCGCAAACTCGGCATCAGGCACCCGGGCGTCGAGGGTGTCGTGACAGTAAGTGCGGGGCTCGCGACGGCGGTACCGAGAACCGTCTCTGCCGAATCGCTGATCAAGAGCGCCGATAACGCGCTCTATGCGGCTAAGGCCGAGGGACGAGACCGGTTGAAGACCTTTGAGACCTCTCAGTCAATTGGGCTTACGGCTCCATAGCCATCCTTCGAACCGCCAAGTTGTTTCCTTGCTTACTTTGCCTTGTTCACTAGAGCAAACGCGCGGCCTTCTTGCACCAAGGACTTAACGTTGCGCCCGTCACAATCGACGAGGTTCGGGCCTTTGATCATCCCCTGTTCGTCGACCAGAATGACTACGGGATCGGACGTCAGAGTCTTGAATAACGTGTCGCCATTGCTCATACGGGCGCTTACGTAGTACACCAGTCGCTGCCACGGAAGCACGCCCGTGGGGTCAGCGACGGAACACACGATTACGTCGGGAACTCCGTCCAGGATTTCGGCCCGACTTGGCGGTGCGAGTGTCAGCAACGTTGTGGCTAGTAGGCAAATCAGCCGGATGCATTGAGTCTTCACGACCACGTACTCCTTTTTCGTTCCCTGTTTACGCACACACTCGCAAAGCAGTAGCCTGCGAAGACAAGTCTGCGCACTAAGCGCACCAGAAGGTTTTAAATTGCGCTGTTCCCTGTTCCCTGTTCCCTGTTCCCTGTTCCCTGTTCCCTGCTCTCCGATTTTCCTCCGCCGATGCAATCGCTCGCCTTTCGTACTGCTGCGGCTTGCTGAGCGCGCCGGGTTTAAACACTTGCCCCTCTACTTATTAGTCAGCTGTTTTGCTGGTTTGATCCGTTGATTTTGGCTGGCGTACGCCGTGCCAGCGAACGGTGTGAAGGCAAATCTTGCCAACGGCCGTGGATGTCGGTCGTGCGATCTGATCACGTTGTTGATGCATGCAACCTGACGATCAAGCTCGGATAACGTGCCGTTGGAAGCGAATACTCTTGTGAAGCCGGCCGTCTTTCTCGTAGTTTCTCTTGGAGCTCCATTCTCTTGATCCAAAGAATAGGCAAGGAATCCTTGAAAACACCAGCGAAACTGGCGTATCTGAATCCCATACGGTTTTATTGGGCTACCACCCCGATGCCGCCCTGTTTGAAACGTACTGTCCTTTATGTCGGGCACGCTGCACGTTGCTGTGCCTCGGCACTTTTAGCAATGCAGATGCAATTCTGAATGAACCTTTCATTCAGCGATGGCATCTTATCCCTGTGTCGTCTTTGAACAGTCAAGAATACGCACGCTGGTTGTCGATCAACAGCGTCATCGGGATTGTGATCCTTGCTGCGATTGCCGCTGAAGCCCCTTTCTCGCTTCCACTTTGCCTGTTTTGGGGTGTGGCCAGCTACGTGCTGCTCGCGTTTGCTATTGTTCCCCGTATGCGAGCAGCTGACTGGCTGAGCGCATCTCGAGTGCTGCTGTCGTCTCTCGCGGTGATTTGCGTCGAGTTAGGCGCTGCCACATGGCCCTCGCCCGTGTTGTTTGCTCTAGCTATTGCCACTGATTGGGTCGACGGCTATCTGGCTCGGCGTACCGGAGCCACATGGCACGGAGCCAGGCTCGATATGGAGGCCGACCAGCTTTTGGTGCTCCTTCTCGCGGTGGCCGTCATGGAGCATACAGCCCTCGGCGTTCTGGCCCTCATGCTGCCTGGTTTCAAGTATCTGTTCACGTTACTGACCAGAGCGGTCCGGGTTCCGGTTGGTGAGGTAAAGCCGGTTCGAGGAGACAACCGTCGCGCCCGTCTGATTTTTATTTTTGTGGTCGCCGCATTGTTTATGAATCTGCCCTCTTTGCCCGTGTATCTGTCCGTGAAACTGCCCATGCCACAGGGTCAGGCCACTGACGCGATACTGTTCGTCGCCGTCGTGCTGCTGTGCATTTCCTTTTCTTCGGACTGGCTCTATCAGTGGAGAAACCGATGGACTTAGCGAGCATGGCAAGCTTAGCTGTTGTGTTGGGCTACCTGACTCTGGCGCTCGAACTCTGGCTGATCCCCGTTCCCAGCGTCGTATCGGCCGTTGCATTGATGAAGGACGAGCGAGTGAAGGGGGCGGACATGCTTTCCCGGCTTCGCTGGCTGCTACCTGCCCTGATCAACATCGCAGTGTTCGCCATACCGCTGATTCAGTCGTGTCTAGAGCTTGTTCAGCCTTTACGCAGGGGTACGGCGGCGGGTTCCGATGGCACCGGCCCATTGTGGCCCACTGGAATGGCGGTATTGGTGGGCCTGTCGTTGATCATTGGAGGTCGGCTGCTCACAGTGCTGGTCGCAACAGCGATGCGTTCTCCAGCGCCGGTTAATCTGATGCAGGGCACCCTGGAGTTGCCATTGCGCCGCGACGGTGTGTTCCAGTACAGCCGGAATCCCGGGCTTTTGGGGATGTACTTGTTTGTCTTTGGGGTTTTGATAGTGCAGCCAAGCCTGGTGTTCGCGCTCGGGCTATGCCATTACGTCTGGCATATGCATCGTCGGGTGCTGATGGAGGAAGATTACTTAAGGGATCGCTTCGGATCCGCTTACACCGACTATTTAGGGTGCACCCGACGCTATGTCTGAAGTACGCGAGCACCTGGCTTCAGCAAATCAGGATCGAGCGTCGGCCTCGGTTCGGCAGCGCGAGATTGCAAGTTGGTTTGATAAGACCTATTCCATGCGAGGGCTTCGCTACCTAAGGCCCGGTAGGGCCTACGAGGTTTTCTCCCGAATGCTCGGCCTCGCGCCCGGTGACAGCCTACTGGACGTCGCCTGCGGTCCAGGATTGTTCCTGGAGCAGGCTCAGCGCTGCGGTGCGCTGGTGAACGGCGTAGATATATCGCAAGTAGCCGTACGCCTGGCGAGGGAGCGCGTAGCCGGGGTTGGTCTGGCAATCGGATCGGCCGATCATCTGCCCTACACTGATGGGGCATTCGATTTCGTTACCTGTTTTGGCTCCCTTGAGCGCTTCTTGTCAGCGCGGGCTGCGCTGGGCGAAATGCACCGGGTACTACGCGACGACGGTAGAGTCCTGCTAATGGTTCGAAACAGTCGAACCCCGAGTTGGCAAGCGCTTTCAGCACTTGGATTGGGAAACCAAACGGGGCATCAGGGTGCGGGAAGTCTTGGCCACTGGCAACAACTCCTCAAGGCATCCGGCTTCACGGTACTTGAGGTCCATCCGGACCAGTGGCCGCTGATGCGCTGGCAGCGGCTTAAGTTCCTTTTTGGAGCAGATGCGGACTTCGCATCTGTTCGTCGAGGATACTTACCGATTACGTTTGCCAACGAGTTGATTTTTCTTTGTAGGAAAACGGAGCAGCCAACTGAACGCGTCTGACGCACAGTACGATGCGCTTTCCCGGATGATCGTGGCCATCGCTTCGCTGCGGCGAGGTCCGCAACCGGCGGATCTGAATATGCATAAGGCGCTTATGCCTGAGTCCGATAATCCGATTCAAGCTGCCAGTTCAACGCGAAGCAAGTCCGGTATCAATGACTGGCTGGCGGCGCAAATCGCCGCTGAAGCACCAAGGCGAGTACTCGACATCGGATGCGGTTTCGGCACGTTGCTCGCGGCAATTCGCACCATGCACTCCTGCGAGGCCATCGGTCTCTCGCCCATACCGTTCACTGTCGCCTACGCCAATCGCTTCTGGCGCAATCATCAGCCAGGGTCCCTTCCTGATATCAGACTTCATGCGTTCGGCGAGCCAGTAGTGGCTAGGCCAGGTGCGGACTTCGAGGCAGTGAGTGCGAGGAGTGATGACTCTAGGCATGGTGGTATCTCCGAGACCGAGACCGAGACCGAGACCGAGAGCAGGGGCTTCGACCTCATCATCGCGCTGGAATCCATAGGCTACAGCGCTGATCTCGCAGATACTTTCAGTTGGCTGGATACGCTACTCAACGAACATGGCACGGTATGGCTCTTGGATGATTGGCGCGTCGCGCATTGGCCAGAACATGGGTCCGAGATCCAGGCGCTTGGGCGCTGCTGGCACCGGACGCGGCTCTACTCCGTCGAGGATCTCCTCAAGGCCGCTGGTAATCACAGCCTGTCTATCGCAGATCGCATTGACTTCACCCACCGCGTCCCGGCAGTGCACTACCGGCCCGGTTCTGGTCGTCGGGCGTGTCTGCGCATGGCGAGGACGATGAGCGGCGCAACGCGGTGCGGTGAAATTGCCTCCGCGTTCCTCGGAGGCTGGTATCTGGAATCCCTGTACCACCAGGGTGCAATACGCTATGAGCTGATTAAGCTCGAAAGGTCACCGGCTTAAGATGCCGATTCTTGCCAGGTCCGAGACGGATATGGCCAGCACCGCTAACCGGTCTTTGCTACTCGGCCTGGTGTGTTTGCTCGCACTGGTACTGTTGGCACTACCGCTTGAGGCAACTCGGGATCTGCTGGTGGTTATCGCCCTGCTGGTGCTGATCGACAGACTTGCATGGCGTCGGCTCACGGCATGGGTTGGCCTGTCCGTCGGTCTAATGATCACGCTGGTGTTGCTGACAGACGTTGCAGATAGAGCGTTTGAGTACTTTTTCGCCCGGCCGCTGGAACTCAAGTACGACCTGTTTTTACTGCCCGCGCTTTGGGACCTCATCGAAGACTCGTCCGGTACCCTGGCCGCGCTGGTATGCACGACTACACTCCTGGCGCTCATCCTGCTGTTTGCCTTCGTTTTCTCAAAGTTTGCGAGCCGGGCGGCATCATCCCTACGCTTGCGTGAAATGGCGGTTTTGGCACCCGTATTCCTGGCATCTTACCTTGTGCTGATCCCTGGAAATTTTCGCAGCGTGGCTCTGGCCCAGGGCATCGCCGATGCCTACGATGTGGCGAATGGCGATGATCAGTTTGAACGGGTTCTTGTGGCCGCTCGGCAAGAACTGCTCACACTACCTGATGATTTAGGCCGCCTGCGCGGGCAGGACTTCCTGTTCTTCTTCATTGAATCCTATGGCCGTCTACTCTGGGATGATCCCGGCTTGCGCGACGACTTTCTTGGTCGTATGCGACGCTATGATGAGGAACTGAAAGCCGCTGGTTACTTCACCAGCAGCCGATTTCTGGAATCCACCACGTTTGCCGGTGCGTCGTGGATTGCTCACATGAGCGTGATGAGCGGTGTCGAATGCCGCAACACGGTGCACTGGAAGCGACTGCTGAACAGTCGAGTCCGTCCCTTACCAGACTATTTTCGCGCTCAGGCCTACCGTACCGTCAGCGTCATGCCAGCCATGGACCTAAACGAATGGCCCGAGGGCGACTACTTTGGATTCACTCAGAATATCTGGGCAGAACAGCTGGCTTACGTCGGTCCCCGTTACGGATGGTCACCCATGCCTGATCAGTTCGTGTTGCTACGGTTCGAGCAACTGGGTCTGGTGGAGGACGATACCCCGGTCTTTGCAGAGATTTCCCTGACTAGCAGCCATGCGCCGTTCTCTCAGATACCTGCCTTTCACACGGGCCCCTGGCAGATTGATGAACTTGAGAACACCCTCGCCACCCGAAAGCCGAGCCGTGCACGGTCGATCTGGCAGAATCAGTCGGCGACCAATTACGCCACAGCGGTTGACTACTCGCTTGCCAGCGTTATGCAGTTCTTGGCGCGCCGGTACAAGCGCGACGGTGTGTTGCTGATCCTGGGTGATCACCAGGCGAGTAAAGCCGTGCACCGAGTCGACAGTGAGGCACTCGGACACAGATTTCATGTGCCACTGCACATCGTAACGCGTGACCGGAGTCTGCACGAGGATCTGCTCGAAGCAGGGTTCAGCGACGGTCTCGAACCGGATGAAAAAATGGAACCCATACCAATGAGCGCGCTCAAAGCGTTTTTTCTTAACCTCTTTCACAACCCTGGAGTCACATTGTGATGATTTCGGCAGATGCACTCTGGCCCGCGCTGCTTCAGACCAGAGACCATCTTCTTGAGTCCCGGGCTAGTGAATCAGGAGCGCGTAGTTGGGAGTTTTTTCGTGGCTCGAGCGGTGAGTGGCAGTTTGCGGCTTCGAGCAGTGCGGCTGCCTGGGCTATTTGTGATGACCGATTGACGTGTGACCTCGCGTCGCCGCGGCCCCGCGAGTGGTCGGCTGCGCTAGGCGTTGTCTCTCGGTATCTGGATATCTTGCTTTCTCAAGCAGCTGCGGATCCGGAAGGCAAGGAGGTCAGAACTCTCGCCAGTTTTGCCCAAAGCCTGGACGGATTTATTGCGACCAAAAATGGTGACTCGCAGTGGATTGGTAACGAAGCAAACCTGATTCACGCGCATCGCCTGCGAGCGTTGCACGATGCAATTCTGGTAGGGAGAAACACGCTCGTTGTCGATAAGCCGCGTCTGTCGGTGCGCAAAGTTGCGGGCAAGAACCCGACCAGAGTGGTGGTAACGAGGTGTGCGGGCTTGGACGATGCCTTCCTGGATGCGCTGCACGCGCCCACGCTGGTGTTGGCGCCCAGTAATGGAAAGGACGACACAGAGCTGGATGCCAGTACGCACGCTGATGTCACCCTGTGTACGGTTGGTGACACCCTCGAATGCGGACACCTAAGCCCAAAAGCGATGCTGCGACAGCTACGAAAGCTCAGCGTGCGTTCATTGATGATCGAAGGCGGAGGTAAGACCGCTTCGCTGTTTCTGCGTCACGGGATGCTGGACGAGGCTGATATTCATATTGCGCCCTTCTGGCTTGGCGACGGAATAAGACCTTTTCTGGTTCCTGCGCAGGGCTCGGTGGCGGCGACAACCTGCTACGCCGCCAGCACCTTCGACCTAGATGGGCAAGCTCTCATGACGCTGCGGCTGCACTAGTGTCCTGCCTAAATATTTCAATGAACTAACCAGGCAAGACACGAGATGCGCAAAGACACGGTCGCATACTGGGTTCAGCGGGCGGGCGTCGGTACGCTTGAGATTGAAGATCCGCCGATGGTCCGTGACGGTGAACTGGAACTCAGGACGCTGGTTACGGGTATAAGCCCGGGAACCGAGCGACTGGTGGGGCTCGGGCGCGTACCGAATGAATGCCGAGAGTCCATGCGTTGTGCGTACATGGGAGGAAGTTTCGTGTTCCCGCTTAAGTACGGCTACTCCCTGGTAGGACTGGATGAGCGAGGCCGACGGTTCTTTGTCATGCACCCGCATCAAAGCCGAGTGTCGGTTCGGTCGCAGGACCTGATCGAAATCCCCGAGTCGATTCCGGATCAGCGAGCGGCGCTGTTTCCAGCGCTTGAGACTGCGCAGAACGCTATCTGGGATGCGTCGCTCGCGCCTACGGAACGGGTCGCGGTAGTGGGGGGAGGGCTGATTGCTCTTGCAGTCGGTTTTTTGCTGAGGGAGCTGTATCGCCATCCCATCACCCTGATTGAAGAGAACGATCAACGGCGTGAATACCTGCGAAAAATTCCCTGGATTAAGGCGTATTCCACCGCATCTTTTGAGGGCACACCTCCCGACAAAGTTTTCCACTGTTCGGCCTCTTCACGGGGCCTCCAGTGGTGCGTGGACCACAGCGCCTTTGAAGCCACCATTGTGGAACTGAGCTGGTACGGTACGCAGAACGTTGACGTAAACCTTGGGGCGGCGTTTCACCATGGTCGGAAAGCGCTGCTCAGTTCGCAGGTATCGCATGTTGCCAGGCCGGTACGCGACAAAATCGATCGGCAACGTCGGTCGCTCCACGTGCTCGAACATCTACAGAATCCGCTGCTTGATCACTTGCTGCAGCCTGTCTATGGCATAGAAGCCTTGCCTGAGCTGATGGCAGCTATCTATCAGAAGCGAGAGCAGTTTCTCGCTCCGCTGGTGGTCTATTAACACTCGTTCCAAGGAGGCCGTTCTTGAGCTTTAGTTTATCGGTGCGAGAGCACGTAATGATTGCCCACAGTCTCGCCGGTGACGTGTTTGGTCCGGCGCAGCGTCTGCACGGTGCGACCTATGTAGTGACTGCGTCCTTTTTTGCCTCAAGCCTCGATGAGCACAGTCTTGTGATTGATATTGGCATCGCTCACGAGGCGCTGAAGAAAGTGCTGGAACCACTGTCCTACCAAAACCTCGACGAGCTGCCAGTTTTTGCCGGCAAGGTCACGACCACAGAGTTTCTCGCGCAGTGGATACACAATCAGCTCGCTGCGAAGATTCATGAGCTGAACGTCACTGCCGTGAGCGAACTCGCCATCGAGCTGCGGGAAAGCCATGTGGCCTGGGCTGAGTACAGAGCGCCACTTGCCTGAGCTGTTCGGAAAGACACGGCCAGGCGCGGCCGGTGTACCCGATACGACTTCCCATCTCGTTGTGCGGCTGACTTATCTGTGCCGCAGCTTCTGATCATTGAGCCAGCATCGCCTATCCAGGTATCGGGTGGTTATCGATACAACGCTCAGCTAGCGGGTGCCTTACGTGCTCGCGGTGAAGGTGACGTGTTACGCACCAATACCCCGGAACAGATCCTCAAGTACCCCGGTTGCTGCGCGTTGCTCGACAGTCTGTGGTTTACGACGCCGCCCCCGGCGGATTTCCAACGCCGGCTCCAAGCTTCCGGTATTTCGCTGTTTCTGTTGGGGCACTATTTTCCTCCCTCCAACCCTGTCTTATGTATCCAGGAAAAGAACCATTGGCTAGCTTGTCTCAGAAAATGGATTCCGCTTGCCGAGGCGATTGTGATAACCGGCCAAAGGGCGCTCACCGACTGGTCTGGTCTGGTTTCTCCGGATCGTGTTCATGTCGCGCCCCCGGCGATAGACATTCGCGCAAAGACTGAGAGCTCGTTCGAGCAGGGACTGCGTCTTCTGACAATTGGTGCCGTCACGGAGGCCAAGCTGCCGTTAGCACTGCTGCAGCATCTGGCGTGCCTGAGCGACGCTCAGTTTCAGTGGAAGATCGCAGGCTCAAGTACGAAAGATCCAGACCACTACAAAGCCTGCCTGGCAGCGGTTGATCACGCCGGGATTGCTGATCGGGTGCGGTTCGTTGGCGAACTGGAGCATCAGCAGATTTTGGACGAGCTTTTATTGGCAGATGTGTACCTTGCAGCGTCCCAGTTTGAGAGCTTCGGTATTGCCAGCGCGGAGGCGCTCAGCGCTGGTTTACCGCTAATCGGATTCGATGCGGGTGACTTGCCGCTCTGGGCTCCGAATCAACCAGGCTGTTTGATTATCCAGCAAGGTCGCTTCGCGGAGTTTGCGGCAGTGGTTAAGCGCTGGATCCACGGAGGTCGAGCGGCGCTTCCCCCCAAGTCTCAACCGTGCTTATTCGAGACTTCCTGGGACGCAGTGGCTGGCCGCGTACTTGATGCTGTGCGGCGATAGTCTCCCCACTCTCCATCTCTGCGAACTTCTACCGCAGTACGAATTCCTAGAGTTGACGATTGTTTTTATGTAGCGGTATTAGCCTTTATGTCCACCGTGTAAACACAGGCAGCATTTTCAGGAATTTGTGCTATTCCTGATTCGTGTGTCGTTCCTTTATCTGGCGAATCGATCAAAGAGGTTAATACGATGAGAAGCCTGATTTTTTTGACTTGTGTATTGTGGTTAGACTCCGCGAGTGCTGCTGACCCCTTTGCCTGTGTGGATCCCCAGGTGCGAAACGCGTTTCTGAACGGTTACTCCCGCGGCGTTGCCTATACAGACGAGATGTCCCCATCCATAAAGCCTATGCGGCTTCCCTCGGAATGGCGGCTACTGGCGTCCTGGGTGGATGGGAGAAGCGAGGCATCGACGTTCATGATCCAGGGGTCTGTTGAAGAAGGGCTCAGGCAGGCGGCTCAAGCGGTGGAGCAGGAGGGCTGGAGCGTGTTGAAGGGTGACGGTTGGGAGTATTCGCGAGTCGGGTTTATGTCGCGCGCTAGTGTTCGTGGTGCTTCCTTTTGTAACGCTGAAGACAATCGGACACTTACGATCAGCTCGCAGCCGAAACCGGATCGTGTGCACGTTTCCATGTCTTTCTCATCGCGCTACAGCCAGTGCGCAGAAGATGCGCAAAACCGGACGGCTTGGATGGGAAGATCTCAGACTATGATGCCCAGCCTGCAAATCAAACCGCAAAGAGGCTTATCGGTGCGAGGCCAGGGCAGCGGCGGCAACGGAGAGTCCTACCGTAGTAATGTAGTCGTCGAGGGTGAATTTGATCGCCAGCAGATCCTAGATGACTTGCAGAGACAGATCGCAGAGCAAGAGTGGACGGAGCAGGTCAGCTGGGACAGCGATGGCACATCAGGTTCGGCGTGGATCCGAACGGAAAGAGCATCCGGCAAAACCCTGACCTACGCCGGCACTCTTGAGGCGTTCAGCCTGGATGACGGATCAATGGCCATTCGCTTTGTCGTGAGCGACCTTGCGGCACTCGCGTCACGCTAGGCGGAGATTGTTGCAGTAGCTGATTGTTACTCCGCAGCAACAACGGGCGCCTGTTCCAGCCAGCCCTCATTACACCGCCCCAGTGCCAGCGATCTCCTGGCTCGTCCGGGAAACGAGAGTGTTGGAGATGAGTGTTCTCATGTCGGCTAGTTCTGCGTTCGTTCCACTGCGGCAGTTATCGATTGAACTCCTGGTCGCGACGATGCGGAGGCAGACGGTTTATTATTGGAATTCGCAGTGGCGGTCCGCAAGTGAGCCGCAATCGTTGGGAAATCGCGAGGAGTAGTGCGTCGCCGAATGCGTGCGCCCCTCGTAAGCATCAAGTTGATCGATAGCAGACGGGAGAAGTGCATAGGCATGTTTAAGAATTTGATGACAACGAAAGCCGGTTGGGGAACCACGGTCGTGCGAGTTATTACTGGAATAGTGTTTATAGGGCACGGCCTGCCAAAAATCGGCATTGGCAGTGAGCGAAGCATTCAGGGCTTAGCGGATTGGCTCGGAGGCAGTCTCGGACTGCCGTTGCCGATGTTGATGGCCGTGCTTGTGGTCGCTGCTGAGGTCGTGGGAGGTTTTGCGATGGTGATCGGTCTCTTTGTACGGCCTGCAGCCCTTACGACGTTTATCGCAATGATCGTTGCCACAACAATGGTGCATTGGGACGCGGGCATGTTTGGTGACGGCGGCTACCAGTGGTCGCTCCTGCTGGCTTTGATATCGCTTGGGCTGATGCTCGATGGCGCAGGAAAGGCCTCCCTCGATCAGCGCTTCGCCGCCGCCTGAGTTGAGTAAATTGGGGGGAGGTCGAACCGGCCCCCATTTTTTTACCCCATTGGGCCGGGTCGTTTTATGGCCCGGCCGACGAATCTTGCGACCATCCGATGTGAAACCTATGTAGGGGGTAGTCGGGGGCAGTCGAGCGCTCGCGTCCTGACCTCCTAGAGCTCAAAAGCCTCGGGAAGCGCGATCGCAGGAGCACCGGCGTACCACGCGGCAGTCAAGGCTCCAGGCCCTAGTCTCCTTCCACCAACCCCCGCCGCTCGAGCAGAGGTTGAATGTTTGGATCGCGCCCTACGAAATCTCTAAAAAGCTGCATGGCTTCTTTACTCCCGCCTTTGGAGAGAAGCGTTTCGCGAAAACGATCTCCGTTGGCCCGTGTCAGGCCTCCGTTCTCTTTCAACCAGAGCACGCTGTCTGCGTCCAGCACCTCGCTCCATATGTAGGAGTAGTAGCCTGCTGCATAACCTCCCATGGCGTGGGAGAAATAAGCACTGCGGTACCGGGAGGGAACAGGATCGTAGTCAAAGCCCGCCTTCCTCAGGCAGGATGCCTCAAAATCGTTAACCTCATCGGCTGCCGGTACTTCAGCGGGCGATAGCGTGTGATAACACATATCCAATACCGCGGCTGTCAGGTACTCGGTCGTTCGATAGCCTTCATTAAACTGCGCTGCGTCTATGACGCGCTCAAGCAACTCCTTCGGGATCGCCTCACCGGTCTGGTAGTGTGTCGCGTAGTTTTCGAGTACCGAAGGCCATACGGCCCACATCTCATTGACCTGTGACGGATACTCGACGAAGTCGCGCGGCGTCGCAGTGCCTGCAAACCTGGGGTACGTCACATCCGAGAACATACCGTGGAGTGCGTGACCGAATTCGTGGAACAGTGTCTCGACTTCATCGAGACTGAGCAATGTCGGCTCGCCCTCAGGTGGCTTGGTGATATTGAGGTGATTGGCGATGACCGGAGTAGTACCCAGTAGATTCGACTGGGTGACATAGGAGTTCATCCATGCGCCGCCTCGTTTCGTGTTTCGCGCATAGAAATCGCCGATAAAAAACGCCAGATGAGTTCCATCCTTATCGAAGACTTCCCATACGCGAGCATCCGGGTGGTAGCTCGGGAGGTCCGGGCGAGCTTTGAAACTTATTCCGTATAACTCGCTCGCTGAATAGAACAGGCCTTTGGTCAGAACATTATTGAGCTCGAAGTACGGTTTGATCGTGCTCGCATCAAAGGCAAAGCGCTCGGCCCGAACCTTGTCGGCGTAGAAGGGCCAGTCCCAGGAAGCGAGTTCGAAGGATTCGCTCTCTGCTTCGTCAATCATTTTCTGCAGAGCCGAGCCCTCTCGGCGCGCGTTAGCTACGGCGACCGGCGCCAGGTCGTAAAGCAGATCCTGCACTGCATCCACGGTTTTCGCAGTCCGTGCCTCCAGTACGTATGCAGCGTGAGTCTTGTAGCCCAGCAGCTGGGCTCGTTCCGCTCGCAACTTTACTAGCGCCACTACCGTCTCGCGGTTGTCGAACTGGCCGCCGCGTGTACCTCGTGCCAGGGATGCCTGCATCAGTCTCGCGCGCGTGTCGCGGTTAGCGAGCGAGCTGAGTGCTGGCTGGCTGGTGTAGTTTTTGAGCGTAAGCACGTACTTGCCGTCAAGACCTCGAGCGGCCGCCTCTGTGGCTGCAGCTTCGATAAGCCCAGGCGACAGTCCCTCAAGCTCGGACTCCGAATCTACAATCAGCGCGGAATTCTGCACCTCTTTCAGGACATTCTGTGAAAACTTCGTGCCCAGACGAGCCAGTTCGCCATTGATGAGCTTGAGTCGATCTTTTTCCTCTTCACTCAATGCGGCTCCCGCGCGCACGTAGTCGCGGTGATATTCCTCAAGTAAGCGAAGCTGCTCAGGGTTAAGCCCCAGCTCGGCGCGGTCGTTATACAACGTGTTGATACGCTCGAATAGCTGATTGTTGAGACGAATCGCATCGTTGTGCGCGCTGAGCAACGGCCGGATCTCTCGCTCGATCGCCTGACGGACTTCGTTGCTATCGGTACTTCGCAGATTGAAGAAGGCTCGTGTTGCACGCGTCAGCAGTCGGCCGCTCTCTTCAAGGACAACGATTGTATTCTCGAAGCTTGGCGGAGCCGGGTTTGTGGCAATCTCAACGATCTCGGCGTATTCCTGCTCCATCCCCTGTTGGAAAGCAGGTAGAAAATGCTCATCCCTTATGCGATCAAACCGGGGAAAATTGCCGGGAAGGGAAGACTCAGCCAGTAGTGGATTCACTGTTTGTTCTCCCGTGCCTCTGTCCGACGCAAAAGTCGTTGCACTCGCAGTCGCGAGCAAAGATGTAGCGACGAAGATCGCCTTCACTGTTCCTGAAGTAGCGCGCCAAGAAGTGGTTCTCAGAGTTCGCATAGTCTTTGACCAATGGATTGAAGAATAAATGGGGGAGTGTGTCCGTCTGATCGCCTGGGCATCACTGCCAAAAACGCAGGGCGTGTCGCTCACCCGTGCCCGAGTTAAACGCAAAACCGAAAGCTTACACACCTGCAGGCCGGTTCTAGACCCTTGTCTGCACTGAGTCCAGATCCTCTCTCCGGCCACCTTTGTTAGCTAAGCTTTCGTACTGCTGCATTTTAGTCGCAGTATGCCCCGATGAGTTCCTTACTCAGAGAGATTCGGGCCTATCTGCGACCAGGAGGTCGAGGAGGCGGGAGCAAAAAGCCGAGCCGGCATACTTTTTTGGGTTCTTGTACGAGACAGCGAGCGTGCAATTCGCGATCCGTGCGCCAGAATGGCTAAAGCAGTTCTCCGGGCAGGGCCTTGTTCAGGGCACTGCGATAAAACCCCGCACACCTACGATTGGCCCTGACGGTCGACATCATGGCTGCTGCGTGTAGCGCAAATCTCATCCGCTCTCACTCACTTGCCTACCAATATCAGGCGGCATTAAGGGTCGAATCTGGCCCACTGACCTTCGAAGGGTGGCGCTTGTACGCACCCCCAAACGACGCTAGAGTACCGAATAGCAAAAAAACATACTCAACGTTCAAAAACGCAAAACTTCAGATTTTAGCTGTGGTTTTGCCGGTTGATACGATCCAGCAAGGGGGAGTAACAGTGGATACGAGCTTTTCACCAGCGGAAAACGCATTTCGCGACGAAGTTGCCGCATTCTTCGACAGTAAATTCACGGAAGAGCTGCGAGCGCGACTCAAAGACACCGCCACCTATAAAGAAGCCATTGTTGAGTGGCAGCGCATTCTCAACGACAAAGGGTGGGTAGCGCCAAACTGGCCCGTCGAACACGGCGGTACCGGTTGGACGCCGACGCAAATGTACATCTACGACTCGGAGCGGTCGGCACGCGGCATCCCCAACAGCGTTCCCTTCGGCCTGTCCATGGTTGCGCCGGTGATTTATACCTTCGGAAATCAGGAGCAGAAGGACCGCTTCCTACCTCGGATTCTCAAAAGCGAAGACTGGTGGTGCCAGGGTTACTCAGAGCCCGGCTCTGGATCCGATCTCGCCTCGCTCAAGACCAAAGCCGAGCTCGACGGTGATCACTACGTGGTCAATGGAGCCAAGATCTGGACGACCTATGCTCAGCACGCCGACTGGATCTTCTGCCTGGTACGCACAAGCACCGAAGGTAAAAAGCAGCACGGGATCAGCTTTCTGCTGATCGATATGCACTCGGAGGGTGTGAAGGTAAATCCGATCGTGTCGATCGACAACCACCACAGCCTCAACGAAGTGGAATTCAATAACGTCCGCGTTCCAGTCGCCAATCTGATCGGTGAGCAGGACAAAGGCTGGACCTACGCCAAGGCCCTGCTCGCCCACGAGCGCACCGGCATCGCCGGAGTGGCCGATTCCAAGCGCGCCCTAGGCGAAGTTCGTAAGCTCGCCGAGCAGGAGATCAATGGTGGCAAGGCGCTCATCGAAGACCCGCTGTTTCAGAAGCGGCTCTCAGATATCGAAATCGAACTCATGGCGCTGGAGTTCACTGATCTGCGCGTTCTCTCGCAAGTCGAATCTGGTGGTGCACCGGGTGCCGAATCATCTCTGCTCAAGATTAAGGGCACGGAAATACAGCAGGCTGTACAGACGCTGGCCATGATGGTCGCGGCGCACTATCAAGGCGTTTTGCCGACCGAAATCGATACCGATGTGCTGGGCAACGACTACGGTAGTGCAGCGCGGCGCGCCTATATGTACGGGCGGGCGGCCACGGTATATGGCGGCTCTAATGAGATCCAGAAGAACATCATCGCCAAGGCGGTCCTGGGCCTTTGAGGTCCCTCGGGCGAATCGTGAGTGCCGCAAGGGGGCAAGGAGAACAACTATGAATTTTGATTACACCGAAGAGCAAACAATGCTGCGCGACAGCGTCGCAAGATTCATCCAGGACGACTACGACTTTGATCAGCGTCGCGCCATAACGGCCAGCGACGAAGGCGTGAGCCGAGATCACTGGAACACCTTCGCTGAGCTCGGTTGGCTGAGTGTGCCTTTCGCCGAAGAGTTTGGCGGATTTGGGGGCGGCCCGGTCGACGTTATGGTGATGATGGAGGAGTTTGGCAAGGGCCTCGTCGTGGAGCCCTACTTTGCCACGGTCATTCTTTACGGCGGCCTGCTTCGGGCGGCCGGAAGTGATCAGCAGAAGGCGGAGCTGATCCCAGGAATCGTCGATGGAAGCCGTCTCGGCGCATTCGCCTATCTTGAGCGCCAAAGCCGCTACGAGCTGGCCGATATCGCCACGCGCGCGAGCGCTGCGGATGACGGTTTCGTGCTGAATGGCGAAAAAGTAGCGGTGCTTAACGGTGCCAACGCGGATTCGCTGATCGTCTCGGCGCGAACCTCGGGCGACCAGTACGATGAAAAAGGAATCTCGCTGTTCGTTGTTCCCGCTGATGCCCCGGGCATCAATCGTGTTGACTACCAGATGATGGACGGTCAGCGAGTTGCGAACATTGTGTTCGAGAATGTGAAGCTGCCGGCGAGTGCATTGCTCGGGGATTTAGATAGCGGATTCTCTGCGATTGATCGCGTGGCGCAGGAGGCTCTGGTTGCCCTCGGTGCGGAGGCGCTAGGCCTGATGGCCCAGCTCAATGCCAAGACGCTTGAGTACACCAAGACTCGTGAGCAGTTCGGGGTGGCTATCGGCAGTTTTCAGGCGCTTCAGCATCGCATGGTCGAAACGTTCATGTCGTTCGAACAGGCCAAGTCGATTGTGTACCGTGCAGTGTGCGCTCTCGAGCAGGGAGACGCTGACACCCGACGCACGATTCACGCCATGAAGGTCATGATCGAGCGATGCGGTAAGCATGTCTTCGAAGAGGCCATCCAGCTCCATGGCGGTATGGGGCTGACCGATGAGCTCGATATCGGTCACTACGCCAAGCGTCTGATGATGATCAATGCAACGTTCGGCGACGGTGATTACCATCAGACCCGATTCAATGCGTTAAGTTACAGCGCCGCGGGTGACAGCGCGGTTGCCAATATCAGCGACGCGGCCTGATTCGCCCGCTCGCAAGAACGATGTACTGCAAGAAGCCCCCATTCGGGGGCTTTTTTGCGTCTGGAGAATACTGATGGATATTAGAGATAGAGTCGTCGTAGTCACCGGCGGCGGAAACGGCATCGGCAGAGCACTTTGCGAACGCTTTGCGCACGAGGGCGCTGCCCACATCGCGGTGGTCGATCTTGAATTCGAAGCCGCGAGAGCGGTCGCCGATTCGGTGGGTGGTAGCGCCCATGACGTTGATGTGCGGGAAGAGGCAGGTATCGCCGCTATGGTGGCGGAGGTCGAGGGTGCCCAGGGGCGTATTGATCTGTTTTGCTCCAATGCTGGGATCATCGCGACTGATGCCCCGCAATGGTGGGCCACATCGGCTTCGAATGAGACCTGGGCCGCCATGTGGGATATTCATGTGATGAGTCACGTCTGGGCAGCTCGGGCCTGCCTTCCTGGGATGATAGAGCGCGGCAGTGGCTACTTTCTGAACACGGCCTCTGCTGCTGGCCTGCTCAACCAGGTAGGTGATGCTGCGTACTCCACGACCAAGCACGCCGCCATCGGATTTGCCGAGGCGCTTGCTATTACCCATGGCGACGACGGTATCGGTGTGTCGTGCTTATGCCCGCAGGCGGTGGCGACTCGCATGATCGGCATTGCGGAAGATGGCGGCACGGCGGGTGTGGACGGCGTGTTGCAACCCGCCGATGTGGCACAGGCCGTCGTGGATGGAATCGCCGAGGAGCGGTTTCTGATATTGCCGCACCCTGAAGTGCAGTCGTACCGTGAGCGCAAAACCTCAGACTACGATCGCTGGCTGTCCGGGATGCGGAAATTGCGCCGCAAATTCGGCAACCCTACACTCTGAGTCCCTCGTAACACTGGATCAGGCGGCCCAAGGGCATGGATCGCAGAGAGCGCTTTGCACGCATCGTTCTGAACGGCTTCGAATCCTATTTCGCGGAGTTTCAGATCATTACCCTTGGGGCGCGCTCCCGGTTCGAAAATGCGGATTGGCTCGGGATTCACGACGCCACCGCGGAACGCATCGATTTATACAAGCGCAAACTCGAAGCCGTCCTTGGAGCCGTGGAACTGGTCGCAGGTGAAGCACTCAAGAACTACGCTTTCTGGCGGGACACACGTCAGATCTACGCCGGTCTGATCCAAAAGCACAGTAACTTCGAAATCGCCGAGACGTTCTATAACTCGGTGTTCAACTCAGTTTTTCAGCACAAACACGTGCGCAACGATTACGCGTTCGTGTTCTCTTCTCAGGGTGACATACCGCAGTCTGATACGGGTCTGGTGCTTCGGCGTTACCGGGTTGAAGAGCACTTAAGTGACACCTTCCGGGAACTGCTCAGGGACTACTGCTTTGATATTCCCTATGAGGATCTTGACCGAGACCTTACTTTCATTCAGCAGGCGTTGGATGAGGAGCTTGGGAATATCCCGGGATTCACTCTGCAGCCGGATGACCTAAGGCTTGAAGTGCTTACCAACCACTTCTACCGCAACAAGGGTGCGTACATCGTTGGACGGATCCTATCCGGGGGGGACAGCATGCCATTTGTTCTCCCCATACTGCATTCCGAGAATTCGACTGTGTACATCGACACGATCCTGTTCGGCTCGGATCGCGTGAGCGTAGTGTTCAGTTTCACCCGTAGCTACTTCATGGTCGATGCAACCATACCCTCGCAGTATGTGCTGTTTCTGGCGAAGTTGATGCCCGCCAAGCCCATCTCCGAAATCTACAACTGCATGGGTTACAACAAACACGGCAAAACCGACTATCACCGGTCGGCCCTGCGCCACATGGAAAGCACAACGGATAAGTTCATTATCGCTCCGGGAATCAAAGGCATGGTAATGAGCGTGTTTACTCTGCCGTCGTATCCGTTCGTGTTTAAGATCATTAAAGACCGGTTCACGCCTCCCAAAGAGGTCACCCGCGAGCAGGTAAAAGAAAAGTATCGGCTGGTTAAGCGCTCTGACCGGGCGGGCCGCATGGCCGACACGCAGGAGTTCACCAACCTTGCGTTCGCACGCGATCGGTTCTCCGAAGAGCTGATTCAGGAGCTGCATGCGGTTGCTCCATCGCTGATTTCTGAGCGGGGAAGGGCACTGATCCTGGGCCACTGCTACGTCGAGCGCCGAATGACTCCGCTCAACCTATATATCCAGGATGCGAGCGAAGAGGAATTACTGGCAGTGATGGATGAGTACGGCAACTCGATCAAAGAGTTGGCGGCGGCCAATATCTTTCCCGGGGACATGCTGCTCAAGAACTTCGGAGTGACAAGGCACGGTCGCGTCGTGTTCTATGACTACGATGAAATCGTCCCGCTGCTTGCCTGTAACTTTCGGCATATACCCGAACCAAGAAATGAAGAAGAAGAGATGGCGAGTAAGCCCTGGTACACCGTCGGGCCCAATGACATCTTCCCCGAGGAATTTCGCCTGTTCTTCTCGGGTAACCAGCGTGCGCGCAAAGCTTTCGACGAACGACACTCAGATATCTACGACGCCAGCTTCTGGCGCTCATTGCAGGAGCAGATTCGCGGTGGTTATGTCGAGTCGTTCTATCCGTACCGGCGCAAACTGCGTTTCCCTCGCGACGAGTCGTTGATCCAGACCGAGGACGAGAACGGCCGCCGGATTCCCAAACCCCTGGTAGAGGTTTTTAATGGCTAGCATTTACCTGATTCGTCACGGTCAGGCGTCCTTCGGCGCTGAGAACTACGATGAGCTCTCAAGTCTGGGTCGCCGCCAGGCCACCCTGACGGGAGAATTTCTGCGACGCACCGGCGTGCGCATAGACGCGGTGTACGCGGGAACGCTCCAGCGTCAACGCGATACCGCGCAGCTGGCGATGGCGGCCTACGACGATGCGCCTGAGCTGATCGTAGATCCGAGGCTGGACGAGGTGCGCAACGATGAGCACCTAGAACACCTGCTCCCTAAGGTCATTGCTGAACAACCCGATATTCAGACCATTGTGGACCAGGGGCTCGACTCGAGTAAGCGCTTTCAGAAGGTCATCGAGGCCGTCTTCAATTACTGGGTTTCCCCCGAGGGTAACGATCCCAACATTCAGAGCTGGGAGGATTACTCTCAGGGTGTGCGCACAATGCTGGACGACATCGTGCAAACGCAGGGTCGGGGCCGGAACACGGCTGTCTTCACCTCTGGCGGTACAATCGCGACGTTTACCGCCATGGTGCTCGGGTTGCCAGGTAGCGCCACTTATCAATTTTACGAGCCGGTCTTCAATTGCTCGATCACGCAGATCTTCTACAGCTCGACTAAAACTTCTTTGTCGTACTACAACGATTGCTCGTTCCTGCGGCAGCTCTCGGTGGACACGGGTGAAGAACTCGTTACCTATCGATGAGCAGGGTATACCTCGTCCGCCACGGCGAAGCGAATGCGCGCTGGAGTGAGAGTGCCGATCCGGGCTTGTCTGAGCTTGGCAAGTCCCAGGCAGATCAGGCAGCAGGAGAACTTCGTCAGCGGATCGCCGATGCGCAGCCGCGATTAATCAGCAGCCCCCTCGCGCGGGCGCAGCAGACCGCCGAGCCTCTAGCCGACCTTTTGCAACAGGACTTTGTGATCGACGACCGCATCCGCGAGATTCCATCGCCCGTTCCGCTTAGTGAGCGCCAGGATTGGTTGCGTACCTTCATGACCCAGCATTGGTCACAACAGCCACCGGAGCTACATCACTGGCGGGACCAGATTCTGGAGGCGCTTCTTGAGCAGACGGCTGACGCTGTGCTGTTCACTCACTTCCTAGTCATAAATGCCGTAGTAGGTGCCTGCGGGGAAAGAGACGAGACACTCGTCGTCTGGCCCGCGAATGCTTCCATTACCGAGCTTGAAGTGGTGGGTGACCAAATCATCGTGAAGCAGCTCGGGGAGCAGATGCGGTCTGTGGTGAATTGAATACCCGCGCTGTGCATACAAGGACGCGTGCTTGAGTGGCTACTTCTATTCGTCATTTACCACGAATCGGCATCCGGGGTTACCTCGTCGAGATCGTAGTTGGCTGCGCGTAGCTCCTCGGCGATCGCCAGGCCCAGATCCGCGGCGTTGTCCACATAGCTGCGGCCAAGCACCTCATCTCTGGCAACGCCGAACCCGCGCAGCAGATCCAAACCGAAGTTATACATGCCGACGGGGTCTCCCGCGGCTGCGGCGCGACGATCCCATTCCGCGGCGGCCACCGGATTGACTTCGCCACCAATGCCGTTGGCTTCCAGATGGCTCATCCATGTCATGGCCTTCGTTATCCCGGTTTCGGCGCAGCGAAGGGCAAAACGGCGTGCCAGGTCGTGATCGTCGTACTTGGCGGTATTGAAACCAAGCGAGCAGGTAATGGGGTCCAACATGCCCATCTCTAACTTACGCCGCAGTGTCTCGCGACCGATGTCTGGCGGGTTCAGTGTTCCAAACTCCTCCTCAGTCTCATCGGGCACCTGCGCCTCGGTTGAGGCTGGCATCTGCGCTACAGAAGTCTCCATAGAGCTAAGCAATACCGCCGTCAGTCCTAAGGTCAGCCGCGTGATGGTGCGATGCGCATGGCGAGAAGACTGTTCGTCCAACGGATGGTCACAATCAAAAAGAAGATTGAGCACGCGCTGAATACCTTGCATGTCCTAATGGCGCCGCCGAGGCCGAGATGTGGACAACCCTACCGGGCTACGTCGCCTTTCTGGTCAGCGATTCGTCACAGACTTGTAAGAATCTTGTAAGGGTGCGTTCCGCCTTTTACGGCTCGAACCGATAGCCCTCTCGATGGACCGTTTGGATCGGTGCCTGCGAATGTGAGAGCTTTTCGAGCTTGCGACGCAGAACCGACATCTGCTGATCAAGGGCCCGGCTATTGGGCAGGTAGTCTCGGCCCCAGCAGGCATCAAACAACGCATCGCGGGTGACGACGTCGCCCTGGTGTTGTTTCATCAGCCATAATATCCGGACTTCGCGGCGGGACAAGTCGACCGCGCCTGCGTCGCCCAGTAAAGCGCGCAGGGCCCTTGTGTCGACTTGGAACGGCGCGAAATCAAAGGCGTCCGGTACCTGATCTTTCTTGTCATCGCTTTTGACCACTTCCTCTGAGCGGCGTCTTGCTATAGCCCGCACGCGAGCGATCAATTCGCGTGGCCTAAACGGTTTAACCACGAAGTCATCGGCGCCTATTTCGAGGCCCACAACCTGATCGATTTCACTCTCTCGCGCACTCAGAAAGAGTACTGGAACGTGTGCGTCTCTCTGGCGTATTTCTCGACAAAGCTCAAAGCCATCCAGTCCCGGCAAGGTGATGTCGAGCACACAGAAGTCCGGCTGGTTTTGTGTGAAGAGCTCAAGGCCCAGACTCCCGCTTTCGGCTGCCAGGGGCTCATAGCCCTCTTGCGCTAAGAGGACGGAAAGGCCGTGCCGTAAGTGATCGTCATCCTCGACGATAAGGACCTTCAAACTGTAGGCTCCGGTCTGAAACGGGCTATTGCTCTGAGGCCAGGTTGTGCGTTCTCGAGCCTGAACTTGCCACCGTTCTCAGTCATCAGCGACCGGGCGGATTTAAGTCCTAACCCTGGCCCGGCAGCATCGTTCGGATTGCCAGCTAAGCCCGGGCCATGATCCCGCACGATAAGCTGAAGATCGCCATCGATGATCTGCGTACTGATTTGCAACGATCCTCCGGGTGCGTACTTGCAAGCATTATCAAGCAGGTTGCCTAGGACCCGTTCAAACACTGGCGGGGCTATCGAGAATCTGTCTGCCGCTGGCGCGAACTCGACATCTACCTTTGCATCGGCGAACTGGGCCGTCCTCAATGTCAAAAGTTGACGGATTGCGGTATCTGGATCAAACGTTAAGTTCGAAGACGCCGGTAATCCATTATTCGCCAGAGCAAGGGCGTTATTAGTAATGCCTTCGAGCCTTGTGAGTTCCTGACCTATGATGTTGGCATACGAAGACGCCTTCTTGTTCGCGCGGCACTCGCGGAGAAGCAAGTCAGCATAGAGTCGGACATTGGCCAGCGGATTTCGCAAGTCGTGCGATAGATACGTTGCGAGGGCCACGCGCTCTTCGCTCCCCTTCAGCTCGGCCACTCTTCGTTGATGGATGTACCAGATAAGAAGCAGCCAAAAGCTGCAAAAGCACGCACCAAAGAGTACGCCGGGGGCACCCAGTGTTGCTAAGGCGCCATCAGAGCCTGTCGGTGTCTTTGGGACTGTTTGGATCAGCTGCCAACCGGTCATCAGGCCGCGCAAGGCGGTTTCCTGTTGCGCCTGCGCTGCTTCTGTCATGACTTTGCTGAACGGAGGTAACGCGTCTTCTAACTGTTGGCCCGTGGCATCCCTCAGCTGCATTCCCCAGCCGGGCTTAGTCACTTCGAAATCGGCAAGGATCGATTTCAATAGACGATCTAACCTGGCTTGACCGATGAGGACGCAACCTACGACGTCGCCGATGGATGGCTTCTTGCACATCAGCAGGCCGCGACCGCCGTCAAAATAAAGCCACCTGAGCGATTCGCCCCTTTTATCGGCGTGCGCTACCAGCTCCTGTATTTGACTCGAAAGCCGGTTGAACAGGTGAACCTCACCGGGAGTGGCGGCGATCGAGTCTCGAGGCGGATAGGTTCTTTCGCCGCGTTCGTATACGACCACAAGCTGAGGATGACCACTTATGACCATACCTCTCAGAGTGATCGGATACAGATCCGGGTAAGGAAGAGTCTCGGCCGCGGCCAGCCAGGACTCAAGCGCTAGTGCTCTTAAGCCCGTGTCCAGTTGCCGGTTTAGCGCAACACGCTGCTCCGCTGCGCGCTCAAGCTCGACCGCTTCTATTCGAAGTGTGTCCAATTGAACGCTTCGCGCACTCAACGCCACTGCTACAGCTACGGGCAAAAAAATGACGAGTAAGACTATTAGCCCACGATTGTGATGGGCCATCCTGAACGGTTTCAGACTGATGCTCGTTGCTGCCATAGTTGAGCCCTCGGTAAGCGTCGAGTAGGTATGCAAAGCGGACCAATAGCTCACGCTATCCAGCGGAGGCTCGTGGCGTACGGCAGCGCGCTGCGAGATCCTCTCAACGCATCGGCAGAAAAACAGACTCGGCGTGCGTTCTATGCGTTTACGTCGAGTCTAGCTGAAGAGCATTCGTTCGCCGTCAGTAAAGGTCCGGCGACCAATAACCTTGTGCTTTTATGTCGCTGTCGATAAGCACTGGAAGTTTAAGCCAACCTTCGACCAGCTCGTCAGCCTTCTGCTGCACATCTGTCCGCTCTTCACTTGAGAGTTGCCGCAGAAGCCCGCTGCCACGTGCAGGCCGATTAGGATCCGCGCCAATCGCCCAGAGTGCCTCCATGAAGGCGACGCCTTTAATGAACGACGGGCGGTCAGGTTGACTGATAAAGCTGCCATCGGCCTGCATGCGGGGATAACCTTGCGTACCGTTCGAAAGTAACTGTCGGCTCGCGACCTGGGTGTAGTAAAGGTTGCCGTCCGGAATACTCTGGTACGCGAGCTTGTGAACCTCGGGGTAAATCTCGTAGGCCGAGACGCCAGATTCCCGCTCCTGATTCTCGACCTGCACGCGAATACCAGGACCGCCGGGATCAAGCAGGTAAATCAAGGACAACATGGCCGGAATATCGCCCTCGCGCGCCGATTTGAACAGTGCGGCAATAACCTTAGGTATCAGCTCTTTCGTATAGCCGTCGCAGGTTCTGAGCAGCCCTGCACTCGGCTGAAACGTGACTTCTTCCAGGCCCATGTATTGAAGCATACCTGGTAAGTCGGCAAGCCTCGCGCACTTCTCCAAAGCCAATATAAGTGCCAGTTTTTTCTCAGTAGGAAGATCGTCGAGTGTGTGGTCGCTCATGTAGCGCCCCACGGACTCGGATAGTGCGGGCGGTAAGCTGAAGACCTGAATATTGGGGTGTGGTGATGGCGGTGGGGGCGGCGACTCACCTGTGTAGACAATGTTGAAAGGACCTTTGTGTGTTTGATCGTCGTCCGACATGGTATTCGTGGCTGCTGCAAGATCTATTAATGTTTCATTAGTTGCGTTCTTGATGTGGAGCTCCGCAGTGACGCTCACGCTGGCCAATAAAGAAACTACGAAGCCCATCAAGAAACCGAAGTTGAGCAACCACGTCGTCGCCTTAGTCTTTACGACGTTCACTTTTCCCCGGCAAACGCGGCAAGATAACGCGGAGGTGAGCAAGCCGGAAGAGTGAGCAAGAATCAAGATGAATCGCGCTTGTTAGATACACTGTGCCGAGCAACAGACTTGAGACAAATCTGTCGGATTTCCGATGACCAAGCTCGTGAATCCATCGTTTCAAGCCTTCGACCAGCGGGTCTTACGCAGATCTTACAGAAAAGATCCGCGGACAGTTTAGCCATGGTGCACGCGCTGCATCCAAAAAACCTCCTTCGTTTAACGGTACTTGGGGTGACTCGCTCCGTTGAATCTGACCGCGTCAGAAGCCAGCGCGGGCCACCCCGGAATCAGCCTGCCCATGGGGGCGTGCACCAGCAGGGCTAGCCGGCTCACACCGATTTCTGTAGGAGCGGTGGAGTCGGTGAAAACGTTATCCCGTCGCCGCATTGGAAGCCTTTCAGTCTTCCAGCTCAAAAGTCAGTCGGGTCATCATGTCCACCTGACCCTGCGGTACACCATCTGTTACTGGAACTTTGTACTTCCACTTCTCCAGCGCGCGGATAGCCGCTCGTTCAAACACGCCTTTAGGTTGTGCGTGCAGAACCCGAATGTTGTTGGTAGCGCCCGTGGCATTGATATCAAAGGCGAGATCTACGTAGCCTTCGATTCCCCGCCTCAGAGCTCGTGTCGGATATTCTGGCTGGAGCCTTAGGTACGGCACTACCATATTGGTATTGTTGGTTATCAGCCTCTTTTCTGTAATCGGTGTTCCCGAGTAGTCTTTCCAGGCGCCGGTAAAGTCGTCGGAGACGACAACCAGGTCTGGTTCCATGCGGTCGGGTTCCTCGGTGACCTCCTGTGGTCTCTGAGGCCGCTCAGTTAGCGGGGCTATGGTTATCTCTTCTACTTTGCCAACAACTTCGAAACGTTCCTTCTTCCTAATCTCGGGTGCGCTCATGTCGGTCACTACTAGGCTGTGCATTAGCAACAGTATTCCGGCTGTTGCCAGTGTGGCAGGCAGCGCCGTGACCCCAAAGGACGCGATACGAAAACGTGGTCTGTGAATGAATGTGCTCATGATTTGCTCCTGAGTTGATGACTAAATAGAGGGCAAGGGCGACCCTGAGTCCCGGGTCTCTCATGGGAAAACAGCTATAGATGGTTAGTTGGGTGGAGCGTCCGCTCAGGGTGGTGGAACTGTGGGTTTTTCTGATGCTGTAAACCTTGGGGGACGGCGCGGTGCAGGAGGTGGCAGCGGACGAGCCGGGCCAGGTTCGAGTGCTGCGAGAACGGTTTCGTCGAAATGTAACGTCGGTTTGGGATAAGACAGGGCGGGCGGTGGAACGTCAGGCTCTACGCTTCCCCATTCCACTACGGGAATCTCGGGTCTTTGACCGAGTTGCGCAGTCGCTACAGTCAGCGTCAAAGCCAGGCACGAACAATACGTCGTAGCAGCTCCTCGGGCGGAAGCACTGTGATCCACTATTTCTGCCACGAGGTAGCGAATTCGTGTGCCAAGCTCAGTGCTATGACCCAATGAAACGCTCGCAGGAACCCGCTCTCCCTGGGCCTGTCGCAGTAACATAGCGGCGTACTCCGGTGCCGGTTCTCCGGCGGCTAATACTCGGTCATCGCAGGCTTGTTCAGCCGACAATGAAAGTTGGCGGATCAGCACACGGATTCCCGGCACTGGCCAGTAAAGCGCGTAGACGCAGCGCGCCAGCAAGTGGGCCGCCCAGTCCATACGCTGAACGTGGGCGAGCTCATGTTGCAGCACCATGGACATATCATTGGCTTTCCACTCTGTTGCACCTACTGGTACGAGGATGCGTGGACGCAACCATCCCCAGGTGAGGGGCGAAAGAACATCCTCACTGAACTTAACTGGTGTGGATCCTCGCGGATGGTCGCAACCGGGCAGCAGCTGGTCTGCAGTCTTTAGGCCGCGAGCGCGTCGATCAAGTTGCGCGATACACAAGACGTCGAATCCCAGACGTAAAAGCAACATCACGACCGTGCCCACGTAAACAAGCGTCAGCGAAGCTGGAACTAAGGAGGTGCTGACCTGGGTAGGCTCAAGCGCCCGTGCAAGAATCGGTAGTTCCCAGGGGGTCAGCAACGCTGCGAGTAGCGGAATAACCGCCATACAGCACACCGTGCAAAGCGCAACGCGATGGCGTATCACAGCGGGCATAGCCGATAACTCCGTCCCGACGTAAACGCCCATCAGGCAAATCAGCGTTCCTTTGATCAGCAGCTCCAAGAGAGCACCTGATTGGACGCTATTCGCTAATAGCAAAGGTGCAAGCTCGGTCATTGTTGCTCTCTCTTGCGCTTCGCTTTGTCGATCAGGCGAGACAGCTCATCCAGTTCGTCATCACTGAGCTGCTCGCCGTCTTTACCCAAGAGAGCGGTCACTGCCGCAGCTCGTGAGCCCCGAAAAAAGACCTTTATCAACCGATTAAGAGCAGAGCCTTGGGCTTTTACCCGCGACTCGGCCAGGGAGTATAGGTAGCGTGGCCCGTCTGATCGATGAGTCAAGTGGCCCTTTTCCACCAGTATGCTCAGCAACGCCCTCACCGAAGAGTAGCTGGGTGCATCCGCAATCTCCTGATGAATATCGCGGGCGGAGCACTCGCCCAATTCAAGAACGACGTCGATGATCTGGCGCTCACGTCGCGAAAGTTCGTTGTTTCGACTCATTCATGCCTGCTAACAAATTAGCACTGTGCTAAAAAATTAGCATTATCACGGCCAAAGTCAAGCAATTAGTACCGCATTGAACCTGCGCCGATGACGCATTGGCTTATTCTGTGGTTAAAAACTGCGTCACGCCGACTGTCGTGCTAACCCGATGGTCAACGCAGGTTCTGCGAAGCGTGCGTTCATGACGGTATTGCCCTCAAATGAGAGGTGGCAGGATCAAGGCTGCGCTATTGATCACTTAGACGCCGGGGACTGCTTGGAAAGCGCACTCGATCAGTCCGAACAGGGTACGGGCAGGTGAACTAGTGCTCCACCTGGGCCGATGAGCTAACGTGTGCGTTCTATCCCGCGTGCCGCTCGATGTGATACTTATTCGGCGACCAAGAAAAGAGGCGCCCAAAAACAATACGTCAGTGCGGGCAAGCGGATTGTGCGGTGCGGGGTCTGTGTGTGTAGAGCATTCAGCCTGCACACTACTTAGAATTTGGGTCTGGGGTTTTCGAGCTGCGTCGCAGGCTTACTGAGATCAGTCCTGCGGCAACCAGTCCAATGGTTGCAGGTGATGGAACGTCGAAGGGAAGAACGGTCACCGCAGAAGGTCCGATAAAAAATCGAGTTCCGTCTTCCAAGATGAGCCGTAATGCTGGGTCCACGAGCAACGAGGCTTTCTTCAGCGCCAGAACGGATGAAAACTCGCCGTCAATATAGGTTTCGAACCTAGGGGAATCAGTGTTGACACCGAATCCCGAAAGGCGAAACGATGATACGAAAAGCGCCTCTCCGGTCGCACCCAATCCACCGTACTGGAACCAATTACCTCGAGCGATAAAGAAATTCCCTAGGTAATCAATGTTCGTGAATACCTGGGCATTGCTAAGTCCATCGGTAGGGAAGGTCCAGTCAAAAATTACCATCTCGCCACCGCTGACTAAAATGGGCGCGGCGCGGGCCGGGGAGTTTTCGAGACACACGCAGGAAAGTAAAACGGTTAGACAGAGTGATTTCCAGAAGTCTTTAGTCAACATGGTGTATCCAATGATTTTGGCGTGGAATGAAGCAACTCTCTGCCCGGAAGCGTTTTATCGTTTGTATTTCAGTTGCTTGCGTCAGGTGCGTATCACTGGCGATCCGGTAGTGTAAGAAAATCTGACAATCAAGAGACTCACTCTGCAGTGGCTGCTCGCCGTCGTTTGAATGCACAGGGCTTCCCAAGACCCAACGTCAATACCTGCCGGTGGTCTGCTTCTCACAGATACCCCGAACCGGACAATGTTCGACTTCCGACGATAAGCTGGGGATGAGTCGCAGCTGTTGCCGATTGATGAATCACGCAGTCATTCGATTTCAAACTTTCGTTAAACGGTGGTTCCAATTCCACGTGGTTGAACTCTTTTATAACCGGTGCGCTGTCCGGCGTTTACAGCAAAACAGAATGC
Source organism: Pseudomonadota bacterium (assembly GCA_039111155.1). Taxonomy (GTDB): domain Bacteria; phylum Pseudomonadota; class Gammaproteobacteria; order Pseudomonadales; family Halieaceae; genus Congregibacter. The sequence goes on along the minus strand of JBCCPL010000006.1, from coordinate 35,561 downwards.
AGCAGCCGCGGGGACTAGTACCGGACTCTGGGCGAGCTGCGTCTCAGCGGAGATGCCAGAAGTTTCATGCACCTGGCCTTCTTCGCTACTCGGTTTAACGCAATTCGATTGCCCACTTGAGAAGTCACGCGATACCGTCGGCCAATCGCTATCGCTAAGGAGCACTCCATGGCGCGCTTCCGTACATATTTTGCTGTTCCGCTAATCCTATGGTCTTCGCTACTTTTCGCCGAGGGAAGCGAGAAGGCTGAGGTCCTTTTGATTGGCACATTTCACTTCGCCAATCCGGGATTGGATGTTGTAAAAACGAACGTGATCGATGTGCTTTCGGACGATAGCCAAGCGTATCTCGAAGCAGTTACTCAACGGATTGCCGAACTTATGCCGACAGCGGTCTTGCTGGAATACGACCCTAAAGAACAGGCTGAGGTCTTGTCGGAGTTTAAAGATTACCGCGACGGCCACTTCAAATTACCGCGCAATGAGATCTACCAACTGGGATTTCGGATTGCCAAGAAGGCAGGGCTCAAAGAAGTGCACCCATTCGATGAGCAAGACGTGCACTGGCAGGCGGAACGTCTGTTCGAACGCCTCGAACGGGAGCCTTTGATCAAAGTGAAAATGGATACGCTGATTGCCGAAGTCACCAGCAGCACTAACGACAGGCATGCTTCTTTGACGCTAGGGCCGTTGCTACGTACTTACAACCAAGCCGAAGAAGATCAGTTGAACAGATCGTTCTATATCATGACGAATTCGGTTGAAGCCGGAAACGGGTTTGCTGGTGCAGATGCCGCTGCGAGCTGGTGGCACCGAAACTTCCGAATGTACGCGCGAGTACAACATCACGCTCCGGTCGGAGGAGATTCACCTTCGCGAGTCGTCGTAATTGGTGGCCAGGGACACACAGCAATACTGCGGCAGCTCTTAGCGGACGACCCGGACCGGTCGGCGATTGATCCCTTGAGTGTTCTTTAGTTTTTTGCGGTTGACGTTGATTGGAGTTGAAGATTCAGAACGAAGGCCCAGCAGCTTTAACTCATAGACGTGAATCGTTCGAAAACCCCGGGCTGCGGAAGCCAGTAGCGCTATTTCCAACGCCCGGGGTTAATCATTTCTTCGACGCGGCGGCCTCGCCTTAGAAAGCCTCGATCATTTGATCAGGCAGCTCTCCTTGGATTTGCCCTTATCAAAATAATCCTGAAACACTCTGGGTGCTCTACCACGACCGGTCCAGAGAAACTCCTCGCCCTTTATCACGAGCCGATACTTGGGTGGGACCGTGACTTTAGCCTTGGCACGACCACCTTTTTTTCGCCCTCGTTTGCCTTTGATACCGACCAGTTCGCTGGCGTCGATACCGGCATCTGCCATCATGGCTTTGATTTTTTTAAGTTTGGCCCGCTTTTGCGCCAGTGCTTTTTCCGAGGCTTTCTGCTCTGTAGCTGCTTTAATCTGTGTGAGCCCGTTGATCAACTTGTCGAGCTCAGTCGATGAAAGGCCTTTGCTGGCGGCCCGTAGTTTTAGCTTTGATTTCGCCAGTGGCTGCAGTGTACTTGTCATGTGGTGCGGTACCTTCTAGTGGTGACTTCTATTACAAACTCTTACAGTTTATTACAGATCGCCATTCAGGTGCACCGCGCTTTCAATTACGCCGAGAGCACAAAAACGCTTACCCCCAATCAATACCCATTGTGAAGGGGAGGTGGTTTTTAGCGAACTTCGCTGAACGAGTGGGTTTTTTGCTTGGGTCTGCTTGTTAGTAATGCGAATGGATCGCAGGGAGCACATACCGATCCATGATCAGAAACGGCCGTTCCATCTCTGGAAAACGTCCATAGTTCTCACCAGTGAATACAGCGACTAGATCAAGCGCTGGGAAAATCATGATGAACTGTCCTCCGTTGCCCCACGCTTCGAAGGAGCGTATTGGTCGTCCATCGATTTCGCGATCAATCATGCGCCACAGGTAGCCAAAGTCCTCGCCATAAAGATCACTGGTAGCGTGCTTCCGGGTTGATTCTTCGATCCATGATTTTGAAATGATTTGTTCGCCGTTCCAGACGCCGCCATCGAGATATAACTGGCCAATTTTTGCCATGTCGCGGGGGCGTAGGTTTAATCCTCCGCCCGTCATTGCCAACCCTTGATTACCTCTGGAGTTCGTGATCGGCCAGCGATACTCAGTAATGCCTAGCGGCCCGAACAGGTAGCGATCCGCGAACGCGGGTATTCGCAATCCCGAGGCCCGGGTAATGACACTACCCAAGGTGACAACCCCGCTTGTCGCATAAGAAAACGCTTCGCCCGGTTCGGCCACGAGAGGCTGATCGAAATAGAACTTGATCCAGTCGTTGGTTGGATACATCGCGTCTTCGTTGCCGCGCATACCAGAACTCATACTGAGAACATGGGCGATGGTAATGTCCTCTTTCCGACCATCCCAGTTTTTGATCTGATCTCGGTACTCGGGGAAAAACGGCAGAAGTGGTGCATCCACCGATTCGATAAAACCCTTATCGATGGCGATACCTACCAGCGCTGAAGTGATCGCTTTGGCTGCGGACCTGGTGGAGTGAAGGCTCTCGCGTTTGGCTCCGTCCAAGTACTCGTCTAGAACCAGAAAGCCGTTGCGAACGAGAAGTATGCTGCTGACGCCTTCAAACTGGCCGGTCTGTATCTGCGTTAGCATCTCCAAAACCAGCGCTGGATCGATACCTTGATCAGCGAGCGTCGCCGACCTCCATCCGTCGCCCGTAGTCGCAGGGAGAACAGAGGCTTGCGTAGGGGCAGCGGCGAGATGGGGAGCAGACTCCTGGCAGCCGAATAGCCCAAGTACGAGCGCCAGCTTGAGAGTACGCCATACCAAAGTTGCTGATGACAAAAGTGAAGTCCATCTGTCGCTGGGAACGAGAATAGCGCCGTGTGTGACTTAGCAAAAAGTCACCGCTGTGCATATTACCTCGGAATTCCTGGTTAGCAGGGAGAGCTACAAACGAACGACTGGCTGTCTCAGGGTAGTTCGCGGTGCCACCTAACCTTCATGGTTTAGCACCACAGAGTCGAAGACAACCTGCTCCTCTATTGCCATACCGTTCTCAAGAAGAAATCGATCTACCCCCATCCAGGTGCGGAGTTCTCCGTTGATCGTTGCCGATGACTCCCAGGCAATGTACAGGCGATCGCCATTCCCGGCGCAATCCAGAGGTGTAACGGTCAGTTCGACCATCGAGCCAAGCATCTCAGCCATTACCCCGATGTATTCAGTGCCTGAAAACGTGCCCGCGCCACTGAATTGAACCGTCGCATGAGGCGCAATCAGTTCTGCGACACGGGGCCCAGACGGGGCGGCCCAGAAAGACTTGAAGCGCTCGTAGAAATCCTGGTGTTCGGGTGTGAGAGGTCCTGAGGCGTCGATTACCATGGTTTTTTCCGTCGTTTTCAGATGGGGCAAATTATGTGCGTAGCGCACATAAATGGTCAAGTTGAGAATCGTGCACTGCGCACATAACATGCGGGACATGGATAAATTTGCGGCGAACTTATTGGGCGTTGTGGGGCTGGCGGCTGCCGATCGCATTCGAGAAACAGCGCGCGACATTCTGAATCATGTGGGTGAAACGCCGGCAGCCCTTGTTGTCATTGGATATGGCGCTGGGCCATCGAACGATCAGCTTCGGCGCATAATTGGCCTTTCCCATCCGGGGTCTGTGCGTCTTGTAGAGCGTCTCGTTACTGACGGTCTGGTTGAGCGCCGTGAGGGCAGTGACAAACGCGCGGTTGCGCTCTACCTGACCAAACGCGGAAAACAGGCACGTGAACAGCTATTGAAAGAGCGTCTTGCCGTACTAGAGCCATTTCTGGATTCTCTGTCGAACTCAGAAGTGCGAACGCTGACAGGGCTATTGCACAAGATGCTCTCCTCACTCGACACCACAGACCTCGAGCGGTGTAATCTCTGCAGACTTTGTGATGACTCCGTCTGTACCGACTGCCCAATCCCTGCCGACTTCAGAGGCGAGCAGCGGCAGACAGCGTGAACTACTTTACGATCTTCCCCACAGCGATAGGGCCTTGCGGTATCGCGTGGCGCGAGGAGTTGGTTGTGGCAACAAACCTACCGGAAGGAACGCCGCAGGCGACGGCGGTCCGCCTGGCCGAGCGAGCTATGGCGACGCGGGCCGAGCCCCCCAGGACGATTCGTGGCGCCGTAGCGTCTATTTCTGCCTTGTTGGAAGGGGCGACCATCGACCTCGACTCGATTGACTGTGACTTCAGTGGTATCGAACCGCTTGCAGCTTCAATCTACGCGGCAACTCGAACCATACCAGTGGGGCAAACGTGCACTTACGGCGAGATTGCGGAACGGCTTGGCGACAAGCAACTCGCCCGTCAGGTAGGCGGGGCGTTGGGTAGAAATCCGCTACCAATCGTCGTCCCTTGCCATCGGGTGCTGGGTGCCAACGGTGGCCTTACGGGGTTCTCGGCCTTTGGGGGCGTTGAGACCAAGCGGATAATGCTCGAGATCGAGGGAGCGGTTAGACAGCAATCTCTGTTCGACTAAACCCTAAGCCTGGTCTGAAGGGCAGTTTAATGCTTGCAGTTCAGGCTAGCTGTTGAAACGGCCAGGCAAATCGGCCAGGTAGGCGGGAGTAAGCGTGCCAGTCCCAGTGCTAAGACGTGCTTTCGCCCCGCAATCGCATGCCAAGTAATCCGAACAAGACGAGCGCGACTGTTGGAGGGAGGGGCACAGCGACTCGTGGGCCCTCTGAGAACGGAATCAGAAACGGGCTCTGCCTTGCTATGGCGATCTGAGCGGAAGACAGCGTACCGGCGAAGCCACCATCAGGGGGTATGTCGTCTAAATCTACGTTAGGCATCGCAATGCTCTGCATGAGATTCGACGGGTCCCTGCTTTCTAAGTCGTCTACCACCCAACTCGGGAACTGAGAGTTGCCCACCAGGTCAAGACGAGGATCTGTTGCCTGGTCCGGATGATGAAGCCCAAGCATGTGACCGATCTCATGAGCGATAACCAACTCAAAGGCGCCACCAAAACCATCGAACGTCGCGTCGGCGATTGCAAAGCTGTTCATCGGACTGTAGTAGTTGTTGGCACAGAAAAACCGGTCGGCTGGGAAGCGACCCCCCTGATCATCGAAGCAAGACCGAATGTCGAACACAACGTCGGCAATGCCAAGGATCACACCTAAGCCCCCAACGCCCGAGATTTCGTCAACAAAAAACATGTTTAAGACGGTCGGATCGCCCGATGCCCCCGGGGCTGTGTCGTACCAGTTATCAACGATCTCAAAAGTGGTGGGGTCGTAGCGATTGATCTCGAACGGGTCTAACCGATACCCGGTAGGGTCGATAGCTGTTTGAAAGTCCAGAAAACGAACATCGATACCCGCCTGTGCCCAGACCTTATCGGTATGTTCCTCGAACAGCTCGTGGTCCGGATTCGCGCAGGTGCTAGCATCGCGGCAGATTTGGACTGGATTTACGACCAGTTGGAGGTCGATAAAGCCGGCCTGAGCCGAGCCAGCCAGGCTCGCCAGAACTACAAAAATCAGTGGGACCAAAGCTGGCGGACGGCCGAAAGACTCAGCGGCCGCTCGCAAATGGCGGCGTTTTCTATTTATGTGGCGTACTTGTCTGGGTATGTAGGCTGTTGTCACGTTTCGGCACCTTGTCTGTAGACGTCTATGCTACTCAGGGCCTAAGACAGGCAGCGGTTCCAGCACCCCCAATATGGTTCCGTTTCCTGCACTTTTTTTATCGATGGACAGTGAAGTAGGCCTGGATGGTCAGCCCAATCGTCGGTTGTGTAATGCACGTGTGATGTGCCATTGAGTCTGCGTCGAACGATCACGTGTGCTGGCGGTGCGTCTAACGTCGCTTCCTGATTACGCGCCTACTCTCCCTCTCGTTCAAGGGCTAGCTCTTCGCCGTCCGGTGTTACCAGGATCATGCCAGTGACCTTTGAGTCTTTCAGAACAAAGTCCATCGTCACTGGCATAACTTTCAGAAAGAACCCCGTGGTAGATGATGCGTAGAGAGGAGCATCCCGGCCCCCGCTACTATTGCGCACGAGCAGGCCGTTGTCACCGAGAGAGACCGTGAGCGTCTCCTCACCAGTATAAACCCCCACAAACTTTGCGAGTTCGTCGCGTGGCAACATGACCACTTCGCGATCGATGGCGCGATACCCACGGGGAACCGGCTCGGCGATCGCGTCCCAATCGTAGGCGTGCTGAACACGTTTGGTGATCTCATTGATTACGGTACCGCCGGAGTCCGAATTGGTCATGATGGCCAGGCCGTAGCCATTGGAGAGGTGACCCACCACATCGGCGCGGAATCCCCAGTTGGCGCCACCGTGGGAGAAGTACCACCCCTCGCCGATGCGCTCAACGGCCAGTCCAATGGCAAACGAGCCGACACCGACCGGTGTGATCATGCGGCGTGCGTGGTCGACGTCCAGCACCCGATTCGACTCGCCGCGCACTGAGCGCTGTACTTCGATGGCAAACCTGGCGAGATCTGAAGGTGTGGTCCACATTCCTGCCGCGGCGAGCTCAGGGTAAACGTGCCATTTGGGTCCCATGGACTCGCCGTCGCCTGAGTGTGCCCTCGCTGCCTTTGCAGCCCAATCCGCCGGCAGCGGTTGTTCATAGGTGCTGTTGTTCATCCCCAGAGGCCCAAGCACGTCATCACGCATGATTTGTGCGAAGGCCTTTTTGCGTACATCTGTGAGCACCAGCTGTTGTAGAGTCACGCCTCCGCCGGAGTACTCATACGCCACGCCGGGTTCCCGCTCCATAAAGATGCGCCGCACGTTTGACGGTGGTGTCCCTTCCAGAATCTGGATGGTGGTGGGCAAGGCTTCGCCGGGTTCGTAGCCGGGGAAGCCAAAGGCGTCCCCTAGCCCGGAGGTGTGGCTCATCAAACCGGCCGGGGTCACAGCTCGCCGCTCTGTCATTCCTTCGCCATCGAGCTGCCACGAGGTGAGAATGCTGTTGACGTTATCGTCGAGGGCGAACTTGCCCTGCTGCACGGCCAGCAAACTGGCCATGGCAGCGACCGGTTTGGAGATAGAGGCCGCCTGGAACAACGTCTGAGTATCGACCGGCTCACCCGTTTCTATGTCAGCTACGCCGTAGGCGTTGGCCCAGTGAATTTCGTAGTCCTGAACGATCGCCACGCTGACGCCCGGCACCCCGAGTGCCTTCATCAGTTCCGGAAGGGTAAGAGCGCCGTGGCTGTCTGCTTCGGCACCAACCTGCGCCCGTTCAATCATCGATTGCGCCTCTTGCGGCGAGAGTGCCCAGACGCTGATCGGGAGCAGGGCAACGGCCAGCAGCGCCGCCCGCGCGAAACCGCTGACTAATGGAATTGACTGAGTGTCCATGAACCTAACCTCTGACGGCGCCGGTGGTTAGTTCAAATTACCAGCCTTGTGCCCGACCGCAAACTAGGGAGCCTTTGAACAAGTTCCGGGTATCTCTGGCTGACAGGTCACGCAGAGGCACCCGGGACTCGTTCGCAGACTCCCTAGAGGTTTCTTCCAGCCATTCCAGCGGAATGCGTTTAAGTTGGCATTGTGGTTAAGACTGCCGTCAACGTAGTAGATATTCTAAGGCCTTCCCGCGCCGATTGCCGTCAGCAGACCGGATTGGTTGTAGCCGTGTAACTGAGCTAGAAAAGACTCTATACCGGAGCCTTGCTCGCCTGGACGCTTTGCTTTGATACCGGGTTCAACGCCTCAATCCGACTAGGTATTTGTCTGCGGTGATAGCAAATTCGTGACGTACTGTGCTTCATCAACTTCCCGGGTACTTTCTCGCGACCGTACCGCTCGTTTACTAAGTCTCCGCTATGCTTCTGTAAGTCTTACTTTGTATTTGTCGATGGCAAAAAACTAAGCCGGCACCAAAGAGCAACAAGAGCGGCGAGGGCGCTGGAACACGGGCTGTGACGCTCAACTCGCGAACAGACCATCGGGTTGGATCGAAGGACTCCGAGATCAAGAATCCTGAAGGACCAAACGCCAAGTTACTCTGCACCAGCGCTCCAAAGCTTGTCTGGAACGCAACTGCGTCGGCGGCGCCAGGGTTAGTCGCTATAAAGTTGTTTGCCGTGCCATCGAATGAAAGCAAACCTAGAAGTGTCGTGATTGGACCACCGAATATCCCGGGATCTCCTGGTGAGAATACATCAACCCCTCCCAGCCGAAAGTTCGACAGAGCTGTTACCCCCTCAATCAGGTTGCTGTCTACCGAGTTGATCGTACCGTTGAAATCAAACGTGAAGATGTCCCCGCCAGTAGCAGGACCACCAAAGTCATAGGATGCCGTGAAAGGCCCGGCGATCACGCTGTTCGATAGCCCAAGTATCAAAAACAAACCGATCGATAACCCCAGAATTTTATTCATTTCGCTATCTCCTCATTCGGCGAAGTCTTCAGATAGCCCGCAAATCGAGCCTTTCACCAACCAGAATCGGATATCTAGGCGAGCGTTATGCCGGGCCCGATTCAACTTTTGCACAAGAATGTGGAATGAATATGGAAGCCGAGGCGTCACACTGGATTCATCGTCTCAATGTGCAGCAGACTGAACCGAGACAAGAGAAGGCGTCAGAAGATACAGTGAAGGCGCATAAAGAAGAGCCTTTACCGAAGGCAAGTGAGGGAAGGAGCGTTCACTCGAAGCTCTTGCAAACAGGTAGCTGAACAATGGGTCGAATGGCCAGCTGATGCATACAGGGGCAAAGTGATGGAAACTCTTTGCTCCCCAAGATCGCTTTTGCTCGCCGCAGTTGTGCTTGCGTGGGCCTCGACAAGATTTTTGTAGATGGCCAAGCCGAGCCCCGAGGCTCCTGTCCCCCGGCGGCGCGACTTCTCAACTCGATAGAATCGCGGGAATACTGTCTAGAGGGCTGGGTTAGCGACCGCAAGCCTGGCGCGCAGGTTCACCGCTCTTTTGTGCACGGTTCTCTACCTTTCGGTAGCAAAATACTAAGCCGGCACCAATGAACATCAAGAGCGGCGACGGTGCGGGAACTCGGGCCGTCACGCTCGGCTCCAGAACCGACCATCGGGTTGGATCAAAGGACTCCGAGATCAAAAATCCTGAAGGACCGAATTCCGCGTTGCTCAGTACGCGTGCGGTGCCCTCTTGAAACTCTATTACATCAGTGACAAACGGGTTTAGGGCGAAAAAGAGGTTAGCGGTGCCATCGAACGAAAGCACATCCCCAAATGGAATGATCGGACCGCCAAACGGCCCCATATCTCCGGGTAGGAAAACATCGATCCCTCCCAGCTGAATGTTCGATAACGCGCTCACGCCTTCTATCAGGTTGCTGTCTACGGAGCTGACCATACCGATGAAGTCAAAGGTAAAAGTGTCTCCGTCCGTTGCAGGACCACCAAAGTCATACGAAGCTGTGAACGGTCCGGCGATCGTGACGTTCGGTAGACCTAGTATTAAAAACAAACCAAGAGCTAACCCCGATACATTTATCATTTCTATCTCCTCAAGCGACCGAGTTTTCGGCTGGTCTGTAAAGCGCGCCAATGACTGACCGGATGCGGGTAGTCAGGTGAGCGTGTTGCGAAGCTCGATTAAACTCTCGCACAGCATTGTGGAAAGAATATGGAAGCGGGCGTTACTCAACTCGAAGCCTTCGATTGCATGCGGCAGGGAGACGAATAGTGAAAGGGAGCGAAGAACCGGGTCACGAACCCATGCAGTTATCTCCACACTGTCTCCACAATTATCGGATTTAATATCTGCTAATTACCCGCCAGCGTCTGCTGAGCCGCAAGGAAGAAGCATTTCGTGAAGATCATGATCGTTGAGGATGAGGTCGACATTGCGGAGAGCATGCAGCTGTTCCTCCACAACGCAGGCTATCAATCAGTGCATGTGGACGATGGTCGCGAGGTGATCGCGGGTGTGAAGCAGGAAAAGCCAGATCTTGTCGTGATGGACATCATGCTTCCGGGCGTAGATGGAATAGCCTGCACCAAGGAGATTCGCAGCTTCAGCAACGTTCCGATCATCATGGTGACCGCGCGAGGTGAGCAGTCTGACAAGATCAAGGGGCTTGCCCTCGGCGTGGATGACTACGTGTCTAAGCCGTTTGATATCGAAGAGCTGATGTTGAGGATAAAGGCTGTTCTAAGACGAGTATCCGGCTCTCCAAGCTTCACGCAGTGGCGCATTCAAGACGACACCATGCAGATCTTCTTTCTGGATAAAAAAGTAAAGCTCTCGACCCTGGAATTCGCTCTGTTTAACCTTCTATTCAAAGCGCCAGAGCGCGTGTACTCGCGCGAACAGATCATTGAGCTTGCCTATTCTGATGATCGCGACATCACTGATCGCGCGATCGACAGCCATGTAAAGAACATTCGCAGAAAGCTGCGGGATCAGGGTATCGAATACTCGCCGATCCAGTCTGTCTACGGTGCTGGGTACGCGTTTAAGGCTGACGAGCCCTGAAGACGCACCTTTAGACACAGCGCCAGTCGAACAGTGGGCTCGCAAAACTATCCGGGAGAGAGTTGCGGTCGGTTGATAGCCAGCGCCCTTGAGTCATCGTCGTAACGCGCTGGAGAGTGAACACCCAAGAGAAGGCGTCAGAAAATACAGCGAAGGCGTATACGGTTGAGCCACCCTAGCAGCCAAATGAGGGAATGCGTGCTCAATCCAAGGCCTCGAAGCCAGGGGGCCGACCGATGTACTCGGTGGCTCGCTTACGTGTATAGAGGCAAGGCGATAGAAACACAGAGTCCCCCCAGATCGCTTTTACTGGCCGAGATCGTTCCATCGTGAGCCTCGACAAGATTCTTACAGATAGCCAGGCCCAGCCCAGAGCCTCCGGTCTGCCGGCTGCGTGACTGCTCTACGCGATAGAGTCGCTGAAATATTTTCTCTAGGTCTGAGTCAGCGACCGCAGGCTTACTGTCTGCAACCGTAATGTGGAGCGACAACCCATCTCTTTTTGCTTCTACCTCCACGCGACCGGGCTTGTCGGTATAAAAACAGCTGTTCGATAACAGATTGAATAACACCTGTCTGAGTCGTTGAACGTCAATATCGACTAAGAAGGAGGGCACATGAAGCTCGCTTCTGTACGAGAATCCTTTGCTCTCCACATAGTCTTTGCACTCGTCATCCCACTGGGAGAAACAGTCTTGTAAGTTGCACGAGGTCTTCTCGAGCACGAATGAAGCGCTATCGGATCGGGCCAGCTCGTTTATTTGAGAGATGAGGCCACTGATATCCATGACCTTGCGGCTGATTTTGTCGTAGCTCGAATCGACATCCTCGATAAGGTTATGCTGGAGCGCGTCGACTTGTAGCTTGAGCGACGTCAATGGCGTACGAAGTTCATGGGACACATCGGCGAGCATCTTTTCTTTTTCTTCAAGCGCATCTTTATACAGCTCTGCTCGCAGTAGGGCGGTTTTTCTTCGCTGCCAGACGAGATACCCAACAACGACAAGCAGCAGTGTGACAATGCTGAAGACAATCAGGGTACGCTCGTTATTGAGCTTCTGTATTCGGAGTTCCTTTTGCTGGGCGGCCTTTTCGTTCTCCAGCCCCTGCACCTTAAGCTGCTCCTCCATTAGGTTGATGTCGCGCTTATACCTCTCTGCTTCTTTGATCTTGGTCTGATTATTGAGCTCTTTGCTCATGCGATGTGCAGTTTCTAACGACTCAAGTGCCAGGTCTGGCTCATTGAGTTCTGAATACACCGTTGCTAGCAGTTCGTGGTAACTGAGTTCTTCGCGCATCGAATCCGTAGTGCGTACGATTGCGAGGCCTTTGATCAATCGGCTCTTTGCTGCTTCGAAATCGCCGGTGTCAAAGAAGTACTGTCCGAACTGGTGGTGTACTTCCTGATACTGCATAGGTATGTCGGCCCGTTCGGCCGCTTCTTCCGCCTTCTTTAAGCTGGCGAGGCGTGCCTCGTTGTTTTGGAGTTCGCCCAGGATTTGGGCCTGATCAAGATACGCATTGGATACAAACTGGTCAGATCTCATCTGAGTGAAGAGCTCGATAGTCTGTTCTATGTGCCCAAGAGCACCTTGCAGATCACCTTGCTTCCGCAGAACTTGGGCGATGGCGGAGTAATCAAACGCCAGATTGTTGAAGTTGTTAAGGCCCAAATCCAGTGCCAGCGTGCGCTGGTAGTATTCGAGCGCGCTATCGGTATCGCCAGTGCCCTCATAGATCTGGCCAAGGCTCAAGTAGAGATATACCAGGTCAGCCGTATTATCCCGCGCCTCGAATATCACCCTCGCTTTCCGGTGATAATCGAGCGCTTCTGGTACACGCCCCATCATGTCCATGAGAATGCCCGTCGCGACGTAAGCGCGCGCCAGGTTGGCTTCTTCCGACTCGCGTCTTTGCAATATCTCGATGGCCTTGTTGTAGTAACGCAGAGCTTCAACAAAATTCAATTGATGTCGGTTGAGTGTTCCGATGTCTTCGTACACCTTCGCTAGCAGAGTGGAGTCTGGTTCAGCTAACGGCAAGGCGTCTTTGAGCATAATTTCCAGTGAGAGTTCGAAGTTGTTTTTGCGTTCTTCAAGCGTGGACTGGGCGCGAAAAAAGCGTATTCGTGCTTCAGGGTCCAATTCATCCAGCTGTGCTTCGATCGACTGAAGGATTGCTTCCGCTTTCTCGATCCTACCTTCACGCCAACTCAGGCGAGCTAGCTTCAAGGTCGCACGAAACACCACCTCTTCGTCATTGCTGGACATCAGGGTGTTCAGCCGTTCAATGTTCTCCGTGCTCGCGGCTTCCATCTCATAAATTTCTGAGATAAGTGATTCTTTGTCGCCAGACTGAGCCAGCGACTTGGAGGTCTGGAGAGTGAACAGTAGAAACGCCGCTGTCACAGCGGTGACGTAGCAGGATCTTGTTTTTGGTTGGAGAAACACTAGCCGGGCACCTGTATGAGCCGAGGGCCGATAATTGATGCCCCGAGTCGTGAACACCGACGATGGAGCAAATTCAAAGCCGCGTTACGCGTCATGACACCCAAGAGGAATTTGATCCGCATATATGTGGTGCCTACTTGGTCCAGTCTATGGGCTTACGACAACAGTCTGCGCAGTCCGCGTCAACCGCCCAGGGGAATGACGGTATTACTACCGTCTCCACATTCCTTCCATATTTGTGTGGCAGCCACATAGACGCGATGCGAATCAGCGAATTTACCGACTGCGGCTCTCCCGCAGCGAGAGAATTCGAACTTACAACAGAGCTGAAAAGGCAGAGAGCGACAACCGAACTTCCCAGCACCCAGGCTGAAAGCTCCCTAGCAGCCGCCCCGGATCTCGAAGTAACGCACCACCAGCAACATCGCATTCTTATCGGAGTACTCATCCCGATGCTCCTGCATGAACTCGATAATCGGAGTGGTCTTGAACAGTTCCTTCGGATCCTTGCAGTACGGTTCGGATAGATAATCTGTTTCTTCGCTTAGTGCGGCGGTGAAGTCCAGCGACCCGCCAATGTAGGCCTGCAGTATGGGGTGCTCGCTACAGGTGACTTTGGCTGCTTCGCAGATGCTGAAGAATTGATCGGTCGTGAGTGCGGCGGTCTGCTGGGAGCAGATTGCGCTCAGCAAAAGTAGCAGCGATGCGAAATGAGAAAACTTCATGACTTGCCTCGTCGATTTACTGTTGACTAAATTAAAGTAAAACAATAATTTATTGTCGTAAAGTAATTAGATCAGGTCTACGCTGATGGCTCGTACGTTCTCTCTTATCGTCGCCTGGGGCTGCACGGTGGTGCTGGCTGCTGGGCTTTGCGCGGCGCTCTATTTCTCCATCGATATCGAATCGTTTGCTGATCTTGCGACCGACAACCTTGATCTGAGGATTCAGTGGTCCACGGTCACGCTGGCCCAGTGGTACGGCCTTTGGTTCTTAACTTGCTTGCATCTGGGGCTAGGGATGGGGGGAGTCTTTTTCCTGCGCCGGGCGTTCAGCAAGTTTGCTCGCGGTGAGTTCTTCAACGAATCCAATAGCCGAGACCTCCGACTGTTTTCGGTGCTGTTGTTCGCGCAGGCGTTCGCCAAGCCGGTACACCATGCTTTGAGCAGCGTTCTTTTGTCCTGGAACCATGCGGCTGGTCAGAAGGTTCTTTCGATCTCGCTCGGGAGTGATGAGTTGAAGGTTGCGATGCTGGCCATGATCCTGTGGGTGATCAGCGACATGCTGGTGCGTGGCCGTGAACTCGAACACGAAAACCAACAGTTCGTGTAGGCGAGGTCATATGCCGATTGTCATGCACCTGGATGTCATGCTCGCCAAACGCAAGGTGCGCGGTAAAGAGCTGGCGGCGCAGGTGGGCATAACGGAGCAGAACCTGTCGTTGCTTCGAACTGGCAAGGTGAAAGGGGTTCGTTTTTCGACGCTGAGCCGCATTTGCGAAATCTTGGAATGCCAACCCGGGGATCTATTGCAGTATGTTCCGGATTAGCGCTGGCACATCTGGGCCAGTAGACCTCTAGCACTCCTCACTTGCCATGATCACCGACTAAGAAGCGGGCGTTGCTGGCGACCGATGAGCAGGATTTGAGAGCCAAGTCCAACGTCGTTTCTAGGTCGGCTTTTACCATGCCTACGCACTCGAAAAACGAGCGATATGGTCGCCATATGATCGCGAATTCATGTGCAAGGTCAGTAATAAAAGATACTGCCACGCGATAGACTGGGCCTAATACTGGTGGCGTAAGTTTAGGAAGCGATCTATGGCGGATACAGCAAGGCTTCTCTCGTATGCAGTGCGTTTTGAAGAAACCTACATTGATGACAACTGGAATCGGTTAGAGGAATACTTTACCGAAGACGCCTATTACCAGGATTCCATGGGCGAGGCTCACGGCAAAGCTGCCGTGCTCGACTACATGAGGAATAGCCTGAACTTGATTGACCGAACCTTCAGTGAGCGAATACTTCATCCGACCGGCACACTTCGCTGCGGTGAGAATTGGGTCGAGTTCGATTTTGAGGCTACCTACCGGCGCCCCGGCAGCGACGACCTGTGCATGCGGGGCGTGCACAAAGCAGAGTTTCGTGGTGATCGAATTAGCAAACTGCTTGTGACCATCCTGTAAGTCTGCCAGTCGCAAGATCTACTACGCGCGCGCTCCCTAGCGGCGTAGCACAAGTAAATTAGTAAGATTCCTCTACCACTCAAGAGAGACCCTTGGGTGTTGTACGCGGGCGGTGAGATCAATTTGCCTCTCGCTTGGTGCTCGCGACGTCTCTCCTTAGCGTCGGGTTACGTGGAGTAAGTCGCGTGTTCAGCCCGCTTGTAAGGTTCGCGCCGACTTACCTCTTCGAAATATCGTACGAACGAATCGCGTTTCTCCAGCAGGCCGGCCTTTAGTCCCCAGCCGAGGTTAGAGCCCATCATCACGTCCGCAGCCGAGAATACATCGCCTGCTATGTAGGTGCTGGCCGACAGACGAGCATCCAGTACGTCCACCATGGTCTCAAAGCGGTCCCAGCCAACATGGACAGGATCGACTTCCAGGTCCGCGGCGTGCGCGAGCATGGAATCCTCCATGACCGTGACGGAGTAGACCATCCACTTAAGATACTCGCCGCGATTGGGTGCATCGAGCGCCGGTGCGAGCACGCCGGGACTAAAGCGGTCAGCCAGATAGATACAAATCGCTGGGCGTTCGAAAAGAACGACGTCATCGATCACGACCGTTGGAACTTTGCCGTGCGGATTGAGCGCGGTGAGCTCCGCATCCTTGTTCGCTTGCTCGCGGATGTCTTTGGTGACAACCTCGAACGGAACGCCAAGCTCTTCGAGCATCCAATAGGCCGTCATCGAGCGGCTGAAGCGGGAATGGTAAAGCGTAATCTGCGTCATAACAGCGATGCTACCATTTGATCAAATCGTTCGACTGTAACCAGTTCGTTTTGTGGCGCACCGAATATCAGCCGACGTCATGCAGCACTGGATCGTAAGCATTTGATTAACGGTACTTAAGCGTCGTCCATCCGAGTACGCTCCCGATACGGCATGAGGAGAAGAACAAATCACTCGAAGCATTTTGAGACCGAAGTCCGTACGGAAACAGTTTTTCTCCTAACATGAACACACCAGCGCATCTGATCCTAGGCGCCGCGTCGTTGGCGCGCGCGCAGAAGCCTGGCAGCCTATCAGCCGCATTGACGGGCGCTTTGGCACCGGATCTCTCGCTCTATCTACTCGCCGGGTGGCACTTCGCTGTATTGGGAACGTCAGCGGAAACTGTGTTCGGCGAGCTTTACTACTCAGAATCCTGGCAGTCAGTTTTCGCCATCGACAATTCCGTCTTCGTATGGGGTTTGATTCTGGCTGTGGGGCTTATTGGTCGCTGGTCGTGGTTGCAGGTATTTGGTGCCTCAGCGCTCTTGCACCTTTGCCTTGATTTTCCACTGCACGCTGGGGACGGTCGTCCCCATTTTTGGCCGTTCAGCGATTGGGTTTTCGACAGCCCGGTGAGCTACTGGGACGTTCAACACTTTGGCGGGTTTGTAGGATCGGTCGAGATTGTCTTGTGTGCCGTGCTGACGCTGATTCTATTTCGAAGATTCCGAGCACCTCCATTACGCGCTGTTTTCGCTTTACTGTTCGCGTTCGAGGTGGCATCCAGCGGTATCTGGATGTTGGTGTTCTAAGGTCTTGCGCGAGCAATCGGGTAAGTGTGAGCTCTAGATGGGTTTATAAATCAGTTCCTAGATCACTCGCAGACACGAACCCAAGAAGGGTAGAGGTCGCGAGGCATTCGCAGCGCGCTCGCAGAACGGGCCGGTACCGAACCGCTGTGGGGCGACTCAACCTTTCTAGCATCAATCCACATCGGCGTGGGTTATCAAAAATTAAAATGGATAGTCGATGAGCCTGAGAGTACGTACATACGCAGAAACAGATCGGGAAGACGTCATCCGCCTCTGGAACGACTGTAATCTCACACGACCATGGAATGACCCTAACAAAGACATCGATCGCAAGCTGAACTATCAGCCAGAGCTCTTTTTCGTAGCGGAGGTGAAAGATGAGCTGATTGGAACCGCGATGGCTGGGTACGACGGCCACCGAGGCTCGGTGTTCTACCTCGCGATATCACCCGCTTATCAGGGGCGTTCCTTTGGTCGGCTCCTCATGGCGCACGTAGAGGCCGCACTCGAGGAGCTGGGTTGCCCAAAACTAAACGTCATGGTGAGGTCCAGCAATGGGACTGCACTGGGATTCTATGACCGGCTGTCCTACACAATCGACGAAGTGAAATGTGTGGCTAAGCGAATAATCCCGGATGACTGAACTCCGCTTCGGTCACGAAGGACGAGCTGCGTAACCAAGATCAGCTGCAACGGGGTGTTGGTGACGTCGTCGCGTGCCAAATTCTCATCGTGTCCGGTTCTGCAGGGTGAATGTGCGTTAGGACGATAGCAGCTACCTTGTAGCCGCTGCGCCACCAGTGTCGATGATTAGCTTCAGCGCGCCAGCAAGGCGATCAGGCGAAGGCAGGAAAAGACAGAAAAAGACAGGAAAAGACAGGAAGGAGCAATGAAAACCATCGGACTGCTGGGCGGAATGAGTTGGGAGAGCACCGTCGGCTACTACCGTGCGATCAATGAAGGTATCAAGCGTTCGCTCGGTGGGCTGCACTCGGCAAAAATAGCGATGTACAGCGTGGACTTTGAACCCATTGAACGACTGCAGCACGCCGGAGACTGGGCGGGCACTGCGACGATCTTATGCGATGCTGCTCAAAAAGTAGAAGCAGCCGGTGCAGACTGCCTGCTTATCTGCACAAACACCATGCACAAGGTGGCGCCAGAGATTCAACAGGGCATCACGATTCCGGTATTGCACATCGCGGATGCGACAGCCGAAGTCTTAGTCGAACAAGGCGCGCAACGGGTTGGACTGCTTGGCACAGCCTTCACCATGGAGCAGGAATTCTACAAAGGCCGATTGGCAGAGAGCTATGGACTAGATGTGCGGGTTCCCGACGAGCCCTCCCGTGCTCTTGTTCACAAGGTGATCTACGAAGAGCTGTGCCTTGGAGCGGTCACCGATACTTCCAAAGCAGCTTACCTGCGGATCATCGACGCGCTGGTCGAAGAGGGTGCTGAGGCCGTCATTCTGGGATGCACAGAAATTGGCATGCTGGTAAACCATTCGGATACAAAAGTTCGGCTCTACGACACCACGGCCATCCATGCCGAAAAGGCGGTTGAGTTCGCGACTTCGGTGTAGCGGACGGTTGCTAACAGACGTCAGCGCGTCATTTCAATGACGTGTGCCCCCGTGTATTGTCCCGGGTTGTGGGAGAGCGGGCGTCAAACATTGAGCGCGCCGATTAACTCACGCCGCGTAGTCGAAGCATCAGCATACCAAAGCCCAAGAGAGGCAAAGTCGCCGGGATGGGTACTTGCTGCGCACGTCCATCAACGACCTGTGTGTTGAGTACAAAGAGGGGGTTGGGGGCGTCAGGGGAGTCTTTGGCAAGTTCAGACTCATCAATTCCCTCTATGGATATACTGGCAAAGCTCTCGACCGATGCGGGGTCGGCAATTACGGTAGTGATAATGAAGTCGGTAGCTCCACTTATCAGGGTGTCAGCTCCGTTTATCAGCCCTCCAATGCCGAACGCAAACACTTGGCTATCCCTGATGTTGACGAAGCCACCGGAATTCGCAGTGGTGAACGCAACACCTCCGATCATGCTTGTTAGATTAAAGCTATCCAGCGGCAGATTATTGAAAAACTCACTGGGGCCTCCGGTTGCAGAGCTGTCATCAAAGGAGAAAGAAAAATCTCCTACCAACGAGTCGACTCCCAACACGCCCGTCGGAAACTCAATATTAAACGACCCGCTGAAAACCAAACCGGCGTGTGCTGTTGGGCCCACGACTAACAACACCGCTAGCAGTACTAGTCTCGTCATTTCATATACCTCTCTCTTCAGAGTGTGTACCTCGTCTAGATCAGACGACCGGACTCTAGAGGTCACGTCTTTTTGAATGCCTAGTCAATGAATAACCGGGCGCGACTCTAGTGTTGGGTCATCGCATATCACTGCGACAAGACGCTACACGACAAATGTGGAGCAAATATGGAGGCGAAGAACAGGCTTCAAAAAAGTGTTCAGTATTTGCGTTCTATGACAGGGTGCTCATAATGAGTAGGCTAGCATCGGATTTCTTTCAAGAGCTTCGTTAACCCCGGGCGAGAGCGTCCGCGTCTTCGAAACACCCCTGATAAACCGCAGGTAACACCCCGGTTTTCCGAACGCGCCCAAGGCCAGCGAGCCCAACTCCAAATAGGGCGAGGGTCGCTGGAGCGGGGACGGAAACACGCTCCCAGTTCCCCAGATTGGAGAGTTGCTCATTCGAAAGACCAGTCAGTAAACCCGCATTTTGAATTGCAGTTATCGACGCAAAAGTGTTTTGCGCTTGGGTTATCCCACGGGCTCTGTCGTCTTCCATGCCGGTAAAGAATGCATAGTAGAGAGACTCGTTAGCACCAATGTCTACGGTGAACTCTGCCCAGATGTCGTCGGCTCCACTGGCAATACCTAGATCTGTTGCTCCCAACCCCCATGCGAATGACACTATTTCGTTAGCTGAGGCCCCGCCATTGTCTGTCGTCAATGACCACGTGTCTGCCGTTGTGGCCGTTGCATCACCGCTGGAGGTCAGGTGAAGGTCGGTGAATGAGTCGGATCCTAGGTCCCCACCGCCGCGAAGCGTTGTAGTAATCGAACGGTCCGTATCGTTTTCGATGAACAGTCCAAAACGCGCAAACGGATCGTTTTCAGAGAAGAAGTAGTCCATCGAGACCGAGAGCCCGGATTGGGTGAGTGTATCGAACTGTAATAGCTCCCCAACTCCTGAGAATGCAGTAAGTCCAACAGTGTCATCAGGATTGTTGATGAGCCTTCCGTCGAGTGCGAAGATTCCGAAGTCATCGTAGGGGTCACTATTGTTGCCAAATTCGGCGTCCCTCCATGCGTTGCCGGTTGGGCCGTCAAGGTCGATGTCGCCTGCACTGCCTTCATTCCTAGCAATACTCTGCCATCGGGCCCCGCCCGTAGCTTCGAAGTCTGCTGTGTAAGGGAGGCTAATCGGCACTGCATTCGATTCGTTACCCACTAAAAGCAAAGTTGCTGCCACAAGAGCGCGTTTACACATCACGGTTACCTCGCATCTTTCCACGGTTTGACAGAAGGCGTTCGCCTATCGTTACGGCGGGAGACTACATCCCAAATGTGGAACGAATATGGAGACTTCAAACATGTAGTGACTACCAGTCCCGAATGAGCGTGTAAGCAGCGTACGGACCGAATGCCGGGGTACGGTCATCGCCATGTCCGTTGGTGACAGCGAAGCTGACGTAGAATCCTGCCGTCGAAACTCTTTGGGAGGCAGAACAGTGCTTTCATACATCACCCTTGGCGCAGACGACCTCGATGTCGCCAAGAGATTTTATTCCACTTTCTTGCCAGCTCTCGGCTACGAACTCACCGAATCCAAGGAAGGGTTAAGTTACGTTATCCCCGCCCAACAGGGCCAGAGGCCCAATCTGCCGGAGTTGTACGTGGTAGCTCCGTTCGATGGCCGCGCTGCGACGGCGGGTAATGGAACGATGATCGCGTTTGATGCTAAGAATCAACGGACGGTTAAAGCGCTTCACGCAGCGGCGCTTGCGGCAGGAGGGCAAGACGAAGGGCCGCCTGGGTTTAGAGAAGCCTACGGCCCCAGATTTTTTGTCGGTTACCTCAGAGACCCGCATGGGAACAAAATCGCTCTGTATTCGAGTAACCCGGATGATCCGGAGCGTGGTGAGTAAGCTCGCACCGGCGTTTCGGTCGCTTTTCGGCTCGGACTACCAACTCGGCCTTGTAACGAAACGCATCTACCGCGGCGGGAGTTTAATCACGGGTTAGCCTAGTAAGATAGTTGGGGCACTACTGAGCGGTTTAAGTAGAGAGCTCCTGAAATCGCCGCGCTCACCGCTTGTAGGCAACGTGCCCTTGCTTTAGATAAGTGCCAAGCTCAATCGCATCGATCACCCCGCTGATCAGTGTTGTTGCAATCACGTAAGTGACGAACCAGTAAAGCGTGGGGGATAGCTCTTGCGCGGACAGCGCGTAAATCAGGTACGGAACGATAAGTAACCAATGCGCGTGTCCGACTGGCCCCATCAGTTTGGAGAACGGTGCCCGTTTGTGGATTTGGCTTTGAATAACAGCCGATAGTACTCGTCCACATAAAATGATGACGCCTGGTAGGGTGTTAATAAAGACCAGACCACCGAGAATCTGCGGAAGCGGATACAGACTCGCCCATACCTTGATGTACCAGGGCAGAGAATCCATCGCATTCCACCACGCTTTAAGATCACGAAGCAGTTCCACAGCCGGGTACTCGACGCTCAAGAATTCGCAATCTGGCGAATGCGATCCGGCGGCATAACCTCTTCTGCAACGGCGCGAGCCATGGTGAGGGTCTCGCTGCCGGCCAGTGACGGGTGCCCGGTACCGAACGGGGGTGCGGGGTTGTACTCCAGGATCAGCTCGATGATTCGGCCCATGTCTTCACCTGCGAGCACTCCAGCAATAGTAAGGCCGATGTCGACACCCGCGGTTACGCCGCCACCCGTACATCGGTTGCGATCGATGACCACGCGCTCGTGTACGGGAGTCGCACCAAAGGCGTCGAGCGTATCGATCACGGCCCAGTGGCTTGCGGCCTTGTAGCCATTTAGAAGTCCAGCCTTACCCAGCAGCAGCGATCCCGTACAGACCGAAACAATCCATCCCGCCGTTGCGCCCTGGCGTGCAAGGAACTCCATTGTTGCCTCATCCTCGAGCACATCGATGGAGGGCTTTCCTCCTCCCGGCACCAAAATCACATCTGGATTGCTCGAAGCTGATTCAAAGTTCTTGTCCGCCATGATTGCCGCACCGGAGTCCGTCGGATTGGGCCCATCGCGACGGGCAACAATCTCGGTCGTTGAATCGGGGATCTGAGCGAGAGGTTGCAGTGCACCGATGAGGTCGAGCGTGGTGAAATCCGGGTATACAAGGGCCTGAACCAGCATTGCCTGCTCCATAACTAATAATTACGTACTGTTTCGTACATATTTAAGCAAAAGTCAATAATTAAATGCGATTTAGTACATAATAGATGGCATGAAGCGAAAACGTGGTCGCCCTGCAACGATAGATACCGACGAGGCCATGCGTGCGGTCGTCGAGCTGTTTCGATCCAAGGGCTACGCCGCGGTGTCTTTGGACGAGCTGGCGGAGGTAACGGGGCTCAGCCGCCCAAGCCTGTACCGGGCATTTGGCAATAAGCTCTCGATGTACATCTCCGCGTTGGATGCGTTTGGCGCCCAAGCCGCCGAGACGGCATTACCGGCGCTGCAAACCGCAGGTGATATCGAATCGGCCCTCACCAACTTCTATAACGAGATGCTGGCGATTTATTACCGGGATGACGAAGTCGCGCCCGGTTGCCTGGTGTTCGGTACCGCGCCGTCCAGCGCCGACGAGGCGGCGATCCAATCCCGCCTTGCCAATGGAATAGAGCAAGTTGATGCCGTAATGCGCGAGCGAATACTCAAGGCTTACCCGCGCTGCGAGACGTCGACCTTGGATGCAGCAGTGACGATGGCTTCTAACACCTTGATCGCTTTTTCTGCGCGCGCTAAGTCCGGGGCAACCAAAGCGGAGCTCACGGCCATGGGCGCTGGGAGTGCGCGCTCAATTGCAGTGTTGCTCGGCTTTGAGGGCGAGAAGGGCGAAAAGGGCGAGAAGGGCGAAAAGGCCGCAAAGCGCTCGGGCGTGAACCATAAGGTGGCTCGACGCCCTCGCACAACGTAGGCTCAGCTTGCTAGTTCGTCCACGGCGGTGTGAGGCCTGAATCTTGAGTAAGTCAAAAATCCTGGTTGTTCTCGGCCACCCCGACGTAGAGAGCTTGTCGGGCCATTTTGCCACCGAGTACGTCGCGTCAGCCGAGAGCGCAGGGAAGCAGGTACGCTACATAAGACTCGGTGAGCTCGACTTTGATCCAGTCCTGAGGCACGGCTACAAGCAGCGTCAGGAGCACGAGCCTGGCCTCGTTCACTTGTGGGAGAGCATCGTATGGGCAGAGCATCTGGTGTTCTTCTACCCGATCTGGTGGGGCGCGATGCCCGCTATTCTTAAAGGCGCGCTGGATCGTGTTTTGTTACCCGGTCGGGCATTTAGCTACCGCGAGAACTCCCAGTTTTGGGATCGATTGCTAAAGGGTCGCAGCGCCCATGTGTTTGCAACGCTGGATACACCACCCTGGTATTACCGTCTGGCTTACCGCATGCCGGGGCACAATCAGATGAAACGGACCGTGTTGGAGTTTTGTGGCGTCAAACCGGTCAAAATCCACTCGTTCGGACCGGTTCGCTACGCCACGCCCAAGAAGATAGAAAAGTGGAAGTCGATTGTCAGGCGCGCAGCGGCTGCCAGCTGACTGCAGAACGACGGCTACTGTTGGTTCCGTTGTCTGACCATGGGTTGTTCTGAATGCGATAAGAATCTCTGATGAGATCTGGCAGTTGTTAGGCGGGGTCGGGGTTATCAGCCGAGACTCGTCTCGCCCCATCGCGATTAGCACTGCTGGCAAAGACTACTAAGATAGAAGCTTGAGCCCGCAGGACAAGGTGTAAAGGTAGTGTTGTTTGCACATCTGGGCACGAAACCCAGTGCGCTCATAACAGAGCTTGATGGCCCCAGGTCTGAAGCCGAGCTACTCGCGGTGTTTACGGCCCAGACTGGTGAAGGCGGATAAGGGATTCCTGCGCCGTGGACGCAATCAGACGGCCATCGCGGCTGAAGAACTGCCCGCGGCTGAAGCCGCGACCGCCACCGGCGTTCGGGCTGTCCATGCGGTACAAGACATAGTCGTCTACCCGACCGGGACGGTGAAACCAGATGGCGTGATCGAGGCTCGCGGCCTGGATCTTTTTACTCATGGCGGTATAGGGGTGAGGCAGTAGCGCGGCACCCAGAAGCGCAAAATCAGAGATGAACGCCAGCAAGGTCTGGTGTCGGTTAGGGTCATCTCCCAGCTCGCCCGGAATCCGAAACCAGACGTTCGAGATGGCCTCTTCCGGTTTTGGGTCCATATAGTCGCGCCGTTTAAGCGGTCGTCGCTCCACGGCCTGCGCCAGCGGCGGATCAAAACGGTCCGGGTGCTTCTGAGCCATTTCGGTCCAGTAATCGAAGTCGGTCTGCAAATCCTCTGGGGGGGCCACATCGGGCATCGGCGCCTCATGGTTGAGCCCCTCTTCGACCTCCTGGTACGAGATAGACGTAATGAATATCGGCTTTCCGTCCTGCTTGGCGACAACGCGACGCGTAGCAAAGCTGCGTCCATCGCGGGTGGGGTCTACTTCGAACACGATCTGCTTGCGTGGGTCGCCGGGCCTCAAAAAGTACGCGTGCAGCGAATGCGCCACCCGGCTTTCATCGATTGACCGGTTCGCCGCATTAAGGCTCTGCGCCATAACTTGCCCACCAAATATACGCCGGGGCCTCGGCGGACTGTCGCCGGTGAACAAAAACGTATCGATACGCTGCACTTCGACACACGCGAGCAGGTCTTCGAGAGTCTGGTTCATGGATTGTCAGTCGCTATTATCGGGACGCAGACCCGTTAAAAAAACGTCAAAGTAGTCCTGCGCGGCCTGATCGATATCGTCGACCCGGCGCCACAAATCAATGTCCATCGCGGCGTTGATGGCACCAGCCAGCAGGCTGCGCGCCAGGAACGGATCAACATCGCGAATACTGCCATCAGCGATGCCCTGCTGAATGAACGTGTTGAATTCGTCGTTGTTGCCCTCGGTGGCCTCGAGGATCTCACGCCGTCTTGGGACTGGCAGCGCCGTAATCGTGTTGTAGCGAATGAGAGGCCCTACCTCGGAGTTCTGCGCATGAAAAATCAGCCGTGCCGTCTCATCCACCTTTTGCAGGCCGCTGCTGTGAGAGCTAGCGATAACCTGCGCGTGAATCCGCTGAGTGATGCCGAGGGAGCGCTCGTAGCAGGCATAGAGCAGGTCCTCTTTGTTTTTGATGTGGTAGTAGAACGCACCCTTCGACACATTCAGGTGCTCGGCAATCTCATCCAGAGAGGCACCGCTAAAGCCTTTTTTGTTAAAGAACCAGGTG
Source organism: Pseudomonadota bacterium (assembly GCA_039111155.1). Classification (GTDB taxonomy): domain Bacteria; phylum Pseudomonadota; class Gammaproteobacteria; order Pseudomonadales; family Halieaceae; genus Congregibacter. Next base: position 10,304 of record JBCCPL010000006.1, on the reverse strand, counting down.
CCGGTTTTGTAGAACGCCTCTTGTTTTTGTCGATGCTGCTCTTGGCGGTCGAACCCTTTCGCGGGGCGATCCACCAGATGGCCCAGCTCAAGTGGCGCGGATGCGTAATCGGTGGTGCGGGAGCGAATGCCTCGCAGTAGGATGTCCCAGGATTTAGTACCCGCGTCTTCGCGCGCGTCGGCCTCCAACTGATGCAACCAGTAAAAAACCCAGTCGAGAGCCCCCAGGATGGCGCGTGTAGTGGCCGTGGCTTCGCGCATTTTGATCTCGCCCTGTTCCTGCGCATCGCGCAGATAGGCACGAAGTCGCTTGAACATGCGTATGTAGGCGTCTTCGATCTGCTGACGCCGTTCCGCCTTTAACGAGGCAATTTCAAGCAGCGCCGCAGCAGGCATGCTCTCTTTGTGCAGAACACCGAGCCAGGCATCAAACTGCGCTTTAAAAAAGCCCTCGGCTCGCTGCAGCGGCGAAAGAGAGCTTGCCGCATCCAACCGATCCAGAATCTCGTGCTGGCGTTGCAGCGTCGCCTCGTAGCATTGAAAGATGAGTTCTTCTTTGGTGCGAACGTAATAGTAGAGGCTGGTTTTAGTCAGCCCAAGCCCGGTCGCGACGTCTTGTAATGTGGTCGCCCGGGAGCCTTTGCCGTTAAACAGGCGGGCCGCTTCCGACAGGATGGCCGCCCGTTTGGCGTCGTGCTGCGCCCTACGGTTGAACGGAGACGAATCTCTCTGTGCGGGTGCGCGGTCTTCTGCGACTTTGTCCAACCAGCGAATACCTTAGAGTAGGAAATTCCAACTTTAAGTATTTTTCTCACCTAAGTCCATGGCTGCTGCACCTTCGAGCGCTACCGTGTGGTAGACGGCGTGGTCTAAGAAGAGTGTAGTTGCTCGCTGGCCAGCGCTGCTATGCAAGTGCGGCGCACTCGGCGTGTCGGGGGCAGGTAACGAGGTGATCGTTGACCATGCCGGTCGCCTGCATCAGCGCGTAGACGATGGTCGGCCCTACAAAGGTGAAACCACGCGCCTTTAGCGCCTTGCTGACTTGGTGCGACAGCGGCGTGCTGGCCGGCACCTCGTCCATCGTTCGAAACTGGTTCTGTATGGGCTTGCCATCGACAAAGTCCCACAGAAAGCCCGTGAGTGTTTGATCCTGCTCATACAGATTGAGCACAGCCAGCGCGTTCTTGCGCACCGAATACACCTTAAGCCGATTGCGCACGATGCGTTCATCCTTTAGGCATTTCTCTAACTGCCGGTCGGTAAACGCAGCGACTTTGTGCACGTCAAATTCGGCAAAAGCCGCCCGATAACCCTCGCGCTTGCGCAAAATCGTAATCCAGCTGAGCCCGGCCTGTGCGCCCTCCAGGCTTAGGAACTCAAACATCCGCTGCTCGTCGCGCAGCGGCACACCCCACTCCCTGTCGTGATAATCAATATAGAGCGAATCATCGCCGCACCAATCGCAACGCTGCATGAACACCCCCCGGGTTCTGTTGTTTTTGTCCTGTGGGAGAATACGAGAAATCCATCGAGAAGCGCCATGATCGAAACCGTTCAATACGAGCTGAATGACACAATCGGCACGCTGCGCCTTTGTAATGAGCCACGCCACAACGCGCTCGGTGAGGGTGAGCTCAAAGCCCTGGAACAAACGCTTGCAACCATCCGGGGAGACTCCCAGTTGCGCGCACTGATCGTTACCGGCAGTGGCGACAAGACCTTCTGCGCCGGTGCCCTGCTTGACGACCTCAACAGTCGCAAGATCACGCCGGAATACTTTCAGCAGGTGATGCAGCAAATCGCTGATCTGCCCATTCCCACCATTGCCCGAGTCAACGGCAACATTTTTGGTGGTGGCGTAGAGCTGGCTCTTGCCTGCGATTACCGGATTGGAGTGCAGGGCTCGCGAGTGCGCGTACCCGCTGCCGCCCTGGGGTTGTGCTACCCACCGCAGGGCATTACGCGATTCGTCGAAAAGCTCGGCGCCAATTTGCCAAGGCGCTTACTGCTAGGCGCCGAAACTATCCAGGCCACCGAACTACACCGACTGGGTTTTTTTGATGACGTCGTTTCAAGCGAGCGACTCGATGAACGCGTCGACGAATTCGCGATACATCTGGATGGCCTGGCGCCGCTTGCGGTGAAAGCGATGAAGGAACTCATCCGCAACGTCGAAGCCGGGCAGATCGACAAAGCACGTGCCGAAGAGTTATTCAAACAGTGCGATGAATCGGCGGACCTTCAGGAAGGTTTTGCGGCGATGCGGGAGAAGAGGGCGCCTGGGTTTTTGGGGAGATGAAAGACCGATCGACTCCTCAGAGGCATGTGCTACTGCAATCCAATCAATACCTGTATCTGGTTGCTCGGTGACGCTTTTCGCTCCATCGACCCCCCAACACTCTCCAGGGTGTATGCAGTGCGGAACAGCAGGTCTTCGAGCTCTTCGTCGTCTGAAATCCAGGAAAAATCGCTATCGAGCACAACTACCATTCCAGAACGCGGTGCCTCGTCATTCAATGAGGAGTCGTCTGTTTTTTCAATTCGCGTACTAACTACTGCTAACGGTATCTGCGATGTGTCCAGTGTCCGGTTCATTACACACAGCACCTCCACCAGAGGAATGCATAAATAGAAGGCTACCCGACTGCTGATCGCCGTGTCATCGGCATGGTTTGCGACGACGATATCAACGTCGCCTCGCCGATCTCCTAAGGTAAGGCGCGCTACAACATCCGCGAGCTGTCTGCAGGAAATTTGCTTTGACCACGCTGTGAACGTTATCTCTTGCTGAAGCTCGGAAAATACTTCGGTTAGCTTAGGGGCAATCGAGTCTTGCGGTGGACCTATAGGGCAATTACGTTCTGCGTCTAACACCAATTGGATTGCTGCTAAATTCTCCTGAAGCCCGTCCTGCTCTCTCATCAGCAGTCTCTGAGACGCCTCGTGTTGCTCCTGATAGTCATCTTCGAGTCTTGCGAAAGCCGCTTCTTGTTGTTCAGCAAAAAGTAGCCGTTCAGAACGCAGTACGCGTTGATCATTGAGTCTTTTTGAAAGGTGAAGTAAGTAGCCTGCAAATAATGCGTACAGTAAGTAGGCCCAGTAAGTCCGCCAAAAAGGCGTCGTAACGTGAATTTCGAGTTCTATTTCATTGGCGCTTATGTCTCCTGTGGCGTTAGTCCCTCTTGCTCGAAACGTATAGTCTCCTGGTGGCAGACCCCTGTAAGTCGCAATGCCACGAGAGCCGGAACTGACCCAGTCCTCGTCGTAGCCGACGAGCTTATGTTCAACTGACGTGCTATCGTGGTGCCTTGGGTATTTTTGCCCCATCGTCACAGTAAAGCTATTTGATATTTCTAAGATTGTGTTTGCTGCAACGAGTGACTGACGGTCTCGTAATACGCCATCCAGTGCCATGCTACTTATTGCCAAGCCTCCTGTGCGTAAATTTGGGAAGTCAGCTGGATTTCTAATAACCAAGAATCCCCCCGTTCCCCCAAACAAAAGTGCCCCGGAATTGCTTGATAACGAAACGGCATGATCGAACGAAATAGGTAGATCGGGGTCCAATCGATACTGCAAGGATAGGTCGTCAGCGCCAGCAAGCCAAACGCCTGAGTTAGAGGCTACCCAAACACGATCCATCAAGTCCACTTCCATCGATTGGATGTTTTTTAAGCCTGCAGCGCCCGGTAGTTCTTTAATATTCTCTTGATAAATATCCGATGAATCGCTGCTCATGTCTAGTTTGAATAACTCGCCCTGTACAGAGGCTAGAACCACTGATTCATCGACGTCTACTGACAGCCACGACTTACTTAGTTTCAACTCCTGCTCAGCTTTTAGAAACGGATTTACGAGCGTAGGATGTTCGTCGTTTGTGAAAAAGCGTGGGCCTGAGAAACTAAACGCTAAAGTGCCTCGTAGCGCTTTCGAGGGGCCTAGCGTCATTAACCCTTCTGTCACTTTCGCGCTGTCGGAGGAAGAAAGATATGGGGTCGCTCGACAACCATGAATTTTCCTAATAGTCCCATCTAGCCATGCAGCGAGCACAAACTCTTCACCCTTGAAATCGGATATCTCTTCAAGTGAGACTACCGGCGATTGCGTCGTGCTCTCATTTTTTATTCGGCAAGCAATAGACCAGGGCTCTTTACTAGATGAGCGTGGCTCAAGAAGAGCAATATCGCCACTAGCAAACCCGGCCACCAGCTTTCCTGACAGCCACGCCAAAGAACTAAGGTATTCATCCTTTCTTGCCACGTAGACTACTTCGAACTGAAAGGGGACTGCTTCTAATTGGAAGCTATATATGCGATTTGGTGTAGTTAAAAAAAGCTTGTCGGAGTTTGATTCGGTAAATCCTAGAATCTCTGGGCTCGACTCGTCGATCACTCTTGTAACAACTTCGATGTTCTGCTTCCGCAGTTCAACAACACCTAAGAAGCTCCCAGCCCAAAAAAGGCGGTCAGTTATAGGCTCGACTGCTGTTATGAAATCTGACCTAATCTGACCAATTGATTTATCAAAGGAGACAGTTTTTTTGCTTCTTAGATTATGGAGGAATACGCCATTCCGAGATGCGAGTAAAAGTTCGTTGGTTTTTTTTAGAAATACAACTTCGGGAACATAGCTTTTCCCTATCAAAGTGTTCAGCGAGGAAAACCGATTTTCCACAGAGCATTTACTATCTTTTGATACGACGCTATAGACTCCTCCCGTCGAGGCCGAAATCAGGAGATTTTGGTCAGAAAGCCGAATCGACTTAAAAAACTGAGGAATATCGGAATCACACTTCATCGAACCACTATAACGAATTCCGTCGAATTCAATATCGTAGTTTTTGACTAATCCGCCAGAATAGAAAACTTGCACAGAGTTTCCTTTCATAGCGATTCCTTGAGGTCTATGCTGATTTTCACTACTGTCAAATTTGTAATACTGGAAGTTTCCGCGCTCACGGTCAAAAACCCAAAAGCTAGATTCGGTTAGCGAAGCGACCAATGGGAGATTATCGTCCACAAAAAAACCGAGGACCGGATTCGAGCTGCTAACTTTTACTGGTTCATTTATTCGTTGAAAATCAGGTGATTGCGGTGTCTTTAGATATGTACCGCTCGAACCGGTCAAAAGATAGATGTAGCCCTTTGGACCCTCAAAGAAGGTAAAGTACTGATTATCGAAAAACAGATTTTCGGTCTCAAGTTCAATATCAACCCGACTTAGCGTGAAGTAGTCAAAGTGGAATATTCCATTTGATGTCGCGATATAAATTTCATCTTCCGATGTTTTTTCGATAACAAAAATAGTTGCATTCGCAACTTCCTCTAAAATATTCGGATTGAACGCGTAGTAATTTTCCGATCCCACTGATTTTTGTTGTGAGAGGAAGAAAATTAAAAGAGAGAGGGTAACTACGATTCTTATACACACGATTCTCTGTTCCGTAAACCCAGCGAATAGGTTCGCCCGCTTATTAGGTGGTTTTATCTATCGCGTGCAAGCACTTAGTGTGAGGTCGTATTGCAGTTAAAGATGGAGTATTAAAGCAAGTTGGGGTGACTCCGGGAGAGGGCTGAAAACTCTTGCGAAAATCTAGAAACACGACTAGAAAACCCCTGAAGAAGTTCTCGGGCTGCGTCGCTGTCGAGGTCGACCGCGTTTTTTTCAATTTTTTCCGCGAGTTCCTTGACTTCAAGTGCGCCTATGTTTGCGGACATCGACTTAACAGCATGCGCAGACTTGCGAAGCCTGTCTCTATCTCCTGCTGCAACTGCGATTTTTAACTCCTCCAGTTGGGCTGTAACTTGGGTAGTATATCCGTCATGTAGGCGTGCTAGGAGTTCATTCGGGCTCTTTCCGGAAACCGACACTAAGTTCTCCAAGACCTCAAGATCCACTATCAAAGTACACCCTGTTGATTGATTGTCTGGGGTTTCGTTCGAACGCGTTTGGATTGACTCGTTATTCAATGCGGCGGACAAGTCTGCAACAGTAAAGGGTTTGGTGACAACATCGTTCATCCCCGCATCGTTCGCTGCAACCATATCTTTGCGATCACCTCCGGCCGTCAATGCAATAACTTTCGCGTCTCTAGAAGGGTATGCCCCTGCCAATGATCGAATTCGCCTCGTAGCTTGATAGCCATCAAGTACAGGCATCTGGCAATCCATAAAGATGACGTCGTAGGCTTTGGACTTTGCTGCCGTTACAGCTTCCACACCATTGCTTGCAACATCGGCTTTTATACCGAGGCTTCGTAACATTGTTACAGCGATTTCCTGATTGACTTCTACGTCTTCTACAACAAGCACATTTAACTCGGACAAACTGTCGCTTTGGCCTTCGTCCTGGCCGGCAGAAGGTCGCTCTTGGTCAATGCCATGCTGCTTCGATAGTTGTATTTTGATGTCAGACGGGCGGAAAGGAGCTAGGACTCTCTTCTTAAAGCCGTGTAGAAGTTCGCCGGAGTTAAACCTTGATACGAGTATGGCGTCCGGTAGCTCAAACTTGGCTTTCTCTGCGAACAACGATGCGAGCTTTTCATCTACGAAGTAGACAGCGGAATCGCATTTTTCGCGCGGCCACGTGGCGAATTCACCACTCAGCTGCTTCGCCACGATATCGGCGGTCAGAGCAATCTTTGTGGCTAACGATTGCGCCAAATCGGTGTCCTCAGTCACTAAGTAAGCCGTCTCGACGGTTGATCGGCTCCCGCGAACGGAGTTGCTAAGCTCTTCGGCTGCACCGCATGGCAGGCAGAGAGTGAAACAGGACCCCTCATCCAGTCGCGATTCAACCGAGATTTTCCCGTTCATGAGAGTGGCAAGCTCTTTTGAAATCGAAAGCCCAAGGCCCGTGCCGCCAAACCGTCGGGTTGTGCTAGCGTCGGCTTGGGTGAAAACTTCAAAGATCGAGTCAAGCTTGTTTGGTTCGATGCCAATTCCCGTGTCTCTGACCGCGATAACCAGCTCCGTTCTCCGCCTATTTTCATCGTCACTTTCAACCGATGCAGTGATTGAGCACGTTACGGTGACTAAACCGTCTCGCGTGAATTTGATCGCATTACCAATCAGATTTACGAGGACCTGCCGTATCTTCCCTTCATCAGCGTCGATGTACTTTGAGTCACATTTGTTCCACAAAACGTAAAGCGCTGTGTTTTGCGCCTCGGCATACTGCGTTAGCAGCGCGGCAACATCGTCTACAAGCGAGGTTATGTCGAATGAGCTTTTATCGACTTCTATGCGTTGAGCTTCGAGCCTTGAGAAGTCGAGGATAGAATTCACGATTTCGAGAAGCGACTCTCCGCTGGTTTTAGCAGTATTGGCGAAGTTACGTTGCTCGGTAGTTAGGTCGGACCGCAGCAACAAGTCTGTCATCCCTATCATGCCGTGCATCGGAGTACGAATTTCGTGGCTCATTGCTGCAAGGAATTCCGACTTAGCAATTGCGGCCGCTTCGGCCCTCTCCGTCGCCACCGCTAAATCGTGAGTTCGTTCCTCAACTCTATGTTCTAGTTCACGGCGTCGATCTATCTCCTCTTGTTGCTTTGCGCGTTGCAAACGCAGGTAGTAAGCCAGCGCCGCTGTAGCTATCAAGATGTAAGCTAGATACGCGTACCAGGATAGCCACGGCGGCGGCGCGATATAGAGCGCAATTGCACTTGGTTTCTCGACCCACCCACCGGCGGAGTTCGTCGCCGCTAAGCGTAGACGGTAGTTACCACTGCCCAGGCCGGAGACGGTTACCTGTCGATTCCCACGTAGATTGATCCACTCGTCGTGGAGTCCGGTTATTTTGTACCGATAACTAATGGCCTGCGATCTGGTGAAGTCCATTGCGGCAAAGGTGAAGGAAGCAAACTGATAGTCATGTTCTAGGTTGATTTGCCGTAGCGCGGAGTATGGGACATCGAAAAACACGCGCTCGTTGAGTAGTTTCACTTCCGTTACTTGAATCTCTGGCGTGTAAACATCGGTGGACGAAGTAGCCTGATCGATGACATTAAAGCCCGATTCGCCACCGAAAAGGAGCACCCCGGCTTCTGTTGTGAGTGACGCTCCATGGTTGAAGTCGTTTTCCTGGAGCCCTGTTGAGTCACCGAACACGAAGCTTTGATCTCGGTTAGAGTCGACTAATGTTATCCCTTCATCATGTGACACCCATACACCGTTACGTTCATCGACTTCTATCCCATAAACATTTGTTTTTGGCAGCTTTAGTTGTTCGTTAGGTATTTCGGCGACGTTCGTGGAAGATGATGCTTGCGTTGTATCTAGGGTGTAAACGCCTTGCGTCCGCGTCCCAATCCATAGCGTGTTATCTTTGTCTAGTCCCAACGAAAGAATTTGCTGGGTTAAGTTTTGTTCTGGCGATACCAATATGATTGGCGTAAACGTCATGCGCGTCACGTCGAGCAGATTAAGCCCACGCTGGGTCCCTATCCACGCCATCGTTGGCGACTGAACCAGAATGGACAACACGCGATCATCGCTGATTGAAGTCGGGTCAGCGGGGTCGTGAGTTAAAGCCACAAAACGATCTTCACCCTGGTAGTAAACGTTGAGGCCACCTCCATAGGTTCCAACAAGCAATCGCCCATCGGGGAGCATGCCAAGCGCGGAGACCCCATTGTTGGAAAGGCCGTTTTGTGACCCAGTGGAATTGAATTGGCGGACCGAGTCGGTACTCTGATCAATTTCGAAGAGGCCGCTCCTCAAAGTACCCGCCCAGATGAATCTGTCGCTGGCTTCGAGCGACATAATAGTTTGGGAGTCGATGAAAGTACGTCTGACCGAAGTCCGCCACTCGTTCGTCGCTTTTTCTACACTGAGCTCCGCAACACCGCGTTCGGTGCCCAACCACCAGCTATCTGGGCGTGCTTCAAAGGAGTAGATAGCATTAGATATTAAGCCGTCTAATTCTGATATTTTTTGAAACTCCGTGGGCGCACCTTGTGCAAGCCCTGAAAAGGTGCCAATCCACACCATACCGTCTCTACTCTGATGCAGCGAGAGGATCTGAGTACTGGGTAACTGGGAGTCCAAACGGGTAAGCCAAACGACTTTGCCGTCGGCAGAGTAAACGACGATGCCGGATTCAGTGCCGAACCACTGATTCCCGTCCCGATCTTCCATGACCGCGAGCATTTCCATAGCGGTGGCAGCTTTCGTCTGATCGTGAAGCGGGTGCCTACTAATGTAGCCGGTGTCTTCGTTTAAGACAAAAGCACCTTGACTGTAGGTTGTCAATACGACGACGCCATCTTCGAGTCGTGTCACGTCGGTTACTTCAAGCGGCATAGTGGCCCATTCAGCGGCAACCGAAACTTCCACAATCTGACCACTGTCGGCGTCGACAAGGTAGAAGGCGCCCGTAGTCGTGGCCACAAAAATCGAAGCACTAGTCGTTTCAGCGAATCCAGCGACCTTAGAGTCGCTTCTTAGGTCTGGCAGAAAGTAGTGCTCAAAGGCCTCCGCCTCCCCAACCAGTCGGCTAATGCCACGACCTTCCGCATATCCTATCCACAGCTCATCCGACGAACTGACGAAAAGACTTTCGATGTCATCAGAAAGAAGCGTTTCAGCAGCTACGACTGCTTGAGCTCTCGTCGTAGTAAACGTTGAGTCAGTGGGGTCATATCGGTTCAAACCGGCCCCAAGCGTGCTAACCCATAAGCGCCCATCGGCACTCTGAGCGATGTCTGACACTACACTACTCGATATGTTGCCGCGTGCCCCGGAACCTGGCCTGAAGGAAACTACTTCGTAGCCATCGTACCGGTTCAGACCGTTTTGCGTCAGGATCCAAAGGAATCCTTCAGCGTCTTGAAAAATATCAACAATTGTTTGCTGGGAAAGTGCTGACGACACCGGGGAAACAGCAACGTCGTATTGGTCTGTTCGAAATGCAAACGCGGCTTCACTCAGAACAACAAAGCACAAGACAACGACATAAACGGGAGCGCGTATCGAGCTTGCTGATATTTGGAACTTTTTTCTACGCATATAAAAACGGCTCGCTTATAGCGAGCCGTTTTCTCCTGCAACATTTTCGCCTTCCGTATAGTTACGGTAGCGCCACAATCACCGATTACAACAGCGATGCTGATAGAAATAAGGTTAGGCAGAACCTCATATCGTCGCTCGCCGCTGATCAAAGACTGCTAGGACAAGCCCACGTGTGTACCGTGACCTATCGAACGCCCCACTTAAAGCCGTTTTGCTCGGCGGCGAGCGACGATATGAGGTTCTGCCTAACCTTATTTCTATCAGCATCGCTGTTGTAATCGGTGATTGTGGCGCT
>JBCCPL010000005.1:0-198665 GCA_039111155.1 Pseudomonadota bacterium | reverse complement strand
GGGGGGGGGGGACAAATAAACACGTACGGCGGGGTTTGCGAAACAGGTCACAGCATATACCGTGCCTGTTGATACAATTGCGCATCTGAACTGATTTCACCCTGGGAAACGTAATCGATGGTGGCTTCGCTCGCAGGCATGGCAGTTGCTTCTGCGCTCGCGCTCTTTCTGTTCATTGCGCACCGCAAGCACATCCTGCCATGGCTTCCCTTCTATCTCGCGCATTGGTTTACCGAGCGGCGGGAGTCACGATCGTTGGGGCGCGGCCAAAAGCAGCACGTCATTTTTTGTTTTGTAGATCATTTCGAGCCACGCTGGGGACCGGACGTGACTCTCGAACGAGAACGGGAGCGGGTCGCACTTTGGACAAAGCACTATCCAGAGCTGGCCCGGGAGTTTGTGGATGCAGACGGTTGTCACCCTAAACACTCTTTTTTCTTCCCTATCGAAGAGTATGAACCTGAGCATCTTTATAAGTTGCAAAAGATCTGTGCCGAGGGATTGGGGGAGATCGAGGTCCACCTGCATCATGACAATGATACAGCCGAGAACCTTCGTAAGACGCTTCTCGAGTTCACCAACGAGATTCACGAGCGATTCGGCGCACTCAGCCGCGATCCGCAAACCGGCGAACTGTCCTACGGCTTTATTCACGGAAACTGGGTGCTGGATAACTCGGGCAAAGATGGGCGATGGTGCGGCGTCAACAACGAGCTGCAGGTGCTCGGAGAAACGGGATGTTACGCGGACTTCACCTTTCCCGCGGCACCACACCCGGCACAACCGCGCCAGGTAAACTCAATTTACTACGCAATCGACGACCCGGAGCGCCCGAAGTCGCACGATCTGGGAATACCGGTAAAGGTAGGCGGGAAACCGATTGGGGATCTGCTCCTAATTACTGGTCCGTTGTCCCTCAACTGGCGCAACCGGAAGTTTGGCATCATGCCCCGGATCGAAAACTCAGACTTACGATCCAGCAACCCCCCTACTCCTGAACGTGTGGATTCCTGGATATCCACCGGTATACGTGTTCGTGGACGCCCGGATTGGGTCTTCGTAAAGGTGCACACGCATGGTGCTTCGGAGAAAGAAGCTGCCACGCTGCTTGGCGAGTCAGTGCGGGGAATGCATGCTCATCTACGAGATCGCTACAACGACGGAGAGGACTTCGCCCTGCACTACGTAAGTGCACGGGAGATGTTCAACATCGTTAAAGCAGCGGAAGCGGGCGAACGCGATGATCCGGGAATGTACCGCGATTACGTTCTCCCAAAGCCCAGCTTTCGATCATCTTCGACGAATAAACATCCCGATTCCGAAAAAGCCTCAACCGATGACAGTAAGTTGGCAAGCAGGGATCCTCAGTGATGCTTCCGATGCATCGCCTCCGACGTCGCGGCAGCGAAATTCTCGGCCTCACCAACAGCCGCTGGTTACGGCGCCCTGCCGGACTATACGTGTTCACGTTCCATCGCATAGGTGATGCCGAGAAAGCTGATTTTGACCCCAATGTATTCAGCTGTTCTGCCGGGGGATTCACCGATGTCGTCGAGTTCATTAAGAGCGAGTTCGACGTGCTCGATTTGGCGGAAGTTCGGGATCAACTCAGCAAATCGCGGTCTGCGCCGCACAGCGATAGCAAAGCGGCGCTAATAACTTTCGACGACGGCTACGTAGATAACTTCGAAACTGCGATTCCCCTGCTGAAAGAACTTGGCGTCCCGGCAACGTTCTTTATTTCCATATCGATGGCAAACGGGGTGTTGCCCTGGTGGGATGTGGTTGCGTATTGGGTCCGCAGCTCAACCAAAGGTGCGGTGCGTCTGAACGGAGCACCGATAGACATGAAGAAGAACCGGGAAGCTGCCATTCGGCCTGTTCTGAGAGCCTTTAAGCACGAGACTGACAATCTTGACAGCAAGCTGGAACGTTACAGGGAACTGCTGGCGCCCGCGGGTGAGCCACCCAGCCGTCGAATCACCATGGACTGGGAGCAAATACAGAAGGTAGCCAGGAGCGGGTTTTCTGTAGCCTCACACACGATGACTCACCCTATCCTAGCCCACCTGACTGCGGACGAACAACGCAGAGAACTGGCAGAGTCGAAGAGCGTACTGGAGGAACAGCTTGGGCAGAGCATCAGTTCGGTCGCGTTCCCTGTCGGCGGTGAAGACACTTTCAACCAGATCACGATAGATCTTGCGAAGGAGTCGGGCTACGACTTCGCATTCACCTCTCTTCCCGGCATCAATCGGTGGAGGCAATTCAACGACCACTGTCTACATCGAATATCGGTAGATAGCGGGAACATCGCTGATCTCCGATACCGCATTGGAAAAATGATTTAAAACGAGGGGAGCTTAGCTTTGCGCCTGGCCGCAACCCGGAGCGAGAACCTGGGCCTAGAGTCTATGCAGAGCTTGCACAGTGAGCGCAGCGAGCGAGTAACGATGGGTACTGCAGTCCAGTAGGCGAACCAGGTTTATATTGCCAGACGTTATAGAACAATTTAACCGGCCCCTGACAGCATCACGAAAGGGCCTCACCCACATCAACAGCTCATGCAAGCAAACGGGCTAGTCGGCGTAAAACAGCGCGATATCGCCTACCGGGCAGCACACCTGCAGCATCCCTAGAATTGCAGCACGGCAAATGTCATTGACAAAAGCCGCCATTCACATGGTTAGCAGAATTGCATAAGGTGAATCGCCAATGCAGTGCACTCCCTGATTTCAAGCCCAAAGCCTGCCTCAGGCGTAGGACGCGCAAGTTGCTCTTGCTCGTCGTTGTTTCACCGCCAACCCGAAAGAAGTATTCGAGCATGGCTCGCTGCTCACCACTACACAGCTTCTGCGCCCTCGCCGCACCATCGTTTGTGGCAGCACCACAGACTCGCCAGCCGCGCGGGACTAGAGAGTTGAGGTAGAAATCGGGTGCATCGGTGACCCGATATCCCGCGTAACTGAACTCGTGAAATGTGCCGCGATCTGACGAGTTCTGCTCGTCCAGCGAATGGGTAAAACTTCCATAGAGAATTGGTCGCGGTGAATCCGGGTCCCAATCGACGAGCGTTGTGGGCCGTAACGCCTCTACATCCAGTGGATCAACCAAGAACCGCGTTTGACCCCTGTTGGGGGCACCCAACATCAGTTCAGAGACGACAACTAAACTGGTTACTACAAGGATCATCCCCAGGACTTGAGGCCCTAGGGACTCGGTGCGACGTTCCGTTGGCATGGCAAAGCGAACGTCGTCAGCTTCGAGCTTTCGACCCAGGAAGCTAAGCATCAGCATTAGAGGAATAAACAGGTACCATCCGAACATATTGTGGTCGCGAATTATCTCGCTTTTCATATCGGAAAAATGGCCGATAAGAACCAGCAGCAGAATCCTCAGCCAGTTGGTTAAGACTGAACCCAGGATCGCAACGGCGGTAAACAGCAGCATGGACTTCCAGCGGGAGAGATACAGGTGGCAGTAGACAAAGGCAATTGCGAGGGCGGAGATTACATAGCGGAGACCGCTACAGCCTTCAGCAATTTCAAACGTTCCTGCCGGAATCTGTACGAAGTTTCCGTTTACAAATGTGGGGATGCTCGTCGTACGCATAGCGGCTTCGACTGCTCTAGCCGATAGCTCCTGCAGTGGCGCGACTAGCACTCCCCAAATGGGCGTTATAAACCAGAGCATCGCGACCGGGGCCAGCAATGCCAGGCGCGCCCGAAACACAATCATCAATGCAACGAACAAGGGAAGAGGCAGCAGAATCCGTTCCAGCAGGGAATTCTGTCCATAGCGCGCAACCAGGACGCTGTAGAGGGCCAACACCAGAGGGAGCACTAACCACCAGTTTCTCTCCCACTCAATCAGCCCACGGCGATAGGTGTCCCAGAACAGGTAGCCGATGATTGGGGGAATCAGGTACGCGTGCGAGTAGGAGCCGTCATCGAAGCTGAACGCGCGCCAATCGGCGATTATCGAAGGGTTCACCGCCAGGTAGATACCGAAGACGGCAATGATGAACACGAGTGGAATCCAGCTCCTCGATACCAGAGCTGATGCGTTGGCGGGCGGAGCAGATGATGCAATGGGCTCGGTCAACATTTAAGGCCAGGTATCTCGCTATGGGAATCAGCTATCGCGGGCAGCGCGCGAAGCTCGCGTCTATCGCGGCTATCGCGGCTATCGCTTTTCGCGCGTCTCTTACGTCTGTGGTTAGAGTTCGGTTAAGTCCATGGTTGAAGCGGCCGCTAACCTCTTCAGGCACGACCATGGCCCTAGCGCCAGCTTCGGCGCAATCGGCAGAAAAGAGTGTAGCGACGCAACATGCGCGGTGCACCGCCAGCGATGGTTTTTTTTCTAATACTTGATCCGCAACACACGGATTACCTTTACAGTAGCGCACGGTGGCTGCTTAATTCGGTCTGCTTAGAACCATGAGCCGCGCTCTCGCATGAGTTTTCTCGTCCTACTCCTTACAATCGGGGTGTATTTAATTCGGCCAGCCGAATGGATCCCGGGGCTCGATCTGCGCTGGAACCTGATTTTGAACGTTCTGGGCGCAGTCGCAGTGCTATGGGCGACGATTACTGATCGCACAAGGGTCGTCGCCGACCGGTCCTGGGGCTTCGCAGTACTGTTTCTGCTGCTGATGGTGGTATCGAATCTCGTACACGCCCAAGTAGACACCATCGGCGTCTACATGCCAGGCATGCTGACAAACATCCTCATCTATCTCTTAGTTCCAATTGCGTTGCAGACCACCAAACAAGCCGATTGGTTCATCCTGTTTTTAATCGGCATCGTCTTGTTTATCTGCTACCAGTGTTATGTGCAGGCGACGGCTGGTGAGAACTGGGCCGGCATTCCCGCGCTGCAACGGCGCAGCATAGAGTTACAACCAGAGGGCGGCCGGGCAATTTATACCTATACGCCTCAGGCTGTGTGGGTGGGTGTGTTCAAGGATCCAAACGATCTTGGATTACTTCTTGTTTGCTTTATGCCACTTGCGTTCGCAAAGACTTTCTTTGTCAAGGCGAACCTCCTGGCAAAAGCCTTTTGGGCAGCAACCACAGGCACTCTGGTGTACACGATCTACCTAACAAACTCGCGCGGTACTTTTGTCGCGCTCCTGGCATCAGTCGCCGCCTTTTTCATTATCAAGTACAGATCGCTGGTCGGACTTATAGTTGCAGCGACAGCTGGGGTTGTCCTCATCACCTTTGGTCCTTCGCGCCTGGGTAGTATTACGTCGGGTGACTCTGCGGCCATGGAGCGGGTATACGCCTGGATCCTTGCACTTGAGCTGTTCGCTATGTATCCGTTTTTTGGCATTGGTGCCCGTCACTGGGCCGATGTGCACGGCCGAGTAACCCACAATAGCTACGTACTTGCGTTCGTTGAGAACGGGTTCGCTGCTTACGTTTGCTATCTGGCTGTATTCTTAATCGGTATGTTTGTCGCTGTGTCGGTCGTATTTGAGGAATCGGACTCAAAGCGGCAGATGACGTTGACAGGCCTGGCCGCATGCCTCGCCGGGTGTATGGCTTCTATCTTTTTTATATCGAGGACCTATATCCTCGTACCCTACCTGATCACAAGCGTGGTTATCACCTACAGCAAGCTCACGAACCCTGTCGTATTCGATCAGGCTATCAAGAAGATGAACATTATCGTGCTAGGCGCAGTCGCGGCTGCGTCGATCGTTGGCGTCTGGATTATCAATCGAGCGACAACGCAGCTTATGCTCTAGCTCGCAAAACGCAGCTCGAAATCTGGCTCACTGGGACGATTTACAACGTCAAGCCCGCCTATTGGGTAGGAGGGCGACTCACCGCTAGCTTCAAAAAACTTCGGATCCACATAGGTTAATTCAAGCACCGGTGGCGTACCGTTGTCTGACTTAAGCTGAGCACAGTTGTTTGCGTGTATATGCACGAGCTTCAAATGGGTGTTTTCGGTGAAACGTTGTAGCTGCTCAAGCTTGTGCGGATCATCGAGGTTGTGGAACTCTGCAAGAAATGCACAAACGCTATGAGGGAGCGCAAGCAGCTCATCCATCACATCATATTCAGAGCCCTCGATATCCATCTTAAGCATCACGTTATGGTGCTGATGCGGTTTAAGCGTCCTCGTCACAGAGGTTAGCCCGTCGCTTTCGCGGCCAATGAACTCGGCGTAGAAGTGCGCGGTCCTGCCATCGAAGAATTGATGAAACTCTCTAGATGGAAAGTAGACTCGCTTAACGTTTTTCAGAATCTGCTCCCGCTTCTCTTGAGGAGCACCGCGTATCGTATTTAGCGCATACGCCACCACGCTGCGCAGTTTTCGGAAGTTGAATTTCAGACGCCGCCTGGAGAATCGGCGAAGGAAACGGTCCTTCGTACTCTGGTCATAGGCGTAAACCGTGGCTCCCGCAGCCTTTTGCATCGCACTCTCGAACGTCCAGTCATCATTGATGCCATAAGAGACCAGTACTTCTGTAGCGTCTATGACGTCTTGCGGGATCACATAATTGCCGTCCGTACCGTCAGGTTCAGATGAACCGCCGATGGAAATCAGGCGCTTTGCGTGGATTGGCCGCAAAAAAGATGGAAGCGTTACATCAACATTGACTGTATGTGACAACGGTTAAACCTCCGGTTCTTGGTCTTCGACGTCAGACACGCCACCGAAAATGGCAGCCGCTGCGCGTGTTACATGCTGTTCGCTTCGTTCTGAGTGAGAACGCTGAGTCAGCACTTTCGTATTCCGCATTCAGGCTTTCCAGAAAAGCACCCGGTTGAGGCGGGTACGCCACCGTCTGCGGAACCAACCAACTTTGTTGCTCAGCAACATCCGACGGACAGCAGACCGATAGTCATCGAGACCCGCGTCAGCACAAGCGGATTCTATATCGCGCCAGAAATCCCAGGTGTACTGGTTTTTCTTGTGCCATTTCAACCTGAGCCCGCGAAGACTCTCCGGAGTCAGCGTGGATTCGAAGGTTGGGCTCTTCTCCAAATGTCCGCAGAGCAGCAATTGTAGCTGTGTCCGCTGGCACTTCTCGCAGCGGCCGCAGTTGTAAGCGCCGCCAAGATTCTTGTAGCAGACACGCAACCCACCAAGCAGCTCTGGGGAATGCTCTCCGATCGTCTTGATCTTCTCGATACGATCAGCCCGGCATGTAAAATGACGGACTACTTGACGATCGCAGGACCACATCGGATCTACCAGAGGAGAGCTAGCGTGCGGGATGATATCCGCATAAGTCCCGTACGAACCGATTAGGGACGTGCCGACCAAGGGAGCAAAACACTTGGATATGCCCCCAAGAATCGCACTAAATCCAAGCACTTCATAACCAACATATTGGTCATGTAGGTCTCGGGCGTTTGTCCTTATATCTGCACATCGAAAACGCTCCGAGGCGTACAATGGACTAAGCAATCGGTCCTTGGTCTCGGACCAAAGCGCTTCGTCGCTAAGCTTTATATCCATTCCCTGCACAAGCCACAGGTCGGTCACTGGCTGAATACTATAGTGTCGATTCAGTCGCTGACTTTCGGCTATGTTGAACAACGAATCTACGCCACCGGAATAGAAAGAACCGATCCGCGCACTCCTCGATGTGTCCTGCGTAACGCGACCAGACACGTGAAGCTTGACTACCTCGCACAGATGCGGAAAGTAGTGCTTGTAGATCTCCATAGCCTCAAGCACGTTCACGATCAACGACTGCGAGACTGAATCCACAACCTCCAGCCTCTCGTTCAGACACATGGCCAAAGGTAGGCAGATCAACATGAATGGGTCTGCGTTTGCGTCTTCTGGACGGAAGTAGCTCTCAGGCCAATCTATCCAGAGTGTTTCTGTATTCGAGCCGCTAGAGCCGAAGATCTTACCTGCGGTCTCCAGCTCTACTTTTGCGGCCAGGAGACAGCGGCCATCACTTACGCTCAATGTAGCCGGATGAATGATCATAAATGCGGACTAATTTCTAATAGTTATCGTCAGGTGGCCAGCAACTCGCAGCCCGGTTTACCGATCGGTCCTTTGCAAACTGAGAGTATTCACGGCCCAGGCGTTTTGCGTGCATTCATGTGATCGACGCTTTCCGCCCCGGTGTTTAGAGGAACCTTTTCAGTAACGCTGCTCGGGATTTAAGTGAATGCTTGGCCTTTACCGTGGCGCCCAACCCCTCACCACGCCTCAAAGCAATCACCGAACCGTCCCATAACCTCCTCGTGGTTAACCACTGACTCCGAGATATCGTCAGAGTGAACCTTATCGAAGAACATGCCAGCAGCACGTGCAGCGTCGATCTGCTCTTGCGTCACGGATTGACCAAGCTTCTCGAAGAGGTCATGGAGGTATCCGGTCTGATCGCTCAGGAACTGTTCGTAGCGTAAGGGGTAAACAGATATTCCCTGTTTTGTCATCGCATCAGCCAGGGCACGCTTCTCAGCATGTTCTCCTCGACACTCCTCGATGAAGTCGGAGAATCTCTCACAGTCGACTTCGATTTTTCCCAAGCTGTCACGCGACATTTCACCCGAGGCGATTTTGAACTGCATATGACCCCGGTTGCCCGACCCATCACCGTGGTACTTAGATAGCGCCCAGCGCAGCAAATCTTGCCTGGCTGCTATAAACACGACCACATCGTGCCGTTTCAGAGTCGAAAACATTCGCTGTCGAAAACTCTGCTCAAGGCGATCCTTAACGAACTGATCAACGCGATAGGACCTTTTCGCTAGCGGCCGAAGCAGAGGCGACATCGCCTCCGACGTCAGAAACCTCATCTTGAAACCTACAGACCCCGACTTATCGAAACTGTCCAGAGGCTTAGTTGAGGTTTGGCTGTAGACACCATTCAGACCTTGAAGATCCAACGGCGACTCGTCGAAGATGTAGTCAAGGCAGCGCTCCAGCGACGCTGCACTGAGCTCGCCACAATTGTGGCGATCAAACGGCTCCCAACCCGATTTATCTGTCTGATGCACGATCGACACGGTGTGAAAGTTGTCCAGCAATCTTACGAGAGCACTCGTTCCTTCCTTCTCGTGAAAAAAAATGATGAAGTTTTTCATTAGCCTCTCGCTGTCAACCTCAGAGCGTGCGCTCACATCTTTGCGAAGTTTGCAAACTAGTTTCGAACAGATCACGTGGATATACGCTGAGTTGCAACGGTAATACATGACATCCTCGCGTCCACGCACTTTCGTAGAAGAACGAAGATTCAATCACAATAGAGATCGCTCCCAGCCCGCTGACCCGCCTAAGCCAAGATCTTCCACATTCAGCTACATCGACCGCTCGCTACAGCAATCGACGGTTTTGCCAGCATCTGTTCCGCCACGCGTGTCGCATCAGCCCAGTTCTCTGCAACCTCACAGAGACCTTCACCGGTATTCCACTCTCGCCGGAACCGGCTGATCTTGCCGTAGCTGTTGTCAAGCACTACGTGGGGAATACCAAGGAGCACACACAGAATGTGCGCATGGAGGCGGTCAGTAATCACAACCTCTGCCTGGCTGAGCATTGTCAATCCTCGGTTGAAGTGTTCTCGGGCGAGCGCGTTGTACAAGGCCACCCGAGCTCCGGCCAAGCGACTAAGCCGGTTTGGATAACGGGTCTGTAGCCGATCGAATGCTGCTACAACGCGGCCCAGCCGCGTGACCGGAGTGCCTACCCAGTCTCCGGATTTGATCGCTGGTGACAGCTGCCCCAGTTCTCTCTTCTCAGCATCGGCCCGCTTTAGCGCAAAGGTCTGCATGGATGGCCCCACCGGTCGCCCGATAGAACCAAGCGCCAACGCCATATCAGGGCAAAGTCGGCAGCGCTCCTTTGTAACCATGGTGCTGCCTACTTCGACACTTGGCGCATCCCGAACACACAGGAAAAGGTCTTCGTGCGTGCGCGTGACCTGCGCACTTTCATTCAGCTTGTCACTCGATGTGAAGTGGATCGACTGAGGTAGCACGATGACTCGATTTTGAGGGTAGCGTTTAATGACTTTAAGCCGAAAATGCTCGTGCTGGGGCCACAGATCACCCATGTTCCCGCCCCCGGAAAGGAACACGAGGGTGTCGCTACCTAAATCTGGGAGAATACTCGCATGACAGTGTTCCACTGCGACGACGGGTAGCTTCAGCGTGCGCCTGATAAATTCCATCTGGCCCAACCAGATCGCAAGATCGCCGACGTTGTCATAGGTTGGAAAATCAAACAGCACGGCATTTTTGTAGCCGCGACAGATCGGCTGCAACACCGACGTAAGCGTATTCAGGTAGTTCACAGAGAAAGCGTCTTCTTCTGCCAGTTAAGAAGAGAGTCCAGAGCTTTGCGCAGGACATAAGCCGGGAACCCCAAGTCGATAGTAGTCGCGCGAACGAAAGCACCGACGCGGGAACCGACGGATCCCGGCGCCAGTGCTGCGCGAAGAGCGTTGTAGCGAGCTTCCTGAAGCGCTTCCAAAACCCGAGCGTTAAGAGTTTTCGGCAGCGACATTTCTCGCCGGAGATAGACCTGGTACTTGAGCATCCGGAGCCGTACCTGCCTCTCCTTCTCGGCGTCTCCGCCACGATTCTGAGAGACATTGATTCCGACTTGCTCTTCTATAGTCTCGATATCCCTGGAGAAACACAACCGACTATCGTGCTCAAGAATAGCCGACGCGACATACTCCGCATCCTCGCCGATGAGGAGTGATTCCTTGAACCGCAGTTGACGCAGTGACTTCCAGCGCACCACGCAAGTCTGAATCCTGACCGTTGCTTTTATCAAGATGTCTTCCAGGGGGCAGCCGGTGAACAGGAACAACCCTCGGTCTCCATCGAGTACCTCGTGCCCGTCACCAAATCCGGTGATCGCGAACTTGTCGGATTTCCAATCGCTTCTTAAGTAGTTCGAAAAGTAGATATCGCGTAATCTGCCGTCCAGTGCTCTAACCGCGTTTTCCAGGTGGTTCGAAGTCCAGACTTCGTCGGAGTCTAAAAACGCTACGAAATCCGTATCTTCCGCGACGCTATCTAGTCCGAGGTTTCTGGCCGCGGCGGGGCCGCCATTTCGGCGTGTTTTTAGTAGACGTACTCGAAGCCCGACCGGGCAATCAAATGTCTCCAGCTCGGTCGCGGGGCAGGCCGGAGAGTGATCATCGACAATAAATACATCAAGTTCACAGCCAGCATTGAGCACCGATTGAGACGCGACGGACTGCAGTGCACGGCGCAAGAATCCCACTTCTTTCTGGTAGTAGGGAATAATCACAGCTAATCGAATTGAGCTTACCTCTCCGCTTTCACCCCCACGTGCACCCCCACGTGCGCCCCCACTTTCATCCTCTCGTGCGCCTGTGGCCCATGTATGTGTATTAGTCACGCCATGCCCGCCATTCGCCGAGCGTAAAGGCGAACTTTGCATAACTATCGAGCCAGTCACAGGCGCGTTCCAGGTGACGTTTGCGAAGATAGGTTAAATACTGTGAGAGCAGAGCGCGCAGCATCCATCGAGGCACTTTGCCTTTTTCCTCTGGCGAACTTTCGAGCAGAACCCGGCGATCGACCTCTCCGTGCCCGGCAAAATAGGACCGCAGATACGATAGACGCTGACGGAAGGGTTCAATTTTATGACGCACCCCCACGTTATCGAGCCAGACCCCCTTGAGCCCTTCATCGAGAACAGCGCCGATGACCGCCTCCTCCTCTCCGGATAGCATAGCGGTGCCGGACCTTCCCAAATTCGGGTCGTATTTAAAGCGTTTCTGGACCGCTGTCAGGGTCGCATAGTTTGCTCCAAAGGGCTGGTGCGACCGGTGGATAGGCACACCGTGCCCGGGCGCTTCGCGAACAGCATACGCATTGGCCACTCTTCGCCACCCGTCGCTGAGCCAATTGGGGGAATGGTCTCCGAAGTCGGGCACGATACTCCCACCCATTACGGCCGGCCTGGCGTATTCAATCGCGGCGTCAGCGTAATTCTGCACCCACGCCGGTGGCACGCGTACGTCGTCATCTGTCCACAGTATGTAATCTGATTTGCACTCATCGATAGCGCGATTCCGAGCATTCGATAAGCCCTGCTTACGCTCTATGACCGAGGATAATGGAAGGTGCGCCGCATGTTTTTGGACGACCTCCTGCGTATGGTCGCCTGAGCCGTTGTCGATCACCAGGATCGACCAATCAACGGATGGTCCGGTTTTAATGTTGGCCATTTCGGCCAGACAACCGTCGAGCAGATCAGCACGGTTCCACGTACAAATTACTACGGTGATGCTGAGATTGCTCATTGCTTCAGTCGGCCGTCATGGAGAGTCGGGACAAGAGGGAGCCGCCAGTCTCAGGCAACAGCACCGGTAGCCAGGATTTTAAATCGATCGCCGGCGGCTAGTAGC
Organism: Pseudomonadota bacterium; assembly: GCA_039111155.1. Lineage (GTDB taxonomy): Bacteria > Pseudomonadota > Gammaproteobacteria > Pseudomonadales > Halieaceae > Congregibacter. The sequence continues at coordinate 186,286 of JBCCPL010000005.1, read as the reverse complement.
TCATCCCAGGTCCCGTGCTCAGAAACAATTCCGTTATGAAGGACGAAGATCTCGTCACAATCGCGAACGGTGGAAAGTCTATGCGCGACTAGAAATATCGTCTTATCGCCTGAGAGATTTCGTATCGCCTGCATCACGCTTCGCTCAGTTTCGTTATCCAGCGCGCTGGTCGCCTCATCGAAAACCAGCACCGATGGATTGCGATACAGTGCCCTTGCTATGCCTATACGCTGTCTCTGGCCTCCTGAAAGCCGAACGCCTCTCTCACCGATGATAGTGTCGTAGCTATCGGGCAGATCCTGCGTTACAAACTCATGCAAATTGGCCAGCCGCGACGCTTTGTGTACTGCTTCCAGGTCGATTTCAGCGGCGGGCTCACCGAGCGCAATATTCGCCGCGACGCTCTGATCTGCGAGAAAAATATGCTGCGGAACGTATCCTATCGTAGCCTGCCAGCGCGAGACGATGGATTCATCAAGACGCTGCTCGTCTACATAGATACCGCCCTCTGAAGGCTCCAGCAGACCAAGCAGAAGGTCGAGCAGGGTGCTTTTTCCCGCTCCAGAGGAGCCCACCAAACCAACCGTCGTTTTCGCCGCGACTCGCAGACTAATGCGATTCAGCGCCTCCTGATCTGCGCCCGGGTAGCGATAAGTCAGGTCTCGCACCGAGATCTCTTGTTTTGGAACAACCGGATTCGACCTATCTGCCGCGCTTGGCAACGCTCTCTTCTGCGACGCCGAGGTCAGATCAGACAAGACTGCGTCCACCGACGCCATGTTGAACTTGATATCAGCGAAGGAACTGAAAATCTTATTCACGGCGGGTATCAGTTGCTTGCCCGCAAGACCGTAGAGTCCAATCAGAGGAAGCGCACTGCCGATACCGGCTTCATCGCTCATGAGGTACAAACACACAAGCAGAACACCGCCGAAGGCTAGCGCCTCCATCGCGTATTGCGGCAAGCCCTTCAGCAGGGCCGAGTTGGCCTGGTGACGCGCAATTCGGTGGGAAGGCTCACGATAACGCTCAAGGTACTGTGCCTCTCTACCGAGCAAACGTATTTCTTTCGCTCCCGCGAACGCCTCGGCAGCTGCAGTGAACCTCTTTCGATTTGCATCAATACGGTCTTTACCTATCCGTGTGAGCCATGACCGGGAAAGGAAGTACACCGCTGCGTAACTAAGAGAAATTGCGCAGGCAACGCTCAAAGCCAGAACAGGATTGACGATCACGAGCAACGCAATGATCGATAGGGTGAGCAGGATAAATCCTATGAGGCGCATGGCCGGCAAAAGCGCTCCGCTCACGGCGAGCCCGCTTTCCTGCAGCACCGTCTTGGCGAGGTCGTTGGAGTTACGCTGGAGAAAAAACGTATAAGGTCGCCGTAGGTAGTCGCCCATCAGGCGACGAGAGAGCTGATACTGCTGCATCTGTGAAAAGCGAGTCACTACCCATTGCGACATCGCGGCCAATGCGGTCCCGATGGTGAAAACGATGAACGCAGCAACGCCGAGGAAGTACAGGAAAGAGCGTCGTGATTCGAAGTCAAACGCATCAAACAGAAACGTGAGAGTTGAAACTCGCTCTATCATTCCGGGATCAGCTAAAACCGACAGGAAAGGCATGACCGCGGCGACACCAACTGCCTGAAAAAAAGCGGTTATTACCATCAACAACAAGATCAGTACGAAACGACTGCGATAGTACGGATCGAGTAGAGCGTAGAGTTTCTTTACCGTAACGAGCATCTAGAGCCTATTGTGTGGCCTTTTGGGCCGACTACCTTTGGCCGAATATAAGGACGGACAGAGAAAACGTACGGACCTATTTTACGGTTACTAGTCTAAGCAGCCATGCTCTAGGCAAGCCGCCCGCACTAAGTACGAAATGTTTGTCCACGTTTTGGCATTTTACGTCGATATCATCGTACTACCCAGCGGCAGACTGTGATTATGTCTACAGCTTGGAGCCCCATGAGTCCGCTCGAGCCGATTCTAGACAGCTATATCGGTACATCGTGTTACGGTCAGCAAGGAATCGAGTTTTCGCTTTCTGGCGTTAGCGTCGGCTTGGACGACAGTCTTAGAACACGAAACCGACGGCAGGAAAAGTCTCCCATCGCGAAGGGCACCTGAAAGTACTCACTGGCGACCAGATAGCAAGCTAGAGATTTAAGGAATTTACACATGCACGTTGGGCTCTTTTACCCGGATACGTTACCCGCAAGTTTTCGCGTTTGCGCGGACAATATCTCGGCCCGATTAGACGGTCTGGGCGACAGGGTAAGTGCTTTCCGAGAGCTAAGCGCCGTTCCGACTGATGTAGACGTGCTATGGGACCCCAGGGCTGGTGGAGGCAATCCCCCGCCGCGTGCGTTGTGTGGTCATAGTACGCCACTCGTCGTTACTCTTCACGGCGTAGCACCGATGGCTATTCCGTTGTTTCAGTACTACAAGGGCGTGCGGGCCGCTTATGTCGGATGGCGGGCAAATCGACGCAAAGTAAGCGCTTGGAATGATCTTGAGCGTTTCTGTGCTGAAGTGGTAACGGTATCGAACAGTAGCCGCAATTCGATCCTGTCGAAGCTGCCGATCCCACCAGAGAAGGTATCTTTTACCTATAACGCCGTAGACCATGATGTATTCAAGCCCAGCGCAACCGCCCAGTCACAAACGCATCGCGAGCCGTATTTTCTCCACATATCGAATGATGAAAAGCGTAAAAACGTCGAACTCATCTGTCAGGCCTACCAAGATCTGCCTGGGCCAGAGAAACCTAAGCTTGTGCTCAAGCTATCCAAGCACAACAAACTCTACGAGGCTGACGGGATAGAAATACTGACAGGCCATATGACAGAAGCCGAGCTCGTAGATCTGTATCAGAACGCCCTGGCTTTCGTTTTTCCATCGGCGTTTGAAGGGTTTGGTATTCCGATTGTGGAAGCTATGGCAACAGGTTGTCCTGTGATCACATCCAAGTTCCACGCATGTGCAGAGGTCGCTGGAGACGCGGCCCTCCTGGTCGACCACTCCAGCTCGAGCGATTTAGGGGAAGCGATGATGTCCATCTGGAAACACGATTCTCTTGGCCTTGATCTACGGGAGAAGGGTCTGCACCGGGCTACCAGCTTCACCTGGGACGCTGCGGCAAGGCACTATCGAGACGTTTTCGAAGGGGCGCTTGGATAACCAACTGGATTCAGGAGTTGCACAAGAAGCCGCGACGGTCCCCGCTTTAAGGAAATTCACAGAGTTCGGCTCTCCTAGTCACACGCATCACCAGACACAACGTCGCGGATGGGGTTTGGCATCGAGTACAGAGTGCCATGGCTAGGACATAATCCTCTTGAGAACGGGTAGAAAGTAACGACTTAAACCGTTGCGGTAGTAGGAAGTAGTAACGAGCGGTTGGTCGTCGCGCGCGGTAAAGCGAGTTTTATAGCTGTTCTCGCCACCCGCCATAAAGTCATAGTACTTCAGTCCTCGCCTCATGCTCTCCTCGATCGCAAGTAGATGGCAGACGTTTCCCGCCGAGAGGTCTGCAAACCTCCCCAGGTCAATACCGGATTGGTAAAAAAAAGCGGTATCACCCTCGCTGAGGCAGTAGTGCACCGCCAAAGGGCTACCCCGCTCCAGAATGCTAAATAGCAGGAGACGGTTTCGCGGCAGTGACTCCAGAACAAGTTCGCGGTGAAAGTCCATGAACTGAGGAGTCGCGAAGGCTCCAGGTTTCCCCGCCGAATTCCAGCGTCGGGTATGCAATTCCGCAAGTGCCTCATAGTTCAGAAGAGCCGACTCCTCGTCAACGGACCAGCGGATTTCTACGCCCGATAGCGCTTCAATTTTGCGGCGCTTCCTGCGCAGCGAACTTCGCATCTTCGCAGACAAGCCAAGCGGCCTGGAGGGATCGTCTATTCTCAATCGGTATCGGTAGCCTGCGCTATGCGATCGAAGGTAGGGCATCGACCCTGTCAATGAAGCCCGGAAAGCAGCGGCACGGTCAGGTAACATTCTTGCCAGCAGGACCGAGCTGATCTGCCAATCTAAGCTCAGCGCTTCGATTAGGCCATGCATGCACTTACTCTGCCATTGAGGTGCACACAACACGTCTGTGTATTCGGCGCAGGTCTCGGAAGCTTCAGGTTCACCCGAACCGACAAACGCCAGTTGTTTTCCAAGTCCCAGTATGTTTTTTTGTCTCGAAACATACATAGGAGCAACACCGACGAGTAAGTCAGACTCGTAGCAGGTCAACACCCACGGGGTCTCGACAAGGTCTCGATATTGATCGAACCAGTGTATGGCCCACCAATGGGATTGGAATGGCGTTCTGGGACTGACACGCTCGAAGAGCGCATTCCAAGCGGACTCGACCTGCAGAAGGGCGGACCACGTTGAAAGAACCTTCCAGCGAAAGATAGCGTTAGACCTGGTGGTATGGATTGCTGCGAACCGAGCAGAAAGTGTGCCGTCTAGTCAGACTCGAACGACGCTAGCGGTTCCAAGTTCGCGCTTATCGAAACCGATAGTTGAACGAGAGAATGACGCGCTGCTCGATGAAGCCGTTAGCCTCTTGATTACCCTGCTGATCAGTGTACCGATACTGAAGAACGGTGCGAAACTGCGGAGAGAGGCGTCGGGTTACCCCGACCGTATACTGAGAGCTTTCGAAACCCTGGGGCTGCAGGTTATCGACCACTGTGTTGTCCTGACGATTCTCCTGCCACCGGTAGCGCAGAAAAGCGCTGGTTTTTCCGCTGAGGCGACGAGTGACAGACGCTTGGGCGTTTCGGAACGTACCTTCTCGATCATTAGCAAATACGGTCTGCTGAGATTCGGTAAGCGCCAACGAGAAATTTGTACGACGCGCCGTGAAGTCGTAACGCAGCGTGAACCGATCGTTCAAAATAGGCTGATTCCCAATAAATGTCGGCGTTGAGATGCTGCCAATGTCATCTCCCGGCAAAAAGCCCGGATCGACCGGATCGACGTTATCGGGCAGATCACGCTGATCTCCAGCTCGAAGATTTCGAGGGAACTGTACGGATCGCAGAAACGACGCGGTCAGCGATGATCGCTTATGGCGGTAGCTGACGTCAGCTCGCGGTGCATTGCCAAAGAACCGCTCCCCATAACCAACACCGACTGTCACTCGTGCATTGGGGGCCCAGCGTATGCCCGCATCCCAATAGCTTCCGTCCACATCATCGGACTGGGAAGTAAAAACGTTGTCTTCCTCCCCTATTCTTGCGTCTAACGACCAGTCATCGGTGACACGAAAAATGGAATTCACCTCAGCCCTAGCCAGTCGGTTTGTGAATTCAGGCAACGCACCCTGCTCTTCAAAGGTAACCTCCTGATACTGCGCGGCTACGCGAAACGACAGCCTGGTGGCCGCCGGAATCATTCCAGCATCGAAGACAACGAGGTCCTGCTGGCTGTCACCAAACCCAACGTTTACGGAGTTGTACTGCTCGGTGTAGTTGTAACGCAGAAGGTAATTCAGGTTGTCTCGATACTGGCGACTTATTGTGGCTCCGGCACCGTACTGGTAGGTGATGTTCGTGTTCCCCAGCGCATTCAGGTTCTCACTGCCACCCGCTGCAAAAGGATTAATGGGATTCTGCGAGGCCCTCGCAGTCGCATCGAGCACAAGCCAGTTGTCCACGGCATCTACAGAGCCCGCAAAGTTAATGCGGGGGACCCAAGCTTCGCGGTTGCGAAGAAAGCCACCAAAACCCTGATTGTTACAGCGGATATCGCTATCGCCGAGCGTGTTGTACTGGGCGGCGGCCTGGAGCGCCATTCTGGCTCTGGCACCGGTGCCGCTCATTCGAATAGAAGGCGTAAAGATCCCGACGAACTTGCCCTCCTCGTCGTCAGGAGCCAGGCAAACATTGTCGGTGTAGTAGGAGGATGCGCTAACCGCTGGCTGTGTCACCCACTCTGCACTGATGGACTCAAAGCTCGTAGCAGCCAATGCAAGCCCGGCAGCCATAAAAGTGCGCGGAGCGATGACACTGATTCGGCAATGGAGAAGACTGGAACCACTGTTCACCTGACAACCAACGCGCTTGAAAGACTTTTTATCGTTGGGGCCGCAGTCGTACTGCGACCCTAAGGATGACTGCGGTTCACGCATCGCTTTCGCTGGATTCGGTTACCGCCTCCGGCGAACGGGAGTTTTGGCGAGATTGATCATACCCATACCCGTATCCATACCCGTACCCGTACCCATAGCTCCCTACGCCCAGTAGCTTGGACCGTCGACGCGACGCTTTATTCAGAACCACGCCAACAATCTTGTCTTCTCCTATGTGCTCCAGCGCCTCATCAATGGCGGCCTGGGGTGTTTTATCCGCAGCCGCGACAAACACAATCTGACCCATAAAGGACGCCAGCACGCCCGCTTCGGTGGTCAGCAATAGTGGCGGTGAATCAAATATTATGATGCGATCGGGGTAACGTGCCGACAGCTCCTTCATGAACTCATGCATGGAATCGCTGGCAAGGAGCTCCGTTGCTCGCTCGGACACATTACCGGCCGGGATGATCCTGAGATTCGGTATGTTGGTCTGCATGATGACCTCGGATGGAGTCACCGAGTCATTTTCGAGCAAATCAATCAGTCCGGTGCTTCCCTCGGGAATCCCCAAAATTCGCCCGGCGCTGGCGCGGATCACGTCTGCATCGATGAACAGTACATTTGTATCCTGCTCCATCGCCATGCTTACGGCTAGGTTGATCGAGGAAAACGTTTTGCCGTCTCCCTGCAGCGCGCTGGTCACCATTATGAGATTGGATAGCGTACTTTCCCGCTCCGCGAGATCGCGTGCATTTTTTAACAGCGGTCGCTTGATAGTCCGGTATTCCTCGGCGATCCGGCTTCGTGGCGTGGTCGGGGTCAGAAACCCCTGGTCAGCCAGCACCTCTAGCGGTAATTCGTGGTAGCGGGATGCCTGACTAGAACGCCCTTCACCGGCATCCTGATCAACAGCTCCGTGCATGGAGGGCACCGCCGAGGGAACAGAAACCTCCCGAAGGTGATCGGCCTCAGCCGAGCCAAGGGTCTCCGCTGAGGTTGGACGCAAGCCATCATCAGAGCCGTCGCGACGCACACCGTCATCGCCCGGGCGCTGCTTGTTTTGCGTTACCGCTTTCTCGATGATGCTCATTACACTATTCCTACACTGCACCTGAGGTTACAAGAACCCCAGAAAAAGCGGCCAGGAGCGTCGCGCAGGTAACGCTAAATCCGGCAAGTCGCCAACGGTCTCGCCTGACCGCGGCAACGTCTTTGTTGAAAGTAACTACTCCAAGCAATGGCAAACCGGTGTTTTCGGCGAGCGTGCGCGCATCGGACACCTTGGGTTTGATCATCGAAGCGACAAGCGCCACGAAAACACCAAGTCCCAGCGCTCCGACCAAAACCAGTGCATGAAAAAGCAGCTTATTGGGATCACTAGGACGTAGCGGCACGAACGGCGGATCAATTACACGAAAGGTCACATCACTTGCGTTATCTTCAACGTCCTGTGAAATACGTGCCGACTCACGGCGCTGTAGCAAATTCTCGTGTTGCCCCTTAACCACGAGATAATCTCGATCGAGCTGCTTAAGTTCGGCCTCAATTTCGGGTATCTGATTTACCTTCTGGTCAAGTTCGTCAGTGCGACGCTCATACTCAGCTACTCGCACCTTAAGCTCAGCTACAGTGCCTTCCGCCTGCGCCAGCAATGCGCTCAAATCCTGATAAAGCGGATTCTCAGGGCTGATCGCACCAGACAGATTCTCCTTTAGCGCGGCAAGCTCCTGCTCACGCTTGGACTCTAATTCCTCAATCAGGCCGCTGATTCGGCGAACCTCTGGATGCAGCTCAGTGTACTGTGCGAGCAGCGCGTCCTGGCGTATACGCAATTGCTGTATTCGAGTTTCCGAGGCAGTGGACACACCGCTTTTGAGCAAGCTGTCGGCGAGTACGGAGCCATCTCCATTAAGCTGCCGCTCGAGCTCATCGCGTCGATTCTCGGTTTCTTCCAGACTCAGCTGCGCTGACTCCAAAAGTCTTCGTGAGGTTTGCAGGCGGCTGTAGTAGTCACCGCCAAAAGCTCCGGGAAGTACGTCGACATGCTCCTGCTTGAACTTTGCCAGACGCCCCTCGGCCTCGATCAGCCGTTGTTCGTAGTCCTCGATTTGTTCATCGAGAAACGTTTGTGCTCCCGAGCTGTCATCGCGCTTACCGCTGAGGGAGCTTTCGATAAAAACGGTGATCAAAGACTGGGCGATGCGACGAGCCGACTCCCGATCTCGGTGCGTTACTGTTATGTTGTAGAGCGATTTGTTTCTTCGCTCGCCCGACAGTTGAATCGAGTTTCTCAAGCGATTGATCAATGCTTCCTTGCTGCGCTCATTAGTGGCCGTAATATCCAGATCGGTCATTCGGGCGAGCTTCTCAAGGTTAGGACGGCTGAACAGCGTGCCGCTCATCATTCGGACGCGGCCTCGTACGTCGGGAGTGATGGCGAGGCCTTTAAGGAGGGGGCGCAGCACAGAGTTGGTGTCAACGTAGACTCGAGCCGTCGCCTGATAAGATTCGGGCATCTTCCAGACATAGAACCAGCCCGCGCCAGCGACCATCCAGGCGATGGCTATAGCTAACCACTTGTGCTGCCATACCCCCAGCAGCATCGACATTAGTCGGGCAATTGAATCCTGCACGGCTTATCCTCGGTAAAGTATTCGCGAAAATGATCGCGAAAGTAATCGCGGTCCAGTCGCCTGCTTAGAACCATGACTCAGAAATTATAAGAATGTCGCCTGGCAGTAAGGAGACGTTTGCCGAGATATCCCCATCCTTCAACAGATCATCGAGGCGCACGTTAAAAGATGTTTGCTGGTTTCCCTGCCGTCTTACCAGCACCGATTTGTTACCAGCCGCAAACTCCGTCATGCCACCGACGGCAATCATCAGATCGAGCAGAGTCATATACTGGGTGTAAGGAACACTCGAGGGTTGCGCGGCCTCGCCTACGACTCGTACCTGCTGCTCAGGTACCCCGACAAACCCATTCACGATGACACTGACAACAGGCTGTCGCACGTACTGGGCATAGGCTTCTTCGATATCCCTTGCAAGCTGAGTGGATGTCTTTCCGCTCGCCTGAAGATCTTCGACGAGACGCGTTGTGAACTTTCCGTCAGGTCGAACGATGCCCGTAGTTGTAAGTTCCTCATTCCCCCAAACGAATATCTCCATCGTGTCACCTGGCCCGATGACATAGTTGTAGTCAGGTGCAACGCTTCGCTCACTCACGGGGATAGAGGGGTAGCCACCGCAGCCAATCAAGGTAAGCACCGATGCGACGAACAAACCGATAATCGCACCCTGCACGGCCGTCACAGTTGCCTGGCTCGATAGTTGCGCGGGGGCTACCTGGGCACTGGCTCGAAGATTGGCAACCATAGAGTGGCTGTTGTTTTTGTAGTGATTGCGTGGTTCGTTCATGTGAGAGTTCCTCAAAAAAAGCGACCTGTGTGTTATTTGCTCTGACGACGTGACCGACGCCGCCATGCGGCCGCGCGCTCATCTCGATCGGCATCGGCGACGGCCGAACCGGCCGCCATCTGCAGCGAGGCTTTTTCGTCGTCGCCAGTGTGCCTGACGGATTCACCGTCCACGGTCGATGCGCTGCTATCGGAGAACACGTCTACCACGTCGAAGTCCTGATTGATATGCGTTCCCACAGCAAGGTTTTCTGATTGAAGCTCTTCAATGACCTCTCTCAAATCCTCCACTCCGAGTCGGTGACGCTCCTCGACGGATCCGTGCAGAAGCAGTCGGCTGAAAATCAGGTTTATCCGGCGGGGTACCCCCTCACTGAACTGGAACACCAACGGGTAGATCGCATCGGAGATCGCCGGATCGCCGTTCCAACCGGCCGTCAGCAAGCGGTGCTTAATGTAGGCTTCCGTCTCATCCATCTCAAGGGGCTGCAGATGGCTCGCAGCAACGATGCGCTGGTGAACCTGCTCCATGGCAGGGCTCAGAATAAGTTCGCGTAATTCGGGCTGACCAAGCAGAAAAATCTGCAGCAGGGGCCGCTGACCAACCTGCATATTCGTCAGAAGCCGCAGCTCCTCCATTGCGGTGACAGATAGGTCCTGTGCTTCATCGACAACCAAGAGCGCCCGACGCCCCTCGCGATGCCATTTCATGAGCCGTCGTTGCAGATGCTGGACAAGCAGCCCTTTCTCACTGATTCCAACGTCGACGCCAAACTCGTAAGCCACCATTTTCAAGAGATCGTCGGCTTCGAGTTGCGAGCAAACAAGGTTTGCCGTATGCGCACGCTCTTTAGCAAGGTCCGCGATCAACGCTCCGATGAGCGTCGTCTTGCCCGTTCCGGGTCGCCCCGTAACCATTACGAACCCTTCAGCCCGCATGAATGCGTAAGCCATGTAGGCACGAGCTTTTTTATATCCGCGATGCTGAAACGCAAAGCTGTGGTCAGGACTCAGACGAAAAGGTTCTTCGCTAAACCCATAGGTTTGGTGATACACGCCCTGCTCCCTAAACGAATTTCGGCAATTTGATGGTTCTGTTGTGATGCCATTCCGGCACTGCAACGTGTAGCGGGAGCGCTTCGGATGCGCGCGACGCCCGGCGTAAATGTGGATTCAGCGTTCCAAACGCAATTAAGACAAGCGGCTTCTAAATTGACAAGGGCAGCACGTCACAGTTTTCGGCCCAGCAAGCCAAATCCTCCAGTTACGCGCTCCACGCACCCCTATAGTGCGAAATACGTCAACCGAACGTATTTCCGATTCATAAAAATGGCCGTTTTTCGTCAATCCCGCCAATTTAACAACGATTTCTCTCAAAATGCCGCCTGAATCGGCGGTTATTCCTACTCATGCCGAAGTGTGAAAAACCCGTCCTGAGAACTAGCAGAGCTGATACCGGAACCGTTTTGACACGTCTTTGCACGGCGAGACCGGGGCTACGGCGGACGACCATGGCGTTGTTCGCGTCCGAGTCAGGTGATTCGAATCTCTGTACCTCAGCAAGCTGCAACTCCATTTCAGTCTTTCTGCAGCCCTCTCGCAGCCTTTTCTCAGCCTTCCCTCAGTCCAGACTCCTGGGCATCTCAGCTTGGGTCAGAGACGCCATAGTGTGGCGTGCTCCGCATCGAACTTAGAGCGATCCAGAAGGCCCTTTACGTCAACCACCGTACCCCCGATCTGCACCAGCGACTTCCAGGCCGAATCACACAATTCCTCATAGTCGCGATGCGGGACCGCAAAAATAAGCGCCTCGGCCGGGTTGCGTCGCAACTCTTCGAGAGACGCCAGCGACAGCCCGTACTCGGCCATTGCCTCATCAGGGTCCGCTATCGGATCACTGACCACAACATCGCAGCCATACGCAGCAAGTTCGGCCAGGATGTCAGGTACTCTTGAGTTCCGAAGATCTGGGCAGTCTTCCTTGAACGTCAAACCAAGAACTGCCACTCGGGTGTTTGGGGTAAAACGGCCCGAGCGCGCGAGTAACTTAATAGTCTGCTCGGCGATGAACTTCCCCATTCCGTCGTTGGTCTTGCGTCCACCGAGCACTACCTGCGGATAGTAACCAGACATCTCAGCTTTATAGGTCAGGTAGTAGGGGTCGACACCGATACAATGCCCCCCAACCAGCCCGGGTTTGAACGGCAGAAAGTTCCACTTGGTGCCTGCAGCCTCCAACACATCGAGAGTGTCAATCCCCAGCCCGTCAAAGATCATCGCGAGTTCGTTCATCAGAGCGATATTCAGATCGCGCTGTGTGTTTTCGATCACCTTTGCTGCCTCGGCGACTTTCAGACTCGGCGCTCGATAAACTCCAGCGGAAACAATCATCTCGTACAGCTCCGCGATCCGTTCAAGGTTTTCAGCAGTATCGGCCGAAACGACCTTAACGATATTGGTCAGACGGTGATTTTTGTCACCAGGGTTAATTCTTTCGGGCGAGTAACCTACGCTGAACACCTGGTCCGACTGCCCTGACAACGCTGTTTCGCTACCGGCCCAGTGCAATCCCGATTCTCTCTCCAGAATCGGCACGCAGATCTCTTCGGTACAACCGGGGAATACGGTGGACTCAAACACCACCATCGTTCCCGGTGAGATGTGCTTAGCGACCACAGTTGTTGCACCTGTGAGTGGCGTGAGATCCGGCTGCTTCGCAGAATCCACCGGTGTGGGTACAACGACGATGACAACGCTTGCAGTGGCAAGGGAGCGAGGATCGCTTGTAAACTCGAGGTTTGCGGCGCGGTTCAGCTCGTCGGTGCTGACTTCACCACTGGGATCGACACCGGCACGATAGTTCGCCAGCTTCTTCTCATTGATATCAAAGCCAATGGTCGTGACCTTTTCACCAAATGCGACAGCGAGCGGAAGACCAACATAGCCTAAACCTACGATCGCTATTTTCTCGTTTATCACCTGAGTCGTTCCTTTCAGTTGGCTTGGATATGGCTTGCCTGCCGTTGGCGGATGAGGCGATGGCGTCTAGCTCCATTGCGCGCCGAATTGAGTTCTACGTCGCCGAACGCGCGTAAGCTAGACCTCATTCGAAAGTAATCATTATAAAATCACAAAGAAGTGAATGTTCGTGCGTGGATCACAGCTACTAACAAATGCTTGAAATTACATTCATCAGCTACGGCGTGGCGGCTCTGGCATTCGGCCTGCTTACTGCGCTACTGCTCCGCTCCTGGCATGTGAAACCTCTTGGTCCGTCGCTGGTACTAGCGACGTTCGCAAGCACTGCGTGGAGTATCACTATCGCGGTGGGTACACGCTTAGAGTACCCGCCAATCATTGCGATTCAACTGACGGAGATTGCCCGTGACGTCACCTGGATCTATTTCCTTCTGAGTCTTTGCCAGTTACAGGCCGGAGAGGGTGGCAGCGCCCTGATCGCTCGTTTCAGCAAGGCGGTCCTACCCGGATCTGTCATCGGAGCCTGCGCCGTGGTGTATCTGGGGCTTGCCGACACAGAACTCAACGGGCTTCTTCCGTCTACATTTGACCTCACCGTAGTGATTTGGCTGATCCTCAGCGTCAGCGTGCTCGTGCTGACAGAGCAGATATATCGCAATGCAACCTACTCGGAGCTCTGGGGCCTTAAGTTCCTATGCCTCGGTATGCTGCTGATCTTTGGGTACGACTTTCTGCACTATGCGAGCGCTATGCTGTTCGCGAGCCTGCAGGCGGAGCTATGGCAGGCACGGGGGCTAGTGAATGCCATAGCGGTGCCCTGGCTTGCCATATCGATTGCGAGGAACCGCAGCTGGCGCCTCGAAGTGTACGTTTCGCGCCAGGTTGTCTTCCATTCGATCACACTGTTGGGTGCAGGGTCGTATCTGATCGGCATGTCCCTCGCAGGCTACGCGCTCAACTACTTCGGCGGGGAGTGGGGAAGCGTTCTCCAGGTCAGTTTTCTTGCTGCTGCGATAGCTCTTCTCGGCAGTGTTCTGTTTTCAGCGTCGCTGAGGGCTCGACTGCGTGTTTACCTGTCAAAGAATTTCTTCCGAAATCGTTACGACTATCGGGAAGAGTGGCTCAAGTTCACTAATGGTCTCGCAACCATCGAGGGAGATTTGGGGCTTGGCATAATTAAGAACCTGGCCCCGATTGTCTCAAGCGAGGGAGGAGTCTTGTACACTCGAACAGCCCAGGGGTCGTTCAGTCTTTCGTCGGCCTGGCGGCAAGGGGGGCTGAAAGAGGAACCCAGTGCAGCGGAATGGTTAGCACTCAGCGAGTGGTTTGAAAAAACCGGTTGGGTAGTCGATTTGCAACAGCTCGCTAAGGATCCCTCGGTCTATTCGGATCTGCCATTGCCAGACGGGCTGGCCAAATCCCCCAGTGGATGGCTGGTCGTGCCGCTTTTGTTTCAGGCAACGCTTGAGGGCCTGATTATTCTCAAGAAGACGCCACTGCGAACGGACTTGATCTGGGAGGACCATGACCTTCTGAAAACAGTAGGCAGGCAGGCCGCGAGCTATCTGGCTCAGGCCCGTGTGAGCAATGAGCTCATGGAGACCAGTCAGTTTGCTGCCTTCAATCGCCTGTCCGCTTACATCGTTCATGATCTGAAGAATATCCTCGCTCAGCAGTCATTATTGCTTGCGAACGCAAAGAAACATCGCAGTAACCCGGCGTTTATCGACGATATGCTTGCCACTGTTCAAAACAGTGTCAACCGCATGCAACGCCTTATGGAGCAAATGAGAAGCGGCGAGCGTAGCGAGTCGGTGAAGGTGGTAGATGTTTATGCGATTCTTGAGAGGGTCGTTGCGCAGCGATCAATAAAATCCCAGGAGCTTGAGCTTAAGTCGAGTTCGGAAGCGCATTTTGCCCAGGCGAACCCGGATCAACTCGCGACGGTCATCTCCCATCTTGTCCAGAACGCTCAGGAAGCGGTCGAGGAAAGCGATGGGAAGGTGGTCATCGAACTTTCCAACGCCGGCATTCATCTGCTGATTCAAATTTCAGACACAGGTATCGGCATGACTGAAGAGTTCATTCAACATCGCCTATTTAAGCCCTTTGAATCGACGAAAGGGCTTACTGGCATGGGAATTGGGGCTTTCGAAGCACGCGAGTACGTGCGCCAGCTGGGCGGTGATATTTCAGTAGATTCGGTCGTCGGGTGCGGCAGCGTGTTCACGATCACAATTCCTGCCGTTGAGATGGAGCCGGGTACGGCCGAGCGTTACGCTGTGGGGAGCTGACAGGATAAAGCGCACGTGAAATCGACTGAACCAACATTGCTAGTCGTCGAGGATGATGAAGGCCTTCAGAACCAGCTACGCTGGGCCTTCGATCGACATAGCGTTGTCTGCGCCGGAAACAGAAGAGAGGCGATAGCGGCGCTCAGGCGTCATCAGGCCGGCGTGATCCTATTGGATCTCGGGCTACCGCCCGACCCGGGGGGCGTCACCGAGGGCATGGCGACCCTATCTGAGATTCTCTCTATCAGCCCGGAAGCCAAGGTGATTGTGATTACCGGGGACAATGATCGAGCTAACGCGGTCCGGGCCATCGCACGAGGCGCGTACGACTTCTATCAGAAACCCGCTGACCCGGAGACCATCGCTCTGCTGGTTGATCGTGCCCAGCACGTTTACGACCTCGAGATCGAAAACAAAGAACTGCAGAAGTCCACCAATGCGCAACCCCTCGACGAGATAATCGCCGTTAGTCCCCAAATGCTGAAGGTGTGCCGGATGGTCGAAAAAGTCGCCCCCTCCGACGCATCGACCCTGTTACTTGGTGCATCGGGTACCGGTAAAGAGCGATTTGCCCAGGCAATCCACAGAATGAGTCCACGCTCGAAAGAAAACCTGGTGGCCATTAACTGCGCGGCTATCCCGGACACCCTCATCGAGAGTGAACTATTCGGCTATGAAAAGGGCGCATTTACCGGCGCCAACCAGCAAACGAAAGGCAAGATTGAACATGCCCATGAAGGAACGCTGTTCCTCGACGAAATCGGCGATTTGCCTCTGGAGATGCAGGCAAAGCTACTGAGGTTTCTCCAAGAACGCGTAATCGAGCGGCTTGGTGGTCGGCGTGAGATTCCGGTGGACGTTCGGATAGTCTGCGCAACGCATCAGAACCTGGAGGAGTTTATCGCGGATGGACGCTTCCGCGAGGATCTTTACTACCGGATTAGCGACGTCGTCATTAAGATTCCGGAGCTGAAAGACAGAGATGGGGACGCCGTTGTTCTGGCTCACGAATTTCTGTCACGGTTCGCGCGTGATCAGGCTAACGCTGCAAAGGGTTTCGACGAGGCAGCTACTAAGGCTATCGCTTCGTATGAGTGGCCCGGAAACGTCCGCGAACTCGAGAGCCGGGTAAAACGAGCCGTGATTATGAGCGACTCCAATCTGATCACCTGCGAGGATCTTGATCTGGAGAACGCGGAGTCCGGTATCGATGCAGAAGCCGTCGATATGCCCCTGAATCTGCGCCAGGCGCGGGAAGCCGCCGAGCGGACGACGATTTTGAGGGCTCTGACCATCACGCACAGAAACATCACAGAAACTGCGGAACTCCTCGGTGTAGCAAGGCCTACCCTTTATTCGATGATTGATAAGCATGGCTTGAGAGAAGAGCTGGGCGAAGACGCCTCAAACCCGGAGTTGCAGGTCTAGGGACCCTCTGAACAAATGCAGAATGCCTCTGCGAGGCCTGCAGCGCCCGGGTGTATCGCTAGGCGTCGAGCGTTCTATTTCGTCAGAAACTGTATTCGAAGCCGAGCACTATCCGATCGCGCTCATCAAACTGTCCGAAAAGGCCGGCACGATTTCCCGCAAACATATCGACTCCCGCCTCAAGTTCTAACGCCGTATTGAACCAGTAGAACACTCGAAACTGGAACTGCGTATCGGAATCATTCAGAGAGTGAAGAGCAAACGCACGTAATCGCCACCGCGCATTATCAAGCTCTCGCTGGATTGCCATGCTAACCAGATGTTCATCTCGGTCTCGATTCATGTCGCTCGAGTAGTCAAAGAGGAAGTTTGAGAACCACTGCAGCGAAATAAGCGACTCGCTGGAGGGAATCCAGTCGACACCCACCACAGCGCTCAACTCAGAAGATTCTGCAAACCCCTCCGCTTCAGCATTGTTCGTCGCCTGAAAGCTGGCCGTTGAGTAACCTACTTCGCCGCGAACGGTCGCACTGCCCAGTGCCGTCGAAAACGTAGCTCCAAGCAAATGACTGCGCTCATACGTAGGAGTCACCGTCAATGCACCAGTCATTGACTGCCCTACTCGCAGCACCGGCTGATCCAGATAGTGGTACAGATAGTTAAGCGATAGATCCCAGCCACCCAGGAAGCCATTCAGCGCAATTCCGTAGTCGCCATCTGAGAGGCTATTGGGTTTGTCGGCGTCAAGGATCTGTGTGATCGGCAGCTGGGGGATGAAACGTGGAGTAGTCAGAAAATAGGGCGTCCCTACATCCGCGAGTTCGTGGTAAGTGGTATCCGGAATCCAGAGCAGCTGAACGCTGGCCCAATCGAAAGCTTGAAACTCGGCGCTCACCGTCCAGAGAGGAATTCTCGAGTCGTCAAAGTCATCCAGAATAAACTCGCGAAAACTCTGTGGATTGACCACATCGAGCACCTTGAATCCGTCTGCCTGCCCCCAGACTGTCTGCTGCTTCCCGAGCCGGAAGTCGATGTCTTTGTAGTAGATATCGAAGTACAGCTCCCGAAGCGACACCTCGGTTCTTGCGCTGTTGAACCAGGGCGCTGACAGCCCGGAGTAATTGAACGGTGTTCTCGCGCGAGGATTCAAATCACCAACCGCATCGTAGCGCAGCCGACCAATTGCCCGCATAGATACGGAGTCGGAAAAGTCAATGTTTGCCTGCGGCTCAATGACCGATTCAAACTTCTGGCTATCCTCTGACTCAAGCTCCCAGGCAAGCTCATGCTCCCAGGTGCCACTCCATTCGATGTCGATCGACGGAGCAGGCTTAGCGGCCGAGAACTCCTCGGAGGGAGCCTTTCCTATGGATGATCCCCACGACCGGGCAATCCTGCCGGGCGACTCGTTGGAGCTCGCATCGAGTGACAAGTCAAGACGAGCTGCCGTCATCTCACTGCTGCCACCCTCGCTATCAGACCGTTCACCCGGCGTGGCTGGATCTTCGGCGTTTAACTGCGCCGGCGATAAGGACGACGATTGTGACGCTGAGTCGAAGTCGACTGCTACAGACACAACATCCAGGACGATCCGATGCCCACGCCCGGTGCTCGGGTCAGGTTTGAGTGCAAACGCGCTCAATCCAGGAGCAGTAGCGTTACCAGTAGTGGGAGATAACGTTGTTAACGTTAATGTGGTCGAGGTACCGCTCGGTTGTATAGCTAGCGACTTGACAGCCGAGCTCTCAACAGAAGGTAGCTTGAGTACATCACTTACCTTCGCGCTCTCGATAGTTAGATTCCAGTGCCCTGGTGAAGTCGCTACCTCGGTTAACAGGAAATCGGACTGTTGATCTAGATCGACGACCAGGCGGGTGAACTCAGGATGAAGACCCAGCCGTACGTTTTGAATTTGAGCGGTCGCAAAAGCAGCCTCCGCACCCCAGGCCAGAAAAGCGCTCAGTGTCGCGCTACGCAGGCCGGCCACCTCAGTATCCCCGCTTCAGCGCTCTCGTCGTAAACATGCGTTCATCGATCGTTGATCGATAATCCACATCAGTAATCACAAGCTCAGTGGCCGAGCCGGTTAGATGGTTGTCCATGCGAACGAAATGACGTGTCGACCTACCATCGATATTGCGAACATCATCCACGGTGAGCGTCTTTGATTTCTGTCCCGCAAGATCCCAGAACACGCCCTCAGTCACCACCCAATTTATGGGATCCACGCTAATGAGCGCGCGCGAGTAACCAAGCTCGCCAGCCGTAGCATCATCGAGCGGCTCCGCGCGCAGGACATATGCACCATCAGCCGTGGTCTCAACTAGAGTGTAGCGGCAATCTTTGAGGCTGAGGCCGCCATCGAGTTTCATGTCTTCAAAGCTGAATTCGGTGCCCAGAAACTTATCCCCGCGTTCTGCGGACGGGATTCGGCGAACTTTTCTCAACGCTGGTAGATAGAGCCACTGATCGTCCGCGACATCTCGAGGCTTGTCGAGGGTAAGTACGGCCGTGTCCCTGATACTGCTCGGTGAAGTGAAATAGAGGATCAGTCTTCGCTCATCCCCGAAGTCTCGGCGCAGACTCACGGCTTTGCGTTCTCTCACCTTTCCGCGTTTATCTAGGGCTCTGAACAGAATCGTACGCGACAGCTGATCGACAGCAAGGTTGTTATTCACTCGGTTGACGATCGCTTCTGCCGTGAGTTCGGCATCGGTACCATCAACCACTCGCGTCTGCTCGGTTGAGTTAGTGGCAGAGCGCGCAAAAGGCGCGTGCTGAGCCAGGACCGAAGCAGTTAACAGAAGCACGACCATCGGAGTTAAGTTGTCGCGAAAAGCAGATTGGAGACCAATTCTCATAGGGGCCTCACTGCATCACCAAGCTTGCCGATTTCATCACTCGCAACACCCTCGCTGCCAAATCCAAGCACACCACTATCCCCACTCGGCACCTGCGCTATGGATTTTCATCAGGATCGACGAAGACTTTAGCAGGCCGGGTGGGAATTACCTCCCCCCACGAAAAACTTCGCTTACGAGAAAGGGCCCGCGGTCAGTGGAGATCGGAGCAAGCGGTTAGCGATTTGCTGGTCGCTACGCCCCGATCAATGGCGATTCACTGGAGTGTCGACAGCAACTCCCGCGCGTTTTGCTGGTCGGCGAAAGCCGGGCCAGATGCGATCTCGTCGAGGATGGTCAAAGCTTCACCGGGCTGCTTATCCGCAATCAAAATTTGCGCCCGGTGATAGCGAAGACTTGGGTTGCCTGGGCTTCCTCGAAGTGCTCGTTCGTTGTAGCGAAGCGCGCGCCGCACATCACCTTTCTCGTAGTAGACCATAGCGGCAGTGTCGGCAATATCTGGACTATCCGGCGCGATTTTTTCTGCTCGACTGATGAGTTCGAGCGCTCGTTCTGTATCGCCATCTTTAAGCAGCCATGCGAGATTGTTAAGAGCAAGCACGTTGTCAGGTGACTGTCCAAGGATCGTCTCGTACTCGCTGCGCGCCTGCGCGTCTCGTCCTAGCTCAAGGGCACGTCGAGCTAGCTCGTTTCGCAGAACCAGATCCTGAGGGGATTCCTTCACCCAGGTTTCAAGGTCAGCAACAGCACGATCACGATCGCCATTGCGCCAGTTTGCAACCGAGAGAAGTACCTTATTCACCGTGTTTGGCCGCTTCTCCAGCGCAGACGTCAAGAGGTCAACCGCCTCTCCATTTTGTCGATCTGCCAACGCCAAACGACCGCGAAGATTAAGGATCTGGGCGCTCTCCTTCAGTTCGGCGGTGAGTCCCGCTATCTCTTCTTTAGCCGTGGCTCGTTTGTTCTGTGCAACAAGCGCCTGTACCAACAGCACGCTCATCCGAGCATTACCCGGACTGAGCGCCAGCGCCTCGCGCAACTGCTGTTCCGCCCTTTCCGGACGTCCAGCAGCGAGCTGCACCCGGGCGCTTAACGCGAGATACCCTGCGTTTTCGGGCTCGAGCTCAATCAGCCTATCACTGCTTTCAAGCGCTTCCGGGATTCGGTTAGCGCCGACATAGGCACGTGCCAGAGACTCGTGGAGCAGCGGTTTGTCGCCGTGTAAGCCCTTGATCTGTTCGGTTACCTCCAACGCCGCCTGAAAGTCCCGTTGCCCGATGTAGTGTCGAGCAAGGGCGACGCGCGGACGCAGATCGCCGGGACTTGCTTGCACAGCGTCTTGCAGTACCGACACCATCGCGTCGATGTTTCCCGTGCGCTCTTCGAGAGAGGCAAGCCCAAGAGCTGTGTTTACATCCTCCGGATTCGCCTTGAGTGATCGTTGCAGCGCTGCCTTAGCTCCTCCTATATCCTGCTGAAGCATGAGAACCGTCGCTAAACCATCGTTTGCGGTCGAATTACCCGAGTCGATTTCCAGAGCACGCTCGAAATACTCCTGGGCGCTCTGATTGTTGCCATCGCGAAGTGCAAGGCGACCAGCAAGCGACAGCGCCATCGGAGACTGAGGATGTTGTTCAAGAAACTGTTCTGATGCTTCGTTGGCCTCGTCCCGACGATCGGTTTGCGCCAACGCGACGACCAAACGTGCCCAGTTGTCTTCGACCTCTGGTGACGCCTCGACGGCTTCTCGAAATTGGTCGATCGCACGCTCGGTATCACCCGCAAACAGGTACTGGGCACCCGCGGCCGACTGAGCCTCGGCAACCTCGGGTGCAAGCGCCGCAATTTGCTCGAAGGTCTGTGCACTCTCAGCGTACTGACCTTGGCCGGAGAGCGCCATGGCAAGCAGTCCCAAAGCTGGTTTGTTCATTTCTTCTTCCTCCAGGACGGTTTTAGCGATTTCTTCGGCGGCTTCCGCCTCACCAGTTTCCAGACGTAGCCGAGCCAGCTCAAGCCTTGCCTGCTTGTTGTCTGGACGCAGCCTTACAAATTTCGAGAGCTGTCGGCTCGCGATCTCGTAGTTTTTCTGTCGTGAATTCGCGATACCGGATAGAAGAAGCGCATCGGGATCGTCCGGCAGACTTGCAAGCACGCCTGAGAGCGTCTGGATGGCTTTCTCGTAATCGCCATCCATGAAGTCCAACCTGCCCTCGAGAAGGTTGATCTGCGGCGACTTGGGCAGTGCGCGTTTGAGTTTTCGCAGCTCGACACGCGCGTCTTCGTTATTACCGGCGATGATGCTTGCTTTGACAAACGACAGGCGGTCCCCCATTCGGTAAGGGTTGATGGCCGTTGCTTTGGCAAACATTTCAGCCGCGCGCTCAGCCCGATCATCACTGGCGGCATACCGACCGAGCAGGCTCCATGCTTCGCTGGTGTCCGGCTGCTCCTCCAGCAATTGTTCCAGCATCGATTCGGCCTCACTAACCTCTTTGTCGATAGACCCTTTAAAAACTGCCTGGGTGAGCTGCACGTAGGTGGTGTCGACAGCGGTAGCCTTTCCTGCGGCCTTTGCATCGTCAAGGCGCTCCACAGCCGTGCTCAGCCAAGTACGCGCTTCCTCGTAGTTTCCCAAGGCCGCATGCGCGCGAGCAATGACGGCGGCCAGCGCTGCCGTATTGGATACCAGTACAAAGTCGCCGGTCTGGTAAGCCTCCAGAAATTTCTCAGCGCCCAGAGACTGAAAGCTGACTTTCGCGAGCTCTGATTGCGCGCGTGGATCGACTTCGGCCTCCAGAGATCGCTGGTACTGAAAAGCCGCAGCCTCTGGATTCATCGTTAACGTGTAGTAGCGCCCGTAAAGATAGCGTGCTGTCGCGTTATTGGGCTCTTGCTGAAGTACGGTCTTGATATCGATTTCGGCAGCGGCAAACTCGCTTGGCCCAGCCGCCAGCGATGCGGTAGCTCTATCGATTAATTCAGGGACGGACAGAGGCTTCGCGCACCCTGTTACGAATACAGCGACGCAAAACGCCACAACGGCCGCTCTTACATTCATCAACGAATCCTTGGTTAAAAGTTCAGTATTGTTAGAGTATAAAGTCGGTCTTGGCCACGAATTTGATCGTGCCTTGTGACAAAGTTCCGTTCCCTTCCCGTTCTCGGTTCGTCTCCATGACGTACAGGTCAGGCAGCTCACCGATAGGCAGCTGACTGACTACGAAGACCCGACCTTTTAGAACCCAACTAGAAACCAGCTAGAACCCAACGTGTACAACCCAGCTTGGGCCCGGAAGTCTACCGCGATTGCCCGTCGCTTCCATTACGCTTCTATACATCGATGTTGACATGTGTTTTGTAAGCTCAAGAAAACACCCAGCTGTGCTCAAGTCTGTCATGCGGGAGGCTCGATTCTGGTGAACGGGACCATCACTTTGCCACTGCGGCACCGACCGCACTGTCGATAAATTATGTTGCGGGTTACTTCCACACCCCAGCAGCGCCGAAAGTTCTCTTGTTTATAGGTCTAGTAGTCGAGGCAAAACCTCGTTTGCGGCAGCGCTCAAAAGGGCCGGACAAACATGTGGGACGGCGGAGTACGGGAGCTAGCATACCCAACGAGAACGCGAAGAGCAGGCCAAGAACAGTTCGAGCTCTGGCAAAAGACCGACAAAAAGCGCGATGCTATAGCAACGCCGCTTTCTTATGCAGTCGCTTGGTTAACACTGGGAAGCGAATGACCGAAGACCTCGCTTATCATGTCCAGACTGGTGCGAATCTCCTCCGGCGCCGCCAGCCTTGCGGCATTGATATCGATAAAGTACGGAGCTCGGGTTCCGTTGAATTCAAAGTCCGAGCCCGCCCGCGTCACATCGACTCCGATCTTTCTCAGTATCGCCGGAAGGAACGGCTCCATGATTGCGAAGCAATTCGGTCGGCCCTGCATTCGGGCGACTGCAGCAGAAGATAAGAACAACGCGACGGCGATCAGCGAGAAAGTGCGCTTTTCTCTTGCTTCAAAGTCCAACGCTTCGCGATGACCGAATCGTGTTTCTCTTTCACCACGACGACGTCGGAACTGGCTGTCTACACACAGGCGGGAAATTTCGGCCATGGTATGCCTTTCACCGGCTAACGAAGAGATCAGTTCGTTATCCAACCCCCCTTCGCAGTGATCCTCCAGCGGCATCATAAGATTCGCACTGGGCTGCACGAGCCGAACGCATCCGGCCGGGATCTCAGACGATCGATGCGTCACAAGGCAGTGGATGGAGTGCTCATCGAAAGTATCCTGCTCCAGGCCGTCGCGAAACTCGGCAGAATTTTCGTAACCGAACTCTTCGCAATACACACTGTAGCGAACGGCAAAAACCTGTTTCTGAAGCGCTTCAGTGGTAGCCAACGACAAATCGAAATACTTGTAGAAGTCGTCGAAGAGGTTCGTTTTTTTTTGCCGCTTAGTCTGTGTGATCGTGTCCATTTTACTCTGTGCGTGTACGTTGCTTGCAGCTCGCGGCGACCGGAACTTGACCGCATGAGCGCGTAATCAAGTCTCGTTCACGATTTGCGACGCTCTAGTCCGGGCGATGGTATCGAGCAATTCGAAAGTATCTCTAACCGCCGCTTTGCTTTGATAAAACGGGTCAGCGATGTCCGCATCGCTCGGATCGAACAGTTCCAGAGTTCCTGGCTGCGATTCCAAACGCGAAACTTCATCCAAGTGAGCCCGCTCCATACACCAGACCACGTCAAAGGCAGAAAGATCGAAGGTAGAAATGCTCCGAGAGCGAATCCCTTTGAACGTTACGCCAAGCTCGCCCCCGATATCACGCATTCGCACGTCCGGCTGTTGTCCAGGATTGGCGACAGAAACACCCGCTGACTCTACGGATACTAGCGACGACTTCCCCAAGCGCTTTAGATGAAATCGAATGAGCGCCTCTGCGGCTGGGGAACGGCACACATTTGCAGTGCAGACGATCAGAACGCGTCGTCCAGCACCGCTTGAGAACAATGAATTGAGCCAATCGAACATCGGAATCTGCCACCAATGCGCTGCCGGTGCCTGATAGTCAGTTGGGAACCGACTCTAACAAGCTGATGAGGTGAGTCACGGGTATAGCGTAAGAGATACCGGATGGTCGCTCCAGAAGCGACTCTCGGCTTTCCTTAACATATACGCTGTTCATGACGCCGACCACATGACCCGATGACTGTAGATATACAGCCGACCCACTATTGCCGGGGTACGCGATGGCGTCCAACTGATAGATCCAAAAAGGTTTGCGCAATCGCCGCATCTGCACGGCATTCAGCTCACGGCCCTTATCAACGGGCCGCGCGATGGGTGCTACCGCAGCGACAATTCCCTCGTGCGTGGCTGGATACAGCCCAAGTACAGCGCCTATCGGAAAGCCAGTAAAAGCTACGCGTTCCCCGACTCGAACCAGATCTTCGGATGCCAGAGCCATGGGCGGCAGCGCTCTTCCTTTGTAGCTCAGAAGAGCCAGGTCGTGAGGCTCATCGTAGGCTATCACTGCGGCCTCATGCTCGACCGCCGTTGACCCAGATCCGGAGAACACCGCCAAGTGTTCGCCTCTCTGATCATCCAGGCGCTGATCGACGACATGGTAGTTTGTAACAATGAATCGCTTCCGCTCGTCAGTTATGGCAAAACCGGAGCCGAATAGTCGGCGTGGTGAATTACCGCCTGTGGGTGCTCTCTTCGGATATGCAGCGCCCACTCCTACGACCGACTCCTGTACCAAAGCTACAACGTCAACAAGGCTCTGCGCATGACCCGGCATCGCCAGAGGCAGCAGCAACATCGCCGCAGAGCACGTGTGCCGCAGCAACATGTGAAAGGGGCTTAACAAATCAGATGTAAATCTAAATTAACAGTCATAGCAGCGGAATTCAGATAAGGTCTCGCAGTGTCAGGCGTAGCGGATTATGAACAGCTCGCTTCAGCAAGGCGACCACGGTTTTTTGAGACCTAATTCACACTTTGCGGCCGCTTCTGAGCTGCCTGTCACAATTGTGTTTCATGCGGGATGTAATCTGCGACGCCTCATATAAACTTTCAAAACGTTGTCAATCGTCATTTTCTTTCGGATCGCTTTGAGTTGCGATTCACTCATTAATCAGCGATTCATTCTGGGGGCGCAATCAATGGTGGGGCTAGTCGGGACTGCTAGAGTCTTCAACCATCATATCAATCTTGGTTACTACTGGCTCGCCCTGATCGACGCGGTCATCTTTGCGTGTGCGAGCGTGGCTGGCGCCGCTCTCTATTTCCTCAACGTCCCCGGAGGCCTGTCGGCCAACGTCAGCAACCTACCTCTACAGGCCGCTATTTTTGCTGTCGTGACTACTCTATGCATGTTTTCCATGGGTTTGTATGAGCCCAGGCTGCGTGAGGGCGTAAACGGAATACTGCTGAGAACAGCCGGTGCTTTCGGACTGATGACGGTTGCTATGTCTCTGGTGTTTTACATGCTCCCCGAACTCAGGCTGTGGCGCGGCAATTTTGCGATGAGCGCAACCATCGCGCTCGCTGGTGCGTTGACGAACCGGCTTGTATGGACACGGTTTCTGGACCTCGAACAGCTTAAGAGGCGTGTGTTGATACTAGGGTCGGGGAACACCGCAGCCAGTATCAATCAAAAGATGCGGCGGCGTGCAGACCGACGTGGGTTTCGGGTTGTTGGCTACGTTCGGGGTAATGATGATTATTCCGCTATCGAGGGGGAGCCGACTCTTAACTTGAGCGAGCCGCTACCTGAATTCGCGAGAAAGTACAGGATCGATGAAATCGTAGTAGCTCTCGATAATCGCCGCGACAATCTTCCGCAGGAGGAGCTTCTCAAGTGTCGGGAGCAAGGTGTTCGAGTGCTTGATGTAGTTGATTTCTTCGAGCAGGTTGCCGGAAAAGTAGTCATAAAACACGTTCATCCCAGCTGGTTCACGTTCGCCACTGGGTTTCAGAATCGAAACGCCAACAGCTTCGCGCAGCGAGTTTTTGACGTGAGCATAGCGTTTGTCCTGCTTTCGCTTACGTGGCCGATTATGCTGCTTACAATCGCCGCGATCTGGATCGAGGATGGCTTTGGCGCTCCGGTCTTATACCGGCAGAGACGCGTTGGGCTCAACGGCAGGCTATTCGACGTGGTTAAGTTCCGCAGCATGAGCGTAAATGCGGAGAGCGATGGCAAGGCTCGATGGGCGACTGCAAATGACTCACGCGTGACGCGAGTGGGAAGGGTAATCAGAAAAATCCGAATTGATGAGTTGCCACAGATATTAAACGTCATGGCGGGTGATATGGCGTTCGTAGGACCTCGCCCTGAGCGGCCCGAATTTGTTCGCGAGCTAAGTGAAGAGATCCCGTACTACGAAAAGAGGCACAGTGTGAAGCCGGGCATCACTGGCTGGGCCCAGATGAACTATCCTTACGGCTCCACACTCACTGATGCCATCAACAAGCACGAGTTTGATCTGTACTACGTCAAGCACCAAAGCCTTTTTCTGGACGTGCTTGTTTTGTTACAAACGGTCGAAGTGATCCTGTTTGGTAAGGGTGCTCGCTAACCAAAGCGATACCGGCGAATCAATCTTGGTATAAGATCGAAATACCGTCGCCAGGTCGTCCACACCCCATGCCGTACCTACCCCGCCGCTAAGGTGCATACAGCGCTTCAGTCGGCAGCCTGATGATTTTTACCGCCTCTTGCTGCCGAAATCGATTTCGCAGACTGGCTGGTAACTTTTCGATAAAGGCTTGTTTCTATTAAAGACCAATTGGTTGGAACACATCGTTCAATTTTCAGCCAGGCCCCTTAAGTCTCTCTGGTTTTGTCTTTTGAATAGGTACTCAGTGGCTGATTTATGCTGGGTTTTGAACTAGCCTCGCAAGCTTGTACACTCCCGACCAGGCAGAACTTAATTTAATTAAAATAAGTTCTCGGGGGTCTATTCTTTTTGGATACATTGCTAACCATTGCCGGTATTCTTGGCGTAGGGGCTCTACTCATTTCTGTGTGGGTGTTTCTCTCTGCCGCCAGGCGCTATGTGTCGGATAGCGAGCTCGAAGCGGAGTTTGTGGCCTCGGATGACTTAACTGCGCTCGATGAGCTGGCTCACCGGCACTACAATCCGCGCTCGCCAGACGATCGCCGCAAAAACGCAAATGTGGTCACGTTTCCGGCAACGATTAACGGGGTCTTTGTAGAAAGAGATAGGCGCCATCTCCCCGATCGACGCCGATCAGCATAAAACCCTAGGCTCCCGGCCTTCCAATACTTATCACCGCTGCCTTTCCAGTTTCAGTCCCGTCCAGGGCTTCTTCATGGCTGCGCTCCCCTGATTGTCGGGTTGAACATAAGCACCGTAGTCCGTCTTGCGGGCGATGTTTACGAATGGTCGTTAGCGGTGCTTTTTTTCCTGCCTCTTAGTATATTTTCGTTCGGGTGGTGCATGCTGCGATTGGGTCAGAGGCACCGATTCGGCTGGCGCATAGCACGGTATTCAGATTGGCCAAGCACGTAGCGCCAGCACATGCGATGCATGTATGCGATAGAGAAAGACAAATGGCAGCCTTGCACGAGGGGGCGGATATGCAAAAACGACCACTGGAAGAGCAGCTCAATATCGAGATCAGCGAATTCATCAGCAACCGGCACAGCCTGCAATTAGCTTCTGTCAACTCAGGCGGTGAACCCTTCGCTTCTTACGCTCCATTCGCGGCCGACGAGACCAGCTTTTGGGTCGTGCTATCCGACATCGCTGTACACGGAAAAAACTTCCTCGATGACGATCGCGGTTCTGTACTTATCATTGAGGACGAAAGTACGGCCGACGAGTTGTTTGCCCGTCGCCGCGTAAGCTACCAGGTTAGAGCGGAAGCCCCGCAAGTGGATTCGGAGAGCTGGAATCGTGGGGTCGCGTTACTGGAGGCGAGGCATGGACGTATGCCCAGGATGCTTAGTGAACTGGAGGATTTCCGCGTCTTTCGTCTCAGCCCGACCAGCGGGCGCTACGTCAAAGGCTTTGGAGCCGCCTACAGCCTCTCTGCGGGCACGCTGGGCCAGGCTCAGGTAGAACACCTTCTCGACGGGCATCGCTCGCGCCAGTCTTCGACGGCCGGTGAGAGCGGTGACCATGAAATCGCCTGAACGAAACCCGACTTGCCCGGTATTGCCGACCTGGCAGTCCAGTTAGTTGTTGCCCAAGCGAAAGCTTCGGCGGATTTGCGCACTCAAGACGAGCACAACAACAGCCCCAACCGCCGGGAATGCCAAAACCAGCGGAAACCCAAAGTGATCAGCGGCTGTCCCGGCGATCAACGCGCCGATAGCTGGAGTGCCCATACCGACAACCGTCCATAGGCTCATCACGCGGCCGCGAAAGTTCACAGCAACCATGAGCTGTACGAGTGACTGACAACCGGTTCCAACAATGGTCGTACAACAACTGACCAAACACACCCCTGCTCCAGCCCACAGCGTGTTGTTCCACAGAGCCAAAGTGAGCAGCGTTAGCGCTGCAATCCCCAAGGCGACTCGGACTATGTCGTAGATACGGTCCAGGCGGCTGGCCTGCCGAGATACCAGCAAACCCCCAATGACCGAGCCGACCCCTGCCATAGCGGTCAACAACGCTAGAGTCGATGCTCCTCCGTCGAGAATTGCGCCGGAAATTGCAGGTAGCAGTTCTAATGCAGAACGACCGAGCAACCCACTGACCATCGTTAGAAAGAAGATCCAGCGAATGTTCGCAGCCTCTAGAAGATAGGTGAACGCGGCCACAAGTTGAACCCAGAACGAACCAGCTGAGTTTTGATCACCCGACAGACGCGTATCGACACGAACACGCCAGAGCAGTGCATGAGCTACGATCGTTAGGAAGGCACCCATCAGAAACGTCGCAGCAATGCTAGTCGTGGCGAGCAGAGCAGCACCGGCCGCAGGCCCGATGATTCTCGAAGTGTTAAAAGCCACGGCTGATAAACCAATGGCACTGGGAAGCGCGTTGCGCTCCACAAGGAAAGGAATGAACGCGAGCCTTATTGGGGTATGCGCCGCGATTATTGAGCCGAAGCATAAAGCAAACGCCAGAAGAAGCGATTGGTTCATGAGATCGAGGTAAGTAACCAGAGCGGCCATAGTAGCCACAATACCCTGAAGAGCCGTCGTAGTTAGTAGTCCCGTTCGCGTATTGATCCTGTCAGCCAGTACGCCAAACCACGGAGATAGTATGAACGTTGGAACCAGCAAGGCGCAGGCGACACAGCCTACAAAAAACGCCGACTGAGAGAGAGTCCAAGCCAGCCAGCCCAACAGAAACCGAACGACCCAACTACCCAGGGTAGCCAGGCAGCTGGACGGGAAATAGATTCGGAATATCGGCGAACTGAAGGCAGAGCGATAAACACTCAATTCCTCCGCAGTCGTGTTCGCCGAATTAGAGCCTTTTTCGATCGGGTGGTTTATCGAGTCAGGGGACGAATTTCAAGAGCCGTCAGACTAGCTTGCGGAAAAAGCCGTCAGACTGGCTTGCGGAAGAGCAATGTCATTCGTGTGGACTCGCCGATCTCGGTCATAGCCGCTGCGACTGCCTCTGCTTCGGGCGTATCCTCCCGCGCGCTGGCCAAAGTCGGCGGCAGACGCCAGACGATATCATCGGTAGTAGGCGTGTCTTTGGGATTTTCGTTGATCGAAGACTCACCCACCATCTCGAATCCGGCGTCTTCAAAAAGCGCCTTCACGAAACTCTTCTTCAGGTAGCCCGCAGAACCGGAGGCCCAGTCATCCGGCGCGTCTTCCGGCGCCATATGCTGAACGATCCCGACGACGCCCCCCGGCTTAAGTGCTGCCGAGATGTCCGCAACTGCAGCGGTAAGAAACCCTCCTTCATCTTCAAATCGCGCCAGGTTGTGCAAGGCTCGAATCAAAAGTACGGCATCAACCTGAGCGGTCAGATCTGAAGGCAGGCTACCGAATTGCATCCCAGACACAGCCGCCACCCCTTGATCCGGAAACCACGCCTGCGCCTGCTCGGTCCAATCTGAAACCCAGGTCTCTTTCGCTTTGAGGTCTTCATCGGAGAAAAAGCCGAACAATGGGAACAGCTCAGGGTCGTAGTCGGACCCGATCAGTCGCCCATCACTTCCCAGGTACTGCAGCAGAATCTTGCTGTACCAGCCCCCCCCAGGGAGCGCTTCGATAACCGTCATGCCAGGCTTTATGCCGAAAAATTCGAGTGTCTCCTGAGGATGGCGATACTTGAATCGGGCAATTACCTCTTCCGGTTGCTCAGAAAGGACGGCGGCCAATACTGTCTCACTCGCCGGAAGTGCCGGATCGGAGGACTGGGAAGGCATATCTTCCGCCGCTGTTGCCGCTACCGTCGGCTCGCGGTCCTGTTGGCAGGCGACGAGAAGCAAACCCGCCGCGGTGGCACACAAAGCTCGCGTGAAAAGACGAAACATCAAGAACCTCCTGCGTTAAAAAAAAGAAAACTCACCCTGATCTTCCCGGCGTACGAACGGCAGTCTAGGGAAACTATCCAGCCGCACGTCTCGCCTGAATAAAGGACCTGACGCAGAGCACCATGAAGACGATGAGCGCTACGCCCATGATCAGCTGCACGAGGGTGGCGGTACGCATCGGACCCTCTGCAGCTAGACTGGGAACAGCCCGGACTAACGAACCGATGACTCCAACTAAGGCGACCGTGGCCGCTCCATGCATCGCATGTTTGCGCAGGCTGTCCTTCATGGCAACGGCACCGCACAGCACTAGGCCAATTCCAAAGAATGAAGGGATCATAGCCGTAATACTCGACTGGCCCGTCCCAAAATAGGAAAACAAACCCAGAACTACCAGTCCGAATCCAAATAGAAGAGTGA
The DNA here is from genome assembly GCA_039111155.1 of Pseudomonadota bacterium. Lineage (GTDB taxonomy): Bacteria > Pseudomonadota > Gammaproteobacteria > Pseudomonadales > Halieaceae > Congregibacter. The sequence continues at coordinate 155,310 of JBCCPL010000005.1, read as the reverse complement.
CCTGTGGCATCTCCAGTCCTTTACCCAGTACCTGTGATTACTTCAATGGTGGTTGCGTGCGTTATTCAGCCTAGCGCCTATTCACGCGTCTTTCTCGTGTCTTTCTCGTGTCTTTCTCGTATCTTTCTCGTGTCTTTCTCGCACTTTTACTTGCGTCTTTCTGGCGCCTCCAGGCCTAGCTTAGCTGCGATCGCACAGCTTTCATTCCGGTGGCAAATCAATACCTGGTCGGTACCGATAGGGGCGTCTACGGCATCAGGGCGCAAAATCCTTCCCCTGATTAACATGATAAGCCATGGATATTCCAGGGAACGCTCGCAAGATAGCTCAGTTGTGATCGACCCGCTGGTCGACAGAGGGTGGCGCGCAGACATCTACGCGAGCTACCTGGACAACTATAGCAGTGGATCGTGCCGAGCACCTATTCCCTGCCCCCCTGGAAGCCTCCCTGGAAGCCCACCTGGAAGACTCCCATGGGATACCGCGTGAAAAACGCCCTCGAAGATTCGCCGGGCACAATTGTCTATGCCCTCATAATCCCAGACCAGCAGCACTGATCTCTCAGTCTGTAAGCTCGCAGCAACCCGCTTGCGCACGACGGATCGAACGCATTGACTCCAGTAAGTGTCTTACGCTCCTTTGGGATCAGGCCAGGCGCTCATAGAGCGTCACGACGCAGGCGCCCCCCAAGCCGAGATTGTGCTGAAGCGCCAAGCGCGCATCAGCGACCTGCCTTGCCTGGGCTGCGTGTCGGAGCTGCTGTACGAGTTCGTAACACTGCGCAAGACCAGTAGCCCCAAGCGGATGTCCCTTGGAGAGAAGGCCTCCAGACGGATTGGTTACGATACGACCGCCATAGGTATTGTCGCCATCGCTGATGAACCGCTCTGCGTCGCCTTCCCCACACAACCCGAGGCCCTCGTAGGAAAGAAGCTCATTGGCGGTGAAGCAATCGTGAAGTTCGACGACGTCCAGATCATCAGGCCCCAGCCCCGCCGCCTCGAAGCAAACATTACTGGCTGCACGAGTCATCCCATAGCCGACCATTTTGATCATGCTGTTATCAGCCACATAGTCCGGTTGATCCGTACTCATGGCCTGAGCGGCGATTCGCACCTGACGAGAGAGCCCATGGCGTCTCGCAAAATCCTCGGAACAGAGAATAGCGGCGGCAGCACCGCAGGTTGGGGGGCAACATTGGTAACGGGTTAACGGATCGAAGATCTCCGGTGCCTCAAGAACCTCTTCGAGGGTCAGTTTGTTGCGAAACACTGCGTTAGGGTTGTTTGCGGCATGAGCGCGGGCTTTTACGGCGATCTGCGCGAACGTCTCACGCTTGGTTCCGTACTCAAAGCGATACTCGCGACCGGCACCGCCGAACATCTGGGCCGCAGGGGGTGCGGCTGTAAACCCCTGCACATCGCTCATCATCCGCACGTGGGGCCCCATGGGTGTTTCCCGGTCGTTGTATTTACTACTCAGTGCGCCTCGCTCCATCTGCTCGAACCCAAGCGCGAGAACGCACTCGGCCGCCCCGTACTCTACGGCCTGCCTTGCCAGAAACAGCGCTGTAGAACCCGTAGAGCAATTGTTGTTGACGTTGATGACTGGAATGCCGGTCAAGCCCAATCCATAGACCGATCGCTGTCCGCAGGTGGACTCCCCGTAGACATAGCCGACGAAAGCCTGCTGTACTAGACCATAGTCAATTCCAGCGTCACGAAGCGCATCTCGCCCCGCCTGCTCAGCCATGACTTCGTAGCCTTCACTGTCTCCGGGTTTTTTGAACGGTGTCATCGATACACCGCAAACATAAACCTGTCTTTGCATGGAACTCATGACCTACCTCCTCTGTTTTGCCTCGGCTTGAAAGTAAGCGCTTTAAACAAAGACATGTCCCCATCCACTCGGATGGCCCCTCGCTGAAACAGACCTGCGGACGCGTCTCTCGACATCAGCAGCGCAAGGAGCGATGCAGGGTCACCCCGCACAATGGTTCCAGCACGCTCGCTGGGTAGCCTGCTTACGCGCACAGAGCCATCAGAGAAGTCCAATAACCAATGAGCGTCATTATTGGTTGTGGATAGTTGCACGCAGCCGCTCATCCCCCGCGGAAGCGCGAACTCTCCTCGCCCCTCCGTAAGGAACTCGCCAAGCTCGCGCAGCTGCTCAACTTCGTCTGGAACCGCAGCCTGGGGACCAGAGGGTGGGTCAGATATCGAAGAACTGTCCCGGATCGCTGTGCCTGGGTTCGCGGCCCGTTCTTCGACTGAACCCTCCGTTTCGCCCTGCGCCGTCTGCTTTTTTGAATCGGTGTCAGCCGGCTCGCTGACCGACGCCAGCAAGTCGGCCGCCTCCTCGGGATCCATATCGGCCAAAAACTGAAGTTTCTGTGATGCGAGCACGTCACCCGTGATTTTGAGTTTGCCTGCAAAATACATAGAAGTTGCATCACTACCGCCGCGCATCATCTCCATCAGGTCACTCTCCAGCATCTCCAGGGCGGTATCGTGCGTCGCTACTCCTGGTTGCACCGATCCGGGACTGTCCTTCAGGTCCAGCACGAAGTCGAAATCCGGATCTTTGATATTCCATTGATAGATCTTGCCCACCCCATCGGACAGCTCCGGATTGCGGCGGAGGTACTCATTCAGCATGGCAACGACCTCTCGCGCTCCGGCCCCTCCCTCTTTGCCAGAAGGCCGGCCTCTCGCAGCGGAAGACTGAGCGTCCGACTCAGGTAGTGCACCCGACGCAAACTCCGGCACCTCAGCGTGGAGCTCCACCGCTGAGTTAGACAGAACGACCTCATCGCGCTCCCGGACTCGCATTTCGAAGATGATCCGAGTGTCAGACTCTTGCCACATATTTGTGACGAGGGTTTCACCGGGATAGACCGTCTTCGCAAAACGTACCTTCACAGAGTTGAACAACCGCGGATCATTGTTGGCGAAGGCTTTGAGCACATGCCGAACACCGAAACCAAACGTGCACATGCCATGCAGTATCGGCTTGTCGAAGCCAAAAGCCTTGGCAAACGCGGGATCCGCGTGCAGTGGGTTCCAGTCTCCCGATAATCGATAAAGCAGCGTCTGATTCGCATCGGTAGACTCTTCGACGACCGCATCTGGTTCGCGAGGCGGTGGTTGATTAACGGGCTCGCTCGGCCCTCGATCACCGCCCCATCCGCCCGCGCCACGAATGAAAGCTGTCATTTCGTTGTATGCAAGCTCAATGCCGCTGTCGGCGTCCCTTGTTGTGACAGCGAAAATCACTAACGCGTTGGGATCCTTATCAAAAACATCCCTGACCTTAAAGCTGTGAATCAGCTTGGCCTGTCGGGGAAGTGGGCGCAGCAACTTTGTGAGCTGCTCGCCGTGGAGCAAGCGATCAAAGCCAAAGCGACATCCGGGCAGCTCAAGGGAGTTTGTCTTTGCCGCGGCGAGCATTGCCGTCAATTGGGGGATGACGGCGTAGGCGGGAAAAGCCGCAAAGTTCGTATCGAGTTCGTACGCGAATCGCCGTTCGCTATCGTCGTCCGGGTCTCGTGCCATGCCGATACCAAGCGCGTACAGTGCAAGATCCCGTTCATCGTAGCTATTCTCAAGCACGAGCTCGCCAGCTAAAGCCTCGTCGAGATCGATGAACTCGTTGCCACCGCGTGAAGGGTTATTGATCGCATCGAGCACGGGCTTAATGGAGTCAGTGGCCTGGGCGGGATTGTCGGCGCGACTGAAATCATCCACCTTAGCCCAGCCGCGGGCGATCGTCTCGGGCGTAAGACCTGAGCGGGTGTCGAATAGACCCCCGATACTCCGCTCCCAGCGCAGCCTTCCGACATAGCCCGCGCCGACCTCAAACAAACCCTTGGTTTCACGGCAGTCTTCGCTGCATAGATAGACAACCAGCGGAGTGACCTGTTCGACTTTCAGCTGATCGAACAGCGCGTCTGGCATCGAACCCTTCGTTAGACGGGATCCCGCAAGCGGTGCAATGGTATTAACCTGGATGTTCCTTTTGCGCCCTTCAACGGCCAGGCACTGGGACAGACCGTGTACGCCGAGCTTGGCCGCGCAGTAGTTGGCCTGGCCAAAGTTCCCATAGATACCCGCCGCTGAAGTGGTGAATAGCACCCGCCCGTATCCCTTCTCTATAAGGATTGGCCAGGCGGCTTTGGTCACTGAATAGGCCCCCTGCAGATGAACGGCCAGGACCGCTTGCCAGTCCCCATCGTCCATCTTCAAAAAGCTCTTGTCTCTAAGAATGCCCGCGTTGTTGATAACTATGTCGACGCTACCGAAAGCTTCCATGGCTGCAGCGACGATGGACTCTCCCTCGAGCACGTTGGCGTAACTGGGCTGTGCCTGACCCCCGGCGCTGCGAATTTCATCGACGACTGCATCGGCGGCGGAGGCGCTAGCCGTACCACCGCCACGAGTGTCGCCACCCAGGTCATTGACCAGTACCTTGGCGCCCCTGGCCGCCAGCGCCAGCGCGTGGGATCGACCAAGTCCATTGCCAGCACCCGTGACTATGGCGACACGGCCCGCGAAATCGAATCTATTCATCACCTGACCTAGAGAGACCGGGCGATGAGGTCTTTCATGATTTCATTCGTACCGCCATAGATTCGCTGAGCACGAGCATCGATGTAGGCGCGGGCTATGGGGTAGTCGAGCATGTAGCCGTACCCACCGTGCAGCTGCACGCATTCGTCAATAACGCGACCCATCATGTCAGAACACCAGTACTTAGCCGCGAACGCCGCATTGGCGTCCAGGCCGCCGGTCAGCAGATCCTCCATACACCGATCGCAAAACACCTGGCCTATCGTGATCTCACTCTTCATCTCAGCAAGCTTGAAACGACTGTTCTGAAAACTGGCAACGCTCTTCCCAAAGACTTTCCGCTCCTTCGTGTACTCCAGCGTATGTTCCAGCGCACCTTCGGCCCCCGCAACGGAGATTATGGCGATCATCAGGCGTTCCCAGGCGAGTTCTTTCATCAGCATGACGAAACCCTGCCCTTCTTCTCCGAGCAGGTTTTCCTTGGGCACTTTGACGTCTTCGAAGAACAACTCGCAGGTATCCTGAGCGTGCATCCCGACCTTACGAAGCGGCTTGCCTTTGCTAAAACCATCTCGATCAGCTTCGATGATCAGTAAAGAGACGTTCGAGGCACCGCCGTCCACATCGCCAGTTTTGACTGCCACCACGGCGAAGTCGCACATGAAGCCATTGGTGATGAATATCTTCGACCCATTCACCAAGTAGTGATCGCCTTCGTCCGTGGCTTTGGTTTTTATCGATTGCAGATCAGAACCGGTGCCTGGTTCGGTCATTGCGATGGCAGAGATCAATTCACCCCGCGCCATCGGGGGTAGCCACCGCTGCTTTTGTGCTTCGGTTCCAAAATTGTTGATGTAGTTGGCGACGATATCGGAATGCAGGCTGAAACCAATCCCGGAGGCACCTGCTTTACTTTGCTCTTCCATCATCACCACGGCGTAGCGTCGGTCCGCATCAGCACCTCCGTATTCACTGGGCATGGTTCCGCAGAGCAGCCCCAATTCACCCGCGCGCGTCCAGATGTCTCGGTCGACGTATTGCTGCTCTTCCCATCGCGCGTGGTGGGGCATGACCTCATCGCGAAAGAACCGGGCCACCGTGCTCCGGTATTCCTCGTGTTCGCTCTCAAACAGGTTCCGCTTGAGCATGTAAACAACTCCTAAGTCACATAAATTGAGGCTGTATAGTAATCTGATTACTTTATACTCCGCAAAAAAATACAGCACACAAAAGGCTATTGCCATCGTTTTAAAGATGCTACAAAGCATGGGTAATTTAATTACGGAAAGGCAAGCGCGCCACGAACGGCCCACGCAGGGGCACCATCCAAGGGTCGCCTATGACGATGGGCAGACCACTCATCTCTACATAGACAGGAATTAGCCATCGCCGCTGACACACAAAAACTGGTTAAGCGTACGCGACAAGACGGGGCCCGTGGTCTGCGAATAGAAGCGGCCGCATTGAGATTGTTTGTAGAAAACGGTGTCGAGAACGCGTCTATGAGCGATATCGCCCGCGAGGCTCACTGCTCTCTTCAAACGATTTACTCCGACTACGGCGACAAGCAGGGACTATTGCGGCGATGCCTGACTGGCTGGGTCGAGCGGTTCATGGCGCGCATTGTGGCGGCGCTGAGATCGGACGCCATCTTGAAGGAAAGGTTGCGAAGGGCGTTTTGGTTATCGATCGAGTTTTGCGAGGCCGAACCGGAAGTTACTAAGTTGGTCTTGGGAACGTTCTATCGAGAAAGCTGGCGCGGCAACAGCGAGTTTCGACGTCCTGGCGTCACTCAGGTGTTCCTTGAGCAGGTGGAGGAAGGGCAGCGCGACAAACTGCTCACGAGCAACCTGCCACCTCGACTGCTGATGGACGTATTCGTCGGAATAATCTATCGGGTGATCTGGGCGAACCTGAGTCGCGGCGCTCCGGAGATACTCAGCCAGAGGGCGGATCGATTGTTCGAGACCGCGTGGGCAGCGGTGGAAGCAAAACCGCAGTCGGAGCAGGCGGCAACGACAGAGGCTGACAAGAGCGTGCGGAAAAGCTGACACGATGCGAGTACACACATGCAGCAGAGACCGCGAGAAATGACCATTGTGAGGCCTCCAGAATCACCAGCTAGTTCCGACGAGCCGAGAAGCATACCGGTTTCTGCAAATCCGCCCGTATCAGCCGTCTCGCGAAAATACGCGAGCATTTTTACCCTCCAGATCGCTCACGACCTGCCGGCCGCGCTTACGGCGACCATGGCGCCAACACTGTTTGTGAAACAACTCGGCATGGAGTTGTCGATGATCGGTGTGTTCTTTCTGCCGTTCGTAATCACGGCACTGAAGTGGCTGTGGGCACCGATCGTAGACAACTACTACAACCCCTCACTCGGTCGCCGTAAGAGCTGGCTTGCGCCGCTGACGTTTCTGGTCGCCGCGAGTTTTCTGGCGGTGAGCTTTGTCGAGCCAAGTCTCGACAATCTCTTTCTCATCGTTAGCTTATTCATGGTTAAGCAGATCTTTTTCGCGACCCAGGAGGTCGCCGCGGATGCCTATGTAGTCGAGAACCTCGAAGACGGCGAACGCGGAGTAGGCGCCTCCGTTGTCTGGCTTGGAAAGGAGTTCGGCCAGATCATAGGTTTTGCCGGCCTGGTAACGGTCGCTGACAAGCTTGGTTGGCAGACAGCTTTTAGCGCCGCCGCAGGTTTGTTCATTCTGTTCAACTTGCCGGTGATCCTGCGCGCCGAACAACCGACCTCGGTCGCAGCACAAACGCAGCGAGCCGATCTAAGGCATTTTTTTGCCCGCTCCGTTAACTGGTGGGTTATGAGTGTGGTGTTTGCGGTGTCGTTTGCCGTGCAGATGCCCGTGGCCGTGATCGGCCCATTCCTCGGAGACAAAGGTTTTACCTTGTCCCAGATCGCAGTAATTCTTGGTGTGTCCGCAAGTATCGGCGCCATCATCTCATTAAGCCTCGCTTCGCAGGTAATAAAGCGCCTGGGAGCAAAGAGAACCGCTGTGCTGATGCTCTTTATCGCGCCCCTGGCAAGCCCGGGATTCTTCTGGTTGGCCGCGCAGGACGAGGCCAGTCTCCGTGCCGTGATTATCATCATTCTTCTGGCAACCATCTTCACGGCCCCGCTGAGAATGGTGCTGTATGCCGCACGCATCGGTTGGACGTCCAAGAACCAGGCGGGAACGGACATTACCGCACAACAATCGGTCTGGTTCCTGGGCTACGCGGCCGCAGGAGGATGTGCCGGGGTCATCGCGTCGAGTCTCGGCTGGACCGGTTTCTTTGCGATCAATGTTCTGCTGACCTTTTTGGCGATGATTTACTTCATCAGCCAACACGACCGCATCCAGCAACGGGTTGAGGCGCTATACCAATGATTTTCTCGAACACTGTCTTCAGTAAAGGCTACATCGACTCATGCAGCGGCTCATCCGAAGATCGACGCTCATCGATAAAGGTTCGAACAGTACAAAACGTTTTAGGCCGCAATACACGCATGGCCACAAGGTGAGGAGAAGATAATGATCATCAGCCCGACAGCAGGCACATCGCACTCCCCAATATGCAAATCTGGTTGCCAGGCAGGTGTCATGCGTCCGCGCAGCGCGCCGCTGCACCTGGCCGTGCTGGTTGCAACGCTTGCGACCGTAGAAGTGACCGCTCAGACGCCGACCGAACTTGAAGAGATCATTATTATCGGCGAGAAGCAGGGCAAGACTCTCCAAGATACGGATACCAGTACCTATGTTGTGACTCCTGAGGCGATCGAGCGGCTCAATATCGTCGATCTCGAAGACGCGTTGCGACGTGCGGGTAACGCTGGCCTTGCTACCGTAGGGTCAGGGAGAAATGACCAGTTCGTCTTGCGCGGTGTCCCCAGCGGAGGCGTCACCGCCGGCACCACACCGGTGGCCACTCTGATAGTCGATAATGCCTTCGTACCTAACCAGGCAGCCGGCGCCACAATCTCCAATGCCTGGGACGTGTCTCAGATCGAAATCCTGCGTGGGGCGCAGTCAACGCTCCAGGGGCGAAACTCGCTGATCGGTGCCATTGTCGTAAACACTCGGGAGGCAAGTTTTGATCCCGATCTTCGCGCACGCGTCACTTACGGTACTGCTAACAGTTATGAGCTGTCCGTAGCTGGAGGCGGAACTCTGATAAAAGACCAGGTTGCCGGACGCCTTTCGGCGCAGCGTCTCAGTAGTGATGGTTTTGTGCGGCGGGAGGATGGGCGACGTGGTGATCCCGAGTCGGGAACCTTGCTCCGGGGAAAGCTGCGCATAGAGCCGACCGCTTTGCCGAACCTTCGTTGGGACCTCGCTGCATCGTATCTTGATGAAGACGACGGAAGTGTCCTGGTTGATGCCGAAGATCCCGATCGACGGCTTCAGAGCTTTGACATACCCACACGTACCAATCGGGATATCAGGACCTTCTCAAGCTACCTGACCTATGAGCTCAACGACCAATGGAATTTTACGTCGGTCACAAGCTACGCGGAGCTCGAGACCAAGGAAATAGCAGACTTCGATGGACAGCCGGATCAGGGTGCACCAGCGTCGCCAATCCGCATCGATGATCGTGATCAATCCGACTGGCTTCAGGAATTTCGCCTTAACTACAGCAATGGAAACAATCTGAGCTTCCTCCTCGGTGGTTTGTACGCGGAGCGAGCGAACGATGACGTAACACAAACCGAGCAGACCTTTCCGATACCGCCCATCGATATCGCAATCTTTGGCTTGAACAACGTCTACGAGGGCGCGACTGCCGCGGCAACTGGTGGTCTCGTATCTATCGGTGTTCCGGCTGATGCCCCGCGCGTGCTCACTGATCCGCTACTTCTGGGACCTACCCTCGCGCTGAGAAGCGACTTCAACTTTGGGCCGGAATTCGACACGTTCGCCGTTTTCGGCGAAGTAAACTACGCCCTATCCAGCAAGTTCACGGTCACAGCTGGGTTTCGCTACGAAGAGGAAGACGCGCTGTATCGGGGCTTTCAGTTTAACCAACCCATTGAACCAAGCGACGTTGCAGCCCTCACGCCAGCGGGCAATCCGGGATTAGGGCCGGCGGTACAAACAAGCCTCACGCAGGCGCTCCAGCCGCAACTGGGAGCGGGCGCGGGAGCGGCGGCGGCCGATGCGACGCAGAACATTCTTCCTGCCTATAGCGGTATTGTCTCTCAGGTGGTCATCATCGCTAACGGAGGCAATGAAAACACCCTCATACCCATCGATCTGGACGAAAAGCAGAGCTTCGACGTCTTTTTGCCAAAGCTCGTACTTCGCTATCAGTTAACCGATGACGTGTCTTTAGCCGCGAGCGTACAACGGGCTTACCGGCCCGGAGGCATCGGCATCAACCCGGTGCGCGTGCAGACATTTGTATTTGATCAGGAGCTGTCCTGGAACTACGAAGTCTCGCTGCGAGCTCTTTTCGCAGGTGGAAAAGGCTTATTCAACGCCAACGTCTTCTTCATTGACTGGGAAGACCAACAGATAGAAATTCAGTTATCGGACACACCTCAGGACACGGCAACAGAAAATGTAGGGGCAAGCGAGCTCTACGGCATGGAGGCGCAGCTGCAGTACCAACTTTCTGAGCGTCTGGAACTGTTTGCCAGTATTGGACTGAACAACACGGAAATCACAGAGGCTGACGAAGCCAACGCCGCGCTTGTTGGAGATGAGTTCCCGTTTGCTCCCGGCTACTCTGGATCGGTGGGGCTGTTCTATGACCACCCTAGTGGGCTGAGCGCGTCATTCGACCTCAATTTCCAAGGTGAGTCTGAGCCATTGCTGCCTAACAATTCGGGATCCGATCCGGAGTTTGGCTCGGGACTGAAGAACGACAGCTGGTTAATAGCCAACGCCAGAATTGCCTACGACACGGAAAACTACTCGGCGTTCGTGTTCGGTTCCAATCTGTTTGATCGCACCTACCTGGTGAACGCCGATGCTCTCGCGGGTAACGCGGTCGTGGGGGAGCCCAGGGTAATCGGCGTCGGATTTCAACTGGAGTTTTGAGTATCAATCATGCGGGCAAGCCCCGTTTGATCTGAGCGATACTTCGTCACCGATCTCAAGTGTTGATCGGCAGTCAGACTGCTTCATCGACCGCAGCGCAAAGAGCACTGGTTGCCTGGTTTAGGGATTGCTCTGCGCCGAAGACCATGCCCGCCATATGCCCCATTCTGACGATAACCAGATCACGCGACGGAATAATCAGGGTACGTTGGCGCCCGCCACCGCTCATCCAGAATGCGTCCTGCGGCACGCCCGGCAATAAGCCGGTAGCGTTGGTGCAGAAAAACCCGCCGTAGTAAGGATTGTGCGCCCAGGGAACGGCGGCCGGCGTCTGCACGAATTCCACAAAGTCTTCGTCCAGCAACTGCTCTCTGCCCCAGGCTCCTCGATTCAGATAGAGCTGGCCCAGACGCGCCCAATCGCGGGCGCGACCATAATCGTGCCCGGATATCAGAAACGACCCGAACGGATCAGTTTCAAGCACCATACCGGCCGAGCCGATTCGATCGTACAGAGCCGCCTGGGGCCAGCCGAGAAACCTGTGAACGTCGCCGTCTACGACTCGATCACGCACCAGCGCCGTGGCCAACAGCGGATCGCAGTTCCGGTACCTGCCAGCGGTGCCGGGTGGATCCTCGGCGGACTTACTCAGGCAGAACTCACGGCTGTCGGTCCCACCCCCGTAGACATAGATATGATCCAGAAACTCGCCGTTCTCCTGCTTGACCGAGTGATCTTCATCACGGCCGTAGCTACCGCTGAACTTAAGTCCACTGGCCATATTCAGAATGTCGCGCAGACGTATGTCCTGGCGCGGATCCCCCTCGCCTCTCCACTCCTCGAATAGATCAGCTTCGTCGATATGCAGGCGCCCCTGCCGCTGGGCAATACCCACCATAGTGGCAGCAATACTTTTCCCCATAGACCAGGATTCAAACTGGGTTTGAGCGTCATAGGGCTCTCGATAGCGCTCCGCGATCAGTTGGCCTTTGTGTACCACCACAAAGGCGTTAGTGAAGTGCATGGGGTTTGCAAACGCACAATCAATGGCAGCATGCACAGCATCCGCCGCGACCCCGGTGGTACCCGCCTGATCCGGTAGCCGCACCTCGACGGGTTCAAATTGATCAACGACGGGCTTGGGAGTCACCGTAGATGGTGTGAATCTGGGTGCCATAGACGGACTGTCGAGCACCATGCAACCCTGACTTCCGAAACGCCCGGCGTGTGCTTCTACGCCGTTCAAGCGCAGCGTGACCCGTTCCGCCGCCTGATCTACCGATATTTCCACGGGCAGTTCGAGTATCGCCGCGGGATCCCGACTCTCGAGGACCTCGCTCATGAGCGAATCCGATGCCGCCATCCAGTTGCAGGAGAAGTTGAAGATCTCCCTGGGATCTCGGCCCGTAATGAACACGCCGGATGCTACGACTTTCGTTGCCCAGGACAGGCCACAACGAGCCGGATCAGATTGCGGAATCGCCATCAGTGATCGACACAAACTCGCTGGGGAAAGGCGCCTACCCTTTCGATAACGTGCACGGCCTCGAATGTGTCGAGAGAAACTATCCACAACTCGCAAGACGCGCGGCAACTGATGTACGCCAAACGACTGTCCTTGCTAACGGTCAGATAGCTGGGTTGCTGCCCGACTTCTATTCGCGCGACATATTGCAGATCCGGATAGCTGTAAACCGCCGCAAAGCCGCCAGTGGTGGCGAGACAGATCAGGTAACGCTGATCAGGCGTGATTTCCATTCCGTGATCGACCGTGAAGGGGTACTTGTCCTCGCACGGTGGTGACGTACCATCGGGCATGCCGGGCATGGCGATGGTGTCCACGACTTTCCACTGGCTTATGTCGACGACGTGGAAGCCATGCATGCGGGAGAGCTGAACATAAATACGTGAGCCATCTGGCGCGAGTGCCAGCGGTCGTACGTTATGCTCGAAGGTCAGATGACGCGTCCATTCGTCGGTGGTCGCATCTATTTCGTCAAGTGAGCCCCAGATGATGGAGCCTACGTAAACACGGCTTCCGTCTTTTGAGACCCGTACCTTGTGCCCCCCCAGATTAGCAATCTGTATGGGTGTAACGGTCTGGGTCTCGACGTCGACTTTGCTGACCATCTTGCGATCGTTGTGAGCGTTATAGACGAACCGCTTGTCCGGTGAGGCAGCGAAATGCTCGACTGACCCCAGCAGCGGAACGCGCCATTTTTCTTCGAGAGAATGAGCGTCGAAAGCCGCAAACACACTGCGCCCCTCAAGAGTTGGCTCTCGCCAAAACTCCCAGCGATTAGTGCCATTCACATACAACGTGCTGTGATCCGCCGACAGCACGACGCTGTCAGGCACGATCTCGTCGCCCAGTGTGATAACGCCCACCGCCCGGTAGTTGTCTTTCTCGTCGTAAACGCGTACGTCGGCGCCGATAGTGTTCTGTTGGTAGATCATGGGGCAATCACTCCAGTACTGAGTTCACAATTCGCTTGCCAAGAGCTTTTTTCCCGCAGTTACGATGAATCGCTGCGTCACTAGGTGGCTTATAGAGCTGAAACGTCCACGGGAGATCGATGCGGGCGGGCATTGTCGCGACCGGCAAAGATCGGCGCCTGAAAGCCTGAAGACGCGTTACCGGTTCAGCAGGTTTGTAACAGACATTCCGGTGATCATATCGCCGGACAGTCGGAGCTTGCCCATAGCGAATGCCAGATCACCAGGAAGTTCCTTGTTCAGGATTTTCGCGAAGTCAGCCAGCGATACGGTGACCGTAGTATCGGCTTCCCGATCTTCATTGCTCACGGTCACGGGGTCGCCTTTAGCATCTAGGACCACCACCCCTTCATCGCCGAAATCAAACTTAAGCACCGCATCAAGCCGGCTCGCTCTCGGCGCAATCAATTCGAATAAACCCGTCACGTCGCTAAGCGTCATAGCTAGGTATCATTAAGTAATTGGATTACTTAGATTGTACGCAACCAGCTGCCAAGTTGGCAGGGCACTTTGCGGATTCACGCGATCCAAGTCCGTAAGTGAGCTTGGCTGCTTGGTGCGCGGGCGCCACATTGTCGCGAAACTGCCGCGAAACTGAGATTCTTCGGTTTTGTAGGGAGCGCCAGAGCATGGGATTGGATCACATCGTAGTCGGAGCGGCATCACTGGAACGTGGCCTTGTCTGGGCGGAGCGCACTTTTGGTGTTTCTCTAGCTCAAGGAGGGAAACATCCGGGTCGAGGCACCTGTAACGCTCTCGGAGGCCTAGGGAGCAACACCTATCTGGAACTGCTGGCATACGATCCGGAACAAGAGCGCCCACCGGCCGACTTCCTCCCAGAAGATGAACCTGAGCTTATTCACTACGCGGTTGGAACGAACAACTTAGCAACCGTGAGAGCTTCGGCAATTGAGCGTGGACTCAGGCCTGGCGAAATCACGCCCTGGAAGCGAGAGACCGCCGATGGCACTGTCCTGCACTGGGAGCTGCTATTTATCTATGGGCATGATGCCGGTGCGGCAATGCCGTTCTTCATCGACTGGCACGCTACGCCGAAACCCGGTGATACGCTCACTCAGGTGGCAACTCTTGATTCGATTCATATAGAGACGCCTCACGTGGAGTTGATTCAGCCCATACTTGAATCAGCACAGTGCGCACTCAAGGTCGAACGCTCACCGGTAACGAAACTGCATTGCGATATCATCTCGCTTGGCGCTTGCAGCACCGCAAACCCTGACTTAATGACGAGCACCCCGCATCCACAAAAGATCACAATTTCGAGCGGCGATGGGTTTCCACGTGGCATGATGCCGGATCCGATCTAGGGAGCCTCGCGCCTCTTTCCCCACCATTACCAGCCTGGTCAATCGCAGAATGTCAGTTTCCCAGAAAGCACGCGTCGCCTACATCTCTGTCGATATCGAGGGCGTCGCCGGCGTGGTAAGCCCCGCACAAACACTCGTATCCGGTTTTGAGTACCAACAGGCGCGCCACTGGATGACCCAGGAGGCTGTGTCTGTGTGCGAAGGCGCTCTCGCGGCTGGATGTGACTACTGCCTGGTGAGCGATTCCCATGGCGGCGGAGAGAACCTACTCATAGACGACTTTCCCCGAGGTACCCGGATCGTCAGAAACTGGCCGCGCCCTCTGGGTATGATGCAGGGCGTTGAAGAACCGGGCATACACGCCGCTGCGCTGGTGGGCTACCACTCCCACGCGCGTTGCGCCGACGGTCTGCTTGCGCATACGTTTGCAGGGCGTTTGATCAGTGGCCTGAGAGTAAACGGTATAGAGGCGAGTGAAACACTGGTCAGCGCTGCGATAGCCAGCGAATTCGGCGTCCCCATTGCACTGGCAAGCGGTGATGCGGCTTATGTTGAGCATGCGCGTGAATTGTTGGGCTCGGAGCTTTTGACCGTGACCACTAAGCAAGCTCATGGACGCTACTCGGCCACCAGCCTGCATCCGACGGATGCCGCAGAGCAACTCAAAACCATTGCCGAACTAGCGTTTTCAGCGCCACCGACCAGACTCTTCGAGCTGCGTTTCCCTGCCGAAATAGAAGTCTGCTTCCAGCGTCACATACCTGCTGAACTGCTGTGCTATCTGGATCAGTTTGAACGTGTGGATGGCACAACAGTTGGGTTCTCGGCCCCGGACGCCAGTACCTTAAGCAAAACTCTCCGCTTTATGACCAGTGTTGTTTTCGACGAGCAGTTGCCTGGAGGTAACTGAGCCAGGCACGATCTCAAAACCATCGGCGGAACGCTAGGGAGCCATTGAACAGCTCGCTAGTCCGACAGATTGTCCGGTAGTCTCTCGGAGAGACAGAGCACCGTTGAGGGAGTCACAAACTCCGAGCGTTCCTCGGGCTCTTCGCGCTGCCACACCGAACGGCGACGGTCTTCGCGCCAAAGCACGCTGAACGAGCAGGTAGACCCTTCGATATCGATGGTCGCGTTAGCAGTGTCGCGATAGAAGTAGAAAGAGCCACGAATGTGTGGAAACAGAGCGGAGCGCCAGCGGAGTCTCCATCGCTCGCCGCGTGACTCGTTGGAGGCTTGGTTTGCCGTCTCACTTGATATCGCGCTGGACGCCGCACTGGGCGTTGATCGCGATATGCCTTTCGATATCCTTTTCGATATCCCTTCCGAGATAAAGGCAAACAGGCCTGTATTCTTTTTATGAACGCCCTCGATGACTATGTCCCATGGATTGTCATCAGAGCTTACCGCTACAACCGGAATCATAGGCATACACCCGCGCTCCGTTCGAACCGTTATAACCCATACGAGGTAAAACATACAAGCGGATTAGCTTGCGCGCGCTAAATAGATGCATCGGTTGCAACTAAGTAGTGCTTTACCCGCCCGCTTCGTTTCCCTATCGTGCTCAACCTCCGAAGCGATACGCGACGCAAATGCAGAACTTTGAAAACACCGTGGGGTTCATCACCGGAGGAGCCGGCGGTATAGGATTGGGGGTAGCCCGTGCAGTTGGCCTACGCGGTATGCACGTCATCCTTGCCGATCTCGACGCGCAGAACCTCGCCAACTCGGCCGAAGCGCTTTCCAACGAGGGTATATCGGTCGCAACCGAGATTCTGGACGTCACCGACACCGACCGCTTCGCGTCGCTAGCGGATTCTGTGTTTGCACAACACGGCAAACTGAACTTCTTGTTCAACAATGCGGGAGTTGCCTGTCCGTCGCCACCGACCGGAACGAACTTCGCAGACTGGCGCTGGGTCATCGATGTGAACCTAATGGGAGTTGTACGCGGGGTTGAGCTCTTTCTGCAACGCATGCTGGACAGTGGGGAGCCCGGTTACATCATCAACACCGCATCATTGGCGGGTCATGTGGCAAGCCCCGAGATGGGCTCCTACACAGCGACGAAGTTTGCGGTTGTAGGCTATTCGGAGTCGCTGCGCATGGGTCTGGCGGATACACCAATAGACGTTTCGGTGCTCGCCCCAGCCTGGGTAAAGACGCGGATTGCTCACAGCATGCGCAATCACCCCGATAAACACGTCGCAGAGCAGTCGGCGCAGTCGGAAAACCCCATTGCAAAGGTCATTGAACAAGAAGGGATATCGGTCGACGAACTCGCGAGTCGAGTTATCGATTGCATGGCAAGCAAGACTCTGCATATTTTCAGCCATCCGGAATTTTGGCCGTTAGTCGAAAAACGACTCTCTCGTGTCCGAACCGACTATGCACAACTTCTCTAACTGCGGCATAAGCCGAGTCGTTGTGTACGGTTCCTCGCGATGCGACTAGTCGGAACCAAAACCGAATCGGCGCACACTAGGGTCTTCCCGTCCTACCTATGACGTGGCTCAAGCTCTTATTTCAGTCTTTTGCGCTCGCGCTTGTCGCGGCTGTGTCGGCGATCTTGCTGGTGAGCGTGCGCGATGGAATGCTAAGTCGCGAGCTTGAACAGATCGCGGAAGCAGCCCGACGGAATGACAGCCAGGTTCTTCATGGCGACTCTCTACAACTCATCGATTCGAGTCGTGATGGCCGCGGATTTCTGAATCATTACCGTGAGGTTTTGGGGTGCTCCGCTCCGACCCAGCATAGAGTCGGCGGTGTGATCGGCAGTTTGACCAGCAATGAGGCCGGCACCGAGCGTAGGAGCAAAATACCAAGCACGGTGCGATCTGGATGGACGCAACACACCTATCCGGCAAATGTGTCCGATGAGCTGAACCATCCTGAACTCGCGAGAGCCGAATCAAACGACTTCCTACTGAGCGTGCGCGGTGAGAACGCCATGCTACCCGTGCATTTGGAGGAAGACCTGCGCCTGGGAGCTCAGATCCACTTTGATTTGTGGCGCGACTGGCTGGGCGATGAAGCCCTGGTCCGCACGCACATAAACGTGCGTTTTCTGGGCGAGGCGAACCACTTTGATGCCGTATTTGGAAAGCAATCACAGCGCTGGCGAGCGACGGGGTTTTACCGCCTTCGTAGCAACGAAGCCGTGGTTCTATACGCCCCGAGCTTTAAAGCTGGTGCCCTGGCGACAGCCTTTCATGAAATCTCACACCTGATCACGGCGTGGCATTTGGGTCCTATTTCACCCTGGCTGAACGAAGGTCTGGCGGAGTATTTTGAGACCCTCGAAATCGAAGATGGCAACGCGAGATTCACAACGAGCCGCCACCATATGAAAGTGCTGGCTGAGCAGGGCACGGTGCCCCTAAAGACACTTACCGAGTTATCCCCCATTCAATGGGGGGAGCGGGATGCCCATCGTCGCTACGCTACAGCATGGGTACTGATTGCTTATCTGCAGCATACGGATAGTGGACGAAAAGTTCTGGCGGACATTGTCCGATCCGCCTACGGTCAGCGTTGTGATGGGCTGGTGACGCCGACGGCAGCGCTGATCGGTGACGAGCAGCGCGATTTGCAGACTCTAGACCAGCAGCTTCGTGAGTGGATCAAAGCGCAGACCGTGTTCCAGGGCCGGCGTCTCGAAAAATCATTCTAGGTGTTCCTACGGGTGTTCCCCTAGACATTTTCACCGAGATCAGAAACCAGAGAACCGGGACTCACACCTCGTCGAAGGTCACCCCTGCATTGTTGTGAAGGCGCTGGCGGAGCACAGTTCCCATGACCGGGGCGGCCGTGAAACATCCGCCGCCTTCGTTGGGTGTCTGGGCCAAACAGACGGCTGCCTCGGCGACCATCTTCGCCGTAGACCCATAGCCCGGGTCCCGGTCGCCTTTTACGCGAACATCTATGCGATTGCCCGCCGCGTCGGTTCCGATGTAATGGATCTCATAAGAACCGGCTTCTCGCTCTTCTTTACTGGGCCCCTCACCAGGCTTCAGCGACATATCGAGAGCCATGCCCTGATCGGCCTGCTGAGATTCTGGTTTCTCGCTGCCTAAAGCGATCATCTCATCGTATACAAGATCTTCGCCATAACGATGATCCAGAAGCTCATTGGAACGATGCACATTCTTGGAATTAATCGTGGCCATCACGAAGGGGCCACACCAGATACCCAGTTCCTCATCGAAAACAAGTTCGTTTCCTGGAGGTTGCTCGGGCCCTTTGAACCCGGCGGTCAGGACGAACGGATCGGTCAGATCTGCGAACAAAGCAGGGTCCTCTTTGACTGCCGCCATCGTCGCTTGAAAAGATGCGATAGTGCCGCCTGACGCTCCTCCTTTAATATCTTGCACCCGACCTCGAACCCGCGACAGCGGTTTACCAAAGCGCTCAATGGCTAGTTCCTGGAGATAGTGCACCCCCAGGTCGCTGGGCAGCGAGTCGAAGCCACAGGAAAAAACAATCCTGGCCCCAGTCTCACGAGCCAGCGCCCCGTGCGCGTTGTTCATGTCACGCGACCAGAGCGATTCCCCGCTAAGATCCACGTAGTCTGTACCCAGCCGTGCACAGGATTCGACGACAGGTGTGCCGTATTGCTGATAGGGGCCGGCGGTTGATAACAGAACCCGAGTGCTTCCCACCATCTGATCCAATGACTCCTGATCCATGCTGTCAGCCACTACGAGTGAGATGGAAGGGTCTATCCCCATTTCATCGCGCACCAGTGCCAGCTTGTCGGCGCTGCGCGCCGCCATGCCCCAGCGAACCTCACCCGCGGTGCCGTAACGCTGATTCAGATACTCACAAACCAGGCGACCGGTGAAACCCGTGGCCCCAAAGACCAGCACATCATAAGTACGTTCTGCGGACATTTATCTACCTTAGTGTTGTTATCGCGAGCGCAGAGCCTAGTGGGGAACGCGCAGCCGGGCAAGCAAACCTTCACAAGCGCCCTCAATTAGGTTCAGAACTGTCTCAAAACCGTCGTCCCCGCCGTAGAACGGGTCTGGTACTTCATCGGTGGTCGCGCCCGGGTCAAAGTCCAGCAGCAGACTCAACCTGCAGTCGACGTTGTCCGGGCATAGCGCGCGGAGTTCTTCAAGGTTGGCCGTATCCATGGCAAGGATGTAATCGAAACTTACGAAATCCGCGTCGACCACCTGTCTTGAGCGAATGTCTGACAGGTCGTAGCCTCGTGTCGAGGCGGCTGCCTGAGCACGGGAGTCTGGTGGCTCTCCGCGGTGCCAGGCCCCCGTACCTGCCGAATCAACGTGTATCGTCTGCTGTAGCCCTTCACGCTCAAGAACCGCGCGAAAAACGCCCTCTGCAGTCGGCGATCGGCAGATATTGCCAAGACACACGAACAGGACCGCACTCATTGCAGATCCAGAGCGTAGGAACGCAGTACATCCAACGGTACGGATTCCAGAACTTTAATGTGAGTCCGCCTTAGATAGACCCGGGGAGCTGCGCCCTCCCGATGCGCCTCTAACCAACGACCAGCACATAGGCACCAGCACTGGCCTGATTTGAGACCTGGAAAACCGTAGTGTGGTTGGGGGCTCATCAGATCGTTACCCCTGGCCCTGGAGAACTCGAGAAACTCCTGAGTCAGCTCAGCGCAGACGGTGTGTGAACCTGCATCGAGTACGCCAGTATTGCAGCAACCATCTCGAAAAAACCCGGTCAGCGGAGCAGAGCTGCAAGGTTCCAGTTTATCGCCAAACACATTGACTGATTCGTACTTTTCCATGGGACACGGTGCCGTCTGGATAGCTACTTTTATATTGGTGTTCGTGTTCGCAGAACGCTTGTACTTTGCGAACCGCATGTTCCGCACTGCGAGTTCGATGAAGCCCGAAACTAATCTGGTCTCAGGGGGATTCGATTCGCACTCGTTAGCACACGCAGGTTACCAAGCCGGGACAGTCTGCGCTCTGCGCGATCATACCTGTGACACACTGATTTGGCGCGCTTCACAGCTTTCCGTCTGTAAGCACGCCATTAGCACGAATCCGTCTCTACTTCGGTTAGACTTTCGATCCAATCACACTGAGAGAGCAGAGACGCTGCGCATGGCTAAGATTCAAATCGTCGTCGGTTCGGTTACTGGAATGGCTGAGGGTGTTGCCGATTTCATAAAGGAAAACCTGGATAACGAACACCAGATCGATACAAACGTCGAGACCACGGTCGAAGACCTGGTTCGCGATGACGGCGAGTTTCTGCTGTTTTGTACATCCAACACCGGTTGCGGTGACCTGCCCGATAATATTTATCCACTATACGAAGATCTTCGCGAGATCCCGCCCAAGATTGCAGGCCGCAGGTACGCTTTGATCAATATAGGTGACAGTTCGTTTCCAACCTTCGGCGAGGCAGGCGCCGCTTTGGATACAGCGCTCAAAGATATCGGCGCACAGCCCGTTGCGGAGAGTCTGCTCATTGATGTGGGCGAAGAGAGATACCCGCAGAAGATAGCCCTCGATTGGGTCAAGAACATTTTAAAGTAGGTGGCGAGTCTGAGCTTTGCTCGGTTCTTACTTTTGGTGCTTAGGCGCCCTAACCTGTCCCGAAGCACCTTTGAACGTCGGTTTCAGAGTTCCACCGACGACCGAACAGCTACTCGCAGTCCATCCCAAATCGGTTGTTCGTTGACTGTTGAGAGGCGTGTGACCTTGGCGTCAAAGGTCACCGACTGGTAGACAATCAAAGCTATCGATTGCCGGCTGATAAAGGCTCGTTTTAATCACGGGCGATAGTGCGCTGACAGAAAAGGCCGCACCAACGCTACAACGTCTTCGGGCATCTCCTGCTGAATCCAGTGACCGCAGGGCAATTCGTGAACCTCAACATTGGGAACGAAATGCCGGAGGTTCTTTGCCTGAGGCACCATGTCGTACTTGCCGTAAACCAGCATGGCTGGATGATCTATGCGCTGCGGATACTCGCCAATCGTCTCCCAGTTGCGACTGAAGTTACGATACCAGTTGATTCCACCGGTGTAACCAGAGTGTTCAAACGACTCGATGAATACCCTCAAGTCGTCCTCGCTCATAATGGGATCGCCAGGCACCTGATCTGCCTCGGCGAGAGCGATAAAGGACATACCTTCCAAATCAGGCGCCGGATGCTCCCATTGGTTCTTCTTATAGAGGTTGCGAAGAAAATTCTCGTTATTGTTCGCGAAAACGGCGTCTGCCACACCAGGCTGCCGGTTAAAGTGCACCATGTAGAAATCGCTGCCGAGCATCTGCTCCCAAAAACCGATCCACTCAGTGGGTCCACGTTCCATAAACGGAACACTCAGATTGATCAGTCCCGTAACACGCTCCGGATGCATTAAGGCGAGATTCCACACCACGATAGCCCCCCAGTCATGGCCGATGTACCACGCTTTCTCAAAGCCGAAGTGCTCTGCTAGCGCGACCAGATCGCCAGTAAGGTGTTCAATCGCATACGCATCCACAGCTTCAGGGCTGGATGAGCGCCCGTACCCGCGCTGATTTGGAATAATCAGAAAGTAACCCTCTGCAACAAGCGGTTCGACCAGATGACGCCATGAGTAAGCTATCTCTGGCCAACCATGACACAGGATCAGCGGCGGACCTGCGGGATCTCCAGCCGTGAAGACCTCAAGCTCCACCGAACCAAAGCTCACGCGCCGACAATCGGCCCAAGTAGCCATTGGCGTCTATCTCCTCCTATGCGAATTGGATGAGCAGTCGCTGAAGCCTAGGGGGTGACCAAGGCGATGCGGGGTTCGGTGAGGCTGGATATAGCCAGACGGCCATCCGGTAACTCTGTAGCGCCTGTAGTGTTTGCATAGGTGCCGCTCGGATCTTGCAGATTGCTGAGGATTTGCCCATCGGAATCGATTTTTAGTACGAAACCATAGCGGGTGGGTCCCGGCCTGGCACTTGCAGGCAGTCGCATGACCAGCTTCCTCACCCAGGGTCTCGATGCCAGCGAGTCCATGGCTTTCGCGCGCGGACTGACGATGCCTACCCAAAAAGCACCGTCTGGCATGCGGTTCACATTGTCAGGAAAGCCAGGCAATCCATCGACAATCGTTTCGCGCTCTCCATAGTCGGCAGTACTCAGTGAGTATCGATGCACCTGATAGGTGCCGGTCTCATTGACCAGAAGAGAAGACCCGCCCTCTTCGACCGCGACGCCATTCGCGAACGTCAATTGCTCAGCGAATACCCGGGTAGAGTCGTCGGCGGGATCGTATACGAGAACACGGCCATTCGCGGAGTGCTCCATCAGATCAAGCAGAGATGCCGCTAGGGTGCCACCGATATCGCGGGCGCCAAAGCGGGTCGATGCGTCAGAAAAGTACACTCGACCGTCCGGCGCGATATCGACGTCATCCGCATAGAGAATCGGTGAGCCGTCGTCGGTCTGTGTAGTCACCGTCTTCAGCTCCCCCATCGGGGACAGAGAAAGTAACCCGAGGTAGGCATCGGCAATCCACAGCGTCCCATCGCTGGCAAACTCGATTCCCAAAGGGCGCCCGCCAGTATCCGTGACTTCCTCTATCGCCGAGGACGCCAGGTCGATGGCAAGGATTTTCCCGGAGTGAACGGCTGTGTACAGACGACCGTCTACTCCAACGGCTATGTCCTCAGGACCATACTCGCCGGCAGGCAGAGAGATAAACTCGGCTCCCGCAAGAGCCTGATTCGCAGCGTAGGCCCCGGTAAAACCGGGATCCGGTGTGGGAGTCCAGGCGCGTGGTTCCACGCTCACAGGCCAGGCTAGCAAATACGCCGTCACGCCCAGGCAGACCGCTACGGCTGCCAAAAACAAGGTTTTCAATCTCGAATCTCCGTTCTTATTGTGGGGATCGCCCGCTTACGCCCGAACGACAATCGATCAGAGTAGCCCATAGGGATCACGACTGGCCAGCGAGGTGAATGCTCAGGATCCGGGTACGGGCCGAGCTACTTCGTCCACCCGCTGGGCCATCTCCGGTGCCATTTCCGGTACTACGAGAAGGTTCATGCCCAAGGCCTGCTCCTCTACCCGCATGGGGCAATCGTAAACCGCCTCCAGCGTGTCGCTGGTAAACACGTCCGCGACTGCGCCCTGAGCAAAAACCTCACCATGCTTGAGCAGAGTCACGCTGTGCGCAAAAGCGGCAGTGAGATTCAGGTCGTGCATGATTGCGAACACCGCCCCTCCTTTGGCGGCAAAGTCGGCCGCTACTTCCATGATTTGTAATTGGTGTTTCACATCGAGGCTCGAGACAGGTTCGTCGAGAAACAGGTAACGCGGCTGGCCATCAATCACAGGCTCCCAAACCTGACACAGCACGCGAGCGAGCTGCACTCTCTGCTGTTCGCCTCCCGAAAGCTCCTGATAAAAGCGATTGCCGAAGTCCACAAGATCGACTCTCGCCAGCGCTCGAGATACAAGTTCGGCCTCCGCGATGTTGCTGATCGCAATACCCGCGGTCAGGCCAAGGCGGACAACTTCATAGACAGTAAACGGAAAGGCAAGAGTGGTGCTCTGGGAGAGAACTCCGCGTATTCCCGCGAGCTGCCATGGGGCGGACAGGGCAATATCATGGCCGTTGATGCTCGCCGATCCCTCGTAACTCAGTTCACCCGTCAATGCGCGCATCAACGTGGTTTTACCGGAGCCATTCGGTCCAATAACGGCGGTCAACTGACCCGGCGCCGCCTGAAGCGAAACACCATGGAGTATCCGGGTTCGTCCCAGCGATACGTAAATATCGGTTGCTTTCAGCATGCGATAGGGTCTCTACAGGTCGAGCAATCCGCGCCGCCTAAGCAGGATCCACAAAAAGAAAGGCGCACCTACCGAGGCCGTGACGATCCCTATGGGCAGCTCCGCCGGGGCGACAATCTGACGCGCTATGGCGTCGGCCAGCAGCAACATTGTTGCTCCCAGGCACGCACATGCTGGAAGCAGATAGCGATGATCCGGCCCCATCAACAAACGCAGCAGATGCGGCACCACGATGCCCACAAACCCAATTCCACCAGAGACCGCGACGGCCGCGCCGGTTGCTGCAGCTACAGCCACGATGGCGATTCGCTTGAATCGTTGCACATTGATTCCAAGATGCTGCGCCGTTGCCTCACCGAGGGTAATGGCATTCAGGCCCCTGGCCAGAAGCGGCGCAAGGAGCACCACGGGGAGGATAATCGGTGCAGCCGCCAGTACCTTGACCCAGGTCGCACCGGCTACCGAGCCTAGACCCCAAAACGTCAGGTCACGGAGTTGCTGATCGTCTGCACGGAAGACGAGCATTCCGGTAAGCGCGCCGGCCAATGCTCCAAGCGCGATGCCCGCAAGGAGCATCGTAGCCACCGAGGTCCGGCCTTGCCGAGTCGATACCTGGTACAGAAGTAGCGTTGTAATCAGACCGCCAATAAAAGCAGCAAACGGAACGTGATAGATGCCAAAAAAACCAGCGACTGGAGCGAGAACGCCGGACCCTAGAACGATAAACGAAACCGCGCCGAGACCCGCGCCCGAAGAAACACCAACGATTCCCGGATCGGCCAGGGGGTTCCTGAACAATCCCTGCATCACGGCACCGGAGACCGCCAGAGACGCGCCGATAAGCGCTCCGAGCACGGCCCGGGGAAGCCGGATGTCCAACATCACCACACGTTCTACGACGGTTATTGAGTCCTGAGAGCCGGTAATGAGCGCCCAAACCACCCTGAACGCGGGCGTATCCGTCGCACCTGAAGTCAAACTGAATACAAACGTCACGGCCAGCAGCAGGACCAGGATCCCGTTCAACAAGCGGGCCAGACTTCGGCGGTCGCCCGCAGACTGGACACCATTAGGACCACCCGCAGGACGTTCAGCTGGGTTAGCTGATAAATCTCGACTCACGCTGTTCGTCATATCCTGACTACTGTCGGCCACGTCGGCGTGTTATTGAGTAAACCCGGCCAAAGCCGGTGGGGACAGGACGCTTAGTTGCTAGCGTTCGGATAAATTGCCGCCGATAACTCTCGAGCCGCTTCGCCGACACGTGGACCAAATCCCAGGATATAAAGCCCATCCATACGGAGGATGGCAGCGTCACGCGCCGCTGTCGTGGAACCCAGCGCGGGATGTTCCGTGATCATGCTGTTGTCTGCTCCGTGCTGAGCGCCACTGGCACCTCTCTGCATCATGAGAATGACATCGGGATCAGCTGTGATCACAGCTTCGTCAGAGATGGGTTTGTAGCCTGAAATTTCGGGAATGGCATTGACCGCTCCGGCCAGGCCAATGATGCTGTGCGCCGCAGTATCAGTACCTGCCGCTGTGATACGACCGTCCCGCAGACTCAATATGAACAGGACTTTTTTTCGCTGTTCCAGACCGGCCGTTGCAGCAGTGACCTCAGCCAGCTCGGCTGCAAGCTTGCGTCGGAGCACCTGACCTTTATCGGGTACACCAAGGGCATCAGCAACAATTCGGACGTTATCGTCGACTCCCTGCATGGTGAAGTCATCAGGAACCGTCACCCACTCGACACTAGCGGCCTGCAGTACTTCAATCGCCTCAGCCGGCCCCGCATTTCCTCGCGCCAGAATGAGATCTGGTTCAATCGACAACACACCTTCCGGAGATAGCGCGCGCATGTAGCCCACATCGGGAAGTTCCATCGCTTCCGGCGGATAGGTAGATGTAGAGTCACGCGCTATGAGGCGATCCTCTTCTCCCAGCGCGTAAATGATTTCGGTGACCGCACCTCCGATTGCCAGGACACGTTCAGCCGCAGTAGCGCTGCCTGCTGATAACGCCAGGCCAAGGATGGCGGCGAGCGGAATGGGGAGCATCCGATTAAACAACCGGTTCCTCGGAAGCAAGAGCTCAATAGGTTTGAAGACCGCTGGGAGAGCGTAGCTACGCGGGCTTCCGTTGGACGCGGTGTTCACAGCAGGAAAGAACTTCATGAACGGAATCTCGAAGGCATCGATTGGTATCAAGGAGTGTCCGGTTCCGACGAATGAAATCAACCCCACGAAAAGTGGTGTTAATCGCCGTTGTCAGGTTACTTAGGCTGGATCGATTAAGCGGTTTTTCGCACGAGTGGCTAAGATTTACCTGAAAATACCTTCAGGCCAGTCCGCAACGCGACGCACTCACCGATGGCCATTACACGCCATTGCCCCTTAAAACCCAGCGTATTGGTGGACTTTGGAGAGGCTAGTGTTTGGTTTGGCCGAGTTTGAGTTCTTCGGAAAAAACTCGGGTGTTCTCGGAGTAGTCGACCGGCACTTCGATCAAATGGACGCCTTCGCCCGCCGCTAGAGTGGCACTCAAAAACCTCGACAAATCATCGGCTTGATCTACCCGATAACCGTGAGCACCATAGCTGCGTGCATACTGCACAAAGTCCGGATTGCTGCAGTCCATGCCAAAATTGGGGAACCCGTGATCAGCTTGTTTCCATTTGATCATTCCGAAAGCGTTGTCGTTGATCAGGAGCACAATCAGATGCAGCTTTAACCTCACGGCTGTCTCCAGCTCCTGGCTGTTCATCATGAAACCGCCATCACCAACGACTGCTACCACCTGACGCTCGGGGTGCACCAGCTTCGCAGCTATGGCGGACGGTAAGCCAGCTCCCATGGTAGCGAGTGCGTTATCGAGCAGAACGGTGTTGGGTCGATGGGCGCGGTAGTAACGGGAGAACCATAGCTTATACATACCGTTATCGAGGGCGATGATGTCATCGTCACCAAGTGCATCTCGTACATCGTGCACAATTCGCTGGGGAAACAGCGGCGAGTTGGACGCGTCCGCGTTAACCTGTGTATGTGTCGTGGTCAGCTCCCGTGCCTTTTGAAAAGCACTGAAGTCCCAGTGATCCTGGGGGACAAGCTGTTGGTTGATTTGCCAGATTGCATTGGCAATATCCCCCACGACTTCGTGATGTGGAAAGTAAACCTCATCGACCGCTGCTGGCGAGAAATTGATATGCAGCACTCGACGCTGATCATGATGGCGCATGATGAACGGGGGCTTCTCTATGACGTCGTGGCCCACATTGATAATCAGGTCAGCGTCATCAACCGCTGCATGAATGTAGTCATTCGCCGACAGCGCGGCTGTGCCCACATAACTGGCATGGCGCTCGTCGATTACGCCCTTCCCCATTTGCGTAGGGATAAACGGAATCCCGAACAGGCTGACGAACTTTGTGAGCATTTTGGATGCCTGTTTTCTATTGCTGCCCGCGCCGACGACTAGCACAGGCTTTCGAGCTGCGCTGATCATTTCCACCGCGACGTAGATAGCTTTTTCCTCCGCTATGGGACGGCGGTTATTTACAGCCGGTAATGTCTCCGCGTCCTCGTCAGCGACCTGTTCGGCGGCGATGTCTTCCGGCAACTCTAGATGAACCGCTCCAGGACGCTCTCGTTCGGCTTGTTTGAACGCCTCGCGAACTCGCACCGCGACATTGTTGCCACTAACAATCTGCCGCGCGTATTTGGTGAGAGGGGTAAACATAGCCACGGAATCGATGACCTGAAACTGCCCCTGTTTGCTTTTGCGCACCGGCTTCTGCCCGGTAATGAACAGCACGGGCATGGCACCTAGCTGGGCGTAGGCGGCGGCCGTTACAAAATTTGTGGCGCCCGGCCCCAGGGTTGACAGCGCTACCCCCGTGCGGCCTGTCAGTCGACCCATCGTGGCAGCCATAAATCCAGCGGCCTGCTCATGACGAGTGAGGATCAACTTGAGCTGGCTTGAGGTTCGTATGGATTCCAGCAAATCAATGTTCTCTTCCCCGGGAATGCCAAAAACGTAGACGACGCCTTCAGATTCAAGGGCCTGAACGAATAAGTCTGATGCCTTCATGTGCAGCCGCCATAGGAAGAAACGAACGGAAATATACCTCACTCCTCGGGAGCAAGAGTCGACCAGGGATGAGAATGTCGATTCAGGTGAGAAGTTCCCGCATCAGGACGATTGCCAGCAGAAAAAAAAGAAAGAACTAGTTACACTTTTGCATCGAGTAGTGAACTAGGCCGTGTGCTGACAGTCGAAGTCGGCTGAGCGCGTGTGCGCGAGCGATGCCAGCAAGAATGAAGCCTGCGAGGGAGCAAATCACAGGGTGAAAGGAAGCACCGTATACAGTCTGGGTTCAGCGTTGGCTGGGGCGGTGATCTATGGCGGGTGGGCCTACTACGTCAATATGGGCGACGGTGCTGCCATGGCGGCAAGGACCTCTGCGGTTCAGGGGACGTTCAGTTTCTGCCTTACACTTTCTATGAGTCTTCTACTGACGTCTCTTTACGAACGTTTCGGGCGTACGGTCTTCGCAGCGTTTGTGAGCTTAATGGCTACTTGCGTTTTCATTTTCTGCACGGCGTACGGGCTCCAATATCTTGCGGGAAGCCACGAGATACTGATGACGATCGCACCGGGGTTCGTTATCGGCTCAACGTACGCCGCTATCTTTCTCATAACGCTGCATCGGAGCCACCTGCACGACGACAATGGCGTCGACAGTGACAACGTGAAGGGTAACGTCAGGGGCAACGAGTCCTCATCATCGGCCGCCACGGACGTTACTCCGTCGGCTGCACAGCGGCAATCCCAATAGTCAATGGAACTGATTACCCAGTCCGGTGCCGAACGAAGTAACGCGCGGTCTTCGGGCTTAGGTTTATGCTCAGGACCGGATAGCCCGCACGCGCCGAACACCTAGCAGTAAAATCAGGCGACCTGACTTCAAAAACCCAAATGAATTTGACCTCAATTTATGAAGACACTTCCAGGATCAGAATCCGCTGGCGCGGCAGGTGACATCGCCTTTCTCGCGACCGAAGAGAACGCGGGTTTCCCTGCTTGCGACACGAATGCGGCTATGCTGCGGCAGGCCGAACGACTCCTTGCTCAATTGACTCAAGGTCAGTTCACTAAACGTATACCACCCGCAGACGGTACGATTGGCGCCCATCTCAGGCATGTCATTGAGTTCTACCAGGCGTTCTTCGCACAGTGGAGAAGCGGACAGGTACGTTACGATCTCAGGGAGCGCTCACTGGCGGTAGAGACCCAGCTTACGCAGGCGAAAAATGCAGTCGCGGGATTGCAGACCCAGCTACCGCGCGTCACGGCAAATACACCGCTAAAGATCACCCACTTCGATGGAGGAAGGAGTTACTCGGACACCACTCGCGAACTCTCCTACCTGGCCGATCACGCCACTCACCATTTTGCCTTGATTAAACTTCTGGCCGCGCTGGAAGGTATCCAAATAGAAAAGGGATTTGGCTACGCACCATCCACGCTAGCTGCCACGCGTCAGTCGGCTAACTCCGAGTAAGTACCTGCATCCGTATGAACGATATGAGTAACGCACCCGGGCAGCTTGCTATGCCCCTCACCCGGGAGCAGGAGGCTCTGTGGGTCGAGTGGAAGCTCAGCCCGACTGGGGTTTCGTACAACACTTGCGTCCAAACCAAACTGCGGGGCGATGTCGATGTGGATCGTTTTGCACAAGCGGCATCAGATGTCGCTGGCACGTTTCAGCTACTTCGAGCGTTCTGCCACGAAGATGGTGGTCAGGTATCGATGCAGCTCTCGGATCAGCGTTATTTGATCGATGTAATCGACGTATCAAGCGGCGCCGAAGCGGAAACAGACGAAACCCGGCGTCGGGCGCAGGCCACGCTCACGCGTCGTCGCGACGCCGCGATCGATCTGACCGCTTTTCCACTGATTCGCGCTGCATTGGTGAAGAGCGGGTCACGCGACTACTACTTCATTGGTGTTGTACCGCACATCATTTCTGACGGATTCTCCGCCTTGTTTGTACTGCAGGCCATATCGCTCGTGTACGACCAGGGTATGGAAGGACTCAATAACCTGCTGGGCGATGACCGAAAGGACTGGAACGACTACCTGGCCTGGCGTGCAGCTCAGGATCCAGCAAAACGCCTTGCGGCAGTGGAGCACTGGCAGCAAACGCTGGCCGGCGCGACACACCAGCTACCTATCTGCCAGCGGGAGAGTCCCGTGGGAGATACCCTCGGCCGACGCCACTATCTCGAGTTGGATAAGGGCGCGGTAGAGGACTGGAGTCGCCTCACTCGCAGCAAACGCACTTCGCTGTTTTCAGCGCTCGCGGCTCTCTATGCCGCATTTCTGTATCGCCAAACGGATCACGAAGATCTCATCATTGCGCACCCGGTTAACCAAAGGCCCCCGGGGTTCCGTCTGGCCTTCGGCTTTTACGTCAATGTGGTGCCGCTGCGCATCGATCTGGCGGGCAACCCAAGCTTTAGTGAGCTGGTGGAGCGTATCGGCCGCACCCGCAGGAACGACAGGAAGCATCACCATCTGCCATCGCTCGATATCATCCAGGCGAAACGCCAGGTTCAGCCAGACTTCGACGGTCGGCTGACCAATGTTTCTATGGGCGAGACGGTATCCCGATTCCAGGGTATGAGCATGGAGGGGATCGCGTCTGAGGGAATCGACAACGACGCCATCGACGTACGCGACGACTTGTCGTTGATGTACGAAGTGGCCGAGGACCGCATCGGCCTGTGGTTGGAGTACCGCATTTCGGCTTTCGACGACGAAGAAATCGAACGCATGGGCTCGCGGTTAAAACGTTTGGCAGCGGCTATTCAGGCAAATCCAGAACTGCCCCTGGCGGAGATAGACGTCCTCAGCGAGGAGGAGCGGACTGCAGTGCTGTGTGCCGGTGATGGTGGCGAAGCTGTCCTGCCGAAGTCTCCCCAACTTGCCCACGTCTTCTCGGCGCCGACCCTCGCCGAGGCATTTTTCCGGCAATGTGAACTCAAGAGAACGAACGGTACCACACCCGCACTGATCTACGGCCCTCCCGGCGACCAAAGAACAATTGGTTTTGCGCAGCTTGCTGACGCAGTCCGCTTACAGGCATCGCGTCTTCAGAATGAAGACGTGATGCCTCACAAGCGCTGCATAGGAGTGTGCCTTCCTAGATCGCCGCAACAGGTTATCGCTGTGCTCGGGGTCATGGCCAGCGGTAACACCTACGTTCCCGTGGATCCCAAGCTTCCCGACCGTCGTGCCGCACAGATTCTGGTCGATTGCGATGCCTGGGGCGTGATCGCGCCTGAAGATTTTCTGGAAACCACTGATGAATGGCAGGGAGCCCGGCCTGCGCCGCTCACAGACGGTGAACTCGTCGAGCTTCAAGCGCAGCGGGGTGAGGGCTACGCCCCGACGGGGATACCTAACCGTCTCGATCAAGACGTCACGGACGAGGCCGGACCCGGGCTAGATCAGGAGCAAAAGATCGCCTATGTGATCTACACTTCCGGCTCTACCGGGCAGCCGAAAGGCGTCCGTGTCGATCACGAGTCGGTACTGAAAAGACTCGCTTGGCTCCAGTGTGAGTATGAGCTGCAATCCAACGATCGGATGCTCGCTAACACCAGCTACACCTTCGACGTATCCGTCGCAGAGCTGTTCTGGCCGCTTCTTGCGGGTACCGGCCTCGTGTTGGCCGAAGACAGCGACGCTCGGGACGCACGACGTTTGCGCGAGATAATCGCGGAGCGAAATGTGACTGCCCTTTGTATTGTCCCTTCCGCGCTCACAGGGCTGCTTCAGGTTCCCAGTGATCAGCCTTTAGGCGGCTTGCGCCTGGCTTTGGTCGCCGGAGAGGCGCTCCCTGAATCGCTGGCGCAGGATTTTCACAGTGGTTGTCGTGCTCGGCTAGTGAACCTCTACGGTCCTACCGAAGCTGTGGTGTATGCGACGGCAACAGATATCGACCCGCTTCTGAGCAAGGTATCGATCGGTACACCGCTGGCCGCGACCAAAACCTATGTGTTGAACGATGCGCTACAGCTTCAGCCACCTGGCGCCGAGGGAGAGCTATGCATTGGTGGAGGTGCCCTGGCCATTGATTACCTTGGCCGGGATGCGCTGAGCAGGGAACGCTTTCTTCCCAATCCCCATGCAAGTGGTAGGTTGTACCGAAGCGGAGACCGGGTTCGCCTCGACGATGACGGTAACCTCATCTATCTGGGACGCGCCGATTCCCAGGTAAAGCTACGCGGCTACAGGATAGAGCTGGGCGAGATTGATCACGCCGTACGAGAGCATCCCGCTGTCACAGACGCGGCGTCCATTGTGGCAGCGGACTCGACGCGCAAGCAGCTCGTTTGCTTTTACTCTGGCGCACCGGTCGTCGGCGATGAGCTACAGCGCTTTCTGCAGTCCCGGTTGCCGGCCTACATGATCCCGAATAGATTCCAGCGTCTGGATCAAGGCGTTCCGCGGCTTCCGAGTGGCAAGCTGAACAGAGGCGCCCTGCCTGCGGAACGGGGGAATGATGAAACACCGATTATCGCGCCACGTAATGCGCGAGAACGGACGATCGTTGATTGCTGGGCCCGCATCCTGGGGGTTCCAAAGCAAAGCGTAGGCATTCAAAGCAATTTCTTTGAGCTGGGTGGCGACTCCCTGCTATTGATCTCGCTGGCGTGCGAACTCGAAAACCATGGTCTGTACATCGAAGTCCACGAGCTCTTCGACAACCCGACCATCGAAGCCGTCATGCCACTACTTCGCGACGAAGAGCAGAGCGGTTCCGATCAGTCACCAGTCGTCGGCCGCTACCCAGCGCTTGCGCGGCATAGAAAGCTGTTCGATGACGGTTTTGCACACCCGGCGCATTGGAACCGCTGCATACTGATCGAGTTCCAGCGACTGCTGGACCGAGACGCTCTTCAAGAAGCCACGAACGCCGTTAGTACACATCACGACGGTCTCAGAATCAGCTTTTACGAAGAGAATAGCGAAGAGAAGAGCGGAGAAGTGTTCTTCAGCTTCCATCCTCAGGGAGCCATGCCCACCGATATTTGCTACCTGGATCTCAGCGCACTCCCCGAGAACGAACGTGACCAGCAGCAGAGAGAGTTACTCAACGAGATTAATGCCAGTTTTGACCTCGGACAGGCCCCGCTCATCCGCGTTGCGATGATCGATGATGAACGAACGTCAACCATTGCGCTTGTCGTCCACCATTTACTGATTGACATGCGCTCTTGCCAAATTCTGCTGGAAGATCTGCTGAGCGCCTATCAGGCCGCGATCAGCCATCGCAGCGTGCGTCTACCGCGCAAGACCAGCTCGCTCGCAGAGTGGACTCAGCGACTGCACGCTACGATCGATGGTAATTGGCAGCGAGAAGAGCTGCCCTACTGGCTCCATGAACTTGCCGGCGTTAGCGCATGCCTTCCCGAACAAACGAGTGCAGGCACCAGCTACCAGCCTGTTGATGCAGATCAGCGAAGTACCGCAGTGGAAGTGAGCCAAAACGTCACCGAGCGTCTGGTGCGGGGAATCGCGCCTCTTCGCTCCGTCGGTATGCAGGATCTCGTACTCACCGCTTTCGCCAGTGCCTTTCGTAACTGGTCGCAGCTCGATGAACTAGTGCTCAACACCTGCGGTGTCGGACGCGACAAAATGTTCGACGATATAAATCTGACGCGAACAGTAGGCGAGCTGAACACCGTATACCCCATTCGACTGGATCTCGGTCGCGGGTCGGAGGGCGGTGACCTACTGGATCGAGTCGCGGCAAAACTCAAGCAAGTTCCAGCGCGTGGTTTGCACTACGGCATGTTGCGCCACATTGCTGCTCACCCAGAGCTCAAAGAAGCCGGGGAGCCAGAGGTATTTTTCAACTACGTGAGCCGCATCGATACCAGCCTTGGTGATGCGCTCGGCGCACGAGTGCGAATGGCGCCCGCAGATATCGTTACTTCTCACCCCAAGAACCGCGCGTGCTACCGCTTATACGCGGAGGCATCAATCCACCATGGTTGTTTGGAGCTGGATCTGGCTTACGACAGCCGGCGCTTTGACGAACAGCATGCCTCCCATTTACTGGCACTGTGGCGACAGGCTTTGGAAGATCTGGC
Source organism: Pseudomonadota bacterium (assembly GCA_039111155.1). Lineage (GTDB taxonomy): Bacteria > Pseudomonadota > Gammaproteobacteria > Pseudomonadales > Halieaceae > Congregibacter. The sequence continues at coordinate 120,928 of JBCCPL010000005.1, read as the reverse complement.
TGCGAACAAACCCGTATGAGCACCGTTCGAACAAAATGCTCGCGGGGCGCTGCGGTCCTGTGCGTAGTCATGAGCCCCTAATAGACGTCGCGAAGGTAGCGCTTCTGCCGTTTTAAATCGCTGACGTACTCGAGTGCCGCCTCCGGGGTGTAGCCCCCTTCACTCTGCACTAATGTGTGCAAGGCCTCGTCGACATCCTTCGCCATGCGAGTCGCGTCTCCGCAGACGTAGAAATACCCGCCCTGCTCAAGCCAGCGAAAGATCTCAGCCCCGTTCTCGCGCATGCGGTGTTGTACGTAGATCTTTTCGGCCTGATCACGAGAAAAAGCAAGATCGAGGCGCGTCAAAACGCCCTGTTCCATGAAAGCGCTGATTTCCTCCTCATAAATGAAGTCGCCTGCTCGATGCTGATCACCAAAAAACAGCCAGTTCTTACCCGAAGCAGCACGCTCGCGGCGCTCTTCAAGGAACGCCCGAAACGGCGCAATGCCTGTTCCCGGACCCACCATAATTACGGGAGCATCGTCATCCGCTGGCACGCGAAACGCTTTATTGGGCGAAAGAAAAATACGCGCCTCATCGCCCTCACTCATACAGTCCGCCAACCACGTCGAAGCCACACCGCGGTGTTCGCGCTTCTCGTACTGCCAACGAACCGCCGCGACGGTGAGATGGATCTCGCTGGAATGCGCTTTGGAGCTTGACGAGATCGAATACGCGCGATGCTGGAGCGGGCGCAGCCAGCTTAAGAACTCAACGGGATCCAGTACCAGCTCCGGTCGGAGGTTCAGCAAGTCAAGCGTGTCCCTACCCCAGAGAAAAGCATCCAGCGCCTCCCGGTCGCCATTACCCACCACGTGGGTGAGCTCCTGATGCCGTGCGCGTTTCTCGATATTGCCTATCAGATCTTGCGAGGGGGTCATGATCTCAAAGCGATGAGTCAATAAATCTCCAAGGGGCTCATCAAAACCGGCAACCACGTCATCGTAGTTTGATCCGAGACGCGCAAGCAGCGCATCGACAAGGTCACGATGATTTAGCGGCAGAACACCTAATGCATCACCAGCCTCATAGCGGATGCCACTGTCGGCAAGATCGAACGAGAAATGACGGATCTCTTTCGCAGACCCGGACGACGAGAGCAGACGGTTCTCCAGGATCTTTGCCGGGTAGGGATTCTTCCGGGTCCAAAGTGAATCCGCCTTCTTCTTACGGATCGGCGGCGACTGTTCGGCGCCGTCGCGAATCTCGGCGACGGGCATGGCAGCCTGCAACCAGGCGGACGCAGGATCCTCGTAGTCCACATCGCAGTCGATGCGCTCCGCCATACGCTTTGCGCCCAGCTGCTCAAGCCGAGTATCAATCAGCTTTGCCGCTTGGCAGAAGTGCTCATAGCTCGTATCACCCAGGCCCAACACGCCGTACTGAAGGGACTCGAGCCTGGGAGCAGTACCGGAAGAAAGCGCATCCCAGAAAAGCTCGGCATTGTCCGGCATCTCGCCCTCACCGTAGGTCGATACGACAACGATGAGTCGCTCCATTTTCTGAAGAGCATCCAACGACGTGTCATCAAGCGCCGCCACTTTGGGTGCCAAACCATTGGTTGTGGCAAGCTCCGCAGCTTCTTCTGCTACTTGTTCCGCATTACCCGTTTGCGTGCCAAAGAGAATATCGATGCTCGGAGCAGTGCCAGTGTCCTTCGAATCACCCTTGTGCGCGTCGCCTAGCCGGGACTTAAGACCAGCGAGATAGCCGCTGATCCACGCTCGCTGATCACCACTGAACGGAGCATCCTGAGGAATAAAGGGTTTATCCACCCGCCTTACGCCTCCGCCAGAATAAGACGCTCGGGAACGGCCTGGCTCGCAAACAACTCTTCGAAGCTTGGTATGCGTCCCAGGCACTCGCGATTTCTTCGGCTCTGATCCAGGATCCAGCCATAAGTGCCAGGGCTGTCCATGGAGCGCACGTTACGCATGGCAAGCGCAGAGCGGAAGTCGCCCAGGCGTTTGTCCGCGATCAGTGAGGCCAGTTGCTCATCATCGTACCCAGCCAGCGCCACGCGCGCATGTTTCGCGAGGCGACTCATCAGTTCAAAGTCTTCGGTCATAACCAGGTTCCGCGCCAATCGTGCAGCGAGCTCATTTTTGGCGAGTGGCTTGTTCTTCTTGCGCACAAGCTCGAGAGCCGTATCCAGCACCAGCCAGTTGTTCAACAGCTGATAGGTATGCTCGCTGTCCTCCTCCCCGAGCGGGAGTGCTCCGCCCAGTACCGGTAGCTCATCCTTCCAGGCTTTCTTCAGTCGGGCGATCTGGTGAGTCGCCAATGCGGTCGCAAGCTCATCGGCCAGTTCCTTACGATCCTTGGCTTTCAAGATGGCCTGCGCATCCTGGTAAAGCAGCAAGGCTCTCGGCATTACCCAGACAAAATCTTTCCGGACGCTTTCCCAATTGTGCAGAAGTTCTTCCGCAAGAGGCGAGCCTGTTGCCACGAGGTGCCACGCCAGCAACTGACGAATGGCATCGCCGTGAACATCGGCCATCGGGGAGCCATCCATCAGGCCGCCGGTGATGACTGAATCGTGACTCACGGAATGGGTAAATCGACCTTCGGGATCGTACTGGTAAGCAAAGCCTCCCGACATGCCATTGCCAAAACCGGTAGAGAAATCCCCAAGATTGAGTACAGAACCGTTCGTCATGTACTCGCAGCAGAAATCACCCACGCCTTCGACCACGGCCGTCGCCCCGGAGTTACGAACCGCAAAGCGATCACCGCACTCACCGCGCACAAACAGCCGACCACCCGTCGCCCCGAAGAGCGCAAAGTTCCCGATCAGTACATTCTGGCCGGGTCCCTTTGCCCGGTTCCGAAGCGGCGGGACCACAACAATCTCACCACCCGAGGCTCCCTTGCCGACACCGTCGTTACAGGTTCCTGAGTGATGGAGCACAATCCCATTGTTACAAAAGGCGCCATAACTCTGCCCTGCCGAGTGTGTTGTCTCGATACGCACACTCGCCGGTGTCAAAAACCTTCGGCCGCGATCATCCATCAGTACAGCCGGAGCCTTCAAATCCCGGCGCTGGTGATTCAGGAAACGCTCGATATCGATCGAGAGCTGACCACCGACGCTCTTGTTTCGGTTGTGCAAACGAATCCCTTTAATGACGACGCGTTTTTCCTGTTGCTGAAACAGTGCTCGGTCAACACGCGCTAACAGGTCATCATCCACAGAATACTCGCGCTCAAGATAGGTCGGGTTGTCAACGCGAATCTCCGGGACGTGAACAAGCATGTTCCGCAAGTTAAGCTGGCCTACCGATGAGGGATGATCGAGCAGATGCAACAGATCTGCCCGACCGCGCGCTTCATCCAGGGAGCGCAGCCCCAGACCGGCGAGAATTTCTCGAACCTCGTGCGCGATATTGACCAGATACTGGGCGAGGGCACGCGGATCACCGTTGAAGGCCTCCGCGTTCGTGGTGAGTCCCGCCGGACACTTTATGTTGCAGTTCTTTGCCATGACGCACTTCAGCATCATGAGGGCTGTGGTACCGAATTCGAAGGAGTCGCCACCGAGTAGGCAGGCTTTGACGACGTCAGATCCCGTCTGCATCGCTCCGGAGCATCGCAGCATAACCTTCTGCCGAATTCCGTTGGCGCAAAGGGCCTGGTGGACTTCGGCGATTCCAAGTTCAGCGGCACGCCCGGTGTATTTAAGGGAGGTAACGGACGCGGCCCCGGTACCACCGGTACTGCCGGCAACATTAATAACGTCTGCTCCGGCCTTGGCGACCCCAACGGCGATAGTGCCGATCCCCTCGGAACTGACAAGCTTTACGATGACTCGCACTCGCGCCGCCTTGGCGTCGTGAATAAGCTGGCCTAAATCCTCGATCGAATAGGTATCGTGATGCGGAGGGGGCGATATCAGTTCGACCCCAGGCGTACCACCGCGTGCCGCCGCAATCTCTACCGTCACTTTAGGGCCTGGCAGCTGACCGCCTTCGCCGGGCTTAGCACCCTGACCGATTTTGATCTCGATCTCTTCCAGCTTTGGGTCGGCCAGATAACCCGCCCACACTCCGAAACGACCCGACGCAAACTGCTTGATACGACTCGCCCGGATGGTCCCGTAACGGGTCTGGTGCTCGCCCCCTTCACCGCAGTTCGACATACCACCAACCATATTGGTGCCATGCGCGACCGCTTCGTGTGCGGCCGCAACCAGAGCTCCGTGCGACATGGCTCCGGATGCGAGGCGAGGCGTAATTTCCGATGCGGGCTGTACCTCCTCCAACGGTAGTACCGGCTGAGCGGGCACAATCCGAGAGATATAGTTTTCGGCCATACCCGTGGTGCGCATATGCAGCGCGTTTTTTTCGATCCAGTGCGCGAGGACGTCATCAGCGAACCGCTCGACAAGTGACTGCGCCAGCGCATCGAGGCGAGAAAGATCATTTGATCGCGGCCCGGTCAAGTTAAGCTGGTACTCACCGTCACCCAACGCTTCCACCACCAAACCACGAATGACAAAGTCGCGGTTGCCGGCGCGGTTGAACAGCATCATCTCGCGTTTAATGTCACTCACGCTGTCCAGAAATGTGATGTCAGCCGGAAACGACAGCACGTCTCGCAGCGCAGCGGGCCGCTCATCCCGCTCCCGCGCCATCGCTCGAGAGAATGCACGAAAACCCGGGGTAATCTCGAACTGATCAATCTGTTCTTTACTCAGCTGATCGAAGCTCGTGTTGACATAACCCTGCTCGTTGATCCCGAAAGCATCGTTCAGCTGGCGCAGAGTGAGAAGTCGCATGCCGTCGATGTCCGTATCCTTCCCGGGGAATACGATGGATTCCTCTGTCATGTCCACAAAGCCCCGCACGGCCATGGTGCCGTAGGAATGGCCAGCACCTTCCGTACGCTCCTTGAACAACCCAAGAATGGGAACGTCGGATTCCTGATTCACGCTGCGAGCACGTTGATGCCAGTCCACCGCAGACTGGGCGATGCTGGCGAAGCGGACTCCACCGACAGGGCAATACATGTTCGGCAGAAAGCGCTTAAACACGGGATCGTTGGTGTCGAGGAAATTAGGCTCGAAGAACTCTCCGCCGGAGTAGCTCTCTACTGTGCAGAGGCCGACCTTGCCCATGGTTTTCATCAGTGCTTTTTCGGCCGCGGTAGCGAACTTGGCAAAGGCGGCCTCGGGTTCCGCGGTGAACTTTTCCTCAGAGCGTAGACGCACAGACAGCGCATAGACAGCGCTTGCGCCAAAGCCCAGCGCGCACGCGATGTGGTGGGATGAAAATATCTGTCCGGACTCGACCACCAGCGACACCCGCAGCCTCAGCCCTTCCTCGATGAGACGCTGGTTCACCGCCGACACAGCCAGCGTCATAGGCAATGCAGCCCTATCACTGGCGATGTCGCGATCACTCAGTATCGCAATGCCGCCATGGTCGCAGGCAAAGCGCGCCACGTCGTTGGCGAGCGCCTGGATCGCGTCGACCATCGCCCTCTCGTTGGCCCTAGCATCATACAGATCGGGCGTGTACAGCAGCTCAAAGCACGAACAGGATGTGACTGACTGTGTTTTGAGTTGCTCCATCGCTGCATGGGTGAGCACCGGGGTATCGATAACAATTTGCTTTTTGCCGGTCGGCCCGCCATGGGGCTTCTCGCCCAGCGCCACACGTAGGGTCATTCCATCCTTTTCCCGAATGGAGTCCAGTGGCGGGTTAGTGACCTGGGCAAAGCGCTGGCTGAAATATTTGGCAACACCACCTTCGGTATCACTGAGTGCGTTGATGGCATTGCCATAGCCCATCGCCGAGACCTTTTCGGCACCATCAGCGAGCATCGGGTCCATCAGGAACTTGAAGCTCTCCTGATTCAGTGTGTATGCGACGTAACGTCCAGCGAGGCTCAGATCTCCCCGGTAACTCTCGGTCGCAGCGGCTTGTGGCGCCGGAGACACGATGTCAGCAAGCTCAACCTGCGCCTCCGCGAGCAGGGCGCGGTAGTCCGCCTGCGAGGCCAAGCGCTCCAGCGCCGCATTTGTGTCGTACAAACGCCGCTCATCGTGGTCGTAGTACAGCATCCCACCGGCCTCAATACGCCCTCGCGCCGTAACCTCTTCCGGCGAAAAATAGACCTGACCAGCCTCAGACATCACAGCGAGATAGTCTTCGGTTTCTACCGAACGCAGTGGTCGCAACCCCAGACGATCAAGGCGGGCCCCGATGACGCGCCCATCGCCAAAAACCAGGGCAGCAGGACCGTCGTTTTTTTCCTCGTAGAGAGAGAAAAACGCCAGCATGTCGCGAACTTCGTCGGACAGTGTGTGATCGTTCTCCCAGGCAGGTGGCATCATCGCTACCACAGCGGCAACCAACTCGAGACCTTCTGTAAGCACGCGTGCGTTTAAGGTCTGGTCCAGTCGGCAACTATCGGACTGCCCCTTCGGCCTGACGATGGCCCGGTTCTTTGCGGCGGCGACCGCCGTCTCCGACAAACGGTTCTTCTTGTCGGTATTCAGTTCGCCGTTGTGCGCCATCAGGCGAAACGGCTGCGCCATAGAGGGATGGGGGTCGGTATTGGTCGAAAACCGAGTGTGGAAAAAAAGTGTATGAACCGCGTGATCCGGATCGCTCAGATCCTGGAAGTAGGGAACGATCTCCCAGGAGTTCAGACGCCCTTTCAGAACCTGAGTGCGTGTCGAAAGCGACAGCGGGTAAAGACCTGTCAAATTTTGATCTGTGTAGGCCACCGCCTCAATGGCGAGGAGAGTCTCGTACACCAGCTGATCAAGCGCCGCTCCGGTGACATCCGGAACGGAAAAAATCCACTGCATAATCGGGAGCTGAAGTTTGACTCCCCGAGGCTCGATTGCCCGTGTATCGACAGGCACTTCCCTGCGAAGCAGAACCTCCATCCCACTCTCTTTAAGGCACTTCTCAATCAGCCCGATAGCCTGGTCGTGAAACTGAGCATCCTCGGGTATGAAGAAGTTGCCGACCCCGAAACGCCCTTTTTCAAGCTCGCGCCCGGTCAGCCGCGAAAAAAGCGCTACGGACAAATCGACGGAAATGCCGGCACCATCACCGACCCCTTCCGAAGACATACCTCCGCGATGGGGGACGGCACACAACGCTTCATGGCCTTTTTTTAGGACTTCGTTCTTTTGGACACCATCTTTGCGGGTGATGAAGCCGACTCCGCAAGAACTTTTCTCGAAGCCAGCGTCATATAGACCCCACGATGCAGAGGCGTTCGCTTCTGAGTCGGCGGATTCACCCCGAATCGAGTCCAGTCCTTTGACGTGCATACGCTTATCCTGCTTCACCCAGTTCCCTGCCTATAACAAGCCCGCAGTTCTCGGCCAAGAACCAAGAGACTGCGTCGCGTGGTTTTCGCTGCGTGTCATCGCGCTCGTCCCGGCTGCTACATGAGATCATCGCCGGCTCACGTCGTTGCTCGCGCTTTAACTCGCGACTCTCGCTTCTATCCGCATCGACCCCGGTTGTTTCCGGACCCGACTAAATCCTGACGGCAATGACCAAAGAAAATCAGCCTGCATTATCGCCGTTCGTGTCAGCTTCACCGCAAGCCGCCGTCGCGACGTCGGGCAGCGGGACTGCTGGTTCGCTGCTTCTAACTTGTTAATCAACAAACAAATAGCCGATGCGCGGTGTACGCGCCAGTTCGGGTCGTGCGTCCCGCTATAACAAACCGAGGGCCACAAATCGTTCTCGGAGCCTTCGGCGGAAGACATGGAGCCTTCAGCGGAAGACATAAGATCTTTTAGCATGATCAAAAGCGATCAGTGACAGTGCTAAAAGCCATCAACCAAGAGGACACGCGATCTTGACGCAAACGTGTAACGCGCTTTATCCGCGCCGTTTAGCCGACGGAGCGCCGATCAGGCTGGCACCGTCAGAATGCGGCACGAAGGGGGTAGATACATCGAAAGAGTGTTCGATTCGAGCGCGCAGCCGCGGGATTTTAATACATGCTGCGACCAAGATCCCATGTTTTCGTATGCGGCGAGCTGCGGTAAGTGGACAAGAATCCGTACGGCCGCAGGGCTGGTCTTGCGAATAGAAGCAGCGTTGACACGGCGGGAATAGTAGTAGAAACACCTGAACTATAGATTCCGGATACTTTCCCTCGTTATTAGAGGTAGCCCTATCTCGTCTCCTATATCAGTTGTTACATCATCTGTTAAACGCCAAAATAGTATCTAAATGAGCCTAAATTCGCCTAATTCACCATAAATTCCGTTTTTGCCTGCTCATCTTTACCTACAGCCGGCCAAATCTAACGGGGCGATATCGCTAGGCTGTGCAGATCATCGCCCTGATTCACCAGAAGCCGATCGTACTCGCCCGCAGCCCACGGCGCAGCGGCATCGTCCCAGTGCGTTGAGAGCGGATTACCAGACACGCCGGGCGCGAACGCCCATACAGAGTTCCGTGGATCAGCCAGATCGGCGATCAGGCGGAAGGTGGCACCATGAACCTGATCAAAATCGAGACCGCGCAGCAGGTCGTTGAGAGGTGCCTGCTCACGGCCCACGCTCCCCTGATTCAGTACCCCCTGCCCCCCTGGCGTTGCGACGCGAACATTGGTCAGCCTCTTTATGACGGGCACGTAGTCCCACGAGTAGATCGCAGCAAACTCTGCCTGATGCTCATCACCCCATCGCCATGAGTACAGATCGTCACCGTGCTCTTGTGAAATCGCCGTCACGGCAAGTCCAAGCGCGGTGTTGATCACATCATCACAGGTCTCGGGTTCGTCGGTAGTGGGCACATCGCACCAACGATCGTTCTCAAGCATTCGCAGGATCAGTCCGGTGTTCGGGCTGCGTCGGGCGAGCGCAGGACCACGACTGTTTAATAGAAGCTGTTGCAGTGACGCCTCGACTGCATCGAACAACAGGGGCTCGGGCCGATCAGTGCTCATTTCGAAATCCCAATCTGCGAGCATTTTCTGAGCCATCGCGGCTCGTTCGCCAGCCGGCAGCGCCGCCAGAATTCGAGGGACCAGGCGACGCGCTTTCTCTGAGTAAACATCCAGCTGTACCGAGGCTGCTTGCGCCACGTCAAACTCTTGCGTTGGGCCGATACGCTCGTAGGCGCGCAGCACACGCCATGGAGGGGAGAAACTGCTAGTCACCCGGAAAGGATGATCACCGGCTACAGCACGACTGTTCGAGTCGGCGACCCAGCCTGCTGCAGGATTAAAAATGACTGCGAGATCGTCAAAATCGATGAACCCATCCCATCGACCTTCGCCAAGCCAACCGCGCGCCAGCCGTTGACCGTTCCAACCACCAAGCTGTACGCGACGCGGCATTTTTGCGGCCATTTGCACTCCGATGTTGCCATCAACATCGGCGTAAGCCACGTTGTTGGTCCATTCGTAGTCACGAAGTGCTTCGCGAAACTCCGACCAATTATGCGCCCGGGATACATTCATCAAGGCCTGAATACTCGTGTAGCCATCGACGGACGCAGCATCTTTGCGCACTACGACATGCCCTGGACCAAAGCGCCTTTCGACAATCGAGAAGTCAACTCCGGAAGACGCATCGTCCAACTCAGGCGGTAGAAAGGGATCACTAACCACGATGCCGTTTTCGGTACGACGCACTGTGATCCTGACGGAATCTTGCCCTCTCACCGGGATTTCTACTGCGGTCGTTTCGAAGCGCTTGCTACCGCCGGGAGTCATATAGTGGTCCGGGCTGGCGGGATCCACTTTTTCGACGACATAGTCAACAGTATCTGCATAGAGATGCGTCATACCCCAGGCGATACGACTGTTCTGTCCGAACACGACGGCCGGCGTTCCAACCCAGGCACCACCAATGATGAAATCCTCAGGCAGTTCGATACGAACCGGGTAAATCACCGATGGCACTTGTGTCGGCAGGTGTGGATCGACCGCAAGAATTGGTTTTCCGCTCCTTGTTTTCTCGGGACCAAAAACGAAAAAGTTGGTACCTACACCCTCTTCTGCATCCGCATATGTTGACGCGAACTCACTAACTGGACTGTTGGCGGACGCCCCCTCGGAGCCTGCAAGATCTCCAAAATCGCTATACAAGGTTGGAAACTCGGAGCCCAAAGGCTCGCGAAGGAACTGCACAAACTCTTCGGTATAGGCTTCTTCGATCTCGGCCTGACGCAGCTCTCTCTCTGCGTCAGTGGCGGTCTCCGCAACCACCGTCACAAAGTTGTTCACATCTGAGGCCGTCCAGGGCTCGGGCTCCGAACCAAACAGCAGCCACTCGGGCGATTTTTTTGCCTGTCCCTGCCGTATCGCTAAGTTCACGCCATCGGCAAACGCCTGAAAAGTGGCCCGGGTTTTTGGGTCCAATCGCTCCTCCGAGCGCTCAGCAATCCTGGGTAGCTGCGCTACGATCCGATACTGAACGTCGATGGGCAGAGTATCGGTTCCGAAGAGCGCGGCGGTCTCTCCCCGGACCGCACGACGGAGTGTAGCCATCTGCCACATGCGGTCTTGTGCCTGCGCAAAGCCAAGACCAAAGGCGGCGTCGTTAAACGTTTTAGCTCGAATGAGCGGGACGCCCTTTTCATCACGGGAAATCGAAACCCTGTCGGATAGCTGTTCGGAGTGCAGCTCTCCCGAGTAATCAGGAAGTGTCGACCAGAGGACGTACCCCACCAGTGCCACCGCCGCAGTCACAAGACCACCCATCACCCTTAGCAGCTGTTTCATAGATTCCCCTTTGCTCCGAGTAACGATTGACTACGGTGAACCGCGTTTATTGCTGATTGAAGAAAATCGCGCCGCTGCCCGCGATCGGCTCGGCGATCATCCATCCCAGAGGGGTTTGTTCCATAAACATGGATCGTGATTCCAGATAGGAGCGGGTAGCATCCAGATCGCTGACGTCGAACCCAGCACCCAGACAGGCGACCGAACGCGAGCCCAGTTGCTCCGAAAGAGCCTCAGGCAACTGCTCCTTCGCCATCATCACAATATAGGTGTCTCGCCCCAGGGGTATCCGCCGCGCGCCCCTCCAGTCCTGGGCAGCAACTGACAACGAGTCCTCGTAGCTTTCGATCGTGGCAGTTAGGTCCTTGCAGCCAACCAGCACAAACGGCATGCGCTGTGCGCCGTTGGGATGCTGGAAGTGCGCCTCACTGATTGGGAACTCTCCCAACGAATGCTCGGCACCCACCGTCATGAAGCCGTGATTGAAAGAGGTGGGATACGAAAACAAGGCGGTGCGCTTCGAGTGGCCGGGTTCCGCCCTGAATTCCTCTCCATCGGTATAGCGATAAAGCACCGCGGGCTCAGCAGTCGGGTGCCCCTGCCGACGCAGACGCTCTACCTCGGCGTCACTCGAGGAACAGTGAACCGTAATCTTGCCCCAGTGATTTCCAAACTGCTCCAGCTGCTGACCATAGAGACCTGCCGGATGCTCTGGGTAGAAATGAGCGATAAATTCGAGCAATCCGCCGTCGCGAAAGTTCACACAGTGGTTAGCCGTTCCCCATTTGGTAAACACACCCTCGGGCTTCTCATAGAAATGCGTACCTCGCTCCGCACAATTAAAACCCAGGGTTTCGAACGCCTGACGGGTAGCATCCAGGTCGAGCACGATCAGGCCAACGTTGTCGAGGTAAGCGATGTTTGGGTTAACAGACGCCGCAGGCACAGGCGCTGCGGCGACCGCTCCTCCGACGGCGTCGCCATTCAGCGCCTCACCCAGCGCCAGAGCCGCATTCATATCACCCTCAATTTTCAGCTCGCCAGTCATAAACAAGGTCGCCGGGTCGGCGCGGCCATCATCGAGCTTGGCGAGGGATTCACGAGTCATACTCAACACAGCCTGCGGCTCACCGTCACCTACCGACACGGACTCGCCGTCGATATCGAAACGCGCCGCAACGCCGTCGATGGCAGCAACGCGCTGTCTCAGCTCATTAATCAGGTCTATCGCTTGGTCACTCATACCTGCTCCTACCTTCTGCATCTTTGTCGCTGCTTCGCAAAGTTGGGTTAAGAGAAGTTGGATTCGGAATTGATGGGCAGCCAGCTGCATCTACATCCCGATAGCTCGCGCTAAAACTGGCCCGATTGAAGAGAAGCAACAGACCTGCCAGCACTCCCGAAGAAACACTGACGATGGCGATCGAGTCGCCCACACGAAGCGCATTTCCGAAGGCGTGATCGGTTAGCAGCGCAACGAGTACCGGGCCCAGGGAGGCACCGACTCCGGTCATCGCCAACAGCATCAGCGCCGCCATGCGACCGCGCAGTTCCGGCGGCGTAATGGCTTGTAACCCGGCATGAATTACGCCCAGATAGCCGCTTCCGAAAAGTATCGCCATCGCGAGCGCAGCTGCCATGAGCACCGGATTCGAGTCACTGCTGAACGCGATAGCCCCAAAGAGCGCTGAGCCCATGCCACTACCGGCCATCACCAACCAGGCAGCGTCTTCGCGCCCTGTGTCCGCTTGCAGTCGGCTTGTAATCCATCCTCCGGCGAGCGTTCCCACTGGGCCACAGCTGATCATGATCAGTCCCAGGGCCCTGGCCGCCTGATCGCTGCTGAACTCCTGCACCCGCATCAGATACGCAGGTGACCAGCTCACAAACGCGTAGGTGCCTATCGTCAATAACGCCGCACTTGTCAGGTGCACGCCAACCGACACCCGATTACGGAGGAGAAACGGTATGAGATTGCGCAGAATTCCCTCATCGCCACTCTTGGATTCCATGTTCAAGTCAGACCGCGGCGCGGTCTCGACCGATGCGAACCCTCCGCGTCGGGGTTCCCGTGAAAACAAAAATGCGAGCGCAAGGATCAGACCCGGCGCACCCACGACAAAGAAAGTCATCTGCCACCCTGCAAAACTACCAAGAGCTCCGAGCGACAGACCCTGCGCACCAACCATGGCGAGCACCAGGGCACCGAGCAGCATTGCACCCGCACCGCCAATATGCATCGCTACACTCAAGACACCGGTAACGAACGGCATGCGCTCGCGACTGAAAGTGTCGCTGAGCATCGACATGCTTGCTGGCATTAACGACGCCTCACCCGCTCCCACAAGAGCACGCGCGGCAATCAGCGCAACGAAACTGCCGGCGAGACCGCAACTCATGGTCGCTAAAGACCAGACCGTTATGCCAAACGCAATAATCCAACCCCTTCGAAAGTGGTCTGTCGCCCACCCGAACGGCAGACCAAAGAGCAGGTAGAACACAACGAATGCAGGCCCAAGCAGCAGGCTGAACTGGGTATCGCTAAGTTCGAGGTCGCTTTTAATGGGCTCCACAAGCAGAGTCAGGACCTAGTGTCCTGTCCCATTAGTTCGCATAATTTCAGAGCCCACAGCATACGCTGCAGCAAGGCGCGTTCCGCTGGGAATAGTGGTTCTATTTCCAAGGGACGCAACGCGGCGGCAGCGTATGCTGTGGGCTCCCGAAGGGCGCGTCAGCCAAGGCGTCTGGCTGCGTTGCGCCCCTTGCCAAGGGCTACGGCCATTGCCGGCGGGGCGCGCCTTGCCCCGCGCCTGGGCTGACACGCTGAAGTTATGCGAACTAATGGGACAGGACACTAGCGATCCATAATGGATAACACCATCGCTGACATAAGCAGAGCCACAAGCCCCCACGGTTCGCGGTGAGAGCTTTCCTCTGAGGCGATCGGTGCATATTGGGGTCGGCAGACCGGGCGCTTGTGCAGAAAGATGAAACCTTCTTTATTATTCTGCCATGAAGATAACATCGAAAAACATGAGGTCAAGCAGATGAATGAAAAATACTTTACACAAAGGCAGATTCTTGCCTCCTCATGAACACAGCGAAGGATTTTTGATCATCGAGGAATCGGCAGGTGCCGAGGTAGCATTGCTAAGCGTTCGCAATCGCTGGGATCGAGTTTGGCAAAAAGGGGGATCGCTAGCGAACAACGATGGCAACTATGTCTTTACGCTGAGTTGGATGTTCGAATCGGATGCAAAGGGTGCGTTCGTTGTGGTGATCATGGCCTCGAACCGCGATGGTACACCCGTCGATTCGTCGTCGCTTTTCAGCGTGGCTGCTCGAGCCGAGCAGATCGTGTTCAATCGTTAACTAGCAGGCTGTTAAGTCGCCGCCTCCTGATTAGCAGGCTCGTCGTTCCCTGACTCGTCATCCCCTGGTACGTCATTCCCTGGTTCATCATTGATAGCCTCGTACAGCGAGACGCGATTAAACTCCGCCGATTCACCAAGATCAGGCAGCGTACGACTGTCGGCTTGATGGATTTTTCGATAGGGCGCAATCTGAAAGTTACGCACCCGAGAGTCGGCAACCAGCACACTCGAGGCTCTTTTAGTAAAGGCGCTGAGCAAAGCCAGATTATCGGCGTCATAAAGAACATCAGCCGCGACAAGCAAATCCAGCTCGCCACTTACTTCTTCAAAGTCTGCTGCCACTGTCAGGTCAACGCCGTTCAGCTTAGCATTAGCAGCAATCGCGGTTCTTGCGAGCGGGTCACAGTCGCATGCAATGACCTCGTGTGCACCGGCACGCGCTGCGGCTATCGCAACCACGCCAGAACCCGATCCAAAGTCGAGAACTCTCTTCCCCTTCACCCGCCGGGTGTCCTGCAGCAACCAACTCGCCAGTACCTGCCCTGAGGCCCAGCAAAACACCCAGTACAGCGGATCTTCCATCACACGGGCAGCTACCTCGTGGGGCAATTGCCGCGCGCTCATCGTATCGGCTAACAGCTGCAACCTTATTACTGGAACCTGGGGGAGTGTCTGTATCGCAAGCGTCGCCCCCGGTAAAAACTGGCTGAGCCTCAGTTCAAGCTCGTTTCTATATTTGAGTTCAGTCAATCGAACCGGCGCCCTGTCTAGTTAGTTCATAGAGAGAATTACGAATGACTTTTCGTGACTGGCCTTCGTAGCTGGCAGAGGCGCGGTGAGGGGCATAGCCGTAGCTATGCGACGATCCGCAACGCGGTCAGGTGCGAAAAAGCATCAATCATAAGTCGCCCACCCCTGGGCATCCCGTCTCCGGCGTCGTTCCTCCATGGTCGTAGGCTAGGTCGGATATAGCTCGGCTCGTCGTGATACCCGAAAAGCATCTCGTCTCACAAAGCAACGACCTCGCCGGCCAGGCAGGCGCGATAGACATCGGTCCAGGAATCGGGCAACGCCAAGAGTTTGTGCAGCGAAGAACGTTAAATGATGAACTGTTCGGCGTAAACTAAGACCGAGGGTCAACGCACGCGTCACGGTCAATTGAGCTGTGTACGTCTGTCCTGTTTTGTTCCTGATAATCACACTGTGCAGATCGTTCCTCGCTAAAGTTCACGGGGTCTGATGACGCAACTTTTTTACAACCGAAGTGACTTTGCGAAGACATACGAGAAGATATGCGCAAAGACACGGTACGGGAAATCGGCGGGATTAACCGGCGCCGACGGCAGCAACGCAGATCTACCGCTGCTGAACCCCGATTACACGCTCTTAGCGTAATAAATAGTGTAGACACCAAAACACACTGGGCAGACCCTCATGTATTGCGCCGACTGTGAGTCGTTAGATCAGTATTTCTTTGAATCGACGCGTTTCTGGATGTTTTTGCCAACCGGTGAGAGCGTTCAGAAAGCGTTAGCGTTTCTCTCGGCTTGCGGCTTCGAGAACACGCGGAAAGCGCAGCATTGCCTGGTCGTCACCGTACCCGAGCGACGGATCAAAGAGTTTTTACTGGGCCTGTACGGAGAACTGGAACCCCCCGAACTTGGCAAGACCAAGATCACTACATCCCGCGACGACTCGTTGTCACTGGAAGACACGGGCCGAATTGTCACAGCCCAGGTCCTGATCAGCCGATTCAACGGAACATGGTTGGTCGACATCATCGAGCAGGAACGCTATGAAACGCATTTTCAAACAATCTACGAGGTTGACGGTGACAATCAAGCGCACCCCTTCGCTTTCGAAGGCCTGCTACGACTGAAGGACGAAAATGATAACTACCTGTCACCCGCGCATGTATTTCGTGCCGCTGGAGATGCCGACCTATTGTTTTCTCTCGACCTAGCGGCACGACGCTCAGCTGTTTCGCACTTTGCGAAAGCAGGGCTTCGCGGCAAATTGTTCATTAATTTTAATCCGTCAAGTATCTACGATCCTGCTTATTGCCTGCGCACGACAGCGTCAGCGATCAACGCTCTGGGCATAGACGCCTCGGATGTCGTCTTCGAGATTACCGAAACGCATAGCGTGCGCAACGAATCGGTAATGAAGGGCATACTGAGCTTCTACCGCAACTCGGGGTTCGGCGTTGCCCTGGACGACATCGGGTCCGGCTACTCAGGACTGAACATGCTTCACAAGTTCAAACCCGATTACGTCAAGATCGATATGGACCTAATTCGCGATTTACACACGGATCCCTACAAGCAGGTGATCGTCCAGCATCTGATTGAGATAGCGCACCAGAATGGCGTGCTTGTCATAGCCGAAGGGGTAGAAAACAAAGAGGAACTCAATGCGCTGCGGCGCTATGAACCCGATTTCTATCAGGGTTTTTACTTCAGCCGGCCGGTCGCAATGCCTGCAAATACCAGTGAGGAACGGCAGCGAGAGATCGACAACTACCTTAGGGGTGTTCGGTAGCAGCGCTAGCGTCCGACGCTCTCTCTCAAGGCGCAGCTGAAACCGTCAAAAAGACCGAGCAACCACTTCGTACTTTCATAGACCTCTACCCATGTATCTTCTCCCAGGTCCAAGTCTCGAAGTACCTTTGGCTGTAAGATCTCCTGGCGTTTTTTCATTAACCTAAGCGCCGCGAAATACTCGTGCCCATCCAGTCCCGATGCAGGTTCAAGCTCGAACAACTTGTAAGCAACATTGAGCGTCAGCTTGAGCCGCTCGTTCACGCTGAAGGCCCTCTCCTTTCGCAGCAGGAGGACTTCTTTCCGCGTCAGTTCCGGGGAATCGCATTCCAGCGCAACGGAACACAGTCGCCTGAAGCTCTGCGCATGACCTTCGAGCACTGTCATGCTGACTCGGACGAAGTTACGTCGCCACGCCGCCGACGCTGTTTCGGTATTCAGCAGGTCCTGGAGATCGGCCTGCAGCGCTACACACACGTCAAAGTAGTCATCGAGCGCTTCTTTCAGTTTTTGTTGTTGTTTCACGCGCTAAATCTCGTTCGCCAACGTCGCTCACTGGCCCGTTATCTTTCGTTAGTGTCAGTCCAGTTGCCTCGGAGTGCTACAACGGATCCCGACAACATCCCAGGAGTAGCGAGGAGTGTGCACACAGATCCATCGCTGCCTGCGCTGCACCCAGAAGGCAAGAGGAACCGCGGGTAAAGTCTCAATCTAACTCGCCAAGCCTACTTTCGATTCCTACCTATGCCAACGCAAAGGCTTACTAGTCGTTCTCGTCACGATTCCTTTGGCCTCCAAATCGAGTTGCACAGTCTTCGCCCACCATCCAGACGTTTTACCTCCTGGGAATACCTCTTCGGGAAGGTGCTTCTTAACTTCTTCAAGAATTTCCTTCTGGGTAAGACCTGGTTCGCTGCTCGGCAGGATTTTTAGAAATGCCTTCTTCATGGCCTCGTACTTCACCGCATCGACTCTCGATACGCTACCCGGCACATTGACGTTTTCAACTTCGATCTTCCGATTTGGCGGCATGGCCCCTCCAGGGATATCGTGTAACCAGACTGCTCATCCCACTACAGACGACTGAACCAGTTTTCGGAACACTTGCAAAACACTTTCAAAACACATTCAAGACAGTGGTCGCAGGGTAACGGACTCAACAGTGATTTTTGGCCCCGATCATGCCATCGGTCCGAATGCCGACACGATCCTGGCGTTCCACCAGTAGTTGGGTCCCAGCTGTCCAACTGTGCATCTTAAGCTCAGCTTAACCGGCTGCGCTCCAGGTGTTTCTTATAAACCGCGTACTCTACTCCTTGGATCTGTGGAGCGCTGCTGTACTTCTCGAAACCCATCTTCAGATACATGGCCAGGGCAACCTCCATAATAGGGCTGGTGTGCAACGCTATTCCCGGTGCCCTTTCGTGCCTTGCTCTGATGATACATTCATCGGTGAGGGCCCTTCCCAAGCCAAATCCCCGATGCTCAGGATCGACAACGAGCATGCGAATGACCGGTAAGTCTCTCGGAAAGAAACTGTCCTTGATCGATGCCTTCGGGACGTAGGCGACAGCGCCTGAGATCAGGTCTCCTTTGGTTTCTGCAACGATAATCTGTGCCGTCGCCGCCAGCGAGGGAAAGCCTCTTACGCTCTCAGAGAACGCGCGCCAGTCTTTAAAGTAGTCTTGGAACTGACTGAAAGCACTGAGGGCGAGTACAGTGATAGCGTCACTATCGCACTCTCGGTAGTCTCTTAGATGATAGATGAGCCGCTCACTCCGCGTATTTACCGTAGGACATCAACGAAAAACATTCTCGAAGCGAGCGCGCCAAGCCCCGTAACCGACTGCCAGTCAGAGCGCGCCGAATCACGGAGAACAACCAGCGGTCGCCGCCCAGGCGCGCAATTGAAACGCTGCCAACTCCTGAGACATCTATACCGTAGTGGCCGTCGGGGAGAGTTTCAGCAGCGCTGCGACCTGTCCACTCTCATCGACTGGACATTGCTTTGCGCACGGCGGCGCGCGCCGTCGCACGCCTCTGCATAAGCGCATACTTCCATTTCTGTCGACTGGAATTGAACCTCGCCAGGGTCATTCTGCTGTTCGGCGCACTCTCGGGGTCATGGTAGACAACCCCGACGCGATCTACCCCAATGATGACCGAAGCATGCCCATAGGTGCTCCCACGGTGGCTCTTCATCCAATACATGAACATAGGACCACGGGAGCGGAGCAACGCCTCTAATTCGTCAAAAGAATAGTTGTAGGCTTTGGCGCAGTTTGCCACCGCCTCCAGGTTTTCGCGTTTTGCCAGGAGTTCATGATGATTGGGGCTAAGTTTGTTCGCCTGCTTCGAGCCCGTCGCAAAGTGACCGAGCTGTCCATCCCCCAGATTTTTCTTGAAAAGTTCGGGCACTCCCTGCCTGGGTCCCTGCTCGAAGTAGTGTCCGATCATGCAGACACACGCGTACCAGCAACCGGTCGGATCGTCACGGGTCTTGGTTCCCGCCACGTGTCCGCCGATTCCCAGCTGTGTTTCGAAGTTCACTTTCAGTAATACCGACATGCTCCCCTCCTGACGTTCTTGTTCGCCTTACTGTCACTTAAGTTGAGAAGTCGATGACCCTTGCTCGCAAACCCTCACGGTCAATAGCAGGACCAAGATGTCTCCCGAGCGAGTTCACTGCTGCGCTTCAGGGACGCTGAAAACCGCACTCGCTCTAGCTATGCGTTTCGAGTCGATGAAAAAATAGCAGTTAGCGAACGCTAGCTTTCTGCCTACTTTCTGAATATCTGTTTCAATCTCCACCCAATCCCCAAGTTTCGCAGAACCTGCAAAATCTACCGTTAGACTTGCGGTAACGAGGGGCAAGGGCTTTTCTGTTGTCTGCGCCGCGTTGTATCCCAGCGCAATGTCGGCAACGCTGCTCACGACTCCTCCGTGAAGCGATCCGCGCGCGTTGCAGTGTTTCTCCAGCACGCGGAATCCAATGATCAGCTGATTCTCGTTGCGCTTATTGTAGATCGGCCCGAGCAGTTCGAGGAACGGGCTACGCCTGAAAAGAGGTTCAAAATCTGGGGGCACATCGCTCATAGCTTCACCTGGTGTTGACATCACCGAGCACCGATCGCATCAAACTCTGCAGTTCTCTGTTTTTACCCTCTCGGTCCATAAAGGTGAGCACCGACTGCTGATTCTCCTGGGGTTGGTTCTGACTGGCCTTTGTCTTGCCCTCGACTCGCTCAATCGAAACGCGGATCCCAACCAGGGATTTCGCTAGTGCGCTGATGAAGCCAGCAGGCGCATCCGACACCGCCCAGGGGGACGGTCTGGAACCTTCGGTCAAAGTGGTCAGTAGTTCCATCTGTTGCCTCACCCATTCAGCATCATCTACTAACTGCGCGTAACCATGAACGTGTACGACGCAATAGTTCCAGGTCGGCACAACTTTGCCGTGCTTGGGTTTGGTAGCGTAGTAAGAAGGGGAGATGTAGCCATCGGGACCATGAAAGATCGTCAGGCAAGGTCTTTCCGTCTCCAGTATGCGACTGAGTGGATTTGCGCGGGGGATGTGGGCCTGCAGTTCACCCGAACAGAGTTCAGCTCCGTTAAAAACAAACGGGATATGATTTGCAACGATCCCCTCCTCGCTTTCTACGATGAACGTAGCCAGGGGTGCGGCCTGCATGAGTCCACACATCAGCTCTTCGTTCGTCTCTTGAAAATGCTTTGGTTTGTACATCGCAATTTGCAATCTATCTTCAAAAAAGCCCCGACTTACTAGTCGCGGTGCGTTTTGCCGGCACCTACCGGACTTACTTTCGTTTCAACCGCTTCTGGCGGTAAGAAGATATCAATCGATAGACCGGCCCAACAAGTTACGACTAACGGACAGCTTGGTTTTCCCGCATTCATATGAAGAAGTATTCGAGCGGTCACGAGGTGGGAAATTCGTTGTCAGATGTGTCTACGGGCTCGGCGGGAAAGTAGTACACCGCAGAAATCAGTGAATTCGAGAACTCATAAATTGCCAGAGACTGCTGCGACTTGGGCCCGTCCCGTGTTTGCCAGGTGGCCACTTCGATTGCGCTTACCCGATCTCGGCTTGGCATCATGTCGGAGATGATCGAGCGGCAGGAGGGGCATGAAACGAAGTAGTCATCCATCGCTTTGACTAGCGTTGGCCTCCCCTCTACATCCGTCGCCGCCACCCCATTGGCAACCGACAGCCACTTAACATCCGGCGTGACCAATTCGCCCATTTTTTTCGAGTTCTGCGCATTAAAGGCAGCGAGAAACTGTTGGATTAACTCGATCTTAGAATCGGGCGCGGCCTCT
Organism: Pseudomonadota bacterium; assembly: GCA_039111155.1. Taxonomy (GTDB): domain Bacteria; phylum Pseudomonadota; class Gammaproteobacteria; order Pseudomonadales; family Halieaceae; genus Congregibacter. Next base: position 99,918 of record JBCCPL010000005.1, on the reverse strand, counting down.
TGTGCCAGCGCATTGGCCTGGCCAAGCACGCTCAGCGACAGCAGGAACATTACCAGTCGCATTGTGGTCTCTCCTATCTCTTTCCACTTTTCTCTTTCTTTTTTCTTTCTTCCCTTACTAGATGTTCTCTCGTCGTACTTCCCTCTTTTTCTCTACCATCGCTCTCACACCCCGGTGGTAGCGGTGAGACCTGTAAGGCAAACGGGCCTGCTTACTCGAGCGACCTTTAGCGGCTTCAGCGGCTTCAGCGGCTACGACCGGCCATCGCCCGGTTCTCGGGGTTCGTTCTTTCAACCCGCAGATCACAGCCAGAGACCGGAAGCATCTCGTTACTCGAACGACCTGACCAGATCGAGGTATTTGACTTCATCGTCAGCAATTTCACCATCGGCATCCGAGATCTCCTGGGCCACCGCTTTTGCCTTATCGACGGCACCCAGAGCCGATATATCCCCCATTAGATCAGACAGGTACACGAATACCTCGTCCTCGGGCTTATCCACGATGCGGTTTACTTTGGCAATGCAGTCTCGCTGATGTGACTCGATACTTATGGAAGAACTCCAGTCAATCGACTTCATCAGCTTGTCGATATAGCGCTGTTCCTCCAGGGAGACACGCCGATCGATCTTGTAAAAAAAAGTGGCCAGTTCGATGAGCTTCTCACTCACCGCCTGCTCGTCATCGTTTATGAGAGAAGCCACCCGCACCTTCAGTACATCAACAATTTTCATTCTATGTGTTCCGTTAATCGATATTTTCGTACCGCTTGCGGACAGTTACAGCAGTCGCGCAGAAGCGGAGTCGCAGCCCGCTGGCACGTGCCGTGATTAGCGCCCTACTCGCGCCGTTACTTCAACTTCCAGCTTCATCGCCTCATCCAGCAGCCCAGCCACAAACATCGTTGCTGCTGGCCTGGCCTTTGCGAGATATCTCTGAAACACCGGCCAGCAAGGCTCGAAGTCGTCTTTGTCGGGCAAGATGTATCGGACACGTACGATGTCGTCGACACTGCTGCCTGCCGCAGTCAATGCTCTCTCGATATTCTTGAAACACTGCTCGGCTTGCTTCTCGACGCTGCTTGACATCGACATAGTGTCGTAATCGTATCCGGTAGTCCCTGATACGAATACATAGTCGCCGTCTCTGACGGCCCTCGAGTAGCCGATTTTAGCCTCGAATTCGGAACCGCTAGTGTCCTGTCCCACTAGTTCGCATAATTTCAGAGCCCACAGCATACGCTGCAGCAAGGCGCGTTCCGCTGGGAATAGTGGTTCTATTTCCAAGGGACGCAACGCGGCGGCAGCGTATGCTGTGGGCTCCCGAAGGGCGCGTCAGTCAAGGCGTCTGGCTGCGTTGCGCCCCTTGCCAAGGGCTACGGCCATTGCCGGCGGGGCGCGCCTTGCCACACGCCTTGGCTGACACGCTGAAGTTATGCGAACTAGTGGGACAGGACACTAGATATGTGCATCTTTTTCATTTCTTTTCCCGGGAACGTGAATTCTCTCGGCATCGCCTGATCGGGCTTTCACGGGGCTTTCACAAAGCTCTCACACGGCTTTCAACGGCCGTTCAAACCTCGGCCTGCGGATTGCCCGGACAAAAGCTTCCTGACAGACTCCTACCAGGCGAGTCCTTTTTTCCTCGCACGATTACACCTAACGAGATTGTTCTAAGAAGCCAGCACAATGCAAGACTATGTGGAATTGAGCCGATCTGTCAGAGATCACGTGGTTTTAATTACCGGCGCCGCCAGTGGTATGGGACGCGCGACCGCGCATCTGTTTGCGCGCGAGGGGGCTCAGGTAATAGCGACCGATGTGCAAGCGGATGCGATTCAGACCGTAGTCACCGAGATAGAACAGGCAGGATTTTCAGCGGATGGCCAGGTGCTGGACGTGGCGGCAACAGCCGATATAGAGGCTTGTGTCGAGCACGTTACTCATCGTTATGGCAAGTTGGATGTATTGATCAACAATGCGGGTCTTGCGGCGTTCGGGTCGATCGACTCCGACATTTATCCCGAGAAATGGCAGCTCGCCATGAATGTCATGCTTCGTGGCCCGATGAACATGATTCGTGGTTTCCTGCCATTGATTCGCAGGAGCGAGTTTGGCCGGATCATCAACATTGCCTCTACGGAAGCCCTGGGCGCAACACCCGAGGGTTCGCCCTACACAACGGCGAAGACCGGTCTGATCGGACTGACTCGCGGCATGGCTAACGACCTCGGCAGAGAAGGCATCACCGTAAATGCCATATGCCCGGGGCCAATTCGCACCGGGCTAACGGAGATGTTTGAGGAAGAGCACAAACAGATCTTTGCCAAACGCAGGGTTCCGCTGCGCCGTTATGGTATTCCGGAAGAAGTCGCGCACATCACCCTCAGCGTCGCGTTGCCAGCATCCACTTTTTTGAATGGCGCCACGATTCCAGTCGATGGTGGACTGACGATAAAAAACGCTTAACAGAATGACTGTGGGTTGACTTGCTGCTCGAGTCCGCGCCAGCAGCGACATTCACTGAGACAGTCCCGGAGTAAACGCCAGGCTGGATAAGAGAGCCTATTCGCCGGGCCGAATTTAGAGAGTGTGCACAGGCTCACTAGTGCTGAACGCTGCTATACGGCAACACCTGTCGCCAACGACTTGCGTCGAAACGGTCCGATTCAAGACCGAGTGCTGCGCGATAGTCGTCTTCAAGATCGGCGAGGGCATCTTCAAGCAAAACGCTGGCAACCGAACTGGTCGCGGCGGTTTGAGCAGCGAGGTCCTGAAGCTTTACTTCTCGACCTGGTTCCAGCACGTAGAGGCGGATCCCTGCTGGATCAGGCACCCGGGGAGCCAAGCGTACGCGCTCCAGATCAAGCTCAATGATCACCACACCGGCGCTCCCTACGGCTTCGATGCTCGCGCCATTGCCGTGGACGATCAATCCGCCGCCCTCGCACAGCCCAAACCCAAATCGCTGACGCTGCTCTACACAAGCCATTAGCAGCCGGCCCAGGCGTTTTCTCAGCAAAAAGTGCTGATCAATCAGCCCGAGACGGGCCAACCCGATTCCCCGCTCAACTACGACACCAGAAAAACCAGCGTCTTCGGAGCTTCCATAGCGCAGCGCTGAAACGCTGTCACCCTCCGCGATCATTCGATCACCGAGCGCCGACGCCGCCCCGGCAACCGCGATCAGCGGTACACCGCGCTCGAAGGCGGTTACCAGTTTATGTAGGACAGGGGTCGCCTCTGCGCAATGCAACAACGCTTCCGTCAGGCGACGCTGATCACCGCCGGTCAACAGCAGGCTCCCCATACGATCAATCGTGCGCATGAGGGCTCGGTCACGGCTTGCGCGTTCGATGTTGCTGAGGGATATCGGCAGCACTTCGCAGTGCACCCCTGCCGACTCCAGCCAGTCAAGATAGCGCTCGGCCTGTACACCCGGTTCTCCGGAGGCTGTCGCTAGAATGCCTACCGGGCCGCGAAACTGAGACAGCAGCCCCTGACGGGCGGCCGAAGGCCACACCGTTGGGGAGTTGCCGAGCAATACGAGCTGCGCGTCGGGCGCGGGATCCGGGCGAAGGACTTCTGTAGTCTCTATGAGCGGACACGAATTGAGGCGGGTGCGCTGGATGTCCAGCGCGAAATTTATGGCGGTGTAACGGATTTCCGCACTGCGCCGTCCGCGCAGCGCTCGCGATACGCGAGGTTTGCGAGACAGATTGAGCGTCACCTGATGACCCAGCTTAGGATCGAAGGCGGTGGCGCTGTCTTCCGAGTAAAAAGCGGGGTCTCCTTCGGCTAACCGCAATAAGAGATCGTGCATTCCATAGCTGGAAAACGCATGGCGCCGAACGGGCGCGGGGCTCCGGTAAGCGTGGCGCCCTACTCGTATGCGGCGTTTGTCGCTGGCTGGATGTACCTTGCCGGTCCGCAGATTGAGGCTGTCACCAGAGTCGATGTAGGAAACACGGGCGCCTTTCACCAGAAAGTCGCCTTCATCGAATTTAGCATGCCCCAGATCGAGCATAAGGACGCCTGTCTCACCAACCACTGTGCCCCGCTCCCCTTCCACCAGAAGCGCGCTGTTTTCATCGACGCCGAACGCCAGTCTTTGGCTGAAGTGACGCGCGGCTGCAAAAAGGCGACCGATACGGCCCCGCTGAAGGAAGTGCTGATCGACGAGACCCCAGGTAAAAAAACCAAGGCCCGTACCCAGGTGAAACGCGTCATAGTCATCGTCATCTGGCGCGGCAACGCCCTGGCTGACAGCGTTTAGGGACGTCCCACCTTTGATCATTGGACCAGACATAATTGCAGCGCCGGCTGAGCTGCCCGCTATCAGACCGCCGGAGGCATACAACTCAAGGATCACCTGCAGCGCTGGCGTCTCCTTACCCTCCGGACGCAGCGTGTCAACGATTCGTGACTGATCACCACCGGTAAAAAAAACACTGCCGAACGCTCGAAGCCTTTCGATGTGGGCCAGGTCGAAGGGACTCTGATCTCGGGTTTCGTAGTAAATGGGTATATGTTCCGCATAGAAGCCCTGCTTGCGAAACTCATCCTCCGTATCTGCGCCTACTTCCTCCGGATATCCGGACGCCATCGAGAGAATAGCGATGCGCCCGTCACAGCGATCTCGCAGAGCGGAATACAGTTGATCGTTGTCGGGTTCGAAGCGGCCACCGATAAGTGCTAGTGACCCGCGAGACTTCATCATTCCGCCGACGGGCTCCGGCGGGCCATCGCTGAACTCAACCTGATCTTCTCAGGTGAGGAATTCCTGCAGAGGGATTGGCGCAGCCGAAGGGCGGGCGCACCCGGCACAGTGGCCGGCAAACCCTGGGGAAAACGTACTGAGCTGTCGTGGGGGTCTTTCATGGAGCCTATAGGACAAAACACTGTCACATCATTATGCGCAAATGGCGCTTCGATAGCGAACTCAGGTATCGAGTAGATCGGACATCGCGGCCCGACCGCACAACGAGACGCTGCCAGTTCTCCCCCTAGCGGGCTGTAGACGTCGCCCAACGCTTTATCTGCTTCAGATCAACGTTTACAGTGGAGGGCCGAAGTACATCTTGAGAACACCCCATGAAATACGTCGACACCAGCGTTTATCGCGGGCCCAATGTTTATGCGCTTTTTCCCGTTATCCGGCATAGGGTGGATCTGGGAATACTGGAAGACTGGCCCACCGCAAAGATTGGTGAACGGTTCATTGATGGCCTTGTAGAGGCGCTTCCGGGACTCGATGATCACGGCTGTTCCTATCGGGAAACCGGCGGCTTCATTCGCCGGATGCGGGAGGATGAAGGTACTTGGCTTGGTCACGTGCTGGAGCACGTCATTCTTGAGTTGCAGGATATCGCTGGATACGAAGTTACCTTCGGCAAAACGCGCTCGACTGAAGAGCGCGGTGTTTACGACATGGTGTTTGAGTACGAAGAAGAATTTGCTGGCCTGGAGGCTGCAAAACTTGGCCTGAACCTCCTGCACTCCTTGCTGCCCAGTGACTTGCAGCCCGAGGACACACCCAGTGACTTTGACTTCATCGAAGAGCGTGACAATTTCATTCGAGCCTGCCAAAAACGTTCCCTAGGGCCCAGCACCGGATCATTGGTTAAGGAAGCCGATGCTCGCGGAATACCCTGGATACGACTGAACCAGTACAGTCTGATTCAGCTCGGTCATGGCCGCTATCAAAAACGCCTGCAGGCGACCATCACCAGCGAAACGCCCCATATCGCGGTAGAGCTCGCATCGGAAAAAGACGAGACCAACCGCATTTTAGGAGATCTGGGTTTGCCGGTGCCCAGACAGGCCCTGGTATACCGCTTCAGACGCGCTCAGGCTGCGGCAGAACGCATCGGCTATCCGGTAGTCCTCAAACCCCTCAACGCCAATCACGGTCGGGGTGTCACCACCGACATAAAGAACAAAGAACAGCTCGAAAAGGCCTATGACAAGGCAAAGGAGCACAGCGAAGGCGTCATTATCGAGACGTTTATCGAGGGCCTCGACCATCGCCTGCTGGTCGTTGGCGGGCGGCTCATAGCCGCTGCCAAAAGGGTCCCGGCACACGTGGTGGGCGACGGGCGTTCGACAGTTGAAGAACTGGTCGAGTTGGTCAACGAGGACCCCAGACGCGGGGTTGGCCATGAGAAAGTGCTGACTCGAATTACGCTGGACGCCGCTGCCGAACGGATGCTGGAACAGCGGGGTATGAATGCCAAAAGCGTGCCCGACGACGGCGATACTGTTTATCTGCAGCCAACGGCCAATCTGAGTACCGGGGGAACGGCCGTCGACGTAACCGACGTGATACACCCAGACAACCGCAGTATGGCCGAAAGAGCGATTCTCGCCCTGGGCCTTGACGTCGGCGGCGTGGATTTTCTGACCACCGACATAACGCGTTCTTATCGCGAAGTCGGTGGTGGCATCTGCGAGTGCAACGCGGCGCCCGGATTCCGAATGCACGTCGCGCCGTCAGAGGGCGAGCCGCGCAACGTATCGGGCCCCGTGATTGACATGTTGTTCCCCGAAGGCAGTCCTTCGCGTATCCCGATTGCGGCGATTACGGGAACCAACGGCAAAACCACCACATCGCGGATGCTGGCTCACATTCTTAAGATGTCGGGTCACACGGTGGGGCAAACCAGCACCGATGGTGTGTACATAGACGGACAGCTATCGGTCTCTGGTGACATGACAGGTCCGGCCGCCGCCCAGATTGTGCTTCGAGACCCATCCGTGGACGCCGCAGTCATGGAGACCGCCCGCGGCGGGATACTACGCAGCGGGCTGGGGTATCAGCGCTCTAACGTATCGGCGTGCCTCAACATCGCCGCCGATCATTTGGGCTTAAAGGGTGTAAACACCCTCGAAGACCTCGCCGAGGTCAAGCGCGTGGTCGTCGAAGTTGCGGAAGACGCCGCTGTTCTCAATGCGGATGATCCCCACTGCCTGCAGATGGCTGATCACTGCACGGCATCCAAATTGTGTTACGTCACTATGAACCGGTCTCATCCCCTGGTGAGAGAGCATGTCCGAGCTGGCGGTACGGCATTAGTACTGGAGCAGGGCATGAACGGCAACATGATCACCCTGTACGACGAACAGGGGCACAACCTGCCACTGATGTGGGCGCATCTTATTCCTGCAACGCTCGAAGGGAGAGCGTTGCACAACGTTCAAAACGCGATGTTTGCAGCAGCGCTGGCCTACCACATGGACGTAAGCATTGAGAACATCCGACACGGTCTACGCACTTTCGATTCCACGTTCTTCCAGTCGCCTGGGCGCCTCAACGTCTTCGATGAGCATCCGTTCAAAGTGATCCTAGACTACGCGCACAATCCAGCGGCTGTGAAAATGGTATGCGACGTGGCTGATCGCTATGACGTAAACGGCATTAAGACCGTGGTCCTGACGATGCCCGGAGACCGACGAGACGAAGACATAGTTGAGGTCGCAAGGACTGCGGCGGGGCGATTTGATCGCTATATATGCCGACGTGACGACAATTTGCGAGGACGCCAACCGCGAGAGATACCGGAGATGCTCCGCAATGGTCTGCTGGAAGCGGGCGTAGAAGATGAAAAAATCGAAATCATAGAGAGCGAAGAAGAGGCCACGCAGGCCGCCCTCGAAGGGGCGAAAGGTGGCGACCTGCTACTCATACTTGGTGACAACGTTACGCGCACCTGGAAACAAATAATTCACTTCAAGCCCGGTGATGACATAGGAACCCATCAGTCGACCCGACCCTCGGTAGATATACCAGAGGCGTATGTGGGAGGCTTTTCTTTTGACGAAGACCTGGAACTCATACGCGATGAGCGCGGCGTGCGCATTGCTCGCGAAAGCGACGACTAACGGACCGTGCGAATACTCGATTCACGACGCCTGACCGGGGCCAATATTTTTCTTGACCGCCCCGGCGCGGTACTGGACGTCTCCGTCGATGAAGAGTCGCGCGATCTGCTGGTCGAGGCCTGGAAGGCGCAGGCACAACGCGTCCTCAACTCTCTGGGCTGGCGCGACGAAATTCTGAGCTTCAGGCTCATGGATGATGGAGTGAGTCTCGCACTTTCAGCGCCCGTGGACGGCCTTTACACCGCAACGGAAGTCAACGAAGTCTCCTTCGAAGCCGCGAGAGACTGGATCGAGGGCGGACAACGGCATTTGCTGGCCCGGGTGACGCGAGGTTTGCGATCCGAGTACCGCGACGAAGAGCGCCCACGACTGCAGCGCTTGCTGGCAGCAGCACGGGAGCGCTCGGTGCCGGTTCTCCTCGATGAGGACTTGGTGACACTGGGGATGGGAAAGCACAGCGAGAGCTGGAATCTCTACGAGGTCCCGCACCCCGAAGACGTACGCTGGAGTACACTCAAACCCATTCCCACAGCACTCATTACCGGAACCAATGGCAAAACCACCACGACCAGACTTCTCGCCTCGATCGCCAGGACCGCGGGAAAAACCGCCGGGGTCAGCTCGACTGACTGGCTCGCGATGGGCGATGAGTTACTGGATCGAGATGACTATGCCGGTCCCGGCGGCGCGCGAATCATATTGCGAGACGAGCGCTGCGAACTGGCGCTTCTGGAAACGGCCCGCGGAGGGCTGCTGCGGAGAGGACTTGCCGTCGAGCGCGCCGACGTGGGGTTAATCACAAACATCGCTGCAGACCACCTCGGTGATTTTGGTGTGCACACGGTCGAGGACCTGGCGGACGTTAAGTGGTCGATCACCCGTGCGTTACACGAAAAGTCCAAGCTGGTTTTAAACGCCGAAGATCCTCTGCTGATGCGACGCGCTGCCAAGGTTGAGATACCCACCGTGTTGTTTGCGCTAAGCGCACGCGCGCCCCGGTTTACCAGTCACATCGCCAGTGGCGGTGTGGGATTCACTGTTCAGCGCGGTCGGATTGAGAAGTGGGCAGGCGAGAAGCGGCAGGCGATCGTTGCCGTAAAAAAGATCCCCCTGACCTACTCCGGCGCGGCGTTACACAACGTTGCCAACGCTCTGGCGGCTGCAGCCGTCGCCGATTGCCTTGGGTTCACTGCCGATCAGATTCGCGACGGACTGCTCGCACTGGAGAACAAAGACAATCCGGGGAGGGCCAACCTCTACACCATCAAAGACGCCACCGTGTTGCTGGACTTCGCCCATAATCCCGCGGGGTTCGAAGCCCTCGTACCGATGCTGAAGGCACTGCCCGCCAAGCGTCGTGCACTTATTACGGGTCAGGCGGGGGACCGGGGGGATGATGATATTCGTGATTTCGCTACCGTCTCGACAGCGATTCCTTTCGATAGAATTTTTATCAAGCGTCTGGATGGCCATGCCCGAGGTCGTCCGCTCGGTGAGGTAGCGCGTCTGATGCGAGAGGCCTATCTTGCATCAGGCTGCAAGGCAGGCCAGCTGGTCGAGAAGAAAACAGAGCTAGACGCCGTCCGCGCTGCGCTGCGCTGGGCAAAACCCGGCGACCTTGTGGTGGTGCTGTCCCATGAGCAGCGCGACCAGACACAAGCGTTTTTGAACCAACGGGCATCCTGACTTGGCTTCGCTGGTACGTATTTGCGGTGCCGACGTGTACACGCCCGAACCGCTCGGAGTCTGTGATGTTGTAGTAGGCGGTGGAGCAATCCTGGCGATCGGTGACATAAGCTCGCTGCCTGATTCAGGTTCGACCATCGATGCCAAGGGTAAGCGACTCATACCCGGTCTGGTGGATTCGCTCACCCACCCCTGCGGCGGTGGCGGCGAGGGTGGCTTTGCAAATCGCACCGACGAATTGCCGTTGGAGTCATTTGTGGCAGCGGGCGTCACTTCTCCCGTGGCAGCACTGGGCACCGACTCTATCGGCCGTTCTCTGGACGTGCTGTACGGCAAGGTTATGCAGCTGCGAGAGCAGGGTCTTCGCGCTTACATGTATACCGGAGCCTATCGTATTCCAGTCCCGACCCTAACCGGAGACGTAACGCGGGACCTCTATCTGGTAGAACCCGTCATCGGTGTCGGAGAAGTGGCGATAGCGGATCATCGCGGTACTCAACCCAGTGCCGCCGAACTTCGTCGACTCGCAGGTGAGGCAAATTTAGCGGGCGTGCTGCTGGGCTACGGCGGAGTTGTCTTTGTGCATGTAGGCGATGGCGACAGCAGGCTCGCTCGGCTGAGAGAGGCATTGCAAGACAGTGACTTGCCCGTGACAGCGTTCTTTCCCACGCATGTTAATCGCTCCGAAGCGCACCTTGAGGAGGCGGCTGACTGGATACAGGCTGGAGGCTACGCAGACATAACCGTTGCAACGACACCTGAGCTGATTGCGCTCGGAGACATCCCTGCGGCTCGGGCACTGGAGATTCTTCTCGATGCGGGGGCGGCAGCTGAGCGCATTACCTTTTCTTCGGACGCCGGTGGCTCTTTACCCGTTTACGAAGACGGAGAATTTAAGGGTCTGAGTGCAGCCACACCGGATTGTCTGCTTAAGCTACTTGCGGAGATTGCGGTGACGCAACCAGACCTTTACCCGCAGGCAGTGGCGGCGATGACGGCAAACCCGGCGAATGCCCTGAACATGGACAGGCTCGGGCGACTGCGTGAGGATGGATTCGCCGATTTTTTGCTGGTCGACGCCGCAGACGGGGCACTGTCACATGTCTTTTGTGGCGGCCGGCAACTCCAGTAGTTCAAGAACATTCAAGGAGAGAGTGCCCGCCCTAAGTCGAATCAGAGCTGTTCTCGGGCAGAGCCCACGCTCACTTTTCTATTAGCTCGTTTTTTCTTACCCCAGTTTTTTCTTTCTCAAACCTTTCTTACCCCGTATTTTTCGTATACGAATTTCTTCGTACAGCACTTTTTGCACCCCGCTTTCTATACTCCACTTTTACTACCCCAATTTCAGGAATAGGAGATCCAGAGAATGCCAATGCCTGTTGAGCTCAAAGCACTGGCCTATGCTGCTCTACTTCAGTACGTGCAGTTTTTGCTAATGGCCGTTCCGCTCAATCTTCAGCTGGGCGTGAAGTACACCATGGGACCACGGGATGCGCAGGTCGATCCAGCAGGCATACCTGGGCGACTGTATCGGGCACTTAACAATCACTACGAGGGATTGGCGCTGTTCACCATCGCAGTCATCGTGGTGGTTTTGGGTGGGGCTTCAACGGCTCTTACCGAGAACGCGGCATGGACATACCTCATCGCTCGAGTGCTCTATGTTCCGGCCTACGCATCTGGACTCCCGCTTATTCGATCGCTGGTTTGGGCGGTCGGGTTCGCGTCAACGTTAACCATGTTGGTGGCAGCCGTGGCCTAGCCCGCATCCTTCACCAATACAACGCATCCGTTGAGTATCGCTCTCGATAGGCAATGCAAAACTAATTTTTCAGTGTTTGTGGTTTTTGCCGTTCTGCCCTACGGGTTTTGCAGCAGGTCGCGCACGCTCTCAATAGATAGTGCAAACCTGGATTTTCGTTGATCACGATCAAGGAATCGATACCCGGCGATCGATAAAATCATACGCATCAAGTTTGTGTTCTAACCAGGGAAAACTCATGCGTAAATCAAGACTCGCAATCGCCGCTCACGCAGCCATTCTGCTCGTTTCCATCCCGGTTTCGGCACACCAGGAAGGGGACATCATTGTCCGGGGTGGCTTCACGGCCGTCGTACCCAACGACGATAGCGATGCCATCAATTTGCCGACGGATCCAGCCACTGTGTTACCGGGGGGAGTCGGGGTCGACACGGGGTACGCCCTGGGATTAACCGGCGTTTGGATGATTACCGACATCTGGGGCCTGGAGCTGCTTGCTGCAACTCCGTTCGAACACGATATCGACGTAAAAGACTTAAATATAGATGCGGGATCTACCGAGCATCTACCACCGACGCTGAGTCTGCAGTGGTACCCCATGGGAGGAAAGCCTGGCTGGCAGCCCTATTTAGGTCTCGGTGTGAACTACACGACGTTCTTCAGCGAAAGTGTAGATTCAGAGCTGCGCGACGTGCTTGGCGCCGTACTGGACGTCAATACGGCCAAGCTCTCCCTGGATGATTCCTTCGGCCTGTCTGCCCAGGCTGGGGTCGATATTCCACTGAACGACAAGTGGATGCTGAATTTTGGCGTTTGGTACATCGACATCGATACGGAGGCTACCATCGATGTTACAACCAACGCCGGTGCAGCCGCAGAAGTCAGCTTTGACGTCGAGATCGATCCCTGGGTTTACAACATCGGCATCGCCTACAAGTTCTGAGCACCTATTCCGGGCCGCTGTACCCGGGCCGCGGCCTTCTCCTGTCCTCCATGCTCATCGAGGGTGATGGAAGCCAGGGTGCGCGCACGGACAATGGCAACCAGAAGCTACCTTCTCGCTACCACACCATCTAACATTCAACGCGGCGTCAGCGGTGCCAGACGCAGATCAGATCGAACGTTGTGCCAAGACAGTCAGTCAGTGGTGCTGGTGATGCGGGTGCTGCGTTGGATCCACCGTTCGTGGTGCCCCAGAGGAGTGAGAAGGTTGAGAATGGCTGTGTTGATGTTGTGAACCGTGCGCACCTGAGTGCATTGGTTGAACGATATGCTCTCGATGCAGAGTCGTGATCGTGATGGTCCAAACTCCGCACAAAATTAAAAAGAGACCGGTGAACAGCTTGATACCTCGATGTCGCAGCATCGCGTGCACGCTGCTGGCACCCAGGCTTGTCGCCAACATCGCGGGAAGCGTGCCGACGCCGAACGCTGCCATAAGGATCGCCGACCCACTTGCACTTTGAGCCGTTGCAGCCCAGGCAAGCGCGCTGTAGATAAGTCCACAGGGCATCATTCCCCAGCAGCACCCGAGTGCAAAACCCTGCCAGGGCGACCGGATTGGTAGAAGGCCTGACGAGAGTCTTTGGATTGGGGCCCACAGCATCGCACCACCCCGCTCAAGGACCATCACACCGCGCCACCACTCAGCAATCGCGAGACCCATCGCGATCATGAGAGCGCCAGCTACGTAGCGCAGACCTATAGTCCATTCACTAATCGCAACGCTGCCGGCAAGTAGGCCCAAAACCGCACCCAGGGTCGTGTAACTCACAACGCGGCCACCGTGATAAGCCCAGGTGGTAGCCGGTGTCTTTGGTCCACCCAGACTCAGTGCGGCCGCAATGCCGCCGCACATACCCAGGCAATGCCCGGTTCCGGCCAGCCCGATGCCAAACGCTGCAACGATATCGGCGGCGCTGATCATGCGCCGTCTGTTTGACTGGCTTGATCACCAGAAGTGAAAGCAGAGTCAGACGCTTGGACAATTGGGGCTGCCTCGGGCTTTGGGCTCCCTTCTACCTTTGATCGGGAATGCGACTCGGTTGGCTGCGGGTCAAGATCAGAGTCACTCAGGATTCGCCAGCTCTCTCGATCCAGATCGTCGTACTGGCCGCTGTCGATTGCCCACAGTAAAAGCTTGATGACCAGCGCGCAGAACACCAGTGCGACGGGGATCAGAAGGTAAAGGCTGGCCATCTCAGTCCGCCGTTCTCGAAAATCGGCGCAAGCGAGCAGCATTGGCGACTACGATGAGTGAACTGGCCGACATTCCCACGGCTGCTGCCCAGGGAGCAACCCAGCCGAGTGCGGCAAAGGGTATACCCAGCAGATTGTAGGCAAGTGCCCAGGCGAAATTCTGCCGGACAATACTACGGGTTCTATGCGCGTGCCTGCGTAGCAGCACAATCTGCAGCAGATCGCCCTCGCTCAGCACAAAGTCAGCCTGTGCCTGGGCCAGGTGGGTGGCGCCCGATACAGCGATCGATGTGTTGGCCTGACGCAAAACCGGCGCATCGTTCAGTCCATCACCAATCATGAGAACTGTATCGCCGCGTGCCTGCAGTTCACCAACGTAGGCTCGTTTCTGTTCGGGTGAGCATCCCAGTTTGGCTTGATCAAAAGGAAGACGCAGGGCCAGCTCTTTCGCCCGATCGCTACTATCGCCCGACAGAAGCTCGACTTTCATTCCCTGCTGCTTGAGCGCCCTTATCGCCGGCTCGGCGCTCGCTCTCAACTTATCAGCCAGCCCAAACCACGCCAGGGGCTCTGAATTGATAGAGAGTGCTATCCAGTGCAATGGCTGAGACGGTGCTGCTGGCAGTGTCGGTGCACTCTCCTTTACAAAATCTGACGAGCCAAGGCGAAGTTCTTTGCCGTTGAGAAGTCCGACGATGCCGCTGCCCACACTGTAGCGAACGCCGCACACGCCCGATTCAGGCTCCTGCGCGAAGAACGCTGTCGCCAACGGGTGGTTACTATGACTTTGCAGAGCGGTCGCGATCGCAACAAGCCTTGCCTCGTCGTAGTCGCTCGACAAGCGAATAACCTGGACTAGCGAAAAGTCGCCAGCGGTCAGGGTACCAGTTTTGTCGAAGACGGCATGGGTGCAGCGAGCAAGCGTTTCGAGGGAGTTTTCGCCGTGTACCAGAACCCCGCGACGACGCAACAACGCGGCGGCATTGGACAGCGCGGCGGGAGTCGCAAGTGAAAGCGCGCAGGGGCAACTAATGACCAGCACAGACAGTGCGACCCAGAACGCGTCTTGAGGGGCAATCTGATACCAGATCACTGCAGTAATTCCAGTAACGGCGAGCACCGCACCCACGAAGTAGCTGGCGACTCGATCCGCAAGCACGGCGGCAGCCGGTTTTTCGTAACCGGCGTGTTCTACCGAACGTTGCAGCGCAGCCAGACGACACTCGGAATAGGAACCCGTAGCCTCTATCTCGAGAATCCCCTCCAGATTGACGGTGCTGGCAAATACCGTATCGCCTTCGGCAACCGCTCGGGGCATTGCCTCGCCGCTGAAGGAATCTTCCCGAACGTCGCTTACGCCAGCCAATACGCGTCCGTCGATGGGTACCACTTCACCCGAGAGAATGCGCAGCCGGTCACCGGCCTCAAGTTCACGACGGGGAATACGTCGCCAACTACGTTCGCGCCATACCATCACAGAGTCGGGAAGCGTCTGTTTCGCATCCCAGAAAGCCAGCGCATCACGGTAGCGAAAACGCTTCTCCGCAAAACGCGCTCCCAGCAACAGGAAGGTGAACATTATCACCGAGTCAAAATAGACCGCGCCGGCTCCAGTTACAGTGGCAATCACGCTGGCGCCAAACGCCAGGCTCAGCGCGAGCGCAACTGGCAAGTCCATGACCAGCGTCCCGCGGCGCAGGTGGCGCCAGGCACTCGTAAAGAAACCCCGCGCCGAAAACGCCAGCACAAAACCGCTGACAAGCAGACTTACACTGCGCAGAAGAAGTTGGTACTCGTCGCTGATGCCCTGAATGTCCCCGGCATGCAGGGCAATAGCAAACATACCCACCTGCATCATGCCGATGCCAGCAACAGCGAGACGTCTTAAGTCTCGACGATATTCGGCTTTGGCCAACTGCTGCTGCGCGTTCGCATGCCAGGGCTGTACCTCGTAACCGAGGGCGGCGACGTGCGCGAAAATTTCACTCACCCCAACCTCGCGGAGGTCGATGCGCACGTCCAGTCGCTGCTGGGACATATTCACGGCCGCGGACTTAACACCACCGATGTCTTGGGCAGCAGTCTCGATCAACCAAACGCAGGCGGCACAGCTGATTCCGCCAACCAGCAAGCGCACGTCCAACAGTTGGGCATCGTCTCGGGACTCGCGCCTGTCTGGCAGCACCGCTGTGGTGAACTCGTCCCGGAGAGCAGGGTCGTCGTAAACCGTGAAACGTTCGAACTCCAGCGCATTATCGGGGCTGGGCCGAAAGTTGAACTCGGAGCGCTGTTCATAGCATTGGGTAAGGCCACTGCCGGCAATCATCGTAGCGACAGTACGGCACCCTGGACAGCACATGGGCCTTGCTTCGCCTCCAATCTCCACCGAGAGATCGAGACCGGGCGGCACGGTTTCTCCGCAGTGATAGCAGGTAAGTTTGAGCTCCTCTGGAAGCGCGCTATTCACAAGTGCTCGCGATCAGTACGCCAGCATATTGTCGGCGCTCAGCGATCCATCCAGCCGCCAGTCTTGCTGGTCTGGGTCCGTAAGCACCCAGTGCCAATTGGCATCTACAGGGCGCTGCAGGTCGGCCAGATAAAGCCCAGGCGCAATGCGCTCAAGCTCCGCGGCGAAATCCTGATCGGCCTCCAGGGGATGATAGAGACTCACAGCAAGTGAGGCCGGATCCAGTTCTCCGCTAAGGCGTACCTGCAGTCGCTGGTCCAAAACGCTGAGGTGCGCCTGCATATCCAGCGTTTTAGCATTTGCACGGCGGGCAAGCTCTCGATTTATGCCAAGGCCATCTTTGTAGTAGTCCTTAACAACGAGGTCATCCGCATGCTCGTTTGCAACGAAGATCATACTGATACTGGCAGCGACCACGGTGCCAGGCAGCGCGATAAGAAACCAGGGCCAGAACTGCCGGTACCAGGCTACTTCATCGGAGTCCGGGCGCTGACGTTCGCGCGCGGTCAGTGTATTCGTACTCATGGCTTGCCCCCCGCCAGTATCTTGATCGGCTTCATAAAGCGGCTCTCTGAGCGCGCTTTCAGTCCGGGCTTGTCTGTCGCTTCAAGTTCAAACGTCAGCTCTCGGCCCGCCTTCGCCAAGTTCTCCGGACCCACTTTCACCCGGAGATAGATATCCCGGTCTTCTCCGCCGGAGATGCGGAACTCGTCCGCTCCCTGAATCCGGGCACCGGTTATGCCCTCAATACTGAGGCGAAAATCGTGATCCTCAGGATCCATGTTAACCACTCGGAGCTGATAAATGTTCTCGACTCCACCATCGGCCGTTTCAACGAACAGGGCATTGCGATCACGGATGATGGTCACCTCAAGCGGTACTCTGCTCAATAGCAAGTAGGTGAAAACACCAAAGGCAAGCAAAATTGCTACGCAGTACCCCACTACGCGACCCCGGATCCAATGAGTTTCGCCCCCTTCCAGCCGGTGCTCACTTGTGTAGTTCACCAAACCGCTGTCATAACCCATCTTCTTCATGACGGTATTGCAGGCGTCCACGCAGTGCGCACAACCAATGCACTGATACTGCAATCCATCGCGGATATCGATACCAACCGGGCAAACTTGAACGCACAGATCGCAGTCGATGCAGTCACCGAGCCCAAGACTCTGCGGGTCAGCGCTGCGTTTACGTGAACCTCGCGGATCACCTCGGGCCGCGTCATAGGACACGACCAATGTGTCCTTATCGAACATAACCGACTGGAACCGGGCGTAAGGACACATGTACATGCACACCTGCTCGCGCATCCAGCCAGCGTTAATGTAGGTCGCCAACGTAAAGAAAAGGGTCCAGGACCACTGCCATATGCCGGTGGACAGAGTGAGAAGCTCATAGGACAGATCGCGGATGGGGTAGAAGTAGCCAACAAACGTGAGACCGGTAAACGATGCCAGGCCAAACCAGCCGAGGTGTTTGCTGATTTTCTTACGCGCCTTGGTAAAACTCATCGGCTGTTTGTCGAGCTTTATCCGCTGATTGCGTGTGCCCTCGCACTTCTGTTCTATCCACATGAACATCGCGGTCCAAACGGTTTGCGGGCAGGTATACCCACACCAGACCCGTCCTGCGACTACGGTCACAGCGAACAGACTGAACGCGGCAATGATCAACAGGAAAGCCAGCAGCGATAGGTCCTGAGGCCATAGGGTGAGCCAAAAGATATGAAACTCCCGGCTGGGCAAATCAAACCAGACGGCTTGTCGACCATCGACCCGCAACCACGGTAGAACAAAGTAGCCAAACAACAGCGGCCAGCCGGTGAACATGCGCAGGCGCTGGTAGAAACCCTCGATACTGCGGGTGTAGATTTTCTCCCGGCGCTGATACAGATCGACTTCGCCGAGTTCGGCGGGAAGGAGCTCCTGCGCGTCGATAAGCTGTGGCTTGCGCTTACTCGCTCGCTTGCTTGCGGGACGATCAGCCACTAGGACCGAGGTATTACTGACTGGTTTAGTCATAGCGGTACGGACCCGGTTCGATTGTGTCTCCGGTGAATCGTTCGCGGGGTCTTCTCGTACGTCTGGGCACGTGAATGCCCGGGCCTAAAAAGCCCGGGCCGGACGTTTGCCGACCTACTGGCTGAGACTGTAGACGTAGGCGGCGACGAGATGAATTTTGTCTTCACCTAGAGAATTCTGAAATGCCGGCATCTGCCCATTTCTTCCAAGCCTTACGGTCTCGGCGATTTGAGCTGCGGTTCCGCCATAAAGCCAGTCGTCATCTGCCAGGTTAGGAGCGCCCAGCATCTGATTGCCCTCGGCCTGAGCGCCATGGCAGGCGATACAAAAAGTCTGGTAGTGCTTTTCGCCGGCGACCACCAAAGCCTCGTCTGCCGACTGGGAGCTTAGGGACTGTACATAGGCAGTGACCTCGGCCACACCCTGCTCACCCAGGATGCCTTCCCAGGGCGGCATTGCTCCCATGCGCCCATTCACGATCGTGTGCTTGATTGCGTCGGCGCTGCCGCCCCAGAGCCAGGCATTGTCCCTTAGATTCGGAAATCCGATCGCACCCGCTGCGTCGAGACCGTGACACTGGGAGCAGTTGTTGCCAAAGATACGCATGCCCATTCGCCGCGCTTTCGGGTCCGCCGCTACTTCCTCAAGCGACATCGCCAGGTACTGATCGCGTATGGCACGGTACTTTTCCTCTGCCTGAGCGACCTCCTGCGTATGCTGCTCTACCGATGTCCAGCCAAGCACACCGGGAAAGTTCCCCATTCCCGGATAGGCAATCAGATAGCCCACACCCCAGACAATGGTGATCATGAACATCGCAAACCACCAGGCGGGCAGCGGGTTGTCCCACTCCTCTATGCCGTCATACACATGGCCTGTTGTATTCTGATCGACGGGCGTCCTCTTTCGGTTAGCGAATAGCAACCAAACCATCAGCACCAGACAGAGGCTGGTTAAACCGATAACCCAGTTACTCCAAAACGTGCTCATGACTGCCCTCCGGTTTTACTGTGCTCATCATCATCTGCGAAAGGCAGGTTGGCGGCTTCGTCGAAGCTGCTTTTTCGTTTACTGCTATAGGCCCAGAACACCAGGCCCAAAAACGCCACCAGCATAAATGCGGTACTGATTCCACGAAGGTCGTTGATATCCATATTTGCCAGCCCCTCTAACGCTTGGTCTGGATCAGCGTGCCCAGCTGCTGCAAGTAGGCCACTAGAGCATCGATTTCTTTCTTACCTTCGACGGCACTTTTCGCACCCGCGATGTCCTGATCCGTGTAGGGGACACCCACCTTGCGCAGTGCCGCCATCTTGCGTTCGGTGTACTTTCCGGTGAGTTCGTTATCAAACAGCCACGGGAAAGACGGCATGTTGGACTCGGGTACGACGTCGCGCGGGTTGTACAGATGCGCGCGGTGCCAGTCGTCGGAGTAGCGCTGACCTACCCGGGCGAGGTCCGGTCCCGTGCGTTTCGACCCCCACTGAAAGGGGTGGTCATAAACAAACTCCCCCGCTACGGAGTAGTGGCCGTAGCGTTCGGTTTCGGCCCGCAGCGGGCGGATCATTTGGGAGTGACAGGTGTAACAGCCCTCGCGGATGTAGATATCACGTCCCTCGAGCTCAAGAGCTGAGTAGGGGGTCAGCCCCTCGATCGGCTCCGCCATCTTCTTTGAAAAAATCAGCGGTACGAGTTCGACCAATGTTCCGAAGCTGATGGCAACGATAACCAGCAAAACCAGCAGGGGGACGTTCTTCTCGACTACGTGATGAGATTCCATGATCAAGCCCCCTGAGGGATAGCCGCACTCGGTGCAGACTCGATTGAGTCTTCGCGAATCGTGCGATAAACGTTGTAGGCCATGACCAGCATGCCGGCGAAGAAAATACCTCCACCGATTACCCGCACTACATAACCTGGATAGCTGGCGACCACGGATTCAATGAACGTGTAGGTCAGCGTGCCGTCTTCGTTGTAGGCGCGCCACATCAATCCTTGCATGATGCCGTTCACCCACAAGGCGGCGATGTACAGAACTGTGCCTATAGTTGACATCCAGAAGTGCATGTTGATCAGCGGCGTGCTGTACATGCGCTCCTTGCCGTACACCTTGGGTATCAGGTGGTAAAGGCATCCGATCGAGATCATCGCGACCCACCCCAGCGCACCGGAATGCACGTGCCCGATTGTCCAGTCGGTGTAGTGGGACAAGGAGTTAACTGTCTTGATGGACATCATGGGGCCTTCGAAGGTCGACATGCCATAGAACGACAGACTCACGACCATGAAGCGCAAGATCGGATCATCGCGCAACTTATGCCAGGCACCGGACAGAGTCATGATGCCGTTGATCATCCCGCCCCAGGACGGAGCCAGCAGGATCAGACTCATCACCATTCCCAGACTCTGAGCCCAGTCAGGCAGT
Source organism: Pseudomonadota bacterium (assembly GCA_039111155.1). Classification (GTDB taxonomy): domain Bacteria; phylum Pseudomonadota; class Gammaproteobacteria; order Pseudomonadales; family Halieaceae; genus Congregibacter. Next base: position 79,478 of record JBCCPL010000005.1, on the reverse strand, counting down.
GTGGTGTAGTGAAGGTGATGGGGTCCGGCCCAGATATAAACAGCAGTCAGCGCCCAGAAGTGGACGATAGATAAGCGGTATGAGTACACCGGCCGCTCAGCCTGCTTGGGCACGAAGTAGTACATCATGCCCAGGAAGCCTGCAGTCAGGAAAAACCCAACGGCGTTGTGGCCATACCACCACTGGACCATCGCATCGACGGTTCCCGCGAACACCGAGTAGGATTTGAACGGAGACCAGGGAATCTCCATGCTATTGAGTATGTGCAATACCGCGACGGTGACGATAAACGCGCCAAAGAACCAGTTGGCCACATAAATGTGGCTGGTGTTGCGCTTAATGATGGTGCCAAAGAACAGAATCGCGTAGCACACCCAGACCACGGTAATGACTATGTCGATGGGCCACTCCAGCTCTGCATACTCTTTGCCGGTGGTGTAGCCCAGGGGCAGGCTGATCGCTGCGGATAAAATGACAAGCTGCCATCCCCAGAAAACGACTGCAGCAAGACGATCGGAGAACAAACGCACCTGACAGGTGCGCTGCACGATGTACAGAGAAGTCGCGAACAGGGCGCAGCCCCCAAATGCGAAAATCACCGCGTTTGTGTGCAACGGTCGAAGGCGCCCGAAGCTGAGCCAGGGCAAGTCGAAATTCAACGCGGGCCAGGCCATCTGCCCCGCGATCAGTACACCGACCAGCATACCGACGATGCCCCAAACAACCGTCATGATCGCGAACTGGCGTACCACACGGTAGTTGTAAGTAGGATGTTCCAGACTCGTATCGAGCGCGCTCATAGCATGACTACTCTCTAGCTGAGTTTGGCTAAGGCACCCGCAGGTGCCTGCCAAATCTATTGTTGTATCGCTGTCATTCCAGCCAGGCGGTTGGAATTCCCCCGGTTCTCGCGCACCTGTTAGGCGTTGCTAGCCATCCACGAAGGCAGGCGCAACGCCGTAATCCCAGGCGAGAATCGTGACAACGAGAATGCACACAAAGACCACCAACCCGATTGCAAGCACGGCACTCGAAAACAAGAAGCCACGCTCACTCGGGATCCGCATAACAATCGGAATGCCCAGATACATGAGATACACCGCCCAGCTAACGGCGGCGACCCCGATCAGCAGGTCTACGCCTAGCAGCGGGTAGAAGCCCACGAGCCCTGTGATAAACAGCGGCGTCGCTGTCAGACCTGCAATGGCAATACCCTTGGCAAAGCTTGACTGCTCGGCACCATAGGTATGCGCCATCCAGTGAATGAAGTAGCCGATTCCAACTACGGCGGCCACCATGACGACGTAGAACAGTATGTTGATCTGTCTGGCACTGTCTTCAGTCAGGCGAATAACCTCGCCATAGCTGCCCACGGTCCAGCCGACCTTCGTGGTGCCGTAATACCAGGCGAAGGCTGGTAACACGGCAAAGATGACCGGGTATAACACCAGGACTTTGAATGACTGCTCAGGCAGATCTGCGATCTGCTGCCATTGTTTTTTTGGGTTTACAAGAAGCCCGACGCTGTACTGGAGCATCGTTTGATCTTCCCCCGATGATCAATGTCTGAATATTGTAATTTGGCTGCAAATCAGGCTCTTGATCTAGGTCAAGATCGGGGTGGTCAAACAGCGAATTCGCCCTACAAAATGTGGGCGAATCCAACGGGATCCGCCGCCCCATTAGACTTAAGTATTAAGGCATTAAGACACTGGTAGGGGGCTGTTAGAACCGTGCTTTTCTTGATGTTTGCAGTGCTGTCCTACGGCTGCAATGCGGTATACGAATTATCGCAGGCATGGCTTCTTGGGCCGAAGAAAGGTCGGTGTAATCGCAGCAACTCACGACTCTGCTGCATGTGGTGATCAGAGCGCAGGATGGGCACTCAGTGGTTTCGTTGTCGAGGAATCGTGTCGAGTCGGGATAGTCTTGGAATTGAGCTCAAGTTGAAAACAATTGCTAAGGCGAAAACCGTCGGGGAGGAAACGCCCCAGACTTGGTGTTTCGGCACCTAGAGCTCCACAGTCCTTCTTTAACTTCTTTAGCGTTGTACGGGTAATGGTTGCATCACACCGTTCGGCGAGACTTCCTTTGGGCGCATGCCGGCTTAGATCTGTCGCTCCCTAGAACCCTGCGGTCTCCTTGAGTACATCTTTCTGCAGGATCTCAATCTCGCGCTTATCCACCTTCAAGATCTTCTGCTTGTGGAGCCGCGACAAAATTCGGCTCACCGTTTCGACGGTCAATCCCAGGTAATTGCTGATTTCAATACGCGACATGCTCAAGCGAAACTTCGTGGCGCTGAGGTTTTCTCGACCCCGGCGAGAGGACAACCCGATCAGGAATGCCGACATGCGTTGTTCAGCGGTCGCTTTCGACAGCAGCGCGATAAGCTGATGGTCTTCAGCAATTTCGCGGCTCATCAACTGCATCAAATGCCGCTGGAGATGCGGCATTTCTTGGCTTAGGTCCTCAAAGGCATCAAAGGGTATGGTACACACGGACGCCGTCTCCAGTGCCTGCGCGGAGGAGACATGAAAGTTCGTTCCGATACCGTCAAATCCCAGGATTTCTCCGGGAAAATAAAAACCGGTCACCTGCTCGTGACCTTCGTGAGAGGTCTGGTAGGCCTTCAGGCTTCCGGAGCGCACCGCGTAAACGGCTTGAAACTCATCTCGCTCCCAGAAAAGGTGCTGACCACGCTGTAAGGGCTGGCTTCGCTGAACGATACGTTCTAGCTCGTCGAGTTCCCGATGCCTCAGAGCTAGAGGCAGGCAGAAGGCACCCAACCTGCAGTTGCTGCAGTTGTCGTTGAAGCGTGTCGCGCTTGACTCTACCGCAAGGCTTTCGAGAAATTTAGCCGCCTGGCTATTCACTTGGGCTTCCCCCATACCGCTGACCCAATCAACTTGAAACTATGCGTTCGTCAGGGCACTGTCAAGCCTTCTTTACATACGTTTTCGATGCGTTGTCAGGCATTGGTATTCGGCGCTCTGGCGCACAGCATTGGTGCGAGTCTCGCCCACTGCCGGTGCTGCTCCCTTGAGGTGTTTATGCCGCAGGTTCGCTACTAGCGTTGTTAAGTAGATGAATTTAGAGGCTTTGCAAAGAGCCGGCGGAAGTGGCCGGAGTTTTGCAAATCACTACTGCATCACCTACTTGGGTTGGGCATCGCCCGAACAACCTGAGTCGAACTGCCAATAACCCAATAAGCAAACAGTACACCGCGCTGCTGCGTGAACCAGCCGCACTAGTCGGGCTATCGCTTATTGGAGTTTGCAGCTATGCATACCAAAGCCTATCTGTTTCTTATCCCTCGCATCGATCGTACCGGATCCACGTCTGCAGGTAATTCTGAGAGTACGTTCACCCACCTCGCCTACTCTGTCTCCGGCGGATCGAGTTTCGACCATCGTTCTATGCACGGACGAGATCCGGCGAACGCCACAATGGTTTCATCAACGCCCTTCAAGCGGCTCGGCGACCTGCTTTATCTGCGCAGTGGTGCCATCCTCTTCGGTTTGGTAGTGGCTTTGCTGGCGGTCATGTGTGTCTCCTCGGGCTGTGCGTCACCCGGTCCGTGCTTGGAGTACCGAACGCTTGCGCAGCAAAAAATGACGTCTATGTACGGTGCTGGCTACGTCGTGTACACGGAGGAAGCCCTTGTATGTTCGCGACGGGGGCCTGTCTAAACCGTTGCAGCCAAGCCTTGGGCGGCGTAGCGTGCCCGACTACGTAACCACATCTGCGCTCGCCCCATGCTCGATGAAGTGCCTAATTCTCGATCCCTGGCTATTGATGGCCTTGATTTAAGTTGCTGGGAGCAAGGCGAAGGCCCTGTAGTTCTGTTGCTTCACGGCTTCCCTGACAGCCCCCAGACCTGGAGGCTTGCCCTGCCGGCGCTTGCCAAAGCTGGCTTTAGAGCGGTCGCAGTGACAATTCCGGGCTATGAGCAAAGCTCAATACGGACGGGAAAACCGAAGGTCAGGGACTTCTCGTCTCTCAACCTTGCTCGCATTGTCGAAGCAGTAGTAGACCAGCTCAGCTCGGAGCCGATTCATCTGGTGGGTCACGACTGGGGAGCCAGCCTGGTGTTTTCCGCCGCTCGGTTGTGCCCCCAGAAAGTTCGCAGTTTGACGATGATGTCCGTTCCCCACCCTGCGCGGTTCTTCAGGTTTATGTTTGCCAATTCCGACCAACGTAAGGCCTCACGCTACATCCAGTTTTTTCAGCTGGTGGGCATCGCAGAGTACGCGCTACGGCGCAATGACTTTGGCGGCATCAAGAAACTCTGGGACCGCTGGTCACCGGGCCTGCAGGGCTCGGAAGAGTACCTAGCGCCGGTGCTCGAGCAATTCGCACGTCGCGAAGTGCTGACCGCCGCTCTTTGCTACTACCGCGCTGCAGCCTTACCCGGTGACTCGCAAAGCAAAGCACTCATACGCGGGCCCGTCGATGTACCGACACTCGGTATGTACGGCGAACACGATGGCTGCATCCTGCCGCGAACCTTCCGCGCCTGTATGAACGAGGATGATTTCACCGGCGGGCTCACCGTCGAGGCGGTGGCCGACGCCGGGCACTTTTTGCACCTCGAACAACCTGATGCCTGCCACCGGCTGCTTGTTGAGCATTTTCAAAAGCACAACTAGTGTCCTATCTGGCTAGCGAAAGCTGCGCGGTTTCAAACGCAGCTCACCCAAGGCGCTGCTGTGATCAAACAACGCGCCCGCGACAATGTGAGTAACGCCGTCGAGTTTTTGCAACGTGCCTTTGACCAGCAGTAGTTGCCCTTTCATCAGCTCCTCGCGATACCGCTGCTGAATCGATGGCCAGACCACCACGTTGTTGTTCCCCGTTTCGTCTTCGAGAGTAAGAAACAAAACCCCCGAGGCGGTACCGGGCCGTTGCCGGCAGGTCACCAGTCCTGCAATGCGCACAAAGCGGCCATCGCCAAGTGCTTTAAGGTCATCGTGTCGCTTGCAGCGCACAAAAGGCGCGCGATCACGCAGCAGCGCCAGAGGGTGCGCGCGCAGGGTGAGGCCCGTACTCTGATAGTCGGACATCACCGACTCCGACACTGCCGGCTCCGGCAGAGAGACCTCGTCGTTCAGGGCATCGGCACTTGCATAGTGTTCATGGCTGAGCAGCGGGCGCTCGGGCTCCAGCGCCATCACCTGCCAGCGCGCCTGATGCCGATTGCCGCTTAAGCTTGCCAATGCGTCAGCATCAACCAGCGCCTCCATATCGCCTTTGTCGAGCCTCGCGCGTTTGCGTAAATCGGACAGCTGACGAAACGGAGCCTGCCGGCGCGCAGCGACTACCCGCTCCGCCCCCTCTTTGGACAGCCCCTTAACCAGGCGCATACCTACGCGAACCGGGGCTTTGGCGCCCTGACAGCCCTCCTCCATAAGCTGGTGGTCCCAGGCGCTGTAGTTCACATCAACCGGCAGAAAGCTGATGCCGTGACGCTGTGCATCCTGGATTAGCTGTGACGGTGTATAGAACCCCATCGGCTGGCTGTTGAGCAGGCCCACATAAAAAGCCGATGGATGATGGCATTTGAGCCAGGCCGATACATAGGCAAGCAAGGCAAAGCTCGCCGAGTGCGACTCGGGAAAGCCATAGCCACCAAACCCCTTAATCTGATCAAACAGGCGACGGGCGTACTCCTCGCTGTAGCCGCGTCGCAGCATGCCCTGGGTCAGCTGCTGTTCGAACGTCAGCAGCTTGCTGTTACGCCCCCAGTTGGTAATCGCCCGGCGCAGCTGATCAGCCTCACCGCCGGTAAACCCGGCCGCCACCATCGCCAGGCGAATCACCTGCTCCTGAAAAATCGGAACGCCCAGGGTGCTTTGCAGAACGCTTTTAACCGCCTCATCGGGGTAACTCACCGGCTCAAGTCCCTGGCGGCGACGCAGGTAAGGATGCACCATGTCACCCTGAATAGGGCCTGGCCGCACGATGGCGATCTCGATCACCAGATCGTAAAAACACGCAGGCTTCAGCCGGGGCAGCATTGTCATCTGCGCGCGCGATTCAATCTGGAACACACCCAGCGAATCCGCTTTTTGCAGCATGTGATACGTCGCGGAGTCCTCGGTGGGAATATCCTGGATGGTGCGAATGCGCGGGTCGTAGCGCTGAATCAGATCCAGGGATTTGCGAATCGCCGATAACATACCCAACGCCAGCACATCGACCTTGAGCAAGCCCAGGGACTCGATGTCTTCTTTGTCCCACTGTATGACCGTGCGCTCCGGCATGCTGGCGTTCTCGATCGGCACCAGCTGCGAGATCGGCCCCCGGGAAATCACAAAGCCACCGACGTGCTGCGATAAATGACGCGGAAAGCCGAGGATCTCCTGCACCAGGCTGTAAAACTGCTGCGCTGTGCTGGTCTCATGACTCGCGCCATTGCCGGCCTCGCCGTCTTTACAGACGGTGGCCAAGCCATGCTCGGCAAAGCGCTGCTCGAGGTCGCGCTGCTTATCCCACCAGGACAGGGACTTAGCCAGGTCATCGACAAAAATCGGATCCAACCCCAGGGCCTTACCCACTTCCCGCACCGCACTGCGCGCGCGGTAGGTCACCACCGTGGCAGCCAAGGCCGCACGGCGTCGGGTGTATTTTTGGTAGATGTACTGAATGACTTCTTCGCGGCGCTCGTGCTCAAAGTCCACATCGATATCGGGCGGCTCGTCACGCTCCCGGGAGATAAAGCGTTCGAACAGCAGCGAGACCTTCTCGGGTGACACTTCGGTCACAAACAGGCAGTAGCAGACCACCGAGTTGGCAGCCGAGCCGCGCCCCTGACACAGAATGCGGCGGCTGCGCGCAAAGCTGACCAGGTCGTATACCGTTAAGAAATAGTACTCATACTCAAGCTCAGCAATCAGCTTGAGCTCTGCCTCGATACGTTCGCGCACCGCGTTCGGTACGCCGTTCGGCCAGCGTCTGCCCGCGCCCTGCCAGGTGAGCTCACGCAGGTATTCCGGTGCCGAGTAGCCTTCTGGCACAACCTCCTTCGGGTACTCATAGCGCAATTCGTCCAGACTGAAGTGACATTGCCGGGCGATGGTTTGCGTCTCGGCGAGCAACGGTGCGGGGTAGTACCGGGTCAGATGGTCCAGACTGCGAATATGCTGCTGAGCATTGGGTAGCCGCCGGCTGCCCAGCTCGGCCACGCTGCAGTTGTGATACAAGGCCGTGAAAACATCGTGCAGCGGTTTGCGGCTCGCGCAGTGCATGCGCACATCTCCGCAGGCCACCAACGGCAGGTTCAACACCGCCCCCAGCGTTTGCAGTTCGCGATAGCGGCGCAGCTCGTCGTTACCCAGCAAATAGTGAACGCCCAGCCAGACGCGGTTTTTACACAATCGTGCGAGCTGGCGACCGAATCCCCGGTTTTTATCGCTGTCCTCGTGCGGCAGCCAGATCAGCAGGCAGCGCTTCAAGTGAAAGATCAGATCCCGAAGCGAGAGCTGATACTCCCCCTTGGAACTGCGCCGTCGGCCCATGCTGATAAAACCCGACAGCTCCGCATACGCCGCCCGGTTCGGGGCGAGAGCCACGATGCGCAGTCCCTCCGTCAGGGTGAATTCGCTGCCTATGTACAGCGCAATGTTGTGTTCCTTAGCTGCAACATGCGCCTTGACCACCCCGGCCAGCGAGCATTCATCCGTAATCGCTATACCCGAGTACCCGCGCAAAGCAGCCTGGGCGACTAACTCCTCCGGACGCGAAGCACCGCGAAGAAAGCTGTAGCAGGACAGGCAGTGAAGCTCGGTGTAGTCGACAGGCGCATCCATAAGCTGCGAGTCATGGATGATCCAGGGGACTGCGCACCCCCATCGCACCGCGACTCAGCACGTGGGTGTAGATCTCGGTGGTCTTTACATCGGAGTGGCCCAGCAGCTTCTGGATGGTGCGAAGGTCATAACCCTGCTGAAGCAGGCGCGTGGCAAAGCTATGGCGAAACGTGTGACAACGTATCGGCTTTAAAATCCCCGATGATTTACGTGCTTTCGCGACCGCTTTGCGCAAGCTGGTCTCGTGCAAATGGTGTCGGCGATACACTCCGGAGCGTGGATCCTGACCGATACGCGTGGCTGGAAACAAATATTGCCAACCTAAATCTCGAGCAGCACTCGGATACTTACGGGCTAAGGCAAATGGCAGATAGACCTCGCCAAAGCCATCTTCTATGTCTCTTTGATGCTGCTTTTTTACAAAGGCAACCTGTTCACCCAACCGAGAAGCCAACGTTGCCGGCAGCATAGTCGTTCGATCTTTGTCACCTTTGCCGGAACGAACGGTGATGGTGTTAAGGCCGAAATCCAGATCTTTAACTCGCAGGCTGAGCAGCTCATTCAGACGCAGCCCACAGCCGTATAGCAACTCCACCATCAGGCGGTGTTTTGGGGCTAGATGATCCAGTAATTTGAGGACCTCGGCGTGCACTAAAACTACCGGAAGCCTGCGCTTTATCTGGGCTTTGCTGAATTGAACATCGGCAAGTTCGATGCCCAGGAACTTTACATATAAATAGACGATGGCATTCAGAGCGATACGCTGAGTGGCCGGGGAGCAGCCTCTGTCTACAGCAAGATGGCTCAGATAAGCCTCGATATGTTCCTGCGCTAGCTGCTTTGGATGCCGCTTATCGTGAAAATGGATAAACCGCTTTATCCAGGATATGTAGGTTTTTTCTGTCTTCCAGGCATAACCGGCTTCGCGCATGTGCCTGCGAAGCTGATCGATCAGACGGGTTGGCTGCTCCGGTACGCTTACCGGCACGTCGTCGAACTTAGAGGATCCAATACTGTACATATATACAGTATAGCTGGCCAGCGCTGTTTGACGATGGGTTTTTCACCGAGCCAAACCGACAAGAAATCTAACCCATTGATTTCATTAGCCTTAAACGCAGAAAGAGAACGAAATTGATGCCAGGCTCGTTTTGTTTATGCTCGGTAGAACACGGTTGCGAACAGCACCCCATCCCAATACGCTGATTTAAATGGATTTTTTAAGGAGGAGGCAGAATGTTAGCGAGCCAGACAAAAACGACCACGGTCGTTAAACGTAGCTGTTAAGTGCCTGTGCGACACCTTCAATGCCCGGATTGTAAAGACGCATATCTGACCCGCCGTCAGAAGCTTTTGATTTCTCTGGGTGGTTATGTGAAATGTTCGAAGTGTGGCGCTACTCTCATCTCTGGGGGCAGGGTCTTAACCGCACTTTTCGCCGGCTCGGGCGGAGTCTTTTGTTTTTATGTCTTACCGTTCTACGGCGTTGTACCCGCAATAGCTGTTGCATCGGTATTCATGCTTACAGGCGCGGTAATCTCGTATTTTTCAGTACCGAAAAGGGCGGGGGTGAGGAATTTCAAGTTCAGAGTCTAGATCGGCACTTAACAAGTCAAGGCTGCAAGGGCGCTTCGCGCCGGGACGTCCGCTGCGCGGCCACCCCAGCTTGAAGCGTTATGTGGCTCAGGGACCGCTCAGATGAAAGCAGAACTAGAGGACTTTGGCACAGGCTGGTATGGCCTATTCCTAGGGCTCGATGCCTCGGAAATCGAAGCGCTGATTCGCGCCCTGCAAAACCTCCAGCGTGAGAAAACGCATTTCCACTACCGCAGCGATTTTGACGGTGTGGGGGGTATAGGCGACATAACGGTCTACTATCGCCAAGAGGAGCAAGATCCGAATATGCAGCTAGAAGACAGTACAACTCTCTATGTTCCGCCCGCCACATAACAAGCGCGGGCTAGCTGGGACGTCAAACCGCTGCGCGGCTTGTCGCCCCAGCCGCGAGCGTTGAGGATGTAGAAAAACTCTTTATTTAAAGCTCTTTTTGCTACTCTGACCTCACACTCGTGGAGGTTTTCGCATGCCGAATTTCAAGCCCTTCGACTACGCGCAAAGCGCCATGGTGGTGGTGAACTTCGAGGAACAACTGCAACCCGGGACCTTCGAATTCACCCTGCACCATCTGATCAATAACAAGGTTAATTTATCGGCGTTTCACGAGCACTATGCCAACGATGCTGGTGGCCGCTCAGCCTACGATCCTGCGATTCTTCTCAAGATCATTCTGTTTGCCTATTACAAAGGCATCACCTCAAGCCGCGAGATCCAGTGGCAGTGCGAGCACAACATTCTGTTCAAGGCACTGTCCTGTGACACGGTGCCGCACTTCACCTCGATTGCGAGTTTCGTCAGTCGTTTTCCAGACGCGATCGAGACGGTATTCGAGCAGGTGTTATTGGTGTGCCATGAAGAAGGGCTTCTTGGCAACGAACTGTTTGCCATCGATGGCTGCAAAATGTCGTCGAACGCCGCGAAGGAGCATTCTGGGACGCATCGAGAACTGGGGGAGAAGCAGCGGAAGATCCGTAAGCAGATTCGCTATTGCATGACCGAGCACAAGAAGCTCGACGGCCGCCGCCCCCGGGAGAAGGAACGCCAACATCAGTTGGAACAGTCGGTCGAGACGCTGAACAAACACTTCCAACGAATTGACGATTTCCTAAAGACGTCCCGCCCACGGATGGGCCAGGGTAAAGAGCGCAAGGAAGTGAAGAGCAACATCACGGACAACGAATCGGCCAAGATGACCACGAGCAAAGGCACGATTCAGGGCTACAACGGCATCGCGGCAGTGGACCAGAAGCACCAGGTGATTGTGGAGGCGCAGGCCTTTGGCGAAAGCCAGGAACACCACACGCTGGTGCCGATGCTTGAGGGTATCGAAGAGCGCTACCGTCGCATCGGGGCTCACGAGGCGATTCTTTCGACACAAGCCATCGTCACGGCCGATACGGGCTTCGCCCGCGAGGACAACAATCGCTACCTCAAGGGACAAGGCATCAACGCCTACATCCCCGATAACCAGTTTCGCTCGCGAGATCCGCGATTCAAGGATCAGAAGCGCAAACACGGCAAACGGCACCAGGACACGGTGAAGGGCGTCAAGCCGGTGATACCGGCGAGTGAGTTCACCATCGACGTTAAGAAGAAGACGTGCGTCTGCCCCGAGGGCAAGTCGATGTGGCTGATGAGCGATAAACCGGTGAACGAGGGACGGCGCAAGCAGATGTACGAAGGCAGGCTGACGGATTGCCGGGTGTGTCCTCGGAAAGAGGCGTGCATGCGCAATCCCGAGAGTGCGTCGACGCGGGAAGGGCACGGGCGGATCGTCTCGATCACTTATCGAACGGGTCAAACCGCGACGGACTGGATGCGCCGTCGTGTCGACAGCCGTGAAGGCAAGGCGATTTATGGTCAGCGCATGGCGGTGGTGGAACCGGTGTTTGGCAACATCGGAACGAATAAAGGTCTGAGACGCTTCTCGCTCCGAGGTAAAGCCAAGGTTCAGGGACAGTGGCGCTTGTTCTGTCTCGTGCACAACATAGAGAAGGTAATGCGCTACGGGGCCATCGGATGCGACAGGGAGACATGAGCCTCATCATGCACGGGTTCATCCACACTCCGGTACCGAACGTGCGGAGAATGGGTGATATGTTAAACGGGATGATCGAAGATTGATCAGTAGGGGATCAACACGATGTGGATAACTGCGCTCGCTTTGCGGCGGGTATTTCTACGGGCTCGTTACGGCGTAGCTGGGCTCCGCGCACAAAAGGGGTAAACTGAGTTCGAGGTGAGCCCGATGACCGAAAAATGTATAGCGCAAGACCGTGACGTACTAGGTGGCGTTCCAGTATTTGCCGGCACTCGAGTGCCCGTTCGAATTCTAATCGAGCATCTCGAGGCAGGGGATCGCCTCGACGATTTTCTTGAAGATTACCCGACGGTTTCCAGAGCGCAGGCCATTGGAGTCCTTGAACTCGCCATGGAGCGGCTAACGAGCGGCGATGAAGCTGCTGCTTGATGAATCAATTCCGAGAAAGCTTGCTGGCTTCTTTCCGGATTCAATAGCGACTTCTACCGTGTCCGAGATGGGCTGGACAGGTACCAAAAATGGCAAGTTATTGGCGCTTGCTGCTGAGCGAGACTTCCTCGCGCTAATCACAGCCGATCAAGGCCTTGAGTACCAGCAGAATATGGCGAGCCTTCCAATACTTGTCGTAGTGATGGTGGCGTATCGTACTCGTCTAGATGACTTAGCCCCGTTAGTACCGCAGGTTGTTAGTCTTCTAGAATCCAAGCCGAGTATCGGGGTTTATCGTGTCGCCGTATAACTAGCTATTGCATTTCATGCAACTGTCTCGCAGCAACGAGCTCTCACGACCAAGCTCCTACCACCGGTTCCTTTGCGCCTATTTCTAATCACAAAGAGCTGATCACTTCAACTCTTCTTCAGCGCGTGCCACAAGCTCAAACTCCTCTTCGGCGGTCCGTACGGTAAGGTGTTTGCGCGCAAAAAGGCCGTAGTAAACCCCGCCCATTACGAACAGGCTCAGGGTTAGCAAGAAGGCGATCGGGTCGAACGCATACACTCCTGTCAAAGCGATCAGCGCGAGAACGAGGCATATCCCAGACGTCAGCGTACCCCCGGGGGTGCGGTAGGGCCGGTCGAGCTCGGGCATACGCCCGCGCAGCACGATGTGCGAGTAAGCCATCAGCGCATACGACACCGTCGCGCCGACGACCGCCATAGCCAGCATGCGATCCCCCTCACCCGTCAGCGACATCAGAAAGCCAAAAACACCAGGGACGATCAGCGCACGAACCGGTATATGGCGCTGGTTTGTAATTGACAGCCCGCGAGCCATATAGCCGGCTCGTGACAATGCAAACACGAGACGGCTGTAGCCATAGATTATCGAGAAGAACGAGGCAATCAGGCCCGCAAGCCCCAAAACGTTCACCAGCCGGGCTGACTCGTTGGCACCGACAGCATTCAGGGCGTCCACCAGTGGGACGGCGCTACGGCCTATAGACTCAGCTCCGGCGGCTCCGGCTAACAGCACAACAACGACGGTGGCAGTGAGCAGCAGGAACAACATCGCGCCGATAATGCCTCGCGGCACATCGCGTGATGGATCTCTCGCCTCCTCTGCCGCCAGCGGGACTCCCTCAACGGCGAGAAACAACCACATTGCAAATGGCAACGCAGCCCAGACACCAAACCATCCAAATGGCAGCCATCGACTGCTCTCTGCTCCTGCAGGAGGAATATCGAACAGACGGTCAGCACTGAAGTCTCCGAGCAGCGTGATCGCGGTAATCAAAATCGCGAGTACCGCAAGAGCAGTGATTGCCATCATGACTCGAAGCGCTTCGCCGACACCTGCGATGTGAATTCCAATGAACGCTGCATAGAACAGCGCATAGACCACCGGCCCATCGACACCCACGAGTTCATTTACCGCAGCACCAATAAAAATCACGATAGCCGCCGGTGCCAACGCATACTCGATAAGAATCGCGAGCCCAGTACAAAAACCGCCCGCCGGGCCCAACGCCAGTCGGGCAAAGCTATAGCCCCCTCCTGCGGTGGGAACAGCGGCGGATAGTTCGGCGAGAGTGAGCACCAAGGTCAAGTACATCAGGCCCATTAACAGGGCGGCCAGAACAAAGCCTCCCCAGCCCGCTTCGGCGATCCCAAAATTCCAGCCCGCGAAATCTCCGGAGATCACGTAAGACACGCCGAGGCCTGCCAGAAGCACCCAGCCTGTGTTGCCGCGCTTTAAGCGACGCTGGTTCAGATACTCGCGGTCCATACTCACGGTTTGCCACGCCCCGCAAGTGAGAACTTGGACGATCCTGTGTCTGAGTTGAGGCTAACCCGACCCTCATCAACACGGTCTTTAAGCTCGACTCCCGTCAGTTGCAATCTGAATGCCTCACGAATCAGATAGCACGCCTTAGCACTCGCCGCGGCGTAGTTGAGACCTTCGGGACGTATGTTTGAAATACAGTTACGCATCGAATCTACATTGCCACGTCGTGGCGCCCAACTCAGGTACGCCCCCAGACTGTCAGCCGCGCTCAAACCCGGCCGTTCTCCTATCAGCACCAAAACCAACTTCGCATCCAGACTCGCGCCAATGTCATCACCAATCGCGACGCGTGCCTGCGTTGCAAGAATCAAAGGACCAAGCTGTAGAGAACCAACCTCAGATACCAGGTGCTTCAGGAGTGACTCAAGAAACGGTGGTGCATGTTCTTGCACGGCTCTTGGAGAAAGGCCATCGGCCAATACGATAAGCAGATCGATGTTGGACGCAATAGAGGAACGAGCTTCGTATAGATCCGCGAGTGCAGGCTCGCTGAGCTGACGACCTAGATCAGGCCGCTGCAGATACGCGAAGCGATCCTTCGCACGACTGGATACCGTGATCGGCTCTCCGGTTATGCCAGCCACAGTCATCCTGATCCGTTCCAGGTCCGCGAGCAGCGCAGGCAAGTCCAAAGGCTGATGGACAGCATCTATCGCACGAGCGTGGTCGAGCTGAAAACGGAGATGCTCGGAAGTCGGCAGGCTTATGCCGGCCCGGCCCTGGGCGAGCCTCGCCTGGGTGAAAGTGCGTAACTCGGCCCAGGGATTGGTTGTGACTAGATCGAGGGTGCTTGGACTCGCATCGTCGCAATCAGCCATGGGCGTCCCCTGGCAGATCTTGAATTTCTTTATCACCTGAAGCGCTTAGACTCGCAAGCGGTGCAGCGAACGACTGGGGCAACGATGCGCTGGGTCGCGCTTCTGCAAGATCGTCAAACACACCCATTCGAAGAAGCCAGTCTTCGAACTCGGGAGCCGGTTTCAAGTTAAGAACGCGGCGAGCGTAAAGCGCGTCGTGGAAGGAAGTCGACTGATAGTTAAGCATCACATCGTCAGCGCCGGGTATACCCATGATAAAGCTACAACCAGCGACCCCGAGCAGTGTAAGTAGATTGTCCATATCGTTCTGGTCGGCGTATGCATGATTTGTGTAGCAAATGTCGCACCCCATGGGCAGCCCGAGTACTTTGCCGCAAAAATGATCCTCCAGACCCGCCCGAGTAATCTGCTTTCCGTCAAAAAGATATTCGGGACCGATAAAACCGACGACGGTGTTCACGAGCAATGGATCGAAGTGTCGCGCCACGGCATAGGCTCGCGCTTCACAGGTCTGTTGATCGATTCCGTGGTGTGCAGACGCCGACAATGAGGTTCCCTGCCCGGTTTCAAAATACATGACATTGTTTCCAACGGTGCCGCGTGCCAGCGAAAGCGCAGCGTCCCGGGCCTCTTTGAGCATACTAAGACTCACACCGAAGCTCTCGTTCGTGCCCTGGGTACCTCCTATGGACTGGAATACAAGATCTACCGGTGCCCCAGCCTCAATCGCTTCGAGGGTATTCGTCACATGTGTCAGCACGCAGGACTGGGTGGGAATGCGATAGTGTTGAATCAGTTCGTCCAGCATTGAGAGCAGCTTCAGTACCTGAGGCAGGTTATCGGTGGCCGGATTGATCCCGATCACTGCATCGCCGCTGCCATACATCAGTCCGTCAAAGATCGCCGCTGCGATACCATCGGCCGAGTCCGTCGGATGATTAGGCTGCAACCGGGTCGCCAATCGTCCCGGCAGCCCGATCTGATTGCGAAAGGCAGTAACGATCTCGCACTTTCGCGCCACGAGGATGAGGTCCTGGTTGCGCATAATTTTAGACACCGCCGCTACCATCTCCGGCGTCAAGCCATCCCGGACATCGGCTAGCGCATGCGTTGTGGCCTCATCACTGAGCAGCCAATTCCTGAAGTCACCCACCGTCAGGTGCGCTATTGCTGCAAATGCATCCTGGTCATGAGAGTCCATGATCAGCCGAGTGACCTCGTCTGACTCGTACGGCACAAGCGCGTCGTTCAAAAAGACTCGAAGTGGCAGATCGGCCAGCAGCATTTGAGCCACTACCCGCTCCTCGGCGCTGCCGGCGGCAACACCGGCAAGGCGATCTCCCGATCGTTCGGGAGCCGCCTTTGCCATAAGTTCGGCAAGGGTGTCGAAGCGGTATACGCGGGCACCCTGCTGCCATCGATAAGGAGGAGTCATACGGCCGTCTGCTGAGCTTGGGAGCTACTTGTCAAACCCTAGGGATTCCTCATGTTGTCGGCAAGAGGGCATTGACCATCGGATGATTACCCTTAATCACTGTGAGAATGCTAGATTTCTCCTATGACTCTTCGTCCTATCGTTCTGGAGTTAAGACGACGGCGCGTTTTTCGCGCAGCGGCGATCTATACGGCCGGCTCCTGGGCGTTTGTTCAAGTAGTGAGTCTGATACTTCCCGCTATTGGCGCACCAGATAACGCCCTAGCCTACGCCTGGCTGCTCGTGCTTGCGCTAGCTCCTTTGGTCGTGTTCCTGGCCTGGCGTTATGAGATCTCATTGGATGGGATCAGCAAGACGCCCCCAGCAACCGATCTTGAAGACTTCGATGCATCGCTAAAGCCAGCCGACTTCGCAATACTTGCACTTGTACTGGTCATCTCGGTCTCTACGGGATGGCAGCTCACTACACAAGTTGAAACCTCGATCGATTTCAATCTGGGGCCCATAGACCGCTATTCCGTCGCTGTGCTCCCTATGATTGAGGTGGGTGCGACGGATGACAAGCAGTATCTTGCCCAGGGCATGCAGGCTTCGCTGATCGCAGCGCTTTGTCAAGTGCAGCGGTTGCGCGTCACATCCAAGATATCGACACTCCAGTACGCCGGAACTCAAGCCGCCTCAATGCGGGAGATAGGCGAAACCCTGCGTGTTGAAAAAGTCGTTGAAGGGACCGTGACTCGAAACGGCGAGCGAGTGCGCGTAGCAGTACAGTTATTTGATGCTGACGCAGACAAGAGCGTCTGGGCGGCCACCTTTGAGGACAATCTACGCAACATTAATTACCTGCACGCTAAGATTGCGCTGGAAATCGCCAAGCAGATCAAAGTGGACTTGACCGCCGAAGATCGCACACGTTTTCAAAGCACACGAGGCGTGAACCCTGATGCCTATCTGGCATTCGTCCGCGGTGTGTTCCACGCCGAGCACTACAATGTTCAGGAATTAGCGTTAGCCGAAGGCCACTTTCGACGCGCGGTCGAGATAGACCCCGCCTACGCCCAAGGCCACTGGGGTCTGGCGAAGCTCTGCGCTTTTAGAGGCCAGTCGGGATTGATACCGCCGTCGCAGGCGCGCGCGCAGTGTAGACCACATATCGAAAAAGCCCTGCAACTGGACCCATTTTTACCCGAGGCGCATCTCGGATTGGCCGCGTTGGAAACTTGGCAAGACTTCAACTTCATTGCCGCAAGGGAGCATTTTGAACGTGCTATTGATCTAAATCCGAGTTATGCCGAAGCGCATATGTTCTTTTCGCACTATCTGGGAATCATGGGCGAGCTGTCTCTGAGCTCCGAACACATGCGCAAGGCCCTGGAACTGGATCCGCTTAACTCCTTCGTCCAGGGCCTCTACAGCATGCAGCTGATCATGCGCGACGACTACAACCGCGCCATCGAAGTCGCGAACCACTCATTACAGAATACGGACGTGGCCTTCGGCTACGTCACATTGAGTATGGCCCATCACGAGCTTGGCAATACAGCGGAAGAAATCGATGCCTTCGCCAACACATTACGCCACGTCGCAGGGAAGCCTGCGATCGCTCTTACGGTGAAGCCGATGTTTTATGCGCTTGGATACGAAAAGACGATGCTCACCTTCGCAGAGCAATTAGAAAAAGCATCGCAATCCGAATACGTGTCGCCTCTAGCCATTGGCTCGTTGTATGAGCATGCCGGGCGCATAGACGATGCAGTACGTTGGTTTCGCAAGGGTTTCGAACTCGGAGACCCCGATACACCCTACCTCGGTGTGAATATGAAATCCCCCGAGGTCCGATCACACCCGGATTTTGTGTCGCTACTCGAAGAAATGAAGCTGGACTTTTGGGTGGAGAGGAACCGAGGTTGACTGGTCCCCAGCGATGGCTCACGTCGATGCGTAAGGTCAAGACCGGAAAAGAACCCTCTCGCGGTTCGCGCTTCACAGCTGCTCTGTTTGGAGCTCGCCCGACTTGCTTAGGATTGTGGAGGTTTTATCGCTCTGTGATGAGTGTAAGCCCGCTGATCTTAAGCTTTTCCCAGGTTTTATCTGCAGCAGGCACGTCCATGCTGCGCGCCGTTGCAATTGCAAAGCAAGCAAGGTCGTCGGGGTCTCGAATCTCCTTCCAGGCAAGACAGGCTTATGCAGATGTAGATTATCACCCCAGCCGATCACGATTCTCGGCATTGCATAATCGCGTGTTTCGCAGTCAGATCGCCTTAGTCACTTTGAAGCTGAGACACTTTGGGCATCGAGGTTCATCGAGGCGATCGCTCGTTGCCGATCCAAGTCCGATTCAATACGCGCGAAAAGCTTGCGCATCTCGGGATCAGCTTTAACGTCACTCAAAACCGGATCGAGCTCTGTCCACCATTCTCGCCAACCGTGTTCGTAGGCGCGCTCCATGTAAGCGATAGAGCTGTCAGAGTCACCTGTTAGTGCCGCTATACGAGCGGCCAGGTGGTCGATGAAGTTGTCTTTGAAGACGCTTTGCTCTGCTACATCCAGTTCTTCCTCACAACGAGCGATGTACTGGTTGGCTTTCTCGAGCTCACCGGTGTTCCGCAGTGCCAAAGCCACTTCAATAGCCGGACTACACATGGGCATGAGAAATCGGTCAGCGTCGTTGAAACCGGTGTCAGCGGCGAGCATCAATTCATCGCCGCCCGCAAAGTCCTTTGCCAAGTATCGGTACCACCCCGCCTCAAACTTCAACCATGGATCATCGGGGTTCGCTGCCATCGCAAAATTCATTTTCTCTTCCAGGGTATCGAAATCCTCCTCGAGAAGAAGAACATTAACCTCTTCGCCAGCTTGCAAAGCGAGTGGCCGAAGGACCTCAACCATTCGCAGTCCGTTGAGGGTATCCCGATAAGACTGAGCGTATGTTGGCGTCTCTGGTGAGAGTCTTAGAGCCTGGGCCCAGTTCTCTAGGCTCAGGGCTAAATCACCTGCACGGAAAGCGGCGGATGCCAATCCGCGAAATCCTAACGGGCTGTCAGGCTCAAGTTCGATCAGACGCTCAAAGTACGCACGAGCACCGTCAAAATCCCCACGTTTGGCTAGCTCTAAACCGATGTTATGGAGGACGGTGGGCGCTGTAGGATCCAGCTCTTCAGCCCTCCTGATTGCCTCCATTGCTTCCGCGTAGCGGCCGAGCTTGTTCAGCGATATAAGGCGCCACACGTGAACATCAAACAAGCTTTCGTTTAATGAGATTGCTTTGTCGTAGTGGGCAAGAGAGGCTTCGAAGTTTTGCGCCAGTGCCTCCGCGCGACCAAGAGTGGCGTAGGCCTCCGGGAGAGAGTCGTCAAGAAGCAGCGCCCGCTCAATGCTTTGCTTGGCTACAGCAGACGCCACCTTCGGGTCCAGAGTGCCGAACTGTTCACCGCCGTCGGCCAACGCTCCCATTGTGTCGGCGACCCCAACGTGAGCGGGTGCGTACTCCGAGTCTAAAGCGACGCTTTGTTCAAAAAATGTTCGCGCAGCCTTCACTCCCTCAGCTGTGCGACGTCTAAACTCCGCCCGGCCTTTCAGGTAGAACACATATGCGTCGCTACTGGCTGTCCGCGACGCAAACGATACTTCATCCGAATCCACATACTGATCGCTAAGTACATTGGCTATCGACCGTGCGACTTCCTCTTCCAGCGCGAAAACGTCGTTGAATGTACGTGTAAAGCTCTCGGTCCAAAGGAGTTCACCGTCTTTCGTCGCCAGCAATTCCGCGCGAACACGAAGTCGACTACCGGACACACTGACACTTCCAGAGAGTACTGTCGCCATCGACAGCCGTTGCCCAATTTCTAACGTTGGTATACCAGCTCGTGCCAGTCGGAAGCTGGCGGTAGTCGCCGCTGTCTGTACTCCATCGATCCTACCCAGGAGACTTGCAACTTCGGCGGCGATACCTTCTGCGAGGAACCCCTGATCGCGGCTTGGACTTAAGTCTTCGAACGGAATAATCGCTACCGTCTCGTCCAAGTCTGCCTCAGCGACGCCTTCCTCGTCCTTTCGCAGTCGATCACTCACGTCCTCGTAGAACACTGTCCCCGCGCCAGCCGCTGCGACTGTAATGACCCCCAGTCCCATCCAGTGCCAAATACTCAAAGGCTGACTGGCGCCCCCCGTGACTTCGACCGCTCGTTGAAAACGCCCGTTCGAGTAATTGAAGAACCAGGACAGATACGCCGCCACCGGAAATCCAGCCAAAAGCACAACGCCTATCAGGCTGGTCACCCAAGAGGGAAATGCGAACAGCGGGACCGCGATGTCAAAAACTTCGATAATCAACCAGGACGAGACCACATAAGCGGTCAGAGTCTGGATGACGCCTCTGCGGTTGAGTTCGGAAAGGAAGCGGTTGGCCATTTTTCCTCAGGGCCCTGTTCGATAGCGCATGCTATCTCGTTGTTCTCGCACCGAACAAGACAGCTATATAGGTGTCAGCTTTCTTTACGCTCGATCTGTGCAGTTCGTTCCAACTTATTGATTTAAAAGGGGTGGAGCGCATCTTGCATTACTACCGATTGATCAGAACCGACGTCCTGATGATGTACTTCTGGAACTCAACGACAGACGATAATCATGCGAAACGCTAAAGCAACAACTTCCACTGCAAGCTTCTTGGCAATGAGAGCACTTATTTGCACGCTCCTCTCCATGAGTCTAGTTGCTGAGGCCCGCCTTGTGCGCGGCGGTGGTCGAGGCAACAACACCATCATCGAAGACGTCACCTTCGCCGGTACTACACCATTTCTGATATCCAGCAGCCTCGAGCCGGCCGCTCTGAACGGATCCGATCTCGTGGGATCTGCCGCTTACGGTTTTGGCCCTATCGGCTCCCAGATCGGCATCAACCATGATTATGGGCGGGACTGCGCGCTTATGACGGATTGCTCTTTTGAGTTAGGCGCAAGTGAGCTTCTTAACTGGGAAGCAAAGATTATTGGTCTGCCGCCGGTACTCGCGGGAGATGAATACCCCGCACTGGCGGACCTTAGAATCACATGGGAAATGCGCGCCGTTGAAGGACTGCCGCCGGGCCTGATCAGCACTGGACCAAGACCATCGAGATCGCTAGGACCGGATTTCATCTGGAGCAGCCTCTTTTCGGCCAGTAACGATGGCTCCTATGCGCTCGGTGTGGGCAGCCCCTCTGTTATGCTGGGAGAAAGCCTGGGTTATCTTCCCGGACCCGATGAGTTCTCGGGCTGCTACTCTCCCCGTCCTAGCAGTGGTGTACCTAGCGTGCCGGCGCCGCTCAGTATCGAGCAAGCTTATTCCTACTCGGATTGCAGAACGGTGTCACTGGATCTAGCCCAGGAAGCTACGGCTCCAACTGGCGCTGACGCACAGGCTCTGCTAGAAGAATTTGAGTATTTGAGCTTGTTCGTAACAGCTGAGTTAATTGCACCAGACGGCTTTGAGTTCGCCTCATTCTTCGAAGAGGGAGGACCTCGTGGGGTGCCGGCTACCCTGCTTGAGAATATCGATTCGATTCCCACGGTCGAAGAGTTACTGCTGTCGGACAGCCTTGAGTACTTCGGATGTTCCGCACTGCCGAGTTCGGATTGCACACTCTTCAGAACAAGTTCGGACGGACTTCGTATAACCGTCGTCGCAGATGTGCCATCACCGGCCACTGCCTTGCTGATAGCGACAGGGTTCGGCTACGTATTCACCCGTCGTCGACGGCAGCGCTCTGTAGGGATAAAGGTGGATTTGTGCGGCAATACCTCCTCCTGACAGGGGGAGCGTAAGGGCGCGGTCGGTAGAAAGAGAACCCGTGCAGCACCATTACGTTTAGTAGAGATGTACTCAGCGCCCGAGAGCCACAAGAACCACACGCTTTCGATCACCCGAGTAAGGTCTGCGCCCATGCATGACCAGGTGGTTGTTTACGATCGCAACATCCCCGTCTTGCCACTCCAAATCGTAGGAGTTGGCCAGCGCCACCTCAACGATCGCTTCCATGAAGCTCGCGGGGATATGGCTGTCATCACCGAAGCAGAGCACTGACGCAGGGTTTTCTCTTGCGCCCGCCCAGCCAAGATAGGCCGCGACAATCTGATTAAAAAAAGACTTACGACCGGGAGAGATTTCCCGGACCGCCGGGAGCGGTGGAGTCTGCGCCAACAGGGTACCGCCATCCTCCCAGGACCAGGTGTAACCCAGTTCTAGTAGCTTTGCCTCTGCCTCAGCCTCCGTCTCGACGCTGAGAGTGCCTTTCCAGCTTCTACCCTGCCCCGACTCTCGCGCATTCTCATAAGGCATGCGAGTGGTATAGCGAATCCCAAGCCTCTCCAGTTTCATGGTCAACTCGGGATCACGTTTGAGCAGTTCTTGGTAAAGCGTATCGGATCGGCACAGCACAGTTGCACCACCCACGTCCGCTGACGTCTGGCAGAACAACGAGATAACTGAGGGATAGATCGGCGTTTGTGCCATCTCTGAATGCAGGAATATCTCCACATCTTTCGGCGCTTCGTTGGCGGTAAAAACGATCGGCGTATGATTGATGCGCACGGCATTCGAGAGGGATTCTTTGTAAGTGAAACTGTCGAAGCCGAAGGCGCTGAAGAAACGTTCGTAGCTTTGCGCATCGGTCACCGGAAACCCGCGAAACAGGATGGCACCGCTGCTGTTTAGTTCTTCCGTCAGCGATGTGAGGTTTTCCCTAACCCAGTCCAGTGCCTCGTCGAGGTCCTGTTGCTGCGTGTCGTTATGGATGATGGTGGGAAAGTTCTCCACGGAGTGGTCTAGCTCGTTAATGCGTCGGACGGCATAAGCCATTACTCAAGCCTCTCAGTCGTAGATTGGGCACTGGGTGTTGAAGGCACTGGCACAGAACACACCCGGGTCATTGAAACGCCGATTGCGGTTAAGCGCAGCTATCTCTGCCATCTCATCGTTGCTCAGCTCAAAGTCGAACAGCTGAAGATTCTCCTTGAGACGTTCGGTTTTTGAGCTTTTGGTAACGACGCTACAGCCACGCTGAAGGCCCCAGCGCAGAGCGACTTGCGCCGGGGTCTTCCCGTGTCGCTGCGCAGTCTCGATAAGAGCGGGTTCGAGCAAAACAGACTCGTCGGACGATGCCATAGCAAGCTCCATGTAAGAAGCTGCTCCCAATGGTGAGAACGCGGTTACTTCGATGCCATAGCTCTGTGCCAGGCGTATGAGTTTTTCCTGCGTGAGATAGGGGTGGACCTCGATCTGCAGATCGGCGGGTTTTATCGTCGCGTAGGCCATCAGGTCACGAAGCAAACCGCTGTTGTAGTTGCACACACCGATGCTCTTAGCCAAGCCGCTTTGAACAAGCCGTTCCATCGCACACCAGGTCTCATGCAATGGAACCGGCGCCAGTTGCATGTGAGGACTTGTTGCATCCGGATCAAAAAACCATTCGGGAGGGTAACGGGTTTCGAACGGCACAAATTCCTGCGCGATTGGGAAGTGAATCAGGTACGAATCCAGGTAGTCAATCCCGAGATCACCTAAGGTCCGACTTAGTGCAGGCTCTACGTGTTCGGAGTGGTGATAGGTGTTCCAGAGTTTCGAGGCAATGAACAGCTCATCGCGTGTACAAATCCCCTCGCTGAAAACCCGGGCCAGACCCTCTCCGACTTCTTTTTCGTTGCCATAGTCACACGCACAATCAAGGTATCGGTACCCCAGATGAATCGCGTCGTACACCACCTGCGCACACTGATTTCTGGGCACCTTCCACAGTCCCAAACCAAGTTTGGGCTCCCTTTTGCTTTCCATGGCTTCGATAAAACCTCTTGTGTTGCCTCAGCTTCCGCAACTGCACTAGCAAGAACAACGGCTCTGGGTACCTGGACGGACGTCCTGAAACAGAACGAGAAATTGAACCGAATAATCGCTCATAAACGTAGCTCTTATATAAGACATAATTTTAGCGTGAGTTGTTGTATGCTGAACAGGGTTTTCAGTGGTGATAGTGATGGGCTCTGTGATTAGGCTTTTCACCACCTCCCGGCTCAGCCAGGCTTTAAAGGCCACCTGTCTCAGTTGATGAATGCCGAGAGAACACGATGTCGCTTCGAAAGAACTTTCGGCCTCTTTACCGGCAGGTCTATGACGTACTGACGCAACGACTGGTGAGTGGCTACTGGAGGCCGGCTGATGTACTACCCAGTGAGTTTGCCCTCGCAGATGAGTTGGGTGTCAGCCAGGGTACGGTGCGCAAAGCCCTCAACAAGATGGTGTCGGAGAAGCTCCTTCATCGAAAGCAGGGTAAGGGAACGTATGTCAGCGAGCATACGCAAGAGAGTTCACTCTACCGATTCTTTCGACTTCGCCGTCGCGACGGTGAGGGACTGATACCGGAGACACGCGTTGTTGGCTCAAGGCGGCGAAAGGCGACGCGCGCGGAGTGCACCAGCCTGGACGCCCGCCAGGAACTCGTGGTGGAGCTCACGCGCCAGAGGTTCTTAGAGGGCATTCCCGTCGTTGTCGAACGCGTCATCCAGCCACTGTCGATTTTTCCCGATATTGACAAAGTGCCCCAGATTCCGAACTCGCTGTACACGTTGTATCAGGAACGTTTTGGTATCAGCATCGCCTCTGTCCGTGATGGCGTACGCGCAGCGGCACTCCCGACGAAGTATGCGAAGTACCTCAAGCTCAAGCCTGCGGCGCCGGTTCTTCTGATTGAGCGCGCCAGCCTAAGCATAGACGGTCGCGTTGTAGAACTTAGCCAGGCCTATTGCAGCACCGAAGAGTTCGTCTATGCAGTGGAGGTCAACTGAGCCCGGTGAACTGGGGGAAGCCGACCCGGAACGCACTGGAGCAAAACAGTAACAACATGGCCGAAACCACGAGCACGTTTGCCGGTTTTGCTAGCGCAGGTCAGGCGCCGGATTGGAATCAAGTCAACCCTGTCGAATTAACCGGTCAAATAACGACTAAGGAAGGCGGTGCGGTTAAGCTAGCGACAACAGCGGGAGATCTACGCATCTCGATTTCGGAGGCTGGCGTTCGTCTTCAGGCGGGAGAGCAGAACATTGGACACCACTCAATTCTCACGCGCACCCCGCCTTGCGGCGATCTGCAGATCGCAGACCACGATGACCACATCGAACTTATATCGGGTTCGACCACGGCCAAAATCAACAAGAGGCCATTCAGCCTGGCAATCTATCGCGGCGGCACGCCGCGGTTAGAGAGCTCGAGAGATGGGCACTTTGCCCGGCGGCACCGTGTTCCGCCACTGGCACACGACGGCGACAGCTGGCTATGGTCCATCGATCTTAAGCCCGAGGAGTCCATCTACGGTCTTGGTGAGAAGTGGAGCCAGCTCAACCGGCGCGGCGCATGGGTGCGCTCGTACAATCACGATGCTCTGGGCGTTAATGCGGAGATTTCTTACAAGAACACCCCGTTTCTTTGGTCACCGGAAGGCTGGGGATGCTTTGCCCACACCCCAGCACCGGTAACCCACGCTGTCGGTTACGCTCCCTGGTCACAACGCTCTTACATCGGCATTGTCGAAGATGAGTGTTTGGATCTTTGGTTTTTGCTGGAAGATTCACCGCAGGACTTCCTGAGCCGTTATTGCGACCTTACCGGCTTTTCGACCGAACCCCCGCTGTGGAGCCTTGGCGCAATTTTGTCCAAGGCCTATTACCAGACGGCTGACGAGTTACTTGGCGCAGCGCGGGCAGTGCGCGACCGCGGCATGTCCTGCGACACGATCACCCTCGATGGCCGCGCGTGGCAGGACACCGATACTCGCTTCACGTTCGAGTGGGATCGTCGTCGGTACTCAAAACCTGAGCGGGTAATCAACGAGCTCAAAAAGCTGAATTTTCGCGTGTGCCTTTGGGAATACCCGCTGATATCGAAGGCACACCCGCTGCACGCACAACTGGCTGAAGACGGATTCCTGATCAAAGACGAACGTACCGGCCAACCCTTTGACTACCAATGGGACCGCAGCCCCTTTGGCGACGTGCTAACGCCCCTGCCCGACTCCGGAATACTCGATTTTACCAATCCAGATGCCTACACATTCTGGCGAGACTCACATAAGCCGCTCTTCGACCTTGGCATCGACATGATCAAAGCTGACTTCGGGGAACAGCTGACAGATCCCCATATGGTCGCCCATACCGGGGAATCGGGAGCTCGAATCCACAATGTATATGCGCTCCTGTACAACCGCTGTGTGTTTGAGGCGGCGCAAAAATATTCCGCCACCGGGGCCTTCTTGTTCAGCCGCTGCGCATGGAGCGGATCTCAGCGATATCCTTCCCAGTGGGGTGGAGATCCCCAGGCCGACTGGGGCGGGCTTGCGGCCAGTATTCGCGGCGCCCTCAGCTGGGGGCTGTCGGGTGGCCCGTTCTATTCGTCGGACATTGGAGGTTTTTATGCCGACGAACGGGACCCGGAGCTCTACGTCCGCTGGGCGCAGGCAACCTCGTTCTCAGCGCACCTGAGATTTCATGGCATAGGTCCGAGGGAGCCCTGGACTTACACTCCGGAGGCCGAAGCCGCCGTGAACGAGATTTTGACGCTTCGCTATCGCCTGCTGCCCTATCTTTGGGCTGTCATCAAACGTTCTTGTGATACCGGCGTTCCAATGCAGCGCGCCATGGTTCTTGCCTTTCCTGAAGATCGTCTCGCCTGGAGTTTTGAGCACCAGTTCATGTGTGGTGATGACCTGCTGGTCGCTCCGTGTATTCAGGCCGGAGGAAACATCCGGTTCTACCTGCCCGAAGGAAGCTGGACTCGATTTCCTAGCGGTGAGATCTATAGCGGAGGCCGTGTCTATGAAGAAACCCTTGCGCTTTCCGAGACCGCAGTCTTCGCCCGCCCCAACGCCCGAATACCGCTCGGCCCCTCTCTGACGCACATCCCCGGTGATCACCCCGCCATTACTGAATACTGGAACGGTAATTCTAAGTGAAGGACGCAGATCAGTGAGTCATTCTGGACTCATCAGCACTCTTTTATCGGCAGTACTTTTTATGGCGGCGGTGGCCTATGTTGCTTACCTGAAAACCCGTGGTGAGGTTGCAACCCGCGACGGCTACTTTCTTGCGGGCCGGGGTCTCACGGGTACCTTTATTTCCGGTTCGATGTTGCTTACCAATCTATCCGCCGAACAACTGATTGGGCTCAACGGATCGGCTTTTGGATTCAACATGAGCGCCATGGCCTGGGAGGTCACTGCCGGGATCAGCACCATCGTGATGGCTCTGGTGTTTTTGCCGCGTTATCTCGCAGGGGCGTTTTCTACACTCCCCGAGTTTCTAGCTGATCGATTTGACGACACGGTTCGCAGGATGACTGCGATACTGTTCTTGCTCGGGTATACGCTGGTCACCATCCCCTCGGTCCTTTACTCCGGATCGCTCGCGGTCATGCGTTTATTCGATGTGCCCGCGCTGCTTGGACAGAGCTACGAAGTCAGCCTGGTCATTACCATCGTACTGATCGGAACGATTGGCGCAGTTTATGCCGTGTTTGGAGGCCTGCGCGCAGTCGCAGTCTCCGACACTCTGAACGGAATCGGACTCTTACTAGTCGGCGCATTGATTCCTGTGCTTGGTCTCATTGCGCTGGGGGACGGCAGCTTCACAGCGGGCGTTGCGACAATAGTCTCCGAGGACACACACAAGCTCAACGCGATTGGCAGTGCTGAAGATCCGGTTCCCTTTGGTACGTTGTTCACCGGGATGATCCTGGCCAATCTCTTCTATTGGGGCACTAATCAATATGTGATCCAGCGAACCCTCGGGGCCAAGAATCTCGCTGAGGGCCAGAAAGGCGTCTTGTTTTCGGGTTTTCTCAAGCTGCTTGTCCCGTTCTTTATGATGCTGCCTGGTGTTATTGCCTATCACCTGTACAAAGAAGAGGGTTTTCGATCGATTGATCTAGCCTACCCACAGCTCGTTCGCGACGTGTTGCCCGGATATCTGAGCGGATTTTTCCTAGCAGTATTGCTGGGAGCCGTATTCAGCTCTTTCAACTCGCTGTTAAACAGTGCCGCCACACTATTCTGTCTCGATATTTATGCCCCCCTGCGCAAGAAGCCCTTGAGCGATCAGCAATTGATTGGCACCGCCAAACTCGCCAGTCTTCTCCTGGCATTGTTGTCTTTCCTAATCTCTCCCCTGCTGATGTACGCACCAGAGGGGCTCTGGCAGATTATTCGTTTGTTCACTGGCTTCTATAACATCCCGGTTATTGCGGTCGTTCTTGTGGGTCTGTTCACGCGACGAGTACCGGCGTCGGGGGCGAAGCTTGCGATCATCTTTCACGTCATCGCCTACGGGCTACTCAATTTCGTCTGGAAGCCCGAGCTCAACTTTATTCACAGCTACGCGGTGCTCTTCTCCATCGAAGTCGCGATCATGCTTGTTGTCGGACAACAACGACCTCGCCCCCAACCCTGGCAATTCCGACGAGAGCCAACGGTGAATCTTGTACCGTGGCGCTACGCACTGCCCTGCGCCACCGTGCTCGCCGCCTCAATCATTGGTCTCTATCTAGTGTTCTCCCCGCTTGGACTGGTTGACGGAGTCAGCGGTTTGTTCTGGGCAGCGCTGGGAATACTCCTGGTGCTAACAGCCGGGCTATGCGTTCTGAGTTTGCGCCGCTGGGTGCAGCGCTATGAACTGAGTCTGGACGCCATCGGTCGCTGAGAAACTCAATGCGCCCTGGTGCGTTTACGCGGATCAAACCCGGCCAATTATTGCGGCAGCACAAACGACCTTTGTCCGCACAGCTGCGCGCGTACATCATGCGAGCACCTGAAAGACAGTAACAGACTGTCATCCGGGATTAATGGAACGGTCAAAACCCGGTAATAAAAACGAAACTACCGCACCCTATCCTACTGCCGGTCCGGACCGGGTTGAGCACAGCCCGGGCTTATGCTCAGAGACCCCGCACGTGCAAGGAGCCCAACGAATGAAATACCTGTTCACCCTGACGTTCGCCCTGACATTCGCTCTGACTCTCGCGCAGATAAGGCCAAGCGTCGCCCTCGCAGACTCGGCGAGTACCGCCGCCGATTCGAGTGCAAGTACACAAGATGATCTGCTGCGAAGCTATAGGCGCTTGTTGCCGCTAGATGGTAGCTCGAACTTCCGCGACCTGGGTGGCTACCCTACCCGCGACGGAAGGACCATAAAGCGTGGGCTGCTATTTCGATCCGGCGCCATGACCAGCCTCACCGAAGACGACATGGCTTATCTGGCGCAGTTCGATTTTCAGACCGTGGTCGACCTTCGTTCCAGCGAAGAACTAGAGCTGTATCCGAACCACTGGGTGGATGCCGCAGGCATCGACTACGTCTATCACGACTATTCAATCGTTAAGCTCATGCAGCAAGCACTCCAAAGGCAAGGTAAGGACAAGCAGGACTTCAGTTCTTCCTATGTGCGTATGACCGATATGTTGAAGCCCCAGCTCAAGCTTTATTTTGAGGCTCTACTGAATCAGCAGGTTCCAGCGGTAGTCAACTGCTCTGCGGGGCAGGATCGCACCGGCGTGACAAGCGCACTGCTGCTCTCAGTTCTGGGTGTAGATCGAACTCTTATCTTCGAGGACTACCTGCTCTCTACCGATTTTCGTCGGCCACAGAACGAAAAAGGCGATGTGGACCTTGAGGCAGCTGCCGAAACCAATGCCTTTGCTGGAATGATGCTGCGCTACTCCGCGGGAATGAAGAATCCATCCAGGCCTAATCCCCTGGTAACCGCCAGCGGCACACCCTTTGTGCAGTTCACTTTTGATGCGCTCGAAGCCGAGTACGGAAGCATACCGGCCTACCTCGATTCAGAGCTGGGAATCTCGCCTGAGCAGCAGGCACAGCTGCGGGCAATGTATCTGGACTAACCGCCATAACTCACCGAGAGCACAGCTAGGGAGCCTCGCAGGGTTAAAGGCGAGGCGCTACCCAGCCGGCATCATCTCTCGTATGCTCACGCGGGCAGCGGGAGGCGCCCCACATAAAACCTTTGGCTCTTCGTAGCATAGCTTCCCAGACCTGAGTCAGTGCGAACCACAGGGAGGCGCATGATCGAGAACCTCAAGCCCAGTTACATGGTGGCGGTTGCCGAACAGATTTCGTTTGTGTCGGCATTCTTGGGTGGAGTATCGGCCACCATTCTGTTCACTGTGATCATCTTTTCATCAGAGAAACGGTCAGTTGCGTTTTCGGTAGCCGCATCCGCTATCTCCGCCTGCAGCCTGCTGGTATCTGTGATAGCCGGATGGCGACTCACCATCGGTCTGCATCCAGACCTGCCGTTTACACCTAACCCTGCGACGCTCGAGCTTCTCTGGAACTCGCTCATTGGTGGTTACAGCCTGGGAGTGATCAGCCTGATTGTCAGCATCGGGCTATCGGGGTGGATACGTTCGCAACGATCGGGAATCATCACCTCAGCGATCAGCGTGATCGCCATAATCTTCTTTGCATCAACGAGTATATATGCCCAAGGCTGAAGGTTGCGCAAACAGCCCGTAGGCTTAAGTCGTCCGATACGTAGCTATCTCCGATAGCGAAGCTATCAGGTATTGTGGGCAGCTCGACTTTACGTCAACCATTGCACGGTGGAATCAAATGGCGCTGCTGACCTATCGCTCGGTTCAACTCAAAATCGCGGCCTTTTGCCTGACCGGACTGCTGGTCACGAACCATGCCTCCAGTGAGTCACTCTCAGCACAAATAGATAACGTATTCGCATCGATAGACCCCGGGGCACCGGGCTGCAATGTCGGCGTACTACGCAATTCCGAGTGGGTACATAAAGCCGGATACGGTTTGGCAAACATGGAGCTCGACGTTCCTCTGGACGGCTCCCAGGTGCACCGCATGGCGTCGGTGTCAAAGCAGTTCACAGCGATGGCGGTACTGCTCCTCGCCGACGAGGGCAAGATCGACTTGGCAAGTTCGGTGCATCAGTACCTGCCAGACCTTCCCGACTACGGAGCGGTTGTTTCTGTGAACGCGATGCTCGGTCACTTTTCGGGTATGGGAGACTATGACCTTATCGCCGGCTCGTATGAAGGCCCCGTCGCAGAGCAGTCCGTTGGTCTTCGCTCGGCGGCGGGAGGTCCGTTCCGACTAGGCAATGAGGACTACCTGACCATCAAGGAGTTCTATGATGTAGTGAAGCAGGTGCCGCTGGCACTGCCGCCTGAGCAGGAATTTTCATACAGCAACCTCGCCTACTTTTTACTGTCGATGCTTGTGGAGACGGTCTCGGGTGAGAGTCTCCGTGACTACGCTCAGCGGCGTATCTTCGGTCCGCTGGGAATGAACGAGACGTTCTTCAGCGACGATCCCGTAGAGATCGTGCCCAACCGGGCATCGGGCTATAAAGAGCGCGACGCGGGTGGTTACGTCACCGATATGACCAACCTTTTCTGGGTTGGCGATGGCGGCTTGCACACCAACCTCGAAGACATGCGCAAGTGGGACCAGCACTTCTACGCCCCGACGCTTGGCGCTGACCCGGCGACACTCCTTGCACTCATGAACACGCCGAACAGCGACCATGAGGCTCGCGGTGCGCGCTACGCCAACGGGCAGTTTCTTAGAACCATTAACAACGAGCGCGCCTTTGCGCATTCGGGTGGCTGGTTAGGCACTTCTACTTTTTATGTCCGTTTTCCGGATCGGCGTACTTCGTTGATCGCCATGTGCAATGACGCCAGTCTCGAAGTTGAGCCGTTCTTTGATCGGGTGATTGACATCATTCTGAGCGAATAGATGCGCGTTCAGGTTGGGGGCTTCGCGTTTGAGATCCGCGGCCCCATGCTCTGCCGGCATCGTTCACTGGTGTCGCCTGGCGTCACAACAGGCATCGATCAACACATGACTCGCCGCGATCAGCTGTTGCGACAACAACCTGAGCCTCCGGTATAGACGATATACTTGATGAAATACCGGTTAGAGATCGACGCCCGTGCAGAATTTGCTGTTACTGCTGCTTGCTATCTTTGTAGGCCTCGGGGTGATGGTATTCATTTTGGAGCGTTTCGCGAAACCGATGGACCCAGAGACAGTTGCCAAACTGTCCAGGCTGTTAGTCCCTCTCGTCGGATTAATGCTTGTGCTTGGAGCCCTTAAACAGTGCCTTCCTGCGGGATAACCGCAATCGGGCAGGCCGCGAGTTGCTTGTTGCACGCTCCGGATCGCAGATAACAAACCACTTAAGCTCTACCCTCTCCACTGTTCCGCCGACCTGCTGTTACATCGTGTTTCAGCAACTCTCCAATGGACACAGAAAAACGGCCCGGCGCTTGAATACCCCGCTAATGGAACTGCTATTCCGAATGCTTAACGGCCTAAGGCCTGGCATCGCTGCAACCAACATCGCTGCAATAAACAAAGCCTCTCGACGACGAAATCGGACAGAAAATGCAAAGTAAACTTGACATGCCTAACTTCAAAAGTTAAGTTTAATTGTCTTTTAGATAAGCATACTTTTCATAGCGTTAGTGAGGATGTGACATGACGATGACTTCAGATCAACGCGTCTGGACCGGCTTGATGCTGGTTTTTCCTGTTAGCTTTTTGATTTCCCTGCCATGGTTGAAGGAGCAGCCCCAGGCAGTGGTTCACTTGTTTGGCGGAATCGCAGCGACCGGAACGGTAGTCTCCAGCTTCATACTCGCGGTCTTAAAAGATCAGAATCTCGATGAGTGGCATCGTGGAGCGGCACGCTTCTCGAACCAATGGGGATGGCTGGCGGGCGGAGGCTTGGTTGCGATACTGCAGGGAATTCCCGCTTTTAGACACCTGGTATCCAGTACCACGTCAAGTATTGCGGAAAACGCAGGGGCTTCGGACCAGCAGATACTCTTCGCCTTCCTGCTTGGCTTTATGGTGGTGATTCTGGCACAGATGTTGTGCATTGTGCTTCTGAACCACGGGTGGCGCGTGTGGATGTCTCGCGAAGCGTCCTGATCTACGTGAAAAACAAAATTAAAGTACTGCGCGCGGAACGGGGTTGGAGCCAGGCCACTCTCGCTGGCATAGTCGGTGTATCCAGAAACTCTATTGTGTCGATTGAGAATGGCCGCTTTGATCCGTCCCTACCCCTCGCCTTCGCGATTGCGGACGCCTTCGGCCTGACAATCGAGGAGATCTTCCTCCGGGAAGCCTAAGGACACTCTAATCGGTAGGACGCCGCTTGAATCTTCACAAACTGGTACCGTGGGGACTTTTAGAGCACCCATCCTTACCGGTAACAAAAACGGGAACGCTGGCGCTGGCGTTCCCGTTTTCTTTTATGCCGCTGTTAAGCCAGTAGGGTGGGCTCTTTTGCGGACGATCAGTCCAAATGCGGCAAGACCGAGCAAAGCGAGGGACGATGGCGTTGGAGCGGCGACAGCTTCGGTCTCGAACGAGATCCGATAGATCGCATCATCAGAGCTAAGCGTTGAAAAATCGAACGCGTAACCCGCCGCGGTAGTCAGCCCGTCGAACACATTCAGCTCGGAAAAGTCGAACGCTACTACTCCACCCTCCTCAATCCGGTTGTCATTCACGCCCCCGGGAAGAAATGCCGCGTTCGCTGGATCCGCTACCTCAGAGTTGGCATCCCAGATCGATGCGCCGGTCTGAAAGATTTCATCGATCAGCAGATTCCCGAGGCCATCGAATAAGCGGATCGGATTGTCATTGCCAAGGAATAGATCGTTACTTGGCACTACCATGTTGGCGAACGTGAAGAAGGAATTCGCTGCGGTATCCACCCGAAACGTGTTAGTAGCCGTGGAGCTGAATGGGTTACCTACCCCGGCGTTACCGGCAGGTACCGCCGGCCCGCCGTTGACAACGCTACCAAGGACAGCATCTGGTTCTGCACTCTCAAACGCTGTAAACCAGGCCTCACCACCGCCACCTTCGGCCACCGAAATGATCGCGTCAGACGCCGCACTGCCATTGTCAAATGCGTCGAACGTCCCGTTGTGAAAGCCCAGCCTCAACGGCGCAAAGGACACACCATTCGTCGCTGCCAGGTTTTCGATCGTGACGGTGACATCCATTAGGGCAGCGTCTGCGCTCGTCGCCATTAATGGAATAATCGCGGCGCAAAGAGGTGTAGCTATGCGTTTGCACAGTAGTGATTTCATGGTCGGTCCCCCTGAGATGAAGTGAGCAGTTGGGCTGCGCCAGCAACGCAGCATCTCAATCGGAGACTAATTGATGCAAAGCCGGGAGTTATCACAGAAAGATAACATTTTAGCGATTCACAAAAAGTTCATGAGCACACAACCCTTCTTGATCTCCGTTTCACCATCGTCGGCTACTCCCAAAACACGAGGAAAAACGCCGGCCAGTCCGGTAGACGAAAATCGTATTCGGTCTTAGCCTGCTCTGCCGCGCCGCCTCGCGGATCTGTGTATCACGCTTTGGGCTGTCGTCTGAATCAGCAAGGGCACTAGGACAAGAAGGACGGCCGCAGAAATCCCTGATACTCGTGCGGATCGGTGGCACGCTTATAACCTTCAAGCCGCTCGGCGAACAGGACCTCGTCGAAACCGGATTGGCCCGCTACCGACGGGGCGTTGTTTAGACCTTTCTCGTAGTGGAGTTGATTTCCCTGCTCTCGTTGAGCGAACAGGGACGGCAGAAAGTTCTCAAACGTCCCGACCTCGACAATATTGTGTGTCTGCCAGGCCTCGAAGAACTCTTCCGAAAAGTGAGCCTTAACTCGATCATTGATGACTCGGCCCAGGATACTGGCGCTGCTTACGCCAATTACGATTTCGTAGTGGTAATGAACTCCCAGACATACGTCGTTCTCGAAAACGTCTCTGAAATGAATACGCAGCATCATCACTGGGCCAAAAAATGGGATCTGCTTGCCCATAGCCCATCCGTCACAACCGCAGTAGAAGATTCGAAGTTTATTGTTTACCGGATACTTCCATCCGAACTTCAAGTACTGCATCGCCTCTTTGATCTCGATCGACGCTCCGGGTTGAGCTACGCCCCCGGGACCTAGATTGCCCGAAAGTGATGCATCCAGATGATCAGAAGGATGCCATAGGAGATAAGCAGGAACGGTTTTCCCCTCGTAACCGGGTATATCCTCGAGCGTTACCCGTAGGTTGGTGAAGTTCAAAAACCACCAGTGCAGCATCTCAGCGGTCACACCGCGAAGCAGTGCGTGGTTCAGGACCACACAAAACTGTCCGTTAGCACGTTGGTGGATAGCGAACCGGGCACTCTCAATTGGTTTAAGATCCCATCCGAACTCACGTGCGGGGGGCATATTCAAGTTGGCCATTCGGATCTCTCCCACTATGGCGAAATAAGCACGTTGGCGTTTGTGAGCGGCCTAGGTCGGATGGCCATCTCGGAGACGCCGAAAGTACACGTAGAAGCTTGTAAAGATAGCTGTCGCCGAGCAAATCGTCATAACCGTGCCCGGCGCGAATTTTACATAGCCGCCCATATCGAGAAATACAAAATAGCCGATGTCCGCCAATCCTCCCGTGAGTGCTGCGACGAGGATTGCAAATGAAGACCCACGCCAAACGAACCAGGCACACAAGGTAGTGACACATCCAATCCACAGCAGATTGAATCCATGCTGGTTGATGATGGCACCAGCCGCTTCCGGATAGACAACATTCAGCAGAGCGGGCTCGACCGCATCGGCAATGCCCTGTACTGCCTGCGGTGCATCCAGGGCGATAGTCATCACGCCAGCGAAAGCGTGCACCAAACCCCAAACGAGCCAAAGCAAGGCGGCAATTCTAAGTAGTGTTCTTTCAGTTCCAGTCAGATGTTTCATGTCGGCACCTTTTGTAATTAAAACGGTTACAAATAAAGTCAAAAAAAAGCTAAGTAGCCTGATTCTCTCGGACCGCTCTCATAATCCTCTTTCGAACCGTACGATCCATCTGGGCTACCGTGACGCTTTCGAGCTTGTACAACAGCGCTTCCTCTGCTTCCGCGAGCAGTTCGTTTAAGTAGTTCCCAAGCACCGGCGCGACCGCACCTGTGCATTTAGTCGAGTACTCTGGCAACACCGGCTTGTCTTCTCGCACCGCTTCGAACACCTGCCGTAGACTGATCTGCGAGGCCTCTCGTGCCAGCACGCTGCCACCCTTCGCTCCTCGCTGCGTTGCTACAAGTCCTGCCTGTCTAAGTTTGCTCAGGACTCGTCTGAGCAATACAGGACTGGTTCCGTACACCGCTGCCATTTCTTCAGATGTCAATGGCTGTCCCCTCGACGCCGTTAGAAACCCCACGATGTGTAGCGCGATTGGAAGCTGGTTGTTCATTCTATTTTTGTAACAAAAAGAGTTACCAATCTCAATCAGCCTTTATGAAGTCTCGTCGGCCACTGTTAAATGAGCGAATTTCAGCGCGCTCGCTCGCATCATGTAAATTGTCCGAAGAGGCCTCTGAATTCAGAGCTAAGCTCGCACCATACAAAAGACGTGGGCACACCATTTCGAGGGTTTATCGGTTTTCATCGCCACGTCATCTCCCTCCAGTTATCAGGCCTTCAAAATCTGCGACAGTACCTCACTCGATAGGGTTGGCAGTCGAGAGACAGAAACGCTTGAATACATACATGCATGTATGTACTCTAATTCAGGCGACTTCATGAGCCCTCCACTTGAACGTAAGACAAACTCATACACAGCGCAGTACCGCAACGAAATCGAAACTCGTTGAGGCGGCCACTGCGAGCCTTGTAGAACGCGGATATGGCGCTACGACCAGTGTAGAGATTTGCCGCCGTGCGGGCGTCACGCGGGGAGCGTTCAATCACCACTACGCCAGTCTCGGCGACCTGTATGGCGATGTGCTGGATGATCTTTACGCGCGGTTCTCGTCCGGAAGTGACGACCCACGGGCAACGCTGCAATCTACTCTGGAACAGGCGCTGTCTGTTTATGCCCTACCTGAATTCAAAGCTGTGCTGGAACTGTGGCTGGCATGCCGGAACGACGAAAAGCTTGGCGCTGGCTTGTTTGCCAAAGTCGCCGCGTGCGCAACACGCTTTGAACCTTCGGCCTATCCTCACCTGGCCGAGCGATTCGAAAAACACCCCGCTGGGGAAGCGGTCTACTGGTTGATCTTCGAGACCATCATCGGTCTGGCTCTGGCGCGAGCAACATCACCCATGGGTGAAGGGCCCGCCCATGAGGCGGTGGTCATAGAACAACTCTTAACAATGGCGCGCGATCAGGACGCCGTGATGTGCGCGAAGGAGAATCATAATAATGCCCTCAGTAGCCAACCCGGACCCGAAGCAAACCGACGGTAAGCAAGTCACGATCAATCGGCGCGAAGGGGTCGAAACCCGCAATGTGTTGTGCGCCACCTGTGACATTTCCTGCAATGTCGTAGCGGAGGTTCAAAAAGGGCGCGTCGTGCGCGTCCGCTCCAGCGACAATCCGATCTTTCGCGACAACATTTGCATGAAGGGTGCACTCGCGCCGAAAGCTTTTGCTCACCCTGACCGCCTCATGAAGCCTCTGAAACGCGTCGGGGAACGCGGGTCCGGGCAATGGGAAGAAGTGAGCTGGGACGCGGCGATGGGGGATATCGGCGCGAGGCTTCAATCCATCATAAAAGAGCACGGACCTGAGGCCTGGGCCGTTTCTACTAGTCAGTGGAATACCGCGACGGATCACGGCCTTGGGCGGCGGCTCATGAATCACATCGGCTCACCAAACTGGATTAGTGGCGTGGCCCTATGCGCAGGGAACACCGCCGCCATTAATCGCATGACCTACGGCTGGTTCCCGATGGCAGACATTGTGAATACCAACTGCATTGTGCTGTTCGGCCACAACCCGCGTCGCAACAGCTGGGTACCGATCTACAGCCAGATTCGCCGCGCCCAGGCGCGGGGCGCCAAGCTGATCGTACTGGATCCTCGCAGAAGCAGTAATGCCGAGCGGGCCGACATCTGGTTACCGCTGCGCGCGGGCACCGATGCAGCGATGTGCCTGGGTTGGCTGAGCGTGATAATCGACGAGGAGCTCTACGACAAACAGTTCGTGGCGAACTGGACCGTCGGCTTCGAGGATCTCAAAAAGCGAGTGGCCGAGTTTCCCCTGGAGCGAGTGGCGCGCATCACGGGGTGCGATGCCGAGCAGATTCGTGCCGCCGCCCGCATGTATGCGTCTGCGGGACCGGCGGTCATTCCCTGGACCCCCATCACCGACATGCAGCGCAACAGCACCTCGGGGATCCGCCTGCACAGCATACTGCGAGCGCTATGCGGCAATCTCGATATCCCGGGAGGAGAAGCTTTGCAAGGATTTCACCCGGATATCATCCCGGAATCCAGCATCGAGATGCACGAGGCGCTGTCGCAGGAACAGAAAGCCAAGCAGCTCGGTTCAGACACCCATCCCGCATTCACCTACCGAGGCCAGGAGAAAATCACAGCCTGCACCAAGCGAGTTTGGGGCTATGAATACGCCAACCAGGTGACCGGATGTTTTATGGCCAACCCCTCCGCCGTGTTTCGCGCCATGGCAGGCGATGGCCCCTACCCCGTAAAAGCCTTCTTTGCGCTCGGCAACAACACGCTGCTGAGCTATGCCAACATGCCCCTGATTCTCAAAGCTATGCTGAATCAGGATCTCGTCGTCGTTCACGAGCAGTTTATGACCCCGACGGCGCAGCTCGCTGATTATGTGCTGCCCGCAGACAGTTGGCTTGAGAGACCCTGGTTGCACGACACATTCGGTTGGTCTTCGATGGTCCGGCCTTCCGAGAAGTCCATGGACGCTCCGGGCCTCTGCAAAAGCACGTTTGAAGTGTGGAAACTGCTAGCTGGCGCGCTGGATCGACCGGAAGTTGTGCCCTGGAGTTCGATTGAAGAGTTTTACGACTACCGGCTAAAAGGCACCGGTATGGGTTGGCAGAAGTTCTCGAAGACTTATGACGTCTGCTTTGGTCCGGTCGAGTTTCGCAAGTACGAAAAAACCGGATTTGCCACGCCATCAGGAAAGGTGGAGCTTAAGTCCTCGGTACTTGAAGATCTCGGGTTCGATCCGCTGCCCTACTTTCGCGACGATCCACCAGCCGACCCGGATCTGCCCCTGATGATGTTTACCGGCGTGCGCGAAGATGAGTTCTTCCAGACCGCCCAACGTCACGTACCGGAGCTCCGAGAACGGAAACCGGAACCGATGATTTTTGTGAGCCCCAAGACCGCCAAAGACAACGAGATCGGTGAGGGAGACTGGGTGACTATCTCCAATCACACCGGACAGATCATTATGAAAGTCGGCGTTCGTGATGCGATGCCCGATGATCTCGTACGGATCCCTCACGGGTGGTGGAAGCCAGAAATGCCGCAAGGCCTGCCGGGGTTATCTGGAGCGATGGCACATGCTGACGCCCAGCTTTGCCCGGACGACGATAACTACCTGGACCGGGAACAGGGGATCCCACACCTGAAAGGCATTCCCTGCCGCCTGGACCGCTGCGACGCGCCGGATGAGATTGGACGATGAAACGCTTTCTGGAGGAATGGCGGGCTAAGCTTCTGGCCGGTATTGCCGGTCGCACTTCGCGCCGCGGCGGTCTCATCCATCGGCTGTGTCGACGAGTATTGGATCGCGCCCTACGGTTACCACCGGATGATGATTTTATGCGCGATGAATGGATTGATAACGACGTTGGTTTCGATCCGGAAGAGCTTGAGCGATATCAGAAAGGTGAGCACTGATACGCCAGAATCAATCAAGGTAACCCGAAGCGTGAACCTGACTTAACACAGCTGGATTAAAGTTTATTTAATACAATAAGTTAGGGGCACTAACTAATAATTAGATTAGATTTTTATTCGACGAATTCTTCGAGATTTATCTGCTTTTAACGCCTGCCTCATCAACGAGTTCCGCAGCTCAGATATCACCGCTCACCCATTTAGTTAAATTTCTAAAAATATATAACAAAAACTTTGTTGCTCTATTGTCCATCTTTTGTCTAATATGTGCGGATTAATCCCTACTTTTAATAAGGGAATAGCTTGGTCACGCATGGGTATTCAATTAGGTCGCTACGTCGACTATTCGACTTACGAGAGTCGAAAACCGCGCTAGGTGTAGCTGCCCTACTGATCGCTGCGTTCACCCCTAAGATCCATGCGGCTCAGTGTGAATTCGTTGTCAGGAATGAATGGAACTCTGGATTCACAGCCGATGTACACATCCTGA
Source organism: Pseudomonadota bacterium (assembly GCA_039111155.1). Classification (GTDB taxonomy): domain Bacteria; phylum Pseudomonadota; class Gammaproteobacteria; order Pseudomonadales; family Halieaceae; genus Congregibacter. The sequence goes on along the minus strand of JBCCPL010000005.1, from coordinate 39,232 downwards.
ACGACGGTGCACAAACCATCGATGGGTGGGAAGTTGGTCTGCACTTTACGGATGGAAGCGAAGTAACCGGTTCCTGGAACACCAACCTCTCTGGATCGAACCCGTACATCGCATCCCACAAGAACTACAACAGGACAATCTCACCCAACGCGACGCGCAGCTTCGGATTCAACGGCCGCAAGGCAGTAAACGGGTCATCCGTAAACCCACCAGTGCTCTCGGGTATATGCGCTGCATCCGCAGCAAACGGTTCTCCGGTAGCGCAGGCAACAGCCAGCGCCGTCAGCGGATTCGCTCCGCTGACGGTTATCTTTGACGGTAGTGGCTCCCAGGATCCGGACGGTGATGGCCTGAGCTTTTTCTGGGATTTCGGTGACGGTACCTCTTCGAACGACGCCTCTCCCGCTAAGACATTTGATACCCCCGGTGACTACACGGTGGCTCTCGTAGTCAGCGATGGAGAGCAAGACTCGGCGCCGTTTGAAATCAACATATCGGTGGATGCGCCAGCACCCACGTCGGCGGCTTGTGCGTATCGCGTCGTTGAAGAGTGGAATGCCGGTTTCACCGCAGAGGTGAGAATCAGCAATGTCGCTGACGGCACCATCGATGGATGGTCAGTCGCGTTGGACTATCCGGATGGCACCCAGCTAACGGGTGTCTGGAACGGTACCCAGAGTGGCAGCGGGCCCTACCAGATCGACAACGCGAACTACAACGCCAGGATTGAACCGGGCGCTACTGTCAGTTTCGGCTACAACGCGCAACGACCGTCCGAGAACGCGCCGCTCACCACACCGACGCTTGGCGGCATCTGCGCAGCCTCCGGGGACAACCGCATTCCCATCGCCGTGGCCAGTGCAACGCCGGAGTCGGGTAATACACCCCTTCGAGTTCAGTTTAATGGCAGCGAATCCAGCGACGCCGATGCCGATCCGCTCACCTACTCATGGATCTTTGGCGATGGGGGCACGTCCAACGCTGCGAGCCCCGATTACACGTTCGACACTGCGGGCACGTATCAGGTTTCGCTGGTCGTGAACGACGGCCAGTCAGACTCGGCACCGGTTAGCGTAACTATCACCGCGACGGCCCCCGATCCAGATCCAGATCCAGATCCCGACCCTGATCCTGATCCTGATCCTGATCCACAAGTGGACTCCTATGAGCTTGTCCCGGGTCAATCAGCTCTGCATTTTGTGTCGACCAAGAAGACACATGTCGTCGAGGTCCACACTTTCGAGCGACTCTCTGGCCAGATCGCGACAAACGGGCTTGCGCAGGTAAGCATCGATCTTGATAGCGTGAACTCTGGTATCGCGGTTCGCGACCAACGAATGCGGGACCATCTGTTCGAGGCCGCGCTCTACGGCGACGCAGAGATCACCCTCACGGTCGATCTGGATGAGCTGGCAGAACTGCCCGCAGGTTCAATGATAGATCGGACCATTTCACCCCAGATCAATCTGCATGGTGCCGTGCTTTCAAAGGATGTGCAGGTGCGCATCTCCAAGCTCTCGGACTCCGAACTGCTCGTACAGAACACGGCGCCAATTCTGATCGACGCCACACTTTTCGGCATGGACGCCGGCATCGAAACACTGCGTGAGTTGGCCGGGCTGGACGTGATCAGCTTTGCCGTCCCCGTGAACTTCCATCTTCGTTTTCGGGCCGGTGATTAAATGAGTGTCTCTCCACGCAATTCCAGGCGCTACGATCGAGCCCTACGCCCGACGGTCTGGCCCAACCGAAACACGAGGCGCACAGCAACCTCGTTTCTGCTTGCCCTGACCTTGAGCGCAGGCTCCTTGTCGGCCTTTGCAGCGGGCACCTGCATCTACGAGATTGAAGATGAGTGGAACAACGGCTTAAAGGCCAAGATAACGCTCAGCAACGGTCCCGAACCGGTCAACGACTGGAGTATTGCCTGGAACTGGACTGATGGCACCACCCTGAACAACGGCTGGAATGCCACGTTCGATTGCTCGGGCAGTTCCTGCGCGGTCACCCCGCCAGCCTGGAAAAGCTCCCTGGCGGCAAACGAGAGCTACTCGTTCGGATTTACTGCCAACAAGCCCAACGGGGTCGCGGCCGAAATAGTCGAACTCGGCGGTGATTTTTGCGGTGCTAGCCTGTCCAGCATCTGGCGCCTCGATGCGACCCGCTCCTCGCTACATTACGTGTCGACCAAGAAAGACCACATCGCAGAGACCAATTCCTTTCTGGTTCCAGGAACATCTGACGCTGCACTTTCGGGTTCAATTGACGAAAGTGGTTTGGCGCGACTGCAAATCGATCTGAATCACGTCTCAACGGGCGTAGACATTCGTAACAGCCGCCTGCTAGCCCTGCTGTTCGAAACCTCCCTGCTTCCCAAAGCATTCTTTGAAGTATCCATCGATGCGAACAACCTGGACTCAATGGCCAGCGGCGCAACGCAGAGTAATGTGCTTATCGGCGAGCTGGGCCTGCACGGCGCGCGACAAGGCGTCGCAGCCAGCGTGTTGATAACCAAGCTCTCGGACGCTGAGATCAGTGTCTCCACGCTCGCTCCTGTCGTTATCGAAAGTAGCAACTTCGATATGGCAGCGGGAATCGAGGCACTGCGCCTGGTCGCTAATCTGAGCAATATCGGCGAAGCCGTACCGGTGTATTTCAATCTTGTTTTCGCACGCAGCGACGACCCGGATGCGGTGCCTGTGGAGTTCCCCGCCGTTCCGGCAGCACCCACCGACCTTTCGGGCAGCTTCAATGCCATGAATCTTGAGGCCAATGTAAATTGGCAAGATAACAGCAGCAACGAAGACCACTTCCTGGTGCGTCGACGACCCGCCGACGGTGATTGGGAAACCGCCGCCGAATTACCGGTGAACAGCAGTTACCTGGCTGAAGGCCTGCCTGAGAGCGGCGAGTTCGACTACAAAGTGATTGCCCTCAACCAGGGCATGCCATCGCTGCCCAGCAATACCTTCCGGGTGAGCGTCACCGAAGGGAATCAGCTGGTGCGCGGACAGGCCCTCTTTGCGGACCAGTGCGCTGGGTGCCATGGCGCAAGTGGTGAGGGAACCGCGGATTTTCCACCTCTCAACACCGCGCGCGACATGGAAACGCTCATCAGCTATATCACTACCAACATGCCCCTGGGGAATCCGGGTAGTTGTGATGCAGGCTGCGCCGAAGATGTGAGCGCCTTTATTCAGACCCTCTGGGTCGCCGAGACGTCCTGTGATCTTGGCTTAAGTCCGGTGAGCTATGGAGCGCGCCAGCTCAAACTGCTTACCCAGTTCGAATATCAGAACAGTGTCGAAGATCTGATCGGCGTTGACTACCCGGTCGCCGACGGCTTATCGGCAGACACGAAGATCGGTTTTTACTTCAACAACACCCACAGCCCGGTAACGGCCGCGTCTTATAGCAACTACCTTCTCGTCGCCGAAGAAATCGCGGGGTGGTCTGCCGACCGCGACTTTGCACCGGCTCTGACGTGTGCTGCGTACGATTCGACCTGCGTTGATCAGCTTGTCGATGAGCTGGCACCCAAAGTCTTCCGTCGCCCCCTCACCACCGAGGAACATGACACCTATCGGGCGCTGGCCGACGGATCCCAAACCGGCGGAGATGCCAAAGCGGCCATTGCGCTAGCGTTGGAAGCCCTGCTGTCATCTCCTCAGTTTTTGTATCGCCATGAACTGGGTGTGCCCAACCCAGAGAACTCAGCGATCGACGGCGATGCCTTCGAGCTTACATCGTATGAGATGGCAACCTTTCTCGCATACACACTGACAGGAAGCACACCGGATCAAATACTTCTCTCCGCAGCAGCGCGAGATGAGCTGCGCAGCGATGGCGAAATTCTTGCCCAGGCCGGTCGGTTAACTGCGGGCGCAAAAGCGTCGCTCAGTAACTTTGTAGGCAGCTGGTTGGGCACGGCCGATCTGGAGCTGGCATCCAAAGATACTTCTGTCTGGCCCAACTTCCCTTCACTCGTGGCTCATCTCAAGAACGAGCTCAGTGAGATGTTCTCCTATGTGATGCTGACGCCGAGTGAACGCTTTGAGTCTCTGTATAACGCCGATTACACGTTCATCAACGGCCCCCTAGCCGCGCACTATGGCCTCAGTGGCGGCGCAGGCGACACGATGCAGCGGGTTACAACGACAGACCGTGGCGGAATCCTGGCGAACGGAGCGTTTATGGCGCGCTGGGGCGAATCCTTCGAGTCCTCGCCCATTCTGCGCTCCGTGCGGGTCCGGCGCCGGATGCTCTGTCAGGATCAACCCGATCCGCCAGCCGGTACCTTTGCCGCACGCGAGGAGAAGCTGGCTGAGTTGTCTGATTTTCTGATGCAGCCTACGACTACCAACCGGATGAAGTATCACCGACTGACAGAAGACTCGCCGTGCACCACCTGCCATATGGAGTACATCAATCCGCTGGGCTTCGGCATGGAAGATTTCGACACCGTCGGTCGCATTCGCAGCGAAGACCACAACAGCAACCCGATCGATGCCAGCGGCGTGCTGTTCGCTCCAAATCGATACCGCGACATTGACCAATCCCTGGAATTCACCGGAACCCGAGGGTTGGGAGCGCTGCTGGCTCAGCAACCCGCGGCGCAGGCCTGTCTGCCCCAGCAACTGTTCCGCTACGTGATGGGTGTTGGCTATCAGGACATCGACAGTTCCGATCCTGGCAGCCCCGAACTGGTCAGCGACGTCGAGAAGTCCGGCTACGCCTGCGAGGTCGACAGACTTCAGCAAACCATGATGGGGTCCAGTCCGCGCGAGATGCTCGAGTCGTTCGGTGTCTTGCAATCCGTGCGCTATCGCAAAGCGTGGCCCAGGTAACGCGCGTGAGAGAACGACGCAGACAACTTAACCCAGCCAAATCAGGCTTTTTGGGGAGATATGTACGGTGACAGATTCGCATTCAGCGTTGCCTGAACACTCTCGGCGACGATTCTTAAAAACCTGTCTGGCGTCGGGCATTCCTCTGGGGCTAATCCAGTCGTCTCCCCTGCTCACTGGTCTGATGTATGCGCGCGAGGCTGAGGCCCAGGGCGGTGTGAACAAAACCTTCGTAGTGTACGTGCCCGGAGGGGGTATTCATGACTTCTGGGCGCCCAACACCGTCGGCGGCGAGCTCACCATGGGTCCCATGAGCGTCGGTTACGACTCGGTAAAGGACGACTGCAACTTTCTGCTCAACATGTCGCACAACAACGCGGGGCACGGGCGCATGCCCATTTTGCTGACGGATCGCTATCACGGAAAAGACAGCTACGACGTGTTTATGGGCAAACAATTAGGCCCGACTCTGCCGTTTACCTACGTCAATCTGGGTGTGCACAGCAACGGCCAGGGCTACATGACTCGCGACAATAACTCGCTGATTCCGTTTCAGGACAATCCCTTTACGGCCTTTAACTTGCTGTTCGGCGAAGGTGCTACCGGTTCACCAAAATCCGCCATTATTGACGCCCACCAGGCCGCGGTAAACGCGATACGAACTAAGCTGGCCGGGTACGAAATAGATAGGATGGATGAGCACCTCGCTGCGATCTTCGACACAGAACGACGCCTGGCCGATATGTCCGGAGGTTCCGCGTGTCCAAATTTACCTGATGCCACCGACTTTGAACTGCACAACGGAACCTTCACCCGCCAAGCGAAGTTACAGGTGGATATTGCGGTCGCTGCCCTCGGTTGCTCACTTACCCGCTCGGTGTCATTAGCGCTGGGAAACCACCAGTCGCAGTTCCGAATACCGGAACTGGGTTTTCAGGGCCACTACCATCAGTCTATCCACGGGGGCAGCGGTGGTCTTCCGAACTATCCCTACTACACCGAGATTCGCGCTCACCTGGGTAGCCTGACGGCTTACCTAATCCAGCGCCTGCGCGACACGGGCCTGCTCGCCAGTACCATCGTGGTAGAAACCACGGATATGGGTCATGCGGACAAGCACAGCGGCGATGACGTACCGCTGCTCATAGCCGGGGGCGGTGGCGCGATCAATACGGGTGTAACCACGTCGGTCGGTTCCGGTTACAACAACCATGACGTTCTGTATACCGCGGCCCAGGTATGCGGTGTCACCTTCGATACTGGTCGGGAGATCCCGGGAATCAGGGTCTGAGTGCGGGACCTTTTGAGAGAAATCCAAGCGCCGGGAGTTGCACACCCTCGCTCTGAGGCGGCTCACCGCAATGCGATAACGCACTACTCAGCCAGGGAGCCACTCGGACGCCCGTATTCCTGAATTCGGGAAGTTAGCGCGATGCCACAACGGCATCTTCGATCGCGCGCAGCAGGGTGAACAGTTGCTCCTCCAGCAATCCGACCGGCTCGGGCCAGCTTGAGAGCACAGCGATAACGGTTTCCGTTTGCGGGGATACGAAAATCACCTGGCCGTGTACGCCTTCGGCAAGAACGGTTCCGCGACCATCGCCCAGCCCCCAAACAAAAGACCGGTAGTACGGGCGCGTGCCCTCGTCGGCCTGTTCTGGCCATTGGCGCGCCCCGGTATCGCTGAAGATGTCATCGAGCCAGGCTGCGGGAATCACCTGTTGTTTGCCAACCCTGCCGCGGTTGAGCATGAGCTGACCTACCCGAGCGACATCTCGCAGCGTTGCGTGCATACCGCCGGAAGCCAGCGTAAAGCCCGAGACATCGACGGTAATACCTGCGTCTCTCTCAGCGCCCATGGGTTGCCAAAGGCGCTGCGCGACAAGATCGGCAAAGCGTTTGCCAGTCGCCGCCTCGAGCACCCAGGCCATGGCATCAGTGCTGCCCGATTTATACACAAACTGGCCAACCCGATCAGCGTTGCGCCCTACGGTTGGGAGAAACGCATAGTTACCGGTAACTGGAGTACCGGTACAGTCGGGGCCGGTGAGCAGACCATCCGCGCAATCCTGTCGCCGGACGGTGCTGTCGGGTGCGTCATAGTCTTCGGTCCACGCGGATCCGTCACGCATGTCGAGAACATTTCGCAGTGTATCCGGCCCCCAACCGCTGGCAGCGAGCTCTGGCACATAGTCAGCGACGCGGCGGTCGAGATCGATCAGGCCATCGGCGACGACGCTCGCTGCAATCAAGCCGGTGATGGTTTTCGATACGGACCACAGCAGATGCGTACGTTCCGGGGTTAATGTCCCGTCATAACGCTCCGCAATCGCGCGACCGCTATGCAGCACCAGCACACCGTCGATAAACAGGGGCCCGAGTTGCGTGGCCAGCGACGTTCGTTCGCCATTGATTCTGATCGACAGATCATCGCTCGCAGCTTCTAGTCCCTTTAACGGGACTACCCGATCAGGAGCGTGACGGATCGTCTTGCTCGGTAAGATCTCTTCCAGATGGGTATAGGCCCAACGGTTCAGCGGACCAAACTGCCAGTTTGCTCCGTTGAGTCCCGCGGGACGGTGATCGACGATCGCCACACCCGCTGAGTCGGACGCTGCACGAGCGGACGCCACGCCAACGAACACAAACACAGCCATTAAAAGAGCGTGTGCTCGAAGAGCGATCTGATTCTCCCGGAACTGAAACATAGCGCGAGGCCTCATGGACACCAGGGGTCAGCCGTTAAAACGATAACCACGCCCGTGGACAGTCTCGACAATTTCGCCATGTATCCGCTCAGGGTCGAGTTTGCGCCGAAGCGTGAGTATCTGCTGATCAAGGGCACGACTGTTGGGCTGATAATCGCGCCCCCAGCCCTCGTCGTACAGCCGATCCTTGCTGAGCACCGCTCGAGGGTTCGCCGCAAACAACCGCAAGAGAGCAAGCTCACGCTCACTTAGATCGCGTACGCCCGTTTGATCCATAACCGTCATCTCTCGTTCGTTCACGCAGAGAGGACCAAAACGGAAGCTGTGCTCGCACTCTGCACCACCGAACGGGCGCTCACGCTGGCTATCGCCACCCACAATATCTTCATTGGTCGTACGGTGGTTTTTTGCGCGAGTGAATAGCATCAGACCTGCGAAAATCGCGACCCCTGCAGTACCGATGAGCGCCGTCGACAGCGAACTCGACTCCGGTGGCGAGATCAGTTCGGTATGAGAAGCCTCTGGTCGGTCGAGGGCCCTCATGAGCGCCTCTCCATCAATCCGCAGGCAGCGCTGCGATTCACATCGGTAATAGATTGTCGAACCGCTGAAGGCCGCGTCCCATGCAGGGAGTTCGGGAACCGTACGCAGCGCCTCGAGACGACGCTCATCATCCAGCAGCGACTCTTCGGTGACGTGGGGCAGACGATCCATCGGCGGAAATATCCGCTCTCCTGCTTCATTCCACATTGCGATGGCCTTGATGACTGGTTCTGCGAAGATCTGCATCCGCAGCCTGTCTGGACTGTCGGGCTCTGCCCAATCGCTGATCAACCGATCAAGATAATCGTTAGCGTCCTCTATAAGCGGCGTAGCCGAAAAGCTCAGCCCGGAGTAAATAGCGATCAAACAGCAAAGCGACAAAACGATCCGCTTTGCTTTTGCGCGGATTAGTCTACAACGTGCGAACCGGCCATCGCGCTTGAATGGGCCTGGCGCGCTGTTTCTGAATTCCCCCATACGGCGAGTTTAAGGGACCGGGCGGTTTGGTGCATCACACGAGGTGAGAAATAACCTCAGCGGCTGAATCCCCTAGCCACCAGGCGAGTCCCGACGGCCAGAATCGGCGATCAGCGAGCAAGGTTGTTCAGTCGCGACCCAATCACTGCTTCACATTCCTTCGGTTGCTGTGCAAAACCTCAAGCGCATGCCTGAGTGCGCCCAATCTGGATCTGGAAACCGGGATTGGATCCTGAACGCCAGCAAGGCAAACATGGTTCCCAGTCCCTCTTGTTTGCAGCGAGGCTATTTGCTGAAGATTCACGAGGTAACTTCTGTGCACGCGGATAAACGCGTGATCCGAGAGAACTTCGGTAAACTGATCCAGCGTGGTATCGGACAGCAACGTATCCCGATCGTGAACATCCATACCCTCGTCGGAGAGGTGAAGCCGACGATAGCGGCCCAGACCCTCGATGAAGTTGATATGCCCAGCCAGAAGAAAGTGGCTCACGCCGCTGTCGCACAACACGATCCCGCCTGAGCGCGCCGGACCGGATTGAGAACGCTCCATCGAAAGTACTTCCTGTCGTTGTACCTTCTTCAGGCACTTCTCGACGACTGCTGGCCTCGCTGGCTTCAACAAGTAGTCCACCGCATGAGTATCGAACGCTTCCAGGGCGTACTGGTGGTGGGCCGTGAGGAATACGAGCTGATACATAAGATGCTCGGTTGCCTTCGCCACGGCAAAGCCATCAACGCCTGGCATATCTATATCCAGAAAAACGATGTGCGGGTCGTGCTTGTGGATGGCTTCGATCCCTGCAGCTCCGCTATCGGCTTCCGCAGCCACCGTAAGCCCTGGCACTCGATCTATAACATCACGCAGTTGCCGACGTGCCGCGCGCTCATCGTCGACAATCACAACTCGCTTGATTGAGTGTGGCATTCGTCAGCCGCCTCAGCGCTCTTTGGGCAGCGTAACAGTCACCTCGCCACCGTCCGGACTTGATTTGAGCTGCAGTACGGCGCGCCCCTGGTAATGAAGCGCGAGAGTCTCCTCGACGATACGCAACCCCCCGGTGGCCCGAAGACTGCCGCCCACCATCGGACCGGTATCACTTACGCTAATCATAAGGTTTTGCCCGGCAGCCCTGGCCCTAACCGATAGATGGGTGGAACGGCTCGATTTTGCCACGACGTGCTTAATGACGTTTTCTACGATCGGCTGGAGCAGCAACGCAGGCAAACTGAGAGCCTGACAATCCTCACTCGCGTCGATCTCGAACTCCAGGCGATCTGGAAATCGCTTCTTTTGCAACGTGAGATAGAGCGTCACAAGTCGAAGCTCTTCTTTCAATGTCGTGAACTCACGTTCAGCAGCACGCATGCTGTCACGTAAAAGATCGGCCAGGTCATAGACAATCTCCTGCGCGTTACTGGGGCTTCGGCTTATCTCTGATGCCAATAAATTCAGCGTGTTGAACAGAAAGTGCGGGTTGGTCTGGGAGCGAAGCAGATTAATCTGCGCCTGACGCAGGGTCACTTGCGCCGCGAGGTAATGATCGCGTTGGATGAGTTGAGTCTTCACCACAACGTACAACGTGACCTGAAGGACGATGTAGACAACGGGTATCGCCATCGGCTGCGGAATATCGGACAACGCCGGTTGGGCAAAAAGAGGCTCGTAGAAAGCCCTGACCCCTGACACCACGACCAGATGCAACAACCATTGCGGCCAGAACCGATCCTCTGCCAGGGCTGAAGGAAACATCGCCTGCAGAAAGAGCACTAGCGCATATGCCAGCGCAAAGCCACTGAACAGCCGAAACGCAGCAATTTGTAACCGGTGCACTTCAAAAACATCGAGCTGAATCAGGACGCTGGTCATGATCAGCAAATTAAATGTCGGCCAAACCAGCACGAAAAAAACACCAAGGTATACCGCGCGTCGCCAGGATCTTGGTCGTACGTCCAGCGGGAGTGTGGCTCCACTTATTTCCGTTTGCATAGGCTAAGCATAAACGCTTAAGTTCGCGGCTGGTGGCCCAGCGCTGACCGTTCGTGCACTAAATCAGCACGTTCGTGCTATCCGAAGGTATGGCAGTGCTATGGCAAGTCTCTGTCGCACTCTGCCTAACTGCCTTTGTCGACCGACGTCTCAAACCTCCGGGCACAGGTTAGTTTCGCGAGGCTACATTGAGACATGGTTGGCTACCGGGCTCCTTTGCGGCACCAATCTGAAGCTCGGCGCGGCAGAATCCAATGCGCTACCTCGCGAGATTGGCGAGGGCTCTGCGTGCTACTGCGCCGCCGTCACTGTGGCAGTATTCTTATCACTTCAGTTCATATAACAAATTTGGAAGCGTAATTTTCGTGGGTGACTATCGTTCTGTTTTAGCGCCGGGGCTTTTTGCCGATAATTCTATTCTTGTCACCGGAGGCGGCAGTGGTGTCGGCCGCTGTATCGCGCACGAGTTGGCGAGCCTTGGCGCGCATGTTCACATCGTCGGGCGCACCGAACAAAAGCTGGCAACGGTCGCCACTGAGATCGAAGAAGATGGTGGATCCGTCAGTCTGGCCGCTTGCGATACGCGCGATGAGGAGCGTGTGGCCGAAGTTGTGGCCGACCTGATCAAAGCCCGAGGTCCAATCCACGGCCTGGTCAACAATGCAGGCGGGCAGTTCCCGTCGCCGCTCGATTCGATCAGTGCCAAGGGCTTTGCGGCGGTCGTACGCAACAACCTATTTGGCAGCTTCCACATGGCACGCGAAGTCTATACGCAGTCCATGCGGGAAAACGGCGGCTCGATCGTCAACATCACGGCCGATTGCGATAACGGGTTCCCGGGCATGGGACATACCGGTGCTGCTCGGGCCGGCATGGAAAACCTGTGTAAGACAGCGGCCTGGGAATGGGGGCCGCAAGGGGTGCGTTGCAACGCGGTCGCCCTGGGCTGGATCGAGTCATCAGGACTCGATACTTACGACGAAAACATGAACGAGATCTTTCGAGATGCAGCTCGCCAGATTCCCCTGGGAAGAATGGCGACCGAGGCCGAAGCGAGTGCCGTGGTTTGTTTTCTACTCAGCCCTGCGGCAGGCTTCATCAACGGCGATACAATTCATCTCGATGGAGGTGGACGATTCTCTTCCTCTGTCACCTTCTGGCCGTTACCCGAGGAAAAGAGCAATCCGGTTCCCGCATTCAACGGCTTTCATCGGGCGACGAGACCTAAGGTACTGGAAGACACGCCAGACAAGAATTAGCGTTCCGTGTAGGGACGCCAAAAAAGACAATAACGGGGAAGCCAGAACATGGAATTTACAACCCAGCACGAAGAGCTGCGCCGAACCGTAGCCCGATTCGTCCGCGAGGAACTGAACCCATACGTGGACGAGTGGGAGGAGGCGCAAACACTTCCTTGCCATGACTTGATGAAAAAAGCAGGTGATCTTGGGTTCCTTGGAATCAATAAACCCGAGGATTACGGCGGACTCGGCCTGGATTTCAGCTACCAGGCGGTCTTCGCCGAAGAGCTTGGAGCCGCCCACCACGGTAGCTCACCGCTGCTGCTTGGAGTCTGCACGATGATGTCGACCCCGGCGTTGGCTAATCATGGCAGCAAGGACCTGTGCGATGAATTTCTCGCACCATCCATCGCCGGAGATCTTGTCTCGAGTATCGCGGTCAGCGAACCAGGTGCTGGGTCCGATGTAGCTGCTCTTAGCACCGCAGCTCGCAGCGACGGCGACGACTACGTCATCAACGGCACCAAAATGTGGATTACCAACTCGCCCCAGGCCGATTTTTTCTGCCTGTTGGCAAACACCGGCGAAGGATCCGTTCATCGCAATAAGTCACTCATTATCGTGCCGGCGGACACCCAAGGCGTAAGCGTTGCTCCCAAGCTCGACAAGATGGGGCTGCGGGCTTCCGACACCGCCCAGGTATTCTTTGAGGATGTGCGTGTACCCAAGCGCTATCGCATTGGTGAAGAAGGCATGGCTTTGTTTACCAGATGGAACAGTTTCAGGAAGAGCGGCTCTACTGCGCTTTAGTGCTGCTCAAGAACATGGAGGCATGCATCGAAGAGACCATCACCTATACCCGGGACCGAAAAGCCTTCGGCAAGTCGATACTCGAGAACCAGGCCGTGCACTTTCGCCTCGCTGAGCTGCAGACCGAGATCGAAGCCCTGCGCGCACTTTGCTACTCAGCCGTCGAACGACAGCTGGCCGGCGAAGACATGACCACCCTTGCATCTATGTGCAAGTTGAAGGGCGGTCGGTTAGCAACGGAGGTGGCGAACGCGTGTCTTCAATACTGGGGCGGAATGGGTTTTATGTGGGACAACATCTGCTCGCGTGCCCTTCGTGACAACCGGGTGTCGTCGATCGGCGGTGGTTCCGACGAGACGATGCTGGGAATCATCAGTAAGCGCATGGGGATGCACTAGCCACTACTGGGTCGTTTTGCGCCTACACGTCGGCCTCGCGAAGCTTGCGCCGCCATCGGGCACGCAGCAGTAAAAGCGGCACCAGCATCACCACCACGCCGACCACGAAACCCTGAATCTTGAAGCGCAGGGTCATGCCGGTATCGATGTCATGGCGGTGATTCCACAGCTCCACGATCTTGCCATCCTGAAAGCGGAAAACATTGATGATGGGAATGTCGTTTGAACCCAGGACAAAGCGACCAAATAGCGTCTTAGGTTCGTACTTCCAGATCCATCGTGTGGCCACCAGATCACCGTCGGCAATCTGATAGTCGTACTCGACGCTCATATCGCCGTTTTCCCAGAAGAAGTCAGCGATCTCTTTCTGCTCGATGGCCGATTCACGAACGCCTTTACGATCACCGATGTCGTGGGCGATATAAGTATCTGCCACGAATTCGGCGTAGCGATCCGTGTTGTTGCTATCCCAAAGCTGATCGTAGAACGCTCGCGCCAGGGCCTTGTTGGTCTCTTCCTGACTTTTGCTTTCGTCTGGCTGCGCCTGAGTCGTGCTCGCAAGTACGAAAACCAGGAACAAGTACAATACGCATTGTCGCGTCGTCATAAGCACCTCGCAGATTCTTATACGAAATCTCATCTTGAACCTAGCACGAACGCTTGCCAATAGGCCGCAACCGAATCGCGCACAACCGAGTTAGCATCGAACTGAATGCTCCCTAACCACTGAAATGACTGATCGTCTGGACAACCTGGGCATATTCCTGCTCGCGGTCGCCTCTGCGTTCGTTACCGCTAACGCCTACTACATACACCCCATTATCGGTCGTGTCGCTGAGAGCTTCGAAGTGAGTAAGGGCCTTGTAGGTGTCGTCCCCGCACTCAATCAGTTCGCCCTGGCCCTGGGGGTTTTACTGCTACTGCCATTGGGCGACCGAATGAGCAATCGACGTCTTGTTGCGGTGTGCCTGAGTGCGCAGACACTGGCTCTACTCTGTATGGCCGTCGTAGAGACGTTTTCGGTTTTCGTTGTCGCATCTACGGTACTTGGGTTCTTCACCATTACGCCGTACCTGCTGCCCGCTTACGCATCGAAGCGTGTGGAGCCAGCCAATCTGGGCTTTGTTACCGCGGTACTGACCGCTGGCGTGATCGCGGGTGTTCAGCTAAGCCGCCTGGGCTCTGGGGTCATTGCCGAATACCTTGGGTGGCGTGTGGTTTACTTTGTCGCTACCGCCTTGATGACGTGTTCTGCCGTCGCCCTTCCCCTGTTAATGAAGGGCGAAGGCCCGCGAGACAACCAGGAAACGCTACCCTCCTATGGCGCTTTGCTACGTTCACTTGCACGCCTATCCTCCAAGTACCGGTCGGTAGTCATCTCGGGCGTCATCCAGGGCCTGAACTTTGGCATATTTATCGCCACCTGGATGGGCATCGGCCTCCATCTCACCAGCGAACGCATGAATCTGGGAACCGACATTGTCGGCTACCTGGCCGCCTTCTCTGGAATCGCCATTCTATTTACGCCGTTTGCGGGCCGCTACGCCGATCGACTCGGGCCGGAGAAAGCGCGCGTCTTCGCCGCCTGGGGGCAACTCCTCGGTATATCGACCTTCATGCTTGCGGGGTCAACCTGGTGGTACCTTCTACTCCCCATATGGCTTATCGCGCTCGTAAGTCCGGTGATTGACATCAGCGGACGCATCATCGGCCTAAGGCAACCGGCCGAAGTGCGCACACGAATGATGAGCCTGTACATCACGCTGATGTTCGTCGGAGGCAGCATCGGGAGCTGGAGTGGAACTCTGGCCTACGACTCCGCCGGCTGGAGCGGCACGGTGATCCTGATCTGTTGTATGTCGGCTGTCGTGTGTTTGCTGTCCATGCAGCAATACGCTGTGGCTGTGACTAGGCGCAGGTCGTAGTGCCTAAGGTAGCAGTTGTGTTTATGCGCTAGCCGCGTTTCTCGGTCGCTTATCGGCACAGGTTTTTGTCAAGTTAGTTACAACACTTAGGCTCTCGCCGGCGGAGGCCGCGGTACTGACACACAATGAGTCTGGGAGAACACTAATGAGGTCCAGAGAGATAATTGCTGTAGGGTTGGGTATTGCTTTCATGGGCGCCTTAGTCGCTCCTTGGATCGGTGAGAAGTCAACCAGCACGGGGATCCTCTTAGGAATATGTATCGCGGCCCTTGGAGTGCTGTTGTCGGTGTTTGATAGTGAGTTGTGGTCGAATTCTGAACAACCAAAATTGGCAAGTCTTTCCGCTAAAGCTTCTCTGCTCGGTTTTTTCGTTGCGGCAATTGCGATCTTCGGGGAAGGGTTCCTATCTTGGGGATCATGGACTGAAACGGTGCAAAAGATAGGGACAACGTTTTTCATACTCTGTGCGCTCTCATCAACTGTAATCACTTTGGTCGCTAGAAGGCGGTCCTGATCGTTGTTGACTACGATTCATGCCGAGAACTGCAAATCCGTGAAGACCTGAATCGACGATTCTCGGATTGAAGCGCCGTAGACTGTTCGGTCTTGTCTGTAAGCGGCGTGGATAACACTTGGTCGGCAAGTCACGACAAACATGCCGGAAAGGCCGAGGTTGAGCATGCGATACACAACCTAGATGGGGCTCATTATCATCAATAGGGTCTAGTGAGAAACGGTGCATCCCCCGTTAATCGGGAAGAGCCGAAGGGCCTGGGGTCTTCTGAAGTCTTGGCGGAGAGGGAGGGATTCGAACCCTCGATACGTTTCCGTATACACACTTTCCAGGCGTGCGCCTTCGACCACTCGGCCACCTCTCCGTAAGGCGCGGGATGATACCGAATGGATTGACGCTCCGCCAGATTGGCGTCGCTGGCCGGCAAGCGGTAGCTACTGCCGGTCCAGGCGAAACAGCGGGGCCGGTTTATCTTCGGAACAGCGCCAGGGGCTGATGTCGAGCCCTCCCCTCCGTGTGTAGAGTGCGTGGACCTCGAGGTAGGCGGGGTCGAGCTTCAGCATAAGATCGCAGAAGATTCGCTCGACGCACTGTTCGTGGAACTCCTGATGGTTGCGATAAGAGAGCAGGTAACTCAGCAGCGACGCAGGTTCAGCGTGGCGACCACGTGTGGTGATGATCACCGTCGCCCAGTCGGGTTGCGCCGTCACAGGGCAAAGGGAACGCATAAGGTGCGTGTGGACGCGGGCGTCGCCATCGCGAGGCGCTAGCGAGACCTGAGACGGATCGTCGTGAATTTCTGCCTGCAGGGCATCCAGACATTCTGCGAGATCGAATGGGATGTTTGCGCCACTTTTATGATCGCTTGTATTATCGTTTGTTGTCGGCAGTCCCTGCGCGATGCCTCCGGGCGTGGTGAGGATGAGCCTGGCTTTATCCTGCAACACCCGCGACACGTCAGCCTCTATGGTCGATACCGCAGCCTGCTCACTGGCAAAGCGATGGTTGTTCAGCGAATTCAAATACAACTTTAGCGACTTGGACTCGACGATATTCGGGCTCGTGCAAGGTATAGCAAACGTCCCGGTGAACATTTGCGGCATTCCACTAGCCATGAGCCAGGACAGCTCGTAGGCATGCCAGACGTCTGCACCGAAAAACTCGACCTCAGTCGCGGGTAGCGTCTGGCGCGCGTTTGCTCGCGGAACCGGGAACAACAGAGAGGGGTCGTAGCTCGCACTGCCGCTGACCTGCTTACCAAGTAGCGGACCTTTGTCGAGGGAGCCATCAGATTGGCTGGTGCCCGTAGACGCCTTACTCATTGGACGCGGCTCACAACGATACGATCATTCATCTCCAATCGGACTACCGCTGATCGCGTAATGCGATTCATTAACAAACGGAGACTTACTGGCGCAGCCGGGTTCCACTATTGAGCAAGTACATGCAATAGCAGAAAGCAACCAGCGTAAAGAATCCCAACATCCCAAAAGCGAATTCGACTGAAACATCGGCAACCCCAAGCACTCCGTAGCGGAACGCGTTCACCACATAGACCAGCGGATTCAGCTTTGAGACCAGGGCCCAGAAGTCGGGAAGCATATCCAGGCTGTAGAACACGCCCCCGAGATAGATCAAAGGTGTCAGCACGAATGTCGGGATGATGGAAATATCATCAAAGCTGTTAGCAAACACCGCGTTAATGAATCCAGCCAGTGCGAATAACACAGACGTCAGGAACACCCCGATCACGACCACACCGATACTGTGAATCCGAAGGTCAGTGAAGAACAGTGATACACCAGTCACGATCACAGCGACGAGTAGCCCCCGAGAGACCCCTCCAAGCACGTACCCCATCAGGATGACGTAGTTGGGTGTGGGAGACACAAGGAGCTCTTCGACGCTGTGATTAAACTTCGCGCCGAAAAATGACGATACGACATTGGAATAGGAGTTGGTCACGATGGCCATCATGATCAATCCTGGGACGACAAATTCCATATAGGTAAAGCCGCCCATCTCACCGATCCGCTCACCTATGAGGGACCCGAAAATGACGAAGTACAGCGACATGGTGATTGCCGAGGGTAAGAGGGTTTGAGGCCAGATGCGGGTGTAACGACGGACTTCTTTACGAAATATTGTTTTGAAAGCGACGAACTGCTGTTGTGCGTTCATGCAGCGCCCTCGACCAGATTGACAAACATCTCTTCGAGTCGGTTGGCTCGATTGCGCATGCTCACTACTTCTATATCGGCGGCTTGAAGCGCCGAGAAAACCTGGTTCAGGTGCTGCCCCTTTTCAACCTCGATCTCCAGGGTGCAGTCGTCTACGCGCCTGACTACAAATCCATCGATCGCAAAGTTAATCGGTAGAGATCGAGCGCTGTCCAGAATAAACACCTCGCGATGCAGACGCCGCAGAAGATCCCGAATCGAACTGTTCTCGACGATTTCGCCGTGGTTGATAATGGCGATGTTCCTGCAGAGCGCCTCGGCCTCCTCCAGATAGTGCGTGGTGAGAATTATGGTCGTGCCGCTGGAATTGAGATCCTTTAAAAAGTCCCACATGCCACGCCGCATTTCGATGTCGACACCGGCCGTAGGCTCATCGAGGATCAGCAGTCGCGGTTGATGGACCAGCGCACGGGCGATCATCAGCCGGCGCTTCATACCGCCTGACAGCATGCGGCCGGATACATCTCGCTTGTCCCACAGCCCCAGCGCCTTCAAGTAGTGCTCGGCTCGTTCGCGCGCGAGATTACGCGGAATTCCGTAGAAGCCGGCTTGATTGGCAACTATGTCAAAGACTCTTTCGAACAGGTTGAAGTTGAATTCCTGCGGGACCACGCCAAGGAACTGCTTGGCTCCAGGGTAGTCTTCGTCGATGTCTACACCGTGAACGACAACCTTGCCGCTGCTTTTGGCGACCAGCGAGCAGATCACGCCGATTGTGGTCGACTTGCCTGCACCGTTCGGACCAAGTAGAGCAAAAAAATCGCCCTGCTCCACGTCAAGGCTGATGCCCTTCAGGGCCTGGAATCCGTTGTCGTATTCCTTGGCAAGATCTTTGATGACTAACGCTGGCAAATCCGCTGCGTCTGGTTTCACTACTGCACTGCCTCGATCGTGTGTTCAAAGTTGTGTCGTTTGTTGTGATGGTTCGCGCCGAAATCGGCTCATTCCTATCGCGATAACCCGAGCATCGCTCAGGGTCGTTCCCCTTGCACACGCGTCATCCAACAATCAAACGGAGGCCAGCGCTCGGTTTGAGCGCGTTGCTATCGTCAAGAAGACCTCAGATAGTTATTCGGATAAACGCGATTGCGGGCCGCATTGAGCGCCACTCAGCGATAAGCATCTTGCCTGGTTCTTGCGGTGTTCTCGCGCCGTTCTCAAACCGCACCAGGGAGCTGTGTGCCGGGCCTTTGAAGGCGTTTCTTACAATGCTCTTCAATAGCTCAGGCTTGCTTACACTGCGCACAGTACGACTCTAGTTGGCCGGCTCAACCTTTACGGTGCTTCAAACCCACCCACAGCTTTTCGACTGCTGTTCTTTTACTTTTCTTTTGCTGTTCAGCCCTTCTTAGCGAACCTCGCAGTCTATCGCTGCATGCTGGTTCGACTAGGGTCTCTTTGCGACGCTCTTTCGACGTCTATTTTGTACGATTCTCGCAACGTTGCGATCGGCGCCTGATCGGTAAGTCGCAATCGAAAGTTCACTGTCCCCGGAATATGCGGCTACGAGCCTGCGCTTTCCCATTCGCTCCTATACGTTTCGGGTAGCTCCCAGCTCTTCCTAAAGCTCATGGCCGATGGAAGCTCTTCTGTGCGTCTCCGAGCAGATCCGCAACTTTACGATGCGCTTCGGAGAGTGCATACACGGCCAACTACCGTATTGTATCTTCATAACACCGCGTAGAAAAACAACCGGCAAACAACGATTAACCTCGCGGGTTTCCGTAATCCTCCTAGAAGGTTGAGTACACTTTTCAAGATGGACGACACGACATTTCACCAGTTACAACTTGACACCTTCAACGCCTTTAGCAAACGCATGGCTGAGCTTGCTCGAAATGAATCGACGCTTGTCGTGCTGGCTGACCAGTTCCAAGAACTGGCAAACCATCGCGACCGCGTCTTTGATGAAGCGCCCGAACTCGTCGCTCGCTTTTTGACAGCCGCACCTCAATACGCCCCGGAATTCCCTAGAGATCTGCTGTGGTATCTGGGTAGTGCCTGCCTTCACTTCATGCCCGATGAAGAAATCGACCGCTTTCGAGAGCTTGATGAAGCGCGCCAAGCCGCCGCTCAACAGGACAGGACCTTCAATTGGCGTGAGGCGATAGCCACGCCCACCGCACTCCAGTAGAAGATACAAAACGGACTCGAACGCTATACACCTACGCGCCCTATCGCCGCCCATATCGTTATGTACACTCTCGGCGACGCCAAGGCGAAGACCGAGCACCTGAGTGCGCGATGTAAGGTCGAGCCGTACTGGCAAAAATGCCGTAGTGGCCCGACGTAGTGGCCTGTATAAGGCCAGTGAGACTGCGTTAACAGGCGCTCAGATTGGATGTGTGACAGTTGACGCTGTGAGGTGTCCTCCCTACAATGCGCGCCACCTCGAAGGAGTGCAGCGTCCCCTTCGTCTAGTGGCCTAGGACACCGCCCTTTCACGGCGGGAACAGGGGTTCGAACCCCCTAGGGGACGCCATTTTTCACTAGAAGTCTCTCGGTCTTCTCCCCTTTTAGTCCCGTTTAGCTCCCCTTCAACGCTCCATCGATTCCTGATCACCCCTAAACCATCGTCGCCGATTGCGAAACAGCTTTGTAAAAGCGGCGGGCTTCGTCAGTTTTGAGTGCGACGTCAGCAATCTGGACTGCCGCCAGCTCGCGCCTCATCGGATAGTTTTTGCGAAGGCGATCGAACCGTTCTCCTGGATTTGTTTCTTGTTGTGAGTCCTTTCGCAGGCCGCCGTCCGCCTTAAGAATCCTGTCACATTCGTCACTGCTCGTCTCAGGGCGCATCGCGCTTCGCAGTGCGGCATCATCTTGGGCTATGGAGTACACGCTGCTCATAACATCGGCCGATGTGTAGAAGGCCTCCAAATCCTGGGATGCCTGACGGCCTGATGGGCTTGTGCCCGGGCCCGAACCTACGGAGGATCGCTTAGCGATCTGTTGCGCTGCCGGACTGCCTAAGGGTCCCCTCGCGAGCCCGATCTCAGCCATTCGATCCCACAGCATCGCGGTCGCTTTGAGCTTGGCATCGACGCTATAGCCCGCGATATGGGGCGTTGCCACAGCAATCGCAGAGTGAGTCAGTAACGACGTATCGATATCGGGTTCGGAATTCCATACATCCAGCACCAGCTTCGGGCACTCGGCGCGAGCGAGTCTCTCGGGCAGTGCCAACCAATCGAACACCTCACCTCTCGCAGCGTTAATGATGAGCTGGTGACTGCCCAGCCTATCGAACACGGAACCCGTGAACAGATGGCGCGATGGCCACGGTTGCTCATCGGTCAGGGAGCAGTGAACGCTTATCACGTCGGCATCGAGTACCTGGTCGAAGGTGGCCGCAGGATGGGTCGTGGCGCCGGGCACCGATTCACCCGCGACTGTGGGCTGAAACTTCCACGGGTCATAGGCCAGCCAGCGCCAGCCCAACGCGTTCGCTACTTCAGCGAGACGCTGCCCTACATGTCCAAACCCTACGATACCCAGCAGTCCGCCCTTCTCCAGCCTGCTCCAGTGCTCCTCCAGAGAGAGTATTGCAGCGATCACGTACTCGACCACGGCATTGGCATTCGAGCCCGGGGCGCTGAAAAAGGGTATGCCCCGGCGTTCCAGAAAGCCGGCGTCGACGTGTTCGTACCCGGCTGTCGCACTGCCAACGAACTTAAGCGGCGCATCGTAGATGAGATCAGCGTCCACTGGGGTGACCGAGCGCACCCAGAGAGCGTCCACAGCATCAAGATCAGCCCGGGTGATCTGTCGGCCGGGCTTCACGCGGACGCTCACTTCACTTGCAGGTAGCCTATCCAATCCAAGGATATTCTCATCGGCGAGCAGCCGGATCATGCTGCCAACTTACCCTCAAAAGAGAGATCTTCGACCTTGAATCCGGGATTGAAGCGGTCAGCTAATGCGTCGAAGAACCGCCGTGCACGATTGGGTAGACCCTGGCCCTGGTAGTCTCGAGCGGCGCGCTGTACCAATGCTCTAAAGTTCTCGATCGCGTGAAGCTCCTGAGCGCCGTCCAGGTTGTCAAGACTTAACCGAAACCCGAGTTCGGCAGCTTGAGCGAAACACCACTCCAGTGCCTGGGGCTTTGCTTCGACCAGGGCGAAGCGCTGCTGCGTAATGGCGTCACGCCCGTCGGGTTCGTACCAGTACCCATAGTCAAGTAGCTTGCGACGCGAAGGACCGGCGATACACCAGTGAGCGACTTCATGGAGGGCGCTGGCGGCGAAGTCTTCACGGTAGTGAATGATCGCGGGTTGGGATGCCTGCGCCGGTTCATAGAGTGGCTCGGATGCGCCGCCGCGAAGCACGGTGCCCTCCTGCTCAAGAAACAGTGCATTGAAAACGTCGCTGAGGCTGTCTCCGTCAACCGCCTTTTCGGAGCACATAAACTAGATAGCCATCGGTCTCAGAGGAATTCACGAGCTCGTGGCCCAGCTGGCGGCAGAACTGGGCAAAGTCGCGGCGCGTTGATGGATCGGTGGCCAGTACGGTGAGTTCTTCTCCCCGCTCAAGACGAGCGAACTCACGATGCAGAAGCATCACCGGCTCGGGGCATCGCAGTCCTCGAGCGTCAAGTAGCTCTGAACCCTCACTCTGCTCCATCAGGAACCACGTTCGGGGCTGACGCGGGATCAACCAGACTTTGCGCCGCTCGCTTATCCAGGATGTCCCAGCGCTCCTCGTCTGCGCCAAACACGAGCCGCAGATCTCCGGATGTAAGTGCACGACGCAACTGCTCTACGCGTTCAGAAAGCGGTGTCTCGTGCTCACCGTAGTCTGTGCCATCGCGACTGGCAAACTCCTCAAGCAGTGCAGTCAGGCTTTCCTCGGGTACGCGCTCGAGCGGTACTTGAACAAAACCACTCACTCAGGTTTTACAAACCGAAGCGTCATGCGATCGCTTTCACCGACGGCGATACGCTCATCGCGCGTGCTTTCATCACCGCGCAGCGACGGAGGCAATTCCCAAACACCGCCTTCATAGTCGCCCTTGTCCTTGGGATTTGCATTGATCTCGGAGCGCGCATCCAGAACGAACCCAGCCTGAGCCGCCGCGTCAATCACCGCCTGCTCGGTGACATAGCCGGTAGATTTCATTTTTTCGAGATCTCGCCCATCCTTGGCCCGGTGCTGAACGACACCCAGCACTCCGCCTGGCTTCAATGCATCGAAGGCCTGCTCCATGGTCTGGGGCAACGAATCAGAACCCAGCCAGCTGTGAATGTTACGAAACGCCAGCACCAGATCGGCGCTGCCCGCGGGCGCAATAGAACTGCTGTCGCCCCCAAGCGTTGTGATCGTGACTCGCCCGTACACATCATCGTTTTCTCCGAGCTTGCGCAGGTAGTTCCCAAGCGCTCTCCGATAGTAGGAACGTCCGTTCACTCCGTAGTGAGCGGCGTAGTACTGACCGCGTTCGTGCAGTAAGGGCGCAAGTACTTCGGTGTACCAGCCACCACCGGGGGACAGTTCAACGACGGTCATGTCCTCGCGAAACCCAAAAAACTCCAGGGTTTCCCGAGGGTGGCGAAACGCATTACGACCCGCGTTGCCTTCCTTACGATGCTCACCCTCAAGCGCCATAGACCAATCGGGAGCCCCGACGGTGGCAGGAGACACGGCAAAGATCACAAGGGGAGCGACACATGACAGGCATCTGAATACAAGATTACGCATGGCTCTTTCCTGGAGTCATAACTAGGACGCGCTAATATACGCCGCGAAAGTTACAAAGTGGAGTTTTCGCGCGATGACGACCAACGTGTTGATCAGTTTTTTTTGCAACGACCGTCCCGGAGTGATTGAAGAACTCAGCAGCGTCGTCGAAAGCTCTCGCGGAAACTGGCTGGACTCGCAACTCAGCCGACTCGGCGGCCAGTTCGCCGGCGTTCTTCAGGTTCAGATTCCCTCGGCGTCCCGGGATGCGCTGGCTGAAGCACTGATGGCACTCGAAGCGAAAGGCATTACGACGTCGATGACCAATGCGGGAGTTGCCATCGCAGCCACCAAAGTACGCTCGCTGCGCCTGCTGGGACCGGATCGCCCGGGCATCGTTCATGAATTGACTCGCACCTTACGCGCAGCTGGTTTCAATGTGCGCGCATTGACCACCGAAGTTTCGACTGCCCCCATGAGCGGTGAGTTGTTGTTCAGCGCCCGAGCCGAAATAGAAATCTCCGAAGGTTCACAGATGGCGGCCCTCGAAGAAAAGCTCGAACGGCTCGCAGAAGCGATGACTCTGGATATCGACTTCGTCGATAGTTTTGCGACTAATCCTGCAGTCTAAGCTGAGCGTCCAAGCGGCAACTTCATCTGGCGGGTTGCGCGCCCCGCATTGAATCCAGCCACTCAAGACCGCCGCGCGTTGATGGCCCGACGCAAAAAAGCGATCAGGACCACAAAAGCAAGGGCAGCGAGCATCACCAGCCCGAGGGCGAGGAGTAACACCAGTAACTGGGCAATCAGACTGTTGGGGTCAACTTGCAGTTGCCCGGCAGCCATCCACAGTAAAACACCGAGAACCGAAACGCCCAGCAAGGTAGTGCGGACCGGAGAGCGCCGAAGACCTGGAATGTTCAAGAGACGGAGCTTTTGGTGGCGTCGCTGCGAGTAATCTCTGGCGTGGGACTCACCACGTCGGCGTTCTGACCTCGATGTCGTAGTAGATGGTCCATGAGTACCAGTGCCAACATCGCCTCGGCGATAGGAGTTGCCCGAATCCCAACGCAGGGATCGTGCCGACCGGTCGTGACGACCTCGATAGACTCGCCCTTGTGGTTAATGCTCTCGCCCGGCGTATGAATACTCGACGTGGGCTTTAGCGCGAGAGAGACGGTGATCGGCTGTCCACTGCTGATGCCACCGAGTACACCGCCTGAGTTGTTGCTCATAAACCCCTGCGGCGACATCTCGTCCCTATGCTCCGTACCATGCTGGGCAACGCTTGCAAACCCGGCGCCGATCTCGACGGCCTTGACTGCGTTAATACCCATCATTGCGCCGGCGATATCCGCATCCAGTCGATCGAACACCGGTTCTCCGAGCCCGGGAGACACACCATCGGCAACCACATTAATGCGTGCGCCGATCGAATCCCCACGCTTGCGCAGGTCCGTCATAAAGGATTCCATCTCTTCGATCTTCTTGGGATCGGGACAGAAAAACGGATTGGTCTCAACGACAGTCCAGTCGAGTTGTTCTGCGACAATCGGGCCGAGCTGCTTCAGATACCCCCGGACTTGTACACCCTGGGTTGCGAGGTACTTCTTCGCAATCGCGCCAGCGGCAACCCGCATGGCGGTTTCACGCGCAGACGATCGACCACCGCCGCGATAATCGCGGCGCCCGTACTTGTGCATGTAGGTGTAGTCCGCATGAGCAGGCCGAATACGATCTGCAATCTTGCTGTAGTCCTTGGAGCGTTGATCTTCGTTTTCGATGAGAAGACCGATCGGCGTTCCTGTGGTTTCGCCTTCGAACACGCCGGAAAGGATCTTTACCGCATCAGACTCGCGCCGCTGCGTTGTATAGCGCGACTGACCAGGCTTTCGCCGATCAAGATCGTGCTGCAGGTCCTCTTCACTGATCGAGAGACCCGGTGGGCAGCCGTCGACAATAGCGCCAATAGCCGGCCCATGACTCTCGCCGAAGCTGGTCACGGTAAACAGTTTTCCGAAGGTGTTACCTGCCATGCGACTTATGCTCTAAATTCTCGTCAGTCAATTCTGCCGACTCGGTTCATTCGCCGTCGACAATCCAGTCCAGAACCGAAACCGCGCGCGCCACATCGAACTTCCTGGGAGTCACGGCTTTATCGAGCTCCGATTATAGTGCGCCGCCAGGGTTAGCAGTTGGCTGCGGTCACAGACCAAAACCCCATGACCGCCCTCGGCCAGCTCCAGCCAGCACAGAGGATACTGCGAGAGCTCCGCGTCCAGTTCAACCCAACTGTTACCCAGCTCCAGAAACAGCACACCTCCCTCATTCAGGAACTCAGCGGCCACCGCAAGAATGCTGCGCGCAAGCTGAAGACCATCGTCACCGGAGCCCAGCGCCTGTGCAGGCTCAAATCGATACTCATCCGGCATCGACTTCAGGTCCCGCGCGTTCACGTATGGCGGATTGCACAGAATCACATCGAAGCGCTGGGGGCTAAATGCCTCGAACAGATCGGACTCAACTAAACGGACCCTGCGTTCAACCGAGTGCTCCGCTACATTCTCACGAGCGAGCGCCAACGCGTCCGTATCCAAATCCGCGAGGGTGACCGTCACCTCCGGGTTGTAGACTGCGGCCGCAATCCCAATGCAACCACCACCGCAGCATAAGTCGAGAACCGAAGTTAGCGACTCCCCGCCCCACCAGGGCTTGAATTCGTGAGTGATGACTTCCGCCAGCGGTGATCGCGGAACGATCGCGCGTGAGTCACAGAGGAACGGCAGACCGGCAAACCAGGCCCGACCCAGCAGATAGGGCAATGGAATGCGTTCTTCCGCGCGCCGTTTTGCCAACTCCTGGATACGGGCCCACTGATCCGGACGCAATTCAATCTCCAGGACCTCGTCTCCGGCATCGGCCGCGAGCCCCGCCGCATGCAGAACCAGAGCCACAGACTCGTCCCAGGCGTTATCGGTGCCGTGTCCGAAAAACAGCTCGTCGTTCTCGAACAGATTGAGTATCGAGTCTAGCGCTGCTCCGACAGTGATTTCGGCAGGCTCCCCAGAAGAGCCGTTTTCAGATGGGTTCTCTACCATTGGAGCAGTACCTCGAAGCAGATTCCCAAAACCGCTAACACCGAGAACCAACGGAGCCGGATTTACGCGATGGATGACCATTCATCCTGGCTACGCTTCTCAGAACACCAGGTGCTAACGAAGAAACCGCCGAAGCCGCGCGAATCAAGGAGTACCGGGCGATGACTCCAGGTATTCGCCGTGCAGGTACTGGCGATTTGCGCTCCGGGCTGATGCATACAGCAGCAGACGTTTCTCGATCATGCCAGTCCCTTGCCCGGATGCGCCCTGGTTGCTCGCAGGCGCAACAGATGAGCCGGTGTCCACCGGTGTAGACGGTCCCGCGCTCTCGCTGACTCGGTAGACGAAATAGCGTTGAGATACTTCTCTGCCATATAACAGGCGCTCTTCGAAAACGCGATTAGCCCACTGCACGCTGCTGCCACAGGCGCGGGCTTCGCAGCTGAACAGCAGTTCGTAGCGGTCATCGCTGCCAAGAGTTGCTACCAGATCGGCGATTACTTCCTGCGAATTAAACCCGTCGAGTACACGCCAGGTGTAACGATGAAGAGTTCCCGACAGTCTCTCGCTTTCTCGAGGCGACCACGATCCCCGTACTTTCTGAATCGCCCCGAGGGGAACCATATAACGCGCCACAGAGCGCCTGGTACCTTCCTGGCTAACTTCCAGATAAGGGAGCTGGTTCAGACCTTCAAGGTAGTCTAGGGCCGACGAGGGCTGCGCCACACCACTTGCGGAATACAGCGCAGGAAACGCGAGCAGCCCAGCGAGCAAAGTGGTAACACATCGCCTTCCAGAGCGCGCAACACAAGGCCTATGCCTATATTGTTGGATGAAGCGAAACCAACCTGCAGTGAAAGAGTGAGCGTTCAATGCTGAGTTCAATGCTGAAGTTAATGCTGAGAAAGGCGAGACAATTGGAGTTCGATCGCTAGTTTCTTGGTGATTGATACGTACCGCGGAAATCCCGCGACTGAGTGCAGTCAGTGCGTCGGGGTGAAACCCATGAGGTCACCCCCGACTCCGTGACTATAGCGAATAAGCGTACCGATCTGAATGGCGTTCACGTCGACGAGACGTCCGCCACCTCCATTCAGATCAGCGAGCGATACCTGCCAGCCTCTTCAGCGTGCTGTTTCAACAAACAGGGTCAGCAGAACGGGATGTCAGCAATGACAGCTAGCCATTGGTTAACTGCAGCAGTAGTTTGTTGAGCCGTTCCACATAAGCGGCAGGATCACGCAGTTGCCCACCTTCTGCGAGATTCGCCTGATCGAACACAATCCGTGTGAGGTCGGCAAAGCGGTCCTCATCGGCTTCGGTATCGAGGCGCTCAATCAGAGAGTGACTGGGATTGATCTCGAAGATTGGTTTGCTATCGGGTACATCCTGCCCTGCCGCCTCCATGATCCGGCGCATCTGCGCACCCATGTCATGATCGCCCACGACCAGGCATGCCGGCGATTCAACCAGGCGATTGGTGACGCGAACCTCTTCGACCTCGTCTCCGAGCACGGCCTTAATGCGCTCCACTAAACCCTCGGATGCCTTCTCGGCGTTCTCCTGCTGCTCTTTATCTTCCTCAGCATCCTCAAGGTCCAGCCGACCACGAGCCACGTCCTGAAGCGACTTGCCATCGAATTCACTTAGATGGTTCATCAGCCAGTCATCCACCCGGTCGGATAGCAACAGTACCTCGATCCCACGTTTACGGAAGATCTCAAGCTGCGGAGAGCGACGGGCAGTATTGAAGTTCTCCGCTACCACGTAGTAGATCTTGTCCTGACCATCCTGCATACGGGACACGTACTCCGCGAGCGACTGATTCTGCTCGGGCTCGTCAGCGTGGGTCGTAGAAAAGCGCAGGAGCTCGGCTATCTTCTCTTTATTGGCAAAGTCCTCTGCCGGCCCTTCCTTCATCACCTGACCAAACTCACTCCAGAACGAGGCATACTTCTCGCTGTCGTTCTTGGCCATTTTTCCAAGCATATCGAGCACCCGCTTGGTGAGCGCTGAGCGCAGGGAGTCTACGGTCTTATCTTGCTGGAGAATCTCGCGAGATACGTTCAGCGAGAGATCGTTTGAATCGAGTACCCCGCGAACGAAGCGAAGGTACAGCGGCAGAAACTGCTCAGCATCGTCCATAATAAACGTGCGCTGAACATAGAGTTTTACACCGCGATTGGCGTCGCGATTCCAGAGATCAAACGGTGCCTTTGACGGCAAATACAGCAAGCTGGTGTACTCAAGCTTGCCCTCGACCCGATTGTGGCTCCAGCTGAGCGGATCCTGAAAGTCGTGCGCTACGTGCTTGTAGAACTCGATGTATTCCTCATCACTGACTTCACTGCGACTGCGCGTCCAGAGCGCCGTAGCCTCGTTTACGGCTTTGTATTCCGGCACTACTTCAGCCTGCTCGGACTGATCACTCGCCTCGGAATCCGCCTCGTCCGGAGTGGGAGCAGCGACAGGTGTTTCCTGCATCAGGACGGGCACAGAGATGTGATCTGAATACTTCTTGATCACGCTTCGCACTCGCCAATCGCTGGCGAAGTCTTTTGAATCTTCCCGCAGATGCAACGTGATCGCGGTGCCCCGTGACTCTTTGGACTTCGCCTCAATCGAGAAGTCGGCCTCCCCTTGCGATTCCCAGAGCACGCCGTCGTCTGCATCAGTGCCCGCTTTTCGCGTGTGCACCACAACGCGATCCGCCACAATAAATGATGAGTAAAAACCCACACCAAATTGACCGATCAGCTGGGAGTCCTTTTGCTGATCACCCGAGAGCTGTTCAAGAAACGCCGCGGTACCGGACTTGGCGATGGTGCCGAGATTCTCGATGACCTCGTCGCGGTTCATCCCGATCCCGTTGTCGCTGATCGTGATCGTTCCGGCTTCTTCGTCCACATCAACGGTAACGGCGTAGTCAGCGTCACCGGCCAGTAGGCCATCATCGGAAAGGGCTGCAAAACGTAACTTGTCGACCGCGTCCGATGCGTTGGAGATCAGTTCACGTAGAAAAATTTCCTTGTTGGAATACAAGGAGTGAATCATCAAATGCAGAAGCTGGCGCGCCTCAGTCTGAAAGCCCAGCGTTTCTTTTTTCACTTCAGCAGTCATGGTTAAGGTCCTGAAAAGTGTGAGAAATTCATCGTTGCCGCATTCTTTGGGGCGAATACTTGTTTTTCAAGCGCCAGTCGCTAAAGCTGTACCGGCCGCGAGTAGTAAGAAGCGAGAAGTCGCTGGCGCAGTACCCAAAACGGAAAAAAACGCATTCTTATAAGAAGCCTGACCAATGCCTCAGCCCCAATTTTTAACAGCGCTCAGAACAGCCCGCTATACACAGAAGCGCCGCGGAACACAGAAGCGCCGCGGAACGCAGAAGCATCGCGGAGCACAAACGCACTGCGGATCGCGCCGACCGCAATCTGTAAGCTCCCGCATTCGCCATGCGCTGCCTTCATCGCTGTGCGCCTCACTCCTGCTAGGCTTGTCCGGCTGTTCGGATCCTAACTCTCTGGACGTACCGCCGATTACTCCGTTAGTTGTTACCACCCAGTTCTTGCCCGTGGCTGAACCTACAATTACGGATCCGCCTGAAATCGGCGACGCATTTCTGATCAGCACCACCTTCGACTTTGAGGAGCAGGGCTACCTCGCGCAGGAGTTCTTCCTGCAGGGTACCGCTACGGCCTTCACCAACCTGAACGAATTGCAAAGCGATGGACGCTGGGAGGCGGAACCTGCCGATACCAGCGAGTACCAGACACGTGTCGTCGTATACCGCCCCATCGACTCTGACGACTTCAGCGGCACGGTAGTGGTCGAATGGCTGAACGTAACGCAAGGCTTCGACGTGCCGGTCGGCTGGGGCGTTGGGCACGTCGAAGCTCTGCGTCAGGGGCACGCCTGGGTGAATGTCACCGCCCAGCGGGTCGGAATCGAGGGTCTTGAAGACGCCTCTCTTCCGTTCTTCCTGCAGGCCGTAAACCCGGAGCGTTATGCAGATCTCTCACACCCGGGAGACAGCTTCTCCTACGACATATTCACTCAGGTCAGCGCGGCTATACGCACTGAAGCCGGCATCTTGGGTAACTTGAGCCCAGAGATACTGATCGCCACTGGTGAGTCGCAGGCAGCCTCGCGCCTGCTTACCTACATCAACGCCGTCCAGCCGTTATACAACGCCTACAGTGGGTTTCTGGTCGACAGCCGTTTTAACAGCAGCCAGCCCCTGGCCCAGGACCCGCTCACGCCAATAGAAGCGCCGGATAGGGTGCTTTTTCGTGATGACCTGAGCACGCCCATTATTAACGTACAGGGTGAGACCGATGTTGTACCGCTGGGCGCGGTCGATGAACGACAGGACGACTCGGAATTCTTTCGCCTTTGGGAGATAGCCGGCGCCGCACACAACGACAATTACCAGCTCAACATCGGCCGCGACGACATTGGCATCGATCCAGAAAAGGCCGTGGTCGTCGAGAACAATCTGATATTTGACCTGTTTGCCTGTGATCGTCCGATCAACAGCGGGCCTTATCCGTGGGTGTTCATGGCGGGGTTACACGCGCTCGACCTGTGGATACGAGACGGTGTGGCAGCGCCGATGGCCGGACGGCTTGCGGTAAGCGACGATCTGGAGAGTTTCGTTGTGGATGACTCCGGTAACGTGAGCGGCGGGATCAGAACCCCTTACGTCGATGCACCCGCAGCTCGTATTTCCGGAGAGCTCAATGATGGGGGCCCTGGATGCCGGCTTTCAGGTACCACGGCGTTGTTTGATGCCGCGACGATGGCGGCGCGCTACGTCGACCGGGATGGCTATGTCGAGGCTGTATCCGTTGCTGCCGACGAAGCCGTCGCGGCCGGATTCTTACTGGAGCCCGACGCGCGACGGATTAAAGCAGCTGCGTTCTTACAGTGGGACCGACTTCAGCCCTGACAATCAGAAAGGAAGGTCAAGAACTAAGAGCCATAGGCAGTAGGTCGCATAGGCGACCTACCAGCCGGTGAGCTCACTCAACGCAGAGCCGATATCTGCCAGCGAGCGAACGGTCTTTACTCCCGCGTCCTCGAGCGCTTCAAACTTTTCGTCCGCTGTTCCTTTTCCGCCGGCAATGATCGCGCCCGCATGCCCCATGCGCTTGCCCTTCGGCGCGGTCACACCCGCGATGTACGACACGACCGGCTTGGTCACATTGGCTTTGATGAAGGCGGCTGCTTCTTCCTCAGCGGTGCCACCGATTTCACCAATCATCACAATAGCTTCAGTCGCGGAATCGGCCTCAAACAGCGCCAGGATGTCGATAAAATTCGATCCCGGGATAGGGTCTCCGCCGATCCCCACGCAGGTAGACTGACCGTAGCCTACATCCGTCGTCTGCTTGACGGCTTCGTAGGTCAGCGTGCCTGACCTGGAGACGATGCCCACTCGACCTGGCTTGTGGATGTGACCCGGCATTATGCCGATCTTGCACTCCCCGGGTGTGATAACCCCTGGACAGTTTGGTCCGACCAGCCGTACTCCCAGGTCGTCGCACTTCACCTTCGCCTCAAGCATATCCAGTGTGGGAATACCTTCGGTGATACAGACCACCAGCTTAACGCCGGATTGGGCAGCCTCAAGAATAGAGTCTTTGCAAAATGGCGCAGGCACATAGATAACGGACGCGTCTGCGCCTGTCTGATCTACCGCCTCTGCAACGGTGTTGAACACGGGCAGTCCGAGATGCTCCTGCCCACCTTTACCGGGTGTTACACCGCCGACCATCTTGGTGCCGTAGGCAATCGCCTGTTCGGAGTGGAACGTGCCCTGGGAGCCAGTAAATCCCTGGCAAATGACTTTGGTGTTCTGATCGATAAGAATACTCATCAGGCTGCCCCCTCCGCAGCTTTAACCACTTGCTGGGCGGCGTCGGCCAGTCCAGTGGCCGCGATAATGTTAAGTCCACTGTCGGCGAGCACTTTTTGGCCCAGTTCCGCGTTATTGCCCTCAAGGCGTACAACTACCGGAACTTCAACTCCGATCTCCTGTACTGCGCCGATTACACCCTCAGCGATCAAATCGCAACGCACGATGCCGCCGAAGATATTGATGAGTACCGCTTTTACCTTGCTGTCTGACAGAATGATCTTGAACGCCTCAGAAACGCGCTCTTTTGTAGCCCCGCCGCCCACATCGAGAAAGTTCGCAGGCTCTCCGCCGTGAAGCTTGACGATATCCATGGTTCCCATCGCCAGCCCGGCGCCATTCACCATACAGCCGATGTTGCCATCGAGAGCCACGTAATTGAGTTCCCACTGCGCTGCCTGAGCTTCTCGAGCATCTTCCTGTGAGGGATCGTGCATTTCCTGCAGCTTCGGCTGACGAAAGAGTGCGTTTCCGTCAACGCCGACTTTTGCATCCAGACAGTGCAGGTCGCCACCTTCAGTGATCACAAGTGGATTCACTTCGATAAGCGCCAAATCACGCTCCTGGAACATGCGAGCTAACCCCAGGAATATCTTCACGAACTGTTTTACCTGCTGACCCTGCAGGCCCAGCTTAAAAGCCAGTTCGCGCCCCTGAAACGGCTGCGCACCTACCAGCGGATCGATGCTTGCCTTGATGATTTTCTCGGGAGTCTCGTGGGCGACCTTTTCGATCTCTACCCCGCCCTCGGTCGAGGCCATGAACACGATGCGGCGCGATGAGCGG
Source organism: Pseudomonadota bacterium (assembly GCA_039111155.1). Taxonomy (GTDB): domain Bacteria; phylum Pseudomonadota; class Gammaproteobacteria; order Pseudomonadales; family Halieaceae; genus Congregibacter. The sequence continues at coordinate 6,068 of JBCCPL010000005.1, read as the reverse complement.
TCGATAACCGCACCCAGATACAGCTCGTCGGCAATATCGGTGCAGGACTCCACCAGTATTTTGGAAACAGGTTGGCCGTTTGCATCGGTCTGGTAGGTCACCAGGTTTTTTCCAAGCCACTGGCCGGCGAAATCCCTGATCTCATCCACGGTCTTTACCAGCTTCACACCACCGGCTTTGCCGCGCCCGCCTGCATGTACCTGGGCCTTGACGACCCACATATCGCCACCGATCTTGCCGGCGGCATCAGCGGCATCCTCCGGCGTATCAACCGCGTAGCCTTGTGACACAGGCAGCCCGTACTCTCGAAAGAGCTGTTTGCCCTGGTATTCATGGAGGTTCATGCATTCATCCCGTTTAAAACATGTAAAAAAAGAAGCCCTGAAAAACCATCTGCCTGGTGGGGCTCACGATGGACCTGGACTCTGCGTTTGGTGCTGAAGGTTATTCGCCCGTCAATCGAGACAGGCGCTCCCCGTTACGGAGCTAGCTCGCCTCGTTAGCGCTTCTTGCGGTTGGCGACGTGAATCGCGTGTCCATCGACCGCGAGCGCCGCTTCATGTACCGCCTCAGAAAGCGTTGGATGGCCAAACACCATCAGCGCCAGATCTTCTGCGCTGGATCCGAACTCCATAGCGATAAGCACTTGCTGGGTCAGATCCGCCGCCGAAGGGCCAACGATATGGCAGCCGAGGATCCGGTCTGTTTCGGCATGCGCGATAATCTTGACCAGGCCATCGGAATCGTTCGATGCCAACGCCCGTCCACAGGCCGCGAACGGGAAGGTACCGGCTTTGTAGGGCACACCCTCGGACTTAAGCTCCTGCTCGGTTTTGCCGACCGCCGCAATCTCCGGATGGGTGTAGATAATTGAGGGTATACAGTCGTAGTTAACCTGCGCCGCTTTGCCGGCGATGCGCTCAGCCACCATAACGCCTTCTTCTGATCCCTTGTGCGCGAGCATAGGCCCTCGCACGACATCACCGACGGCATATACATTGGGTGCCTCAGTCACACATTGATCGTTGACGTAGATAAACCCGCGTTCATCAAGCGTGACGCCACTGTCGTCCGCAAGCAGGCCGTTTGTGCGAGGTCTTCGACCCACTGAGACTATGAGCTTATCGAATACTTCAGTCTTCTCGCCGTCGGGCCCGGTGTACGACACGTGTACCTGTCCATCCTTAACCACAGCCTCCGTTACCCGGGAGCTAAGACGGATGTCGAGGCCCTGCTTCTTGAATATTTTGCCGGTCTCTTTCGCAATCTGGGCGTCCATCATGGCAAGGAAATCATCCAGCGCCTCGAGCAAGATAACTTCGGCTCCCAGCCGGCCCCAAACGCTGCCCAGCTCAAGTCCGATGACCCCCGCCCCAATCACACCGAGGCGCTTGGGAACCTCGGTGAACTCCAGGGCGCCCGTCGAATCAACGATAAACTCGTTGTCGACTGGCGCTGGTGGAATCTGGATGGGCTCGGAGCCCGCGGCGATAATCACCGAGCCTGCTTCCACAACCGATGTCGAACCATCGGCGGCCGTTACTTCAACATTGGCGCCGGCAAGGACCTTGCCGCGACCCTGGATTACCTGCACACCGTTGTGCTTGAACAACCCGCCGATACCCCCGGTGAGCTGCGATACCACCTTCTGCTTGCGAGCCAGCATCGCACTGACATCGATTTGCGGATCGTTGATGCCGATGCCGTGTAGCGCAAAGCTATCTTTCGCTTCGTGGTATTTCTGACTCGAATCGAGCAGTGCCTTCGAAGGGATACAGCCGACATTCAGACAGGTCCCTCCGAGAACCGGCTTACCATCTTCCTCGGACCACTCTTCGACTACGGCGGTAGCGAGGCCGAGCTGTGCTGCGCGAATTGCGCCCACGTATCCCGCGGGACCTGACCCGATCACCACTACGTCAAACTTGTCACTCATCTTGTCTCCAGGCTCCGAAGCGTATTCAGAGTTGATCGTTAAAGCTGCAGAAGAATGCGCGCCGGATCCTCTATCAGATCTTTGACGGCAACCAGAAACTGAACAGCGGTCTTACCGTCTATTAGTCGGTGGTCATAGGACAGCGCGAGGTACATCATAGGCAGGGCGACGATTTCGCCGTCTACCACCATCGGACGCTCCTGAATCTTGTGCATTCCGAGAATTCCGGTCTGCGGCGGATTGAGGATCGGCGTACTGAGCAGCGAGCCGAACACACCGCCGTTGGACACAGTGAAAGTCCCTCCGGTCATGTCCTCAATACTCAGCTTTCGATCACGGGCGCGAGTACCGAGATCCACAATGGCGGCCTCGACGTCGGCAAGACTCATGAAATCCGCATCTCGAAGAATGGGAACGACGAGGCCGGTCGGCGCCGAAACCGCCACACCGATGTCCTGGTAGCCGTGATAAACCACGTCGTCACCATCGATCGACGCATTGACCTCCGGATAGCGCTTCAATGCCTCACAAGCGGCTTTGACAAAGAAGCCCATGAATCCGAGACGCGTGCCATTGTGAGTTTTCTCAAACTGGTCCTTGTACTTTTTTCGCAACGCCATCACGGGCGCCATATTGACCTCGTTGAAGGTGGTCAACATCGCCGTCGTCTGCGTCGCCTCAAGCAGTCGCTCAGCGATGCGCGCACGCATACGAGTCATCGGCACTCGCTTGTCGACCCGCTCGCTTGACGGGCCGTCCGGTTCGCTCACGACCTCTGATTTGGCCGCTGCCGGGCTCGCGGCGGGAGCCGGCTCCGCTTCCTTCTCGTTTATGTAGGAGACTACGTCTTCCTTGGTGATTCGCCCGCCCTTCCCGGTGCCAGTTATCTTTGCTGCATCAAGCTTCTGTTCTTCGACCAACAAGCGCGCCGCAGGCCCCATGTCGGCCGTCGCATGATCAGTAGCTTCCGGCGCGGGACTAGATGCCTCAGCGGGTGAATCCGGGGCCGGGGCCACTGCCGAGGCGCCCGCACCCTCGGCAAGGGACGCAAGCAGAGCGCCGCTCTCGATCGTTTCCCCTTCCGGCGCATGGATCTTCTCAAGGACGCCGCTTGCCGGCGCGACCACCTCCATCACGACCTTGTCGGTTTCAATTTCGACCAGCAGCTCATCGCGCTGCACGGCTTCCCCCTCCTGCTTGTGCCAGGTGGCGACCTCGCCGTCAGCAACAGATTCAGGGAACGCAGGCGCCTTGATATCGATGGCCATGGGTATTCCTTGTGACTTTCTTACTAGTTGGTGAATGGATTAAGGGTTAGCTCAGCTCACGTGTCGATCGATGGTTGCCCAAGCGTAAGCGCTTCATTGATAAAAGCCTCCTGTTGCTTCAGGTGCAGAGCCATGTAGCCTGCAGCCGGTGCCGCTGACGCCTCGCGACCGGCATAGCTGAGATACATATCAGGATTGTGCGACTGCAGCACGCGACGCATGTGGTGCTGACTGGAGTACCAGGCGCCCTGGTTCATGGGCTCTTCCTGGCACCAAACGGCGTCTTTGACGTTCGGGTATTGCTTAAGCACATCGAGCAGCTCATTGGCCGGAAACGGATACAGCTGTTCGAGTCTAAGTAGCGCGATGTTGCCGATCTCACGCTCGCGCCGCGCGGCTCGCAAGTCGTAAAACACTTTGCCTGAGCAGAGCACAATGCGCTCTACCGCGTTCTTATCCAAATCGTCGGTTTCATCGAGGACATTGTAAAAACGCCCGCCGGCTAGTTCCTCCAGACTGGATACGGCCTCCTTGTGCCGGAGCAGACTTTTTGGCGACATCACAACCAGCGGCTTACGCAGCGGACGAATCGCCTGCCGACGGAGCATATGAAAAACCTGCGCGGGCGTGGTCGGAACACAGACCTGGATGTTGTGTTCCGCGCAGAGCTGCATAAACCGCTCGAGCCGCGCGGAGCTGTGCTCAGGTCCCTGGCCTTCATAGCCATGGGGGAGCAGCATTGTGAGCCCACAAAGACGGCTCCACTTATTCTCGCCTGAGGTAATGAACTGATCGATCACGACCTGCGCACCGTTGGCAAAGTCACCGAACTGTGCCTCCCAAATCACCAGCCCCGTCGGCGACGTAGTCGCGTAACCGTACTCAAAAGCGAGCACGGCCTCTTCTGAAAGAAGGCTGTCGAAAATGGTGAATGTCGCCTGATCATTGGCCACATGTCGAAGCGGCACATACGATGCATCTTCGCGCTGGTTATGCAGTACCGCGTGACGGTGGGAGAACGTGCCCCGTCCGACATCCTGCCCGGTAAGGCGCACCGGAAACCCAGCCTTAAGGAGTGACGCGTACGCGAGAGTCTCCGCAAAACCCCAGTTAGCAGCGAGAGCTCCGGCTGCCATCTTCCGGCGATCCTCCAGGATTTTTACCACCTGGCGCTGAATCGGAAAATTATCCGGAGACACGTTGGTCTCGGTCGCAAGCGCCTGCAGCTCCGCGAGATCCATGCTGGTGTCGTATTCGAGCGTCCACTCGTGTCCAAGGTAGGGCGTCCAGTCTACGAACATCGACTTGTTCGGCTGCGATACCAGACTCGACACCAGCGGCTGACCGCGATCCAGCGAATCGCGGTAACCATCGACCAGTTCCTTATCATCGGCCTCGGTCACAACGCCTTCATCGATCAATCGACGAGCGTAAATATCACGGGTCGTCGGGTGCGATCGAATAGCCTCATACATTAATGGCTGGGTGATCGACGGCTCATCGGCCTCGTTGTGACCTCGACGTCGATAGCAAACCAGATCGATAACGACATCGCGCTTGAACTCATTGCGGTAATCAACAGCGAGCTGCGTTACGAACAACACAGCCTGAGGATCGTCGGTGTTCACATGAAAGATCGGCGCCTGCACCATCTTCGCGACGTCGGTGCAGTACTCCGTCGAGCGCGCATCCTCACGGCGGCTGGTGGTAAAGCCAACCTGGTTGTTAAGCACAATATGAACGGTTCCGCCGGTCTTGTAGGCTCGTGTCTGAGACATCTGAAATGTCTCCATCACGACGCCCTGCCCCGCAAAAGCGGCATCGCCATGAATCACGATCGGCCAGACGGTGGCGCCTTCCGGATCGCTACGGCGGTCCTGGCGGGCGCGCACGGAACCCTCGACAACGGGAGAGACAATCTCTAAGTGTGAGGGGTTAAACGCCAGGGCCAGATGAACTTCACCCCCAGGGGTCATCACGTTCGACGAAAAGCCCTGGTGATACTTCACATCCCCTGAGCTATCATACGTAGCCCGACCTTCGAATTCGGCGAATAGTTCCGATGGATTCTTGCCGAGGATATTCACCAGCACGTTCAAGCGGCCGCGATGCGCCATACCAAGAACGATCTCCTTGGCGCCGTAACCACCGGTTCGCTGGATCATCTCGGCGAGCATGGGGATAAGACTCTCACCACCTTCGAGACCGAAACGCTTCGTCCCGGGAAACTTCGATCCCAGCGACTTTTCCAGCCCATCAGCCTTGATCAGTCTGCGTAGAATCGTGCGTTTTACTTCACCGCTGTAGTCAGGAGCAGAACGGACCGACTCCATCCGATTCATAATCCATGCACGCTGCTCGGTATCAACGATGTGCATGAACTCGGCACCGACCGTGTGGCAGTAAGTCGCTTCGAGGGCCGCGATTATTTCTCCCAGAGGGGCCGCATCGGTGCCAATGGACAAACTGCCCACCTGAAAGACCGTATCGTGATCAGCCTCGGAAAGTTGATGAAAGCCAAGCTCAAGGTCTGGTACATGCTGGCGTTCCGCAAGACCGATGGGATCGAGACTCGCTTTTTGATGCCCGCGTTGCCGATAAGCTGAGATCAGCGCGAGCACCCGGACTTGCTTGCGCTCGTGTTGGGTCGCCTGATTGTCATGGGCAACGGTGGCTTCGGTGCGCACGCGCATTTTACTGATGCGCGCAAAGCGGTCCCGGACGGTGCTATGGGGGACCTCGCCGACGATTGTGGTTTTTGACTCTACCCTTGGCAGTCGATCGAAGTACGCTCGCCACTGAGCAGGAACAGCATTCGGATCCGTGAGGTAGGTCTCGTAGAGGTCTTCGACATAAGTGGCGTT